>JBLIMR010000003.1:0-110904 GCA_047638815.1 Gammaproteobacteria bacterium
GTCTCACCATCATCATTAAGATCTGTTGGGCATCCAGTACAGGAAAGGTTAAAATTTCCTAAGAAAATGGCAAAATCATCTCCATTGGTTATACCGTCTATATTAAAATCTGTAGGGCAAGAGGATACTACATATTCTTCGAAAGGAATTTGGACTCCTTGAATGATAGAAGCATCATCACTGACTGACTCGATAGCAGTATAGACAATCTGACCTATGGAGTAGCTCACATGACCAAAACCTGTGGCCTCTCCGCCAGAAGCATTGATGGACTGTTGGGCAGAAAGATTGAGTGATACTCCTAGCAGGACTATGCTTAGTACGATTTTTAATCTATTCACGATGATGTTAAGCACTAGTACAATTGAATTTTTCATAAAGGAAGGTTCTGTTTATTCTTACTTAGTTCTTGGCCTGTGCCTTTAATATCGATTGCAATACTTGATGTGTAGGGTTCATGTAATTATTTAGTCGGTTTCAAATATACTTGAAAAAAGGGTTGTACCCAAACTAAAAATATGATATTTTGAGGTTTAATAAGCTATTTTTAACGTTAAATGGTCTGTCTTTATCGTTTAACGATAGTGGTGGCGTGAATTGAATGACTCGCTCTCGTAATGCCGGCCCTTCGAGTGCCTCAGGGACCTACATTTCTAGTTTCAAAATTAAAGGGTCATGGAGGGGCGATGTCGCTTCAACAAAACAAAAAAAGAGGCGTCTCTTGCGAAACGCCTCCTTAATATATTATTTACACCATGGTTGCTGAGCGCAACTTAAGTATTATTCTGAAACAGCTTCTTCAGTTGGCGCTGCAGCAGCAGCTTCTGATGCCACCTTTTTTGCTTCTTGTAAAGCATCGTATTCTATTTGAGAACCTACGATCATTGTATCAAAATGACGCATACCTGTTCCCGCTGGAATTCTATGTCCTACAATTACATTCTCTTTCAGTCCAACCAAGTAATCTTTCTTACCTGCTAATGCAGCTTCGTTAAGCACTTTTGTTGTTTCCTGGAACGATGCAGCAGAGATGAAACTCTTCGTCTGTAGAGAAGCTCTAGTGATCCCTTGCAACAATGCTTGTCCAGTTGCTGGAATTGCGTCTCTTGACTCAACTTGCTTAAGGTCTTTTCTCTTAAGCTTAGAATTTTCGTCTCTTAGTTTTCTTGCATTGATCACCTGACCAGATTTCAAACTATCAGAATCTCCACAATCAAGAACTACTTTCTTATTAAAGATAAAGTTA
Organism: Gammaproteobacteria bacterium; assembly: GCA_047638815.1. Taxonomy (GTDB): domain Bacteria; phylum Bacteroidota; class Bacteroidia; order Flavobacteriales_D; family JABDKJ01; genus JAJRRH01. The sequence goes on from JBLIMR010000003.1 coordinate 1,247, forward strand.
TTCGCTTCATGGAAATCAATTTTACTCACTGGTTTGTTCTCTAGCACTTGTGTATCCCCTGCATCATCAACGATTACCTTCTGCATCATTTGACGTACAATGACTTCAAAATGCTTGTTGTTAATCTTCACACCCTGTAGACGATATACTTCCTGTACTTCGTTTACAATGTATTCTTGAACCGCTGTAGGACCTTTAATTGCCAAAATATCCGCTGGAGTTATCGCTCCATCAGAAAGTGGTGTTCCTGCAATTACGAAATCGTTTTCTTGAACCAAGATATGTTTAGATAGAGATACCATGTATTTCTTCTCCTCCCCTAACTTAGACTCAATAATAATTTCTCTCTTACCTCTCTTGATCTTACCGTAAGATACGATACCATCAATTTCAGTAACGATTGCTGGATCCGATGGGTTTCTTGCTTCAAATAACTGAGTAACCCTTGGAAGACCCCCTGTAATATCACCTGTTTTACCAGATACACGAGGTATTTTCGCCAAGATATCACCTTTAGCTAGCTTCTGTCCATCTTCAACGTGAAGGTGAGCTCCTACCGGTATACTGTAACTTCTCAGTTCATCCTTACCTTTCATTACTTTAAGCAAAGGTTGTTTCTTCTTGTCTCTTGACATGATGATTACCTTCTCACGGAATCCTGTTTGCTCATCAACTTCTTCGCGGTAAGTAACACCATCTTCAACATTGTCGAATACGAGTTTACCACCTTCTTCAGTAATGATCAAAGCATTGTGCGGATCCCATTTACAAACCATATCACCTTTTTTGATTTTCTTCTTCGAATCAACAAAGATTTCAGAACCATAAGGAATATTGTTCGTCATCAAAATCACACCTGTATCAGGCTCAATGATTTTCATTTCAGTCAAACGTGATACGACAATAACTTTCGAATCTTTTCCATCCTCCTTAACAACAGTTCTTAGACCATCGATTTCAAGTTTACCATCAAACTTGGCAGTAATACTATTAACATCAGCAATGTTAGAGGCGGTACCCCCAACGTGGAATGTTCTTAGCGTAAGCTGTGTTCCTGGTTCACCAATAGATTGTGCAGCAATTACACCAACAGTTTCTCCTATTCTGGCTGTTCTTCCAGTTGACAAACTCTGACCATAACATTTAGCACATACTCCTTGTTTAAGATCACAAGTAAGTACTGATCTAATTTCAACTTGTTCAATTCCGGAAGAATCAATTTTTTCCGCCATGAACATGTCAATCTCTTCACCTGCTTCTGTAATCATCTCACCAGAAATTGGATCCTTGATATCAAATACAGTTGTTCTACCAATGATTCTATCCTCTAAACTTTCGATGATATCTTCATTGTTTTTCAATGCAGTTGTTTCTATTCCTCTAAGTGTAAAACAATCCTGAGTTTTAATAACAACATCCTGAGCAACATCAACAAGTCTTCTTGTCAAGTAACCCGCATCGGCAGTTTTAAGTGCCGTATCCGCAAGACCCTTACGAGCACCGTGAGTTGATATAAAGTACTCAAGAATTGATAGACCCTCTTTAAAGTTTGCCAAAATTGGGTTTTCAATAATCTCTTGACCACCGGCAGCACTCGATTTTTTCGGTTTTGCCATCAATCCCCTCATTCCACTCAACTGACGAATCTGCTCTTTAGAACCCCTCGCTCCAGAATCAAACATCATATAGATAGAGTTGAAACCTTGCTTGTCATTCTCAAGCTGATCCATAAGGACTTTAGTCAATCTTGAGTTAGTATGCGTCCAGATATCAATGATCTGGTTATATCTTTCATTGTTTGTAATAAGACCCATGTTGTAGTTGGCGATTACCTCGTCAACTTCAGCTTTAGCCTTTACAACCAATTCTTCTTTTTCTTTTGGTATGATAATATCATCCAAGTTGAAAGATAGACCTCCCTTAAATGCAGAGATATATCCAAGCCCTTTGATATCATCCAAGAACTTAGCCGTAACGTCCATTCCCACAATATTGATAATTCTACCAATAATGTTTCTCAATGATTTCTTAGTCAATACTTCATTGATGTATCCCACTTCTCTTGGAACCATTTCATTGAAGATAACTCTACCACAAGTTGTCTCGATGATTTTCGTTACCATTTCTGGTCCCGTGTAATCCTCTATTCGTACTTTAAGTGCTGCATGAAGATCAAGTTGACCCTCTTCATGAGCGATCATAACTTCTTCAGGAGAGTAGAAAGTTAATCCTTCTCCTTTCACAATATGATCCTTTGTACTTGTTCTTAATTTGGTAATATAGTATAGTCCCAAAACCATATCCTGTGATGGTACAGCAATAGGCGCTCCATTTGCAGGATTCAAGATGTTGTGAGATGAAAGCATTAACAATTGTGCTTCCAAAACTGCTGCATTACCAAGTGGTAAATGCACCGCCATCTGATCCCCATCAAAATCCGCGTTGAATGCCGTACATACAAGTGGATGAAGTTGGATCGCCTTACCTTCAATCATTTTAGGTTGGAAAGCTTGAATACCCAATCTGTGAAGAGTCGGGGCTCTGTTCAATAGCACTGGATGCCCTTGCATCACACCTTCCAAAATATCCCAAACAACAGGTTCTTTTTTGTCGACTATTTTCTTTGCAGATTTTACTGTTTTCACAATACCCCTTTCGATCATCTTACGGATGATGAATGGCTTGTAAAGTTCAGCTGCCATATCTTTAGGGATACCGCACTCATGCATTTTTAACTCAGGTCCAACAACGATGACCGAACGACCAGAATAATCAACCCTTTTTCCCAAAAGATTTTGTCTAAATCGACCTCTCTTACCTTTAAGTGAATCACTCAAAGATTTTAAAGGACGGTTTCTTGCTGTCTTAACTGCGCTAGATTTTCTTGAATTATCAAAAAGTGAATCCACAGATTCCTGCAACATTCTCTTCTCATTTCTTAGAATCACATCCGGTGCTTTTATTTCTAAAAGTCTTTTCAGTCTGTTGTTTCTAATAATTACTCTTCTGTAAAGATCATTCAAATCGGAAGTTGCGAAACGTCCACCATCCAAAGGAACCAATGGTCTTAACTCTGGTGGTATAACTGGCACAACTTTTACGATCATCCACTCCGGTCTATTTTGACCGTCATGATTAGATGCTCTTAATGCTTCAACAACGTGAAGTCTCTTTAATGCTTCTCTTTTTCTTTGAGCAGAAGTTTCAGTATTTGCAGCATGTCTCAATTCGTAAGACAAAGAATCCAAATCCATTGTTTTAAACAAATCATGAAGTGCCTCAGCACCCATCTTCGCAAGAAACTTGTTCGGATCATCTTCTTCAAGATGTTGGTTCTCCACTGGCATTTTGTCAACGATGTCGAAGTACTCCTCTTCCGTCATGAAATCAAGACGCTTCACAGGTTCTCCTTCCGCATTCAATGCACCACCGGCATTAATTACTACGAATCTTTCGTAATAGATGATTTGATCAAGTTTCTTAGTTGGAAGACCCAATAAGTAACCCATCTTGTTAGGTAAAGATCTGAAGTACCAGATATGAGCTACAGGAACGACCAACTTAATGTGTCCCATTCTCTCTCTTCTTACTTTTTTCTCTGTTACCTCAACTCCACATCTATCACAGACGATTCCTCTATATCTTACTCTTTTGTACTTCCCACAGTGACATTCGTAATCCTTTACAGGTCCGAAAATTCTTTCACAAAACAATCCATCTCTTTCCGGTTTGTATGTTCTGTAGTTTATTGTCTCTGGCTTCAAGACTTCACCATTTGATCTTTCTAAAATCCTCTCTGGAGATGCCAGTCTAATTTGGATTGAAGTAAAATCTGTTTTCGTCTTTGGTTGATTTTTATTATATGCCATGTTAATGTCCTTTAAAAATGTTCAATTAAAAACTAATCCAATGTAATATTCAGTCCCAATCCAGCGAGCTCGTTGAGGAGTACGTTGAACGATTCTGGAATACCCGGTTCTGGCATCGGTTCACCTTTCACTATGGCTTCATAGGTCTTGGCTCTTCCCATAACATCATCAGATTTCACTGTCAATATTTCTTGTAGGATGTTGGAAGCACCATAAGCCTCAAGTGCCCATACCTCCATCTCTCCAAATCTTTGACCACCAAACTGCGCCTTACCACCAAGTGGTTGTTGCGTAATCAATGAGTATGGTCCAATCGATCTAGCGTGCATCTTATCGTCAACCATGTGAGAAAGCTTGATCATATAGATCACACCAACTGTTGCTGGTTGATCGAATCGTTCTCCTGTTTCTCCATTGTATAGATAAGTAGTACCTGATCTTGGAATTTTTGCTTTGTCGGTGTATTCATTGATCTGATCAATACTTGCTCCATCGAAAATCGGAGTCGCAAATTTCAATCCTAGCTCAACTCCAACCCAACCTAATACAGTCTCATATACCTGCCCAATATTCATCCTTGACGGTACACCAAGTGGATTAAGTACAATATCAACTGGTGATCCATCTTCAAGGTAAGGCATATCCTCTTCCTTAACGATTCTAGCAACAATACCTTTGTTACCATGACGACCAGCCATCTTATCACCTACTTTAAGCTTACGTTTCTTAGCAACATAAACTTTAGCCAACTTGATGATTCCGTTTGGTAGTTCATCACCAACAGTTACTTGGAATTTCTTTCTCTTGTATTTTCCAAGAACTTCGTTGTATTTCAAAGAGTAATTGAAAAGTAACTTTTCAATCTTGTCATTCAATTTCTTTTGAGTTGTCCAACCTTTTGGATTAACTTCCAATAGATTGATTTCTGCCAATTTCTTCTGAGTAAATTTAACGCCTTTCTTAATAAACTCTTCCTTGTAAAGGTTACTTACACCTTGAGATGTTTTTCCATTAACCAACTTGAAAAGTTTTTCAACAACAACACCATCTAGATTTTTAACCTCTTTTCCAAATTCAACATCTAATTTTTCAAGAAGTGGCTTATCTAAAGCTTTCGCTTTTCTATCTTTTACTGCTCTTGCAAATAACTTTTTATCCACAACAACACCTTTTACAGAAGGAGGCGTTTTAAGAGATGCATCTTTTACATCACCTGCTTTATCACCAAAGATTGCTCTAAGTAGTTTTTCTTCAGGAGAAGGATCAGATTCACCCTTTGGCGTAATCTTACCAATAAGAATATTTCCACCTGAGATTTCAGATCCTATTCTAATGATACCATTTTCATCCAAATCCTTAGTCGCTTCTTCCGATACGTTTGGAATATCCGCTGTAAGTTCTTCCATACCCCTTTTGGTATCTCTAACTTCCAATGTATACTCATCAATATGAATCGAAGTGAATACGTCTTCCTTAACAACTCTTTCAGAAATCACGATTGCATCCTCAAAGTTGTATCCTTTCCAAGGCATGAATGCCACTTTCAAGTTTACACCAATTGCTAATTCACCGTCTTCTGTTGCGTATCCTTCACAAAGTACTTGACCTTTAGCTACCTTCTCACCCACTCTCACCATTGGCTTCAAGTTGATAACGGTACCTTGGTTCGTTCTTTGGAACTTGATAAGGTCATATGTCTTAACATCAGAATCGAAGCTTAGTAACTGCTCTTCTTCTGTTCTTGTATATTTTATAGTAATGTTATCCGCATCTACGTAAGTAACCTTTCCGTTACCTTCTGCTTTTAGCAAAATACCTGAGTCTTTAGCAACTCTTTCCTCCAATCCTGTACCAACAACTGGTGCTTGTGGAATCATTAAAGGTACTGCTTGACGCATCATGTTCGATCCCATCAAAGCCCTGTTCGCATCATCATGCTCCAAGAATGGAATCAAAGATGCAGCCACAGAGGCAATCTGGTTAGGCGCTATATCAATATAGTCAACTTTCTCTGGCTCTACAACCGGGAAGTCACCTCTATTTCTAGACTTAATCATTTTGTTCGCAAACTCACCCTTGGCATTTACCGAAGAATTTGCTTGCGCGATTAATTTTTCATCTTCCTCTTCAGCACTTAAGTAAATTACATTTTCAGTATCAACTTTACCACCAATTACTTGCTTGTAAGGCGTCTCGATAAAACCAAGTTTGTTCACTTTTGCAAATACACAAAGAGAAGAAATCAAACCAATGTTTGGTCCCTCTGGCGTTTCAATAGTACAAAGTCTACCGTAGTGAGTATAGTGCACATCTCTTACCTCGAAACCTGCTCTCTCTCTTGTCAGACCACCGGGCCCTAGAGCAGACATTCTACGTTTGTGTGTTACCTCAGCCAGCGGATTCGTTTGATCCATGAATTGAGAAAGCTGATTTGTTCCAAAGAAGGAATTTACAACAGCGGACAATGTTTTCGCATTGATCAAATCTGTTGGTGTAAATACCTCATTGTCCCTAACGTTCATTCTTTCACGAATAGTTCTAGCCATACGCGCTAGTCCCACACCGAATTGATTGTACAACTGTTCTCCAACTGTACGCACTCTTCTGTTACTCAAGTGATCAATATCATCCACATCCTCGTTTGAGTTTACTAACTCAATAAGGTATTTGATGATAAGGATAATGTCTTCTCTTGTAAGCGTACGCTCATCGTAAGAAGTCTCTAATCCTAATTTCTTGTTGATTCTATAACGACCAACTTCTCCAAGGTCATAACGTTGTTCTGAGAAGAATAATTTGTCAATAACACCACGAGCTGTTTCGATGTCTGGCGGCTCAGCGTTTCTCAACTGACGGTAGATGTATTCTACTGCTTCTTTTTCAGAGTTAGATGTATCTTTTTGTAATGTGTTGTAAATGATAGTGAAATCCGCAGTGTTTACATCCTCCTTGTGAAGGATTACTGTTTCAACATCCGCATCAATGATCAATTGGATATGTTCTTTTTCAAGAATAACCTCTCTATCAATAATCACTTCTGTTCTTTCGATAGAAACCACCTCAGCAGTATCTTCATCTACGAAATCTTCAATCCATGTTTTAAGAACCCTTGCCGCGAGTTTACGACCAAGAACTCTTTTCAAACCAGCTTTAGAAACTTTCACCTCATCTGCTAATTCGAAAATAGAAAGGATATCCTTATCTGTTTCAAATCCAATGGCACGAAGTAAAGTCGTAACTGGTAATTTTTTTCTTCGATCAATGTACGCATACATTACCGAATTGATGTCTGTTGCAAATTCAATCCAAGACCCTTTGAATGGAATTACTCTGGCAGAGTATAATTTCGTTCCATTCGCGTGACGACTTTGACTAAAGAATACACCAGGTGATCTGTGCAATTGAGAAACCACTACTCTCTCAGCACCGTTCACGATGAAAGATCCTTGAGGTGTCATGTACGGAATAGTTCCTAGGTACACATCCTGAATGATTGTCTCAAAATCCTCATGTTCTGGATCGGTACAATATAGTTTCAACTTTGCTTTTAAAGGCACAGCATATGTTACACCTCGATCAACACACTCTTGCATGTCATAACGAGGTGGATCTATATAATAATCCAAAAATTCCAGTACGAATTGGTTTCTCGTATCTGAAATTGGGAAATTATCGTTAAAAACCTTGAAAAGGCCTTCTTTTCTACGATCGTCTGGATTGGTTTCAAGTTGAAAGAATTCTTGAAAAGACTTAACCTGGATATCCAGAAAATCAGGATACTCAACTCCTAGTTGGATCGATGAGAAACTGATTCTTTTTTCTTTTGTAATTAGTTCTGCCAATTTAATGAGTTTAATAAGTGGTGTTAAATAAAAAGAATCTTGTTTATTAGAAACAAGAAATGGTTTAGTGCGATTTACCCATTTGTAAATCGCACTAAACCTTAGGATTTTAAACTAAAACTTAAGCTTACTTAAGCTCAACCTCAGCTCCTGCTTCTTCAAGCTGCTTCTTAAGAGAGTCTGCCTCATCTTTTTGAACACCTTCTTTAATTGGTGCAGGCGCAGAATCTACAATTCCTTTTGCTTCTTTTAATCCAAGACCAGTTAATTCTTTAACTAGTTTTACCACTGCAAGTTTTGAACCACCTGCTGCTGTTAGGATTACATCGAATTCTGATTTTTCTTCGACAGCGTCTCCGCCATCTCCGCCACCTGCTGCTACTGCTACTGCTGCTGCTGCTGGTTCGATACCATATTCGTCTTTAAGGATTGTAGCCAATTCGCTTACATCTTTGACTGAAAGGTTTACTAGGTCTTCAGCCATTGCTTTTAAATCTGCCATTGTATATGTTTTGTAAAATTATTTTTCTAAAATTATTAATTTGCTCTTTCTTCGAGCGTTTTAAGTAAGCCAGAGATCGTCTGTCCACTTGATTGAAGGGATCCAAGTACATTCTTGATAGGAGATTGTAACAATGCTATAATATCACCAATCATCTCTTCTTTAGATTTGATTTCTGATAACGCTGTTAAATTCTCATCGCCTATGTATATTGCATCTTCAATAATCGCCCCTTTTAATATGGGCTTTGCGTGTGTTTTTCTGAAATCCTTGATAAGCTTTGCTGGGGCATTAGCCACATCAGCGAACATCAAAGATGTTGCGCCTTTAAGTGTATCATATAATTCAGAATAGTCAGATCCTTCGTCTTGATCCATGGCACGCTTCAAAAGGGTATTTTTTACCACTTGAAGTGTAATGCCTTGTTTGTGACATGATCTTCTCAACTTACTTGTATCGTCAGCATTAAGTTCTGATGTATCTGCAAGATAAACAATCGGACTTTCGCCTAATGTTGAGGCTAGCTGATCGATGAACTGATTCTTTTCTTCTTTATTCATTTATTCAGTTTATCCGATTATTAAATTGATTTAGCATCTACGCGAATACCAGGACTCATTGAGCTAGACATAAAAATTGATTTTACATACTCTCCCTTTGAGGCAACAGGTTTTAGTTTGATAATCGTTCTTAACAATTCACCCGCATTTTCGGTAAGCTGCTCTTTCGAAAAAGAGGATTTACCTACGATGGTATGAATGATACCTGATTTATCAACCTTAAAATCTATTTTACCGGCCTTCACATCTTTTACTGCTTTCGCTACGTCCATAGTAACTGTACCCGTCTTAGGGTTCGGCATCAGACCTCTCGGTCCTAACACTCTACCCAATGCACCAACTTTGCCCATCACGTTTGGCGTACAGATTATCACATCGATATCTGTCCATCCTCCTTTGATCTTTTGAACGTACTCGTCCAAACCAACATAGTCAGCTCCGGCTTCAGTAGCTTCACTTTCTTTATCAGGGTTGCAAAGTACAAGGACCTTAGCATCTTTTCCAGTTCCGTGAGGAAGTGAAACAGAGCCCCTAACCATTTGATTGGCTTTTCTTGGATCAACTCCAAGACGAACCACTAAATCAACAGTCTCATCGAATTTGGCAGTTGCCATACTCTTAACTATTGATGTAGCTTCATCAAGCTTATAGGTTTCAGTCGAATCGTACTTCGACAACGCTTCTTTTCTTTTTTTCGAAATTTTCGCCATTGTTCTGAAGTTTAAGTTAAAATGGTTTTGCACCTTTTACGGTTAAACCCATACTGCGAGCAGTACCGGCAACCATTTTCATTGCACTTTCTATGGTGAAGCAGTTCAAATCCGTCATTTTGTCTTCCGCAATTGCTTTCACTTGATCCCAAGATACATTACCTACTTTCACCTTATGCGGTTCAGCAGATCCGGACTTCAATTTTGAAGCTTCAAGTAATTGTACTGCAGCTGGTGGTGTCTTAATGATAAAGTCAAAAGACTTATCAGTGTACACCGTAATAACTACAGGCAATACTTTTCCGGGCTTATCTTGAGTTCTAGCGTTGAATTGCTTACAGAACTCCATGATATTCACCCCTTTAGCACCCAACGCGGGTCCAACTGGGGGAGATGGATTTGCAGCTCCGCCTCGAACTTGCAATTTTATTAGTCCACCTACTTCTTTTGCCATTTTAATTTATATATTAAGTGTTGACCTCTACAATGGGAAGCATTGTAAAACGATGTTTAAGTCAACGGTATTTACTAATTTATTCTTTTTCAACTTGCATATAGCCAAGTTCCAATGGTGTTTTTCTTCCAAAAATTTTCACCATTACTTTTAATTTTTTCTTCTCCTCATTTACCTCTTCTACAACACCACTAAAGTTATTGAATGGTCCATCCATTACTTTAACAGGTTCTCCAACATGAAATTTAACACTTACTTCCGCATCACTTTCTGTTAGTTCATCCACCTTACCAAGCAATCTATTAACTTCTACTTGTCTCAGTGGCATTGGGTCTCCTCCTTTCTTTCCAGAAAGGAATCCCATTACATTGTTTATGCCTTTAATAACGTGAGGCACCTCACCAACCAAAGCTGCTTCAATAAGCACATACCCTGGCAAATAATTTCTTTCTTTAAGTACTTTCTTTCCGTTACGAACTTGATATACTTTTTCTGTAGGAATAAGGATTTGTTTTACAAAATCCTTCAGATTATTTCTTTTTATTTCCAGTTCTATGGCTTCCTTAACCTTATTCTCTTTACCCCCAACAGCCCTTACAACATACCATTTCAATTCTTCCTTAGCCATCTCTAATTTGTATTAAGCAATAAAATCATAAATCCATCCTAAGATACCTTTCCAAATTGAATCTTCACCATTCATTCCGAACACATAGTCCATAACAAACACGATCATTGCAATAATAACGGAAGCTATAAGTACCACAATAGCACTTGACTGTAAGTCAGGCCACGCTGGCCATGTAACTTTAGTTGCTAGTTCTTTATAAGATTCGTTAACGTAAGTTCTAAGTGACATAATTTCTATTTTTTCTCAAATTGACAGCGACAGAATCTCTGGCAATCATTTTTACTATAAATGCGGAGAGAAACAATCTATCCACACGTTATCAATGCACGGGCGGAGAGACTCGAACTCCCGACACCTGGTGTTGGAGACCAGTGCTCTGCCAACTGAGCTACGCCCGTAGATTAATATAGGTAAAGGTGAGCCGTTAAAAACAGCTCACCTTTCCAATATTAAAATATTGTAATACTACTCGATTATATCAGTAACCTGACCAGCGCCTACGGTTCTACCACCCTCACGGATTGCAAAACGAAGACCTTGCTCCATAGCTACTGGCATGATCAAATGAACCTCGATAGACACATTGTCACCAGGCATTACCATTTCTCTTCCTTCACCAAGTATAATCTCACCTGTAACATCAAGAGTTCTCAAGTAAAACTGAGGTCTGTATTTGTTATGGAATGGAGTATGACGCCCACCCTCTTCTTTTTTCAAAACATAAATTTCAGCTTTGAATTTTTTATGAGGCTTAATAGAACCAGGCTTAGCAATAACCATCCCTCTCTTGATAGCAGTTTTCTCAACCCCTCTCAAAAGAATACCAACGTTATCACCAGCTTCACCTCTATCTAGAATCTTACGGAACATCTCAACTCCAGTACATACTGACTTTAAGTTTTCCTCTTGAAGACCGATAATATCTACCTCGTCTCCAGTGTTTACAACACCTTGTTCGATTCTACCAGTAGCAACTGTCCCTCTACCTGTAATTGAGAATACATCCTCAACTGACATTAAGAAAGGCTTATCTACTTCTCTTGGCGGAATTTCAATCCAAGTGTCAACAGCTTCCATCAATTCAATTACAGTAGCTGACCATTTTTCATCTCCGTTCAATGCACCTAGTGCAGAACCTTGAATTACTGGAGAATTGTCACCATCGTATTCATAGAAAGAAAGAAGTTCTCTGATTTCCATTTCTACCAATTCAAGTAGTTCTGGATCATCAACCATATCCACTTTATTCATGAATACAACTATTCTTGGAATACCAACTTGTCTTCCAAGTAGAATATGCTCTCTAGTTTGAGGCATTGGTCCATCTGTAGAAGCTACAACAAGTATGGCGCCATCCATTTGAGCAGCACCAGTTACCATGTTCTTTACGTAATCCGCGTGACCTGGACAGTCAACGTGGGCGTAATGCCTATTAGCAGTTGAATATTCAACGTGAGAAGAGTTAATTGTAATCCCTCTTTCTTTTTCTTCAGGGGCATTATCAATTGAAGCAAAATCTTGTGCTTCAGAAAAGCCTGCGGCTGCTAGCACCGAAGTAATTGCTGCTGTTAATGTTGTTTTACCGTGATCAACGTGACCAATGGTGCCGATATTAACATGCGGCTTTGAACGATCATAGGTTTCTTTAGCCATAGCTACTAATTTTTATTTTCTGTTTATATTAATTAAATTGTTTTCTCTTCTTCACTACAAAATAGTCGAGTCAATGTACGTCTTGATTTCCTTAATATACTAATCCGTAAAGATTAATATTTTCAGAGATCGTTCAAAACCTACATTTTCTCTTTAGAGCCAATGATGGGAATTGAACCCATGACCTCTTCCTTACCAAGGAAACGCTCTACCCCTGAGCTACATCGGCCGGTAATTATCTTTGAGCGGGAGACGAGACTCGAACCCGCGACCCTCACCTTGGAAGGGTGATGCTCTACCAACTGAGCTACTCCCGCTTAACTATTTTGCTTATTTCAAATAACTTTCAAGTGGGGAGAGAAGGATTCGAACCTTCGAAGGTATAAACCAACAGAGTTACAGTCTGTCCTCGTTGACCGCTTGAGTATCTCCCCAAAAAAATATAATGAGGAGTCTCTAGAAATAATCCGAAGACTATTTTCTTTGTAAAAGCAAGTAAGTATGACTTTTCATATCTTCTTTCTATTACAACTCCCCAATATGTAGAGCCGATGGAGGGACTCGAACCCCCGACCTGCTGATTACAAATCAGCTGCTCTAGCCAGCTGAGCTACATCGGCAATATTGACTGCAAAAAAAATTGCAGACCCTCTTTTTAAAAAGGTCTGCAAATGTATGAAAGATTTTATTAGTTGCAAACATAAATTATGTTCTTTTTTAACCAACTAATTTATTTGAATTTTTCCTTGCGTTTTAGGATCTGTCTTCTTAGTGCATCAACCGCTTCATCCGTAGCCTCTTCAAAGCTTTTGCATTGTTTTTTTGAGAACAAATCGTTGCCTGGAATATTAATTTTTATCTCCACAACTTTGTTCGTCAGGCTACTTTCGTTTTCCAGTTTCAGAAAAACTTCAGAATTTGTGATGTTCTTGTGGTATTGTTTTAGCTTTTCAAGTCGAATTTTTATAAAGTCTATTAGTTTGATGTCAGCATCAAAATGAACTGAATGAACGTCTATTTGCATATGTATTTTGTTTTAAGCGTTAAACATTGCTCAACCTCTCGGATGAGCTTGACTATGTGTTTTTTTTAATTTTTCTATTGTATTGTGGGTATACACCTGAGTAGCCGCAAGACTGGCGTGTCCCAACAATTCTTTGATAGCATATATGTCTGCTCCATGGTTCAGCATATGTGTGGCAAAGGTATGCCGCAGTACGTGCGGGCTCTTTTTAGCTTTGGTTGTTACCGTACTAAGATACTTATTTACTTTACGATATACAAATTTTTCATAGAGCTTAGCACCACTATCTAGTTGAATCAGGTAATCCGAATACTCCTCCCCTACCCTATCTCGAAGTGCTAGATATTCATTGATGATCAATATTATATTATGATGTAAAGGCACAATGCGCTCTTTATTCCTCTTTCCGAGCACTCTAATTGTCCCAGCAGATAAATCACAGTCTGACATTTTGAGATTAATCAATTCAGAAAGGCGAATGCCACATGCATATAAAAGAGCTATGATCAATCGATCTCTTCTGCCCGCCAAATCATCATCAAAAATCGATTCATTTATAAATAGCTCCTTCATCTTGTTTTCTTCAACGAAATCCGGAAGCCTTTGTTTTACTTTTGGCGTCTTAACTTTTCCTACAGGATTATCTTTACGATATTCTATCTTCTCCAAGTACTTAAAGAAGCTATTAATGGATGATCTTTTCCTGTTAATGGTCCTAGCGGAAACATCTTCTTCTATAAGTGACACCACCCAACTCCTAATCATCAACGCCATAGCATCTTGCGGATCACTCAGCTCATATGTCAATCTCAAAAAATTACCAAATTGATTTAAATCCGTTCGATATGAAGTTAATGTGTGCTTAGAATATCGTTTTTCTTTTTCAATGTACTGTAGAAAGTTATCTATCATGCTTAAAAACAAAAAGGGCGGAAGATCAAATCTTCCGCCCTAAATATAAATATTCTTAGAAACTTAACTATCCTTTGAATTCAAATCTTGGATATAAGTTGCTTTCTTAACTTCTTCTCTTCTCAATACCGAAGGTTTAGTAAACTGTTGTCTGGCACGCAAATGCCTAACAACTTTAGTACTGTTGTATTTTTTCTTGTAACGCTTAAGCGCTCTCTCGATGTTTTCGCCTTCTTTTACTGGTATAATTAGCATTCTCTTTATTTAATTTTATTCGGGCTGCAAATATATATGTAATTTTAATTCTGTCAAAAGAAAATTTACTTTATTAATTGCAATCTGAAACCCTTGATTAACAATAGTTTTAGTTGGATATTGGATGAGATTCAATCTTATTCTTTGATCACTAGTCTTGAAATAACCAATTTTTGGATTTCGGACGTCCCCTCTCCTATTGTACAAAGCTTAGAATCTCTGTAGAATTTCTCTACAGGATAATCCTTCGTATACCCATAACCTCCAAATATTTGTACCGCTTCATTGGCAACTTTCACCGAAACCTCAGATGCATATAGCTTTGCCATTGCACCTTCTTTGGTCATTTTCTGTTTCTTTTCCTTAAGATCAGCAGCTTTGAATAGCATCAGTTCCGAAGCTTCAATCTGCATTGCCATGTCAGCCAACTTAAAAGCTATTGCTTGAAAAGAACTAATCGGCTTGCCAAATTGCTCTCTTTCTTTAGAGTATTGTAAAGCGGCTTTGTATGCACCTCTAGCAATTCCCAATGAAAGGGCTCCAATTGAAATCCTTCCGCCATCTAATATTTTCAAGGCCTGAATAAATCCATCACCTTCTTTTCCAAGTAAATTCTCTTTTGGCACTCTGCAATTGTCAAAAAACAAACCTGCAGTTTCCGATGCTCGCATACCGAGCTTATTCTCTTTTTTACCTCCTGTAAACCCTGGAGTTCCTTTATCAATGATGAGTGCTGACATACCATGCGAATCTCCCTTTTCACCAGTTCTTACCATCACCACAGCAACATCACCTGATATCGCATGGGTTATGAAATTTTTAGAACCGTTAACCACATAGTGGTCGCCATCTAACACAGCAGTTGTATTCATGCCACCAGCATCAGATCCTGTTCCAGTCTCGGTCAATCCCCAAGCTCCAATCCATTCTGCTGTCGCCAACTTAGGAAGGTATCTTTTCTTTTGTTCTTCGTTTCCAAATTGCAATATATGACCGGTACACAATGAGTTATGGGCCGCAACTGATAAACCAATTGAACCACAAACCTGAGAGATCTCATCTATCACCGTGATGTAATCGAAGTAAGACATTCCAGAACCACCATACTCTTGTGGCACAAGGACTCCCATTAATCCTAGTTCTCCCAATTTTTTGAAGACATGAACAGGAAACTCCTGACTCTCATCCCACTTCATAAAATCAGGTCTAATTTCTTTTTCACAGAAATCGCGCACCATTTGCGCTATCATTTCTTGATTTTCAGTTTTATCTAAATCCATACTAATAGGTAATAAGCTTTATGTTGTTCTCTGAATATTTTTTTAAACTCTCTTGGCCATTTAAAAATGCAAGCTCCACAAGAAAAGAAAATCCGGCTACTTTCGCACCTTCCATTTGAATTAGTTCTGAAGCTGCCTTGGCTGTTCCTCCCGTTGCTAATAAATCATCATGCACCAATACATTCCATTCTGGTTTGATTGATTCTTTGTGCACTTCGATTTCGGCTGAGCCATACTCCAAATCGTATTTATAAGAAACCGTCTTGTAAGGCAGCTTACCTTTTTTACGCACTGTAATAAAGGGTACCCCCATGGCTATGGCCAAAGGCATTCCAAATAAGAAACCTCTACTCTCCACGCCAGCAATTGCGTCAATATTTAAATGTGATATCTTTTCTTTAAATTCCTGAACGATGTCGCCACATAGAATTGCATCTTCCAAGACAGGAGTGATGTCTTTGAACATGATTCCCGGCTTAGGGAAATCAGGGACATCCCTTATTGCATCTGCTATTCTTTCGCTAATCGTCATTGACTTTTAAATAGGGTGCAATTTTACTGCTTAATTCATCACTTACCAAATGAGAATTTGTGATTTCGCCCACATTTTTGAACGGTCCGTGCATCTCACGATAATTTACAAGTGCACGTGCTATATCATAGGTGATGTATCTATTAAAAGCCAGCTCTTTATATGTGCATTCGTTGATATTAATCTTTGCAATCGCGGAACTATCAAACCAAACATATTTGACTAATGAGTCAATGCTTTCCTGATTGTCCTGCAATCCATAAATTTCAGAAAACTGCTCTTTATTGGCAATCCCACCCATGATCTCACGATACTTAATTATAGACTTTGCATAGTATGATCCAATACCATAAACATGTTTTAATTGAGCTGTATCAGCGGTGTTGATATTGATAGATTCTCGCACCAAAATAGATTTCTTTTTATAAACGATCCTATCCTCCTCTGGAGATACCTGAGTCTCTTTAATTTTGTCTTTTGAAATGTTTTCTATTTTAATATATCGTTCTATCTCAGCGAGTTTATCATCATCAACTACAAATAACTTTAGCAGATCCTTTTTCTTTTTGAAAACAACTCCCTTGCTCCGATAGTTAAGAATCGCCTGCGCTTGCTTTTGAGAAAACCCCAACTGTTTCCAGTCCTCGAGACCAGCAATATTGGGGTCAATAATTCTTCGATTCAGGGCCTGCTTTTTATACTCCGAGCTCTTGCTTTTATCTTTTGAATTCGAGTATTTCTTATTAGGCCATTTTTTCTTTTCCCAGTAATTTTCTTCCAGAGTATCCTGTGTAGCTTTTAATATAGCCAGTTGATTTTGAACTTCGAAATAATCGTATTCTTGCTTGGCGGATAGATCAAAAATGACCGATCGTCCAAGTAGGATTAAAAGAATTAATGCTATGAGAGCAAGGATACCTATTCGTTCACTCTTAGTGAAAATGAACAAATTGGCTAAACCCTGTTTCATTGAAGTCTATTTTTTTATCGCGGCTAAATATCTTTTCAACTCCTTCTTTACCACGGGCATTAAGAAGAATAGACCAACCATGTTTGGAAACACCATTGCGAAAATCATTGCGTCTGAAAATGCCCATATTGAACTCATGTTTGCAGAAGCACCAATGATGACAAATATTAAAAAGAGCAGCTTGTACACTAAGTCAGACATTTTCCCCCTACCGAATAAAAACATCCATGACTGCAATCCGTAATATGACCATGAAATCATCGTTGAAACAGCAAATAGTACTACTGCTATTGTGAGAAATATATCCGAGAAGGGAATGTATTTTTCAAAAGCTTTAGCAGTGATACCTGCACCCTCATATAACTCACCATCTATCATGACTTTTTGGTTCACATCCTCATAAACCCTATCTCCCACGGTAACATCAAAAGTACCATCGACTTGTTCTATTCTATTTGGAATTTCTCCATATGTAAAGGCTCCGGAACCCATTTCCTCAGCGGTCCCAAGGTTAAACATTACAATAACCAATGCCGTCATTGTGCATATAACAACTGTGTCAATGAACGGCTCAAGAAGAGCTACTAATCCTTCAGAGGCAGAATACTTCGTTTTCACAGCAGAATGAGCAATAGAGGCAGAACCAGCACCCGCTTCATTTGAGAATGCGGCTCTTTTAAATCCAACAAGAAGAACACCTATCAGCCCACCTACTCCAATTGCCGTTGGATTAAAGGCTTCTCTGAAAATAAGTGAAATTGCGTCATCAATAAGTGAAAAATTACTTAGAATGATATAGAGACAGGCCACAATGTAAAGCACCGCCATAAATGGCACCACCTTTTCCGTTACTGAAGCGATTCTCTTTATTCCACCAATTATTATGATTCCAACTAGTATGGCTAAAACAAGCCCTATAAAAAATCCAGCACTCGCACTTTCTAAACCGATCAGATCTTTTAAAACAATAGTTGCTTGATTAGATTGAGCAGCGTTACCACCACCAAAAGATCCTCCAATACAGAATATTGCAAAGAGTACTGCAGTGATTTTTCCCAGTACAGCGAAGCCTTTCTCCTTTAGCCCCTTGCTCAAATAATACATCGGTCCTCCGTAGACTGTCCCATCTTCTCCAATATCTCTATACTGAACACCAAGGGTACACTCAACAAATTTTGTAGACATCCCGATTAGACCACAGACAATCATCCAGAAAGTTGCGCCAGGACCGCCTAGAGCTATAGCCAATGCAACTCCAGCAATATTCCCATTTCCTACTGTCCCAGAAACGGCTGTGGCTAGTGCTTGGAAATGAGTCACCTCCCCATCCTTGCTTTCATCCTTAATTGTATCAGGAATATCTCCATCAATAGCCATGTCTGTTTTTTCCAAACCATGACCATCCACATGATCAAACTTTCCTCGAACAACATTGATAGCCGTCCTGAAATGTCTAATATTTACAAAGCCAAAGTATATCGTGAAAAAGGCAGCACTAGCGACCAAAAGAATAATTACAAATGGGGTACCAGGAGCTATTTCAAAAAAGATAACACTGCTGAAAAAATCAGAGATTGGCTTGAAAGCTTGGTTGATTTTTTCGTCTAATCCCATTTCTTGGGCGAAGGTGAGTGCAGGAATCAATAGCGCAATTAAAATAGTCGTAATTCTTTTCATACTTATTCAGGATGTAGTCCTTTTACTAGGGGTTAGATATTAGTCTTAGCTAAACTTTTTTCAGTCGATCTGATCTGAATCAGGCACAAGATAGAAAAAAACTTCTATGAACCATAGCTGACGAAATGGAAAATGGACATTGATTAATTGGAAATGTAAAATTGAGAATTGAGAATAATCATCAATCTCCTCTATCAACAGGGAATCCAAATTGGGGCTTGGCTATTAGCTCTCTTTATTAATATGCTCCTTAACTATTTCCAATCCCTCCTTGAATGTCATTGGATTATAATCGAAATCTTTTTGAGCTTTAGATATGTCGAAGCCCGTTTTTGGTGGTCGCGATGCTTTTTGGTTTAAGGATGCCGTGGTAATAGGACTGATAAGGTCTTTATTCAAAGCAAATGAATCAGCCACTTGATGGACCAATTCATAAATGCTTGCTGTTTCAGGACCAGAAACATGATAAACACCTTGTACATCGTGCTCTATCATTTGGACACATGCTTTTGCCAAGTCCTCCGCCAAAGTTGGTGATCGATATTGGTCATCAACAACGTTTATTTCTTGACCAGCTTTTAATGCTTTAACGGCCCATAGTACCAAGTTGGACCTACTCATCTTATGCGTAACCCCATAGATAATGATCGTACGAGCTATGGCCCAATCACTCAAAGCACTTGATTGAATTAGTTCTTCCGAGTCAAGTTTTGACTGAGCATATACACTCAATGGATTCACTTTATCTGTCTCAATGTAATTTCCTTTTTCTCCATCAAAAACAAAATCTGTTGAGAGGTGAATCAACTTGGCCTCCACTTTAACACAAGCTTGAATAAGATTACGAACTCCTTCAACATTCAGCGCATTACATGCTTCGACATCATCTTCGCAATGATCAACTTGGGTATAAGCCGCAGTATTAATAACGGCAGTGGGCTTGAACTTTTCAAAAACTAAGCTAACCTGCTCCGGATCACATATATCCATCTCAGCATATTCGAAATCATAAATGCCTTCAATTCTATTAACTCCCCTTGAAGTAGCTAAGAATAGATGATCGCCACTTTCTACAAGATGGCTAACAAGTTTTTGACCCAATAATCCATTGGAGCCAGTAATTAGAATTCTATGATTTTTCGACATTTAAAAGGTTGGAATGATTTACAATTCCCAAACGGTGCGTTTCTTATGCTTTGGTTTGAAGTATTCTTTGTTTTTCAAAACGAAAGCCATTCCCAAGTATACTAGTAGCGGAGACCCAAGCGTGATAAAAGAAACATAAATGAAAGTCAGACGGATATCACTTGACTTCATATTCATCTTTTTACCCAACCAGGTAAAAACACCATATGCTTCTCTCTCTGAAAAATCCTTTAGTTTATCTGTAATATTCATCTTTAGCTTTTTAAAAGAGCTACGCCAATCGGGCACGCCAAACATTTCTTAAAAGTACAACATTCGTTTTTTAATTCCAATAGCCCTTGAGAATCTCCTGCACAATCAGACTTTACGCCCAATTCCTGCCATTTTTTGATGATGTTGTTTGATTCCGATTTCATCTGATTCAAGAAGGAAAGCGCCCTATTCTTGAGCTCTTCATCCTTCATCAAATCACCATAAGTGAACAAAAGGGGAATGACACTATTGATCAATAGATTGTACCGTACCACGGCACCGATGGCTTTCTTTTTTGACTTTGATTCTTTTGTGAAATTGTAATGTGTATCCCAATATCCATCCAAGGATACTTGGAATAGCTTATCAATATCCTTTAATTCATCTAAGGATTTAATTTGAGCAAACATTCGAGGTTGACGCCATAAGATCCGAGCTAATTGAGCGACTCGAACATGAGGAAAAGATGCTGGTCTCAATCCAGAAAACTGCCAAGCCTCTCTTTTCATGCTCTCCAAATTATATTTGTGCTTCAAGAATTCATACTCATCTTTTAGCTTGGCATGGTATTGATCTTTGAAATCTTCAGACAATAGACCTGCTTGTCCGATTAGAATAGCTTCTATTTGCACCAAGTTATCTCCATGTTTGGCGATAATCTCCCATGGCGATATTCTTGCCAACTGTTCGAAGGCATTCTTATTGATCTTAGCACCCAAGCTGGTTGCAATAGATTGATAGCACACTTTGTCCCAATCGTTGTTATAATACTTCAAGGAATCGACAATGGATTGAGATTTTCTTTCCAGCCGTTGAATCAATGCACGATCCATGGCTTGATGGACAATAAGAGAGTCGACATTTGCAATTTGTGACCCACATGGAATCCATGAAGTGTTTTCATATATCTTATGATATTGATCAATCAATTTCGGATCGATTCTAGATTTCAATTCGAGGGTTGGAAGATTTTGATTCTTGCTATTGAATATTTCTTTATCATGTTCATAGACCACATGCAAAATAACATTGTCATAAGCCTTATCGTGCTGATGTTTATGGTTGTTCCAATCGGATGACTTAATGTGTATTTCAACATTTCCCGCCCACTTGGTACCATCTAATGATATTAAGGAATTATGAAAATCTGGTCCGGACCCGTGATTATGAATACCATATTTTTCAATGTTTAAATCAAGCCCTTCCGTAGTTTTCAGATCACGGTGGTTGAATCTTTTATATTTCCATATGTAATGGAGAAGGTCTTCTTTGAATCTCATTGTGTGTTAAATGTAGGGAATAATACCAGTCACCATAACATATAAAGGTCCAATCATCATAATAAATGTTTAATTTTAAAGGGTATCTATTGTAATCATCTCACTGTCCAATATAGTGCAATTGATGATTGATATGGGCTGGATCAAGTAATCAGTCAAAAAGACAATTGAAATTTCTAGATAAGTGATTAAATGGTTTAACATATTGTTGTTGTGTTTAGTGACTGGGGCATTTGATGCTCAGTTCACTTATTTCAACGAAATTTGTGGAGAATTGAGCGATACCTTAGGTGATACATTTACCGATGTTGAAATCATTAACGATACAATATATACTTATGGAGCCTATGCTGATCCTAGTGGCCAATATTTGCAATTGAAAAAATATGATCGTACTGGTGAACTTATTATTTCAAAAGAGTTTGAACTAGACAACAACACGACATATTTTATTGAATTTAAATACTCCTATGTGAAAGATAATAATAGTGAAAACCTCTACTTCAGTTTTGGTTTAAGCGATAGCATTAGCTCCAGAGGTATTGTTGGCAAGGTCAACGAAGACTTAGATACTCTCTGGACCAAACAATATGATCACTATAATCCCCATACGTACTTAAGAGGAAATTTGGATATTGACGATGGAATAATTTTAGTCGGTGAAATAGAATCTGATGGCTCCCAAAGGGGCACCATGCTAACGAAAATAGATTATGATGGTATTATTATTTGGGATGAAGTACTGGGACATGCAAATGGGAATATAAATCGCAACGCAAATGTTATTAGAAAAGGTGGCTATTTGTTTCTTGGAGGATCGGTAAGATCCGATGGCATTTTAGTCGGTCTTTTAACTAAAACTGATTTAAACGGCAATGTGTTATGGGAAAATTTTTATGATGACTCGCAAGAACCCATCGAAACCAATTCTAGTTCATATACTGTAGAAATTTTGGATAGTGGAGATGCAATCTCCGTTAATTCTGTAGATAATGAATCTGCAGGGCCATCAACATTGGATTGGTACATAAAGGTTATAGTTAATAAAGTGGATTTTGAGAATGATTCCATTTATTGGGAGTAACAATAATTAGACAACTATGAATCACAGAATGGCGGTGTGATAAAAGTTGTCCCAACGGCTGAAGGTGGCATGATTATTTTGGGTGGTGATCTTAATGGTGATTTAGTAAGCTGGCTCTTGAAAATAGACGAAGATGGCATCCAAGAATGGCATAAACATTATGGCTATGAAATTGGTTACCAACACTTCAATCAGCCCTTCGATGTAGAGCAATGTTCCGATGGCGGCTATCTTATTGTTGGAAAATATACCAACTGGAATGAACCAGGTACCCAAGCTAGATCATGGATGGTAAAAACTGATCCCTGTGGGGATATAGAATGGAATGGTTGTGTGCCAGTGGGTATTGGTGATATTGAGATGATTGATCAGGAGGATGTGAGGTTGTATCCTAATCCTACAGCGGGCAATTTCACAATACAACTTGCTAACTTGTTTCATAATGGGGAAGTTCAAATATATAATATGATGGGAAGCTTGGTATACCATAAAAGAATCAATGGAGAAAAAAGTGGTCACGCTTTGAATTTAAATTCAGGTATATATCTCATTAATTTATTGGAAGAAAATCGGGTTGTCTGGTTGGAGAGGTTGGAAATTGTGCGGTAAATCTATTTTCGTTCTTCACAAAAATTTAATGCTTTTACATCAAATCTTTAATCAAAGCGCTTAGCTTTCTCGCTTCCAATCCAGCCGCTTCCGCAAAATCATCTGCCTGACTGGCATAAATTATCCCTCTTGAAGAATTAATCAAAATCCCAGCGTCACCATTATCAAGAAGTGTATTCTTCATGACTGATTCCAGATCACCACCTTGGGCACCAACGCCCGGAATCAACAGGAAATGATCACCAACTTCTTCTCTAACTTTTTTAAGCTCCTCCCCTCTGGTGGCTCCAGCAACGAACATCAAGTTTTCTGGATTTCCCCATGCTTTTGCTTTGCTAATAACTTCTTGATACAGCTTTTTGTCTCCTCCCAATCCTTGAAAATCTTGTGATCCCTTATTCGATGTTAGCACCAAAAGAATAACCCATCTATCTGCAAACTGCAGAAATGGTGCTACTGAATCTTCACCCATATATGGTGCCACAGTAACTCCATGGCAATCCATGGCTTCGAAAAAAGCTTTCGCATATCTTGAAGAGGTATTTCCTATGTCTCCACGTTTCGCATCCGCGATAACGAAATGCTTGGGATAATTCTTTCTAATGTAATCAACTGTTAGCTCAAACTGTTGCCAACCCCAAGAGCCATACGATTCGTAGAAAGCAGTGTTTGGTTTGTATGCCACACAATATTCATGAGTTGCATCAACTATGGCTTTGTTGAATTCGAAAATCCAGTTTTCTTTTTCCGCAATAGATTTAGGTACTTTATCAATATCTGGATCTAGACCAACACACAGTACCGTCTTCTTTTCTTGGATTTGTTGGATGAGTTGTTTTCGGGTCAAAATATATAGTCTTTTTGTCGTAAGTCGGTCAGTCGTATGTCCGTTACTCGTGTGTTGTTGTTTTTAATTTCTGAATTATCTAATCCATTTCCAAATTTTCAAATCGATTAATCTTCAAATTAACTACGATCCCCTGCTTTTAGTTTTTCTGTGTTTTCGGCCATTTTTAGCGACTCTATTATTTCATCGATGTCACCATCAATGATATTTCCTAGGTTGTATAAGGTCAGGTTGATTCTGTGATCCGTTACTCTTCCTTGGGGATAATTGTATGTTCTAATTTTTGCAGATCTATCACCTGAACTTACCATTGACTTTCTATGGATTGCATCCTCTGCCAACTTCTTTTGCAACTCCAATTCATAGATTCTTGATCGCAATACTTTCAAGGCCTTGTCGTAGTTTTTCAACTTTGATTTCTGATCTTGACATTGCGCTACAATTCCAGTTGGAATGTGGGTTAATCGAATGGCTGAATATGTTGTATTCACGGATTGACCTCCGGGTCCTGAAGAGCAAAACTCATCTCTTCTTATATCTGATTTATTTAACACAATGTCAAACTCATCGGCCTCTGGCAATACGATGACCGTAGCCGCTGAAGTATGCACCCGTCCCTGAGTTTCCGTTTGTGGCACACGTTGAACACGGTGAACTCCGGCCTCAAACTTTAGCTCCCCATATGCTCCAGGTCCATTAACATTGAAAATAACTTCCTTAAATCCACCAGATGTTCCGTCACTCTGGTCCACCATTTCCATTTGCCAACCTTTATCAGAAATATATTTAGCATACATCCTCATGAGGTCTCCAGCAAAAAGACTGGCTTCATCTCCGCCCGTCCCAGCACGAATTTCCATTACCGCATTCTTGTCATCTTCCGGATCCTTGGGAATGAGCATCATTCTAATCTCCGCATCCATTTTGACCTTAGTTTCCTCAAGTTCTCCCAACTCGGACTTGGCCATATCTTTGAATTCAGGGTCGTCCTCTGTACTTATAATTTCTTTGGAGGAATCAATGTTCTCAAGAACATCTCTATACTTTTCATACACCTCAACAAAAGCTTCAAGATCTTTATATTCTTTCATCAATTTGGTGTAACGCTTCATGTCCGTAATAATATCCGGATCTACGATTTGTTTTGCAACCTCTTGATGACGTTCGGCAATGATTGAAAGTTTGGTGAGATAATTACTCATATATAAGTGAAAAGGGAAAAGTTAAAAAAGAAAAGTGATCCTTCGACAAGCTCAGGAACCAAATAGTTAAAAGCTAAAATAGCTAACGGTAAATGAATTCACCGTGTTTGGATTTTATGGTCAATTTCTTTTCGGTGCTTTCCTCCACTCTCCCGACAATCTGTGCATCCACATTATAACTTTTGGAAATGCGAATCACATCTTCTGCAATTTCTTCAGGTATGTACAGTTCCAACCTACTTCCCATATTGAAAACCTTGTACATTTCTTTCCAATCAGTCTTCGATTCTTCTTGAATGATTTGGAACAATGGCGGTTCATCAAATAGATTGTCTTTTACAATATGAAGGTTGTCAATAAAGTGCAATATCTTTGTTTGGGCTCCACCACTACAATGTACCATTCCATTAATCTTAGATCGGAATGACTTGAGAATCTCAGCCACAATTGGCGCATATGTTCTAGTTGGTGAAAGCACAAGCTGCCCCATGTTGACATCAAGACCTTCTACTTCGTCTGTTAACTTTTTAGATCCGCTATAAACCAAATCTTCAGGCACCAAAGGATCAAAAGTCTCTGGATATTTTTCAGCCAAGTACTTACCAAATACATCATGGCGTGCAGACGTAAGGCCATTACTGCCCATACCTCCGTTGTATGCATCTTCATAAGTTGCCTGACCATAAGACGCCAATCCAACAATAACATCCCCAGCTTTTATATTGGCGTTGTTAATTATATCAGATCTTTTTGCCCTTGCAAAGGCAGTAAAACCTACATCTAATGTTCTAACTATATCTCCAACGTCTGCAGTTTCACCTCCAGCGAGCACAATACCCACACCCTGAGATCTAAGTTTTTCCAAATATGTTTCAGTCCCCTGAATAAGTTCTTTGATCACAGCGCCTGTAATCAAGTTTTTGTTTCGGCCAATGGTAGACGATAAAACAATGTTATCTGTAATACCGACACAGATGAGATCATCAATATTCATAATGATGGCATCCTGAATAATGCCTTTCCATACACTTTCATCACCCGTCTCCTTCCAATATGCATATGCCAATGAAGGTTTTGTTCCTGCCGTATCTGCGTGCATTACATTACAATACTCTTCATCCCCGCCAACCAAGTCGGGAAGAATTTTACAGAAGGCTTGAGGAAAGAGCCCCTTGTCTAAGTTTTTAATGGCAGCATGTACATCTTCCTTATCTGCTGAGACTCCTCTTGATTGATATTTTGTATTCATCATTATGGATACAAATATCCGTAAAATGATTGTGAATCGATTATGTATGACAGAAAAAAATCCCTTCGTTATTCACGAAGGGATTTCTTAAATCAGTTTAATTGGTATTAATTGGGAACATAGTCCCAACTTAACACTCTAAATACGGTTCGTCTATTTTTTTGATGTCCCGCCTCTTTTTCTTCAGTGGTTGACATTTTTCGGATCGCAGCATCTGAAACCTTCAATTTCGTTTCACCATAACCACGTGATTTCATTCTTGCTGATGGAATCCCTTTTGAGATCAAATAATCAACACATGACTGGGCTCTATTGTCAGACAACTTTTGGTTAGTGTTGTTCTGGCCTCTAGAATCAGTATGGGCAGCAAGCTCAATGATAATTGTTGGATTATCAACCAATGTGGTTAATAAGAAGTTAAGTGAATCTTTTGATGCTGGTTTCAAAGCAGCACTTCCAAGGTCATATTGAACTTCAGGAAAATTAATCTCATCCACCTTGGTACTCTGCAAGAAGTATTCTTTTACAAATGTGGTAGACTCTTCCATTCCAACAGTACTTATGTTATCCTTTGCCACAAGATAATCCACCAATCCAACTTCTATGGTATAATTCACATCCGGGTTGATGTATCTTTCATCACCATTGTCTGCAAAGTTGAAAGCTCCGTTTCCATCTGCATTAGCTTGAAAAGAAGATCCGTCAGAACCAACTACTTTTATATAAGCTCCTTCTAGAGGGAATTGCTCTTGTTTATCATAAACATAACCGCTAAACGCGAATACCTTTTTTGGCAATGTAAAGGAATAGATGTCATCCATTCCTTTTCCTCCTTGTCTATCAGAAGAGAAAAATCCTTTTTCATCGTCTCCATCAAAGATTATTGAAAAATCATTTCCATTTGTATTAATAGGGTATCCCATGTTGGTAGCATCTCCCCATTCCATATCTCCTGTTTTAGAAGCTTCGAAAATATCAAGTCCACCCATATTTTCTCTTCCCATAGAAGAAAAATATAGCTTTCCATTATTTCTTAAGTGCGGGAATAATTCATCTTTAGTCGTGTTAACACCAGGCCCAAGGTTTTTTGGTGTACCCCAGGTTCCTCCTTCATTAACGGTAATAAAAATATCTTTACCCCCCATTGTCCCTGGAAGATCAGATGCAAAAACCATATATTTACCATCTGCAGAAATTGATGGATGACCGATAGTTATTTTTTCCTGGTCATCGCCTTTGAAAGGAACTATTTGAGCTGCTCCCCATTTATCACCAGTCTTGGCTACCATATATATGTCACATCCATCATCCTCTTCTCTTGGACATCTTGTAAAGTACATTACTTGGCCTTCTTGCGCTAGACAAGATCCCCCCTCATGATTAGGCGTATTAACCGTGGTACCTAATCTCACTGGCTCACTCCATTTTCCTTTTTGATCTCTTGTTGCCATGAACAAATCTTCGAAGCTTTCGCCTGTTCTTTTAAATTCTTCTAATCCTGTTGCCCCTTGTCTTGAAGAAGAAAATATAATCTCTTCCCCATTTCCCACACTCAATAACGGTGCGAAATCATAAAACTCTGTATTTAGCATCATTTCAGGCGTAACTTCGTACGCTGAAGGTGCCTTTCCTGATGAAATAGCATATTCACAGGAAGTCTTTGCCTTCTTCGCCAACGAAGGATCACCTCCTTTATCGATATAAGTATCGAAAGATTCTTGCGCTTCCTTATATCTTCCTTGTCCTTGTAGCGATTTACCAAGGTAATAGTGCGACATAATATCTTTATGTTGCCCTTTTATTGCTCTCAAATACCATGTTTCAGCTTGAGCATGATTGTGAAGCATTCTATAAGACTCCCCAACCATATAGATTAACCTTGCCTTTTCATCGGCATTCTTCTCTAATGCGTATGCTTTTTTGTAAAAATCAATTGCAGTGTAGTACCCTTCATTTTTAAAGTAGTGCTCACCCTTTTCCTTAGGTGTTACGGGGTCTTGGGCATTCATTTGAATGGCTCCAAGAACAAATAATCCAAATAAAATATGCTTGATCATCTTCATTTTCTGTCTATTAGATTTTTCAGTTGGCTAATTTAATTAATTTTTCTTTCCCTCGTTATTTGTGCATTAATATTACTGCACATTATCGTCTTCCTAGTTTTTCACCTAAAAGTCTACTCCCTAATTAGATCGTAGCTATCGTACCTCAGGATAAACTTATAATTGTTTTCCCAACCGCCATTTGACATTCTGTTAAAATCGAATCCCGTAAGCAAACCGTCAGTAGGCAGTTGATCCAGGTGTTTTAAAAATACCTTGCCAAAATTATATATCCCGTTGAGATAAAACTGAGTAATATCATAAGCAAGTATTCCGTAGCCATCAGAAACCGGAATCGTATTGTAATTTGAGTAGAAATTTTTTAAAAACTCTGTCGTTTCTTCACTTTCATAATTGAAATATTTCGAAGTGCTAATTCTCAGATTCCACTTATTTTTTTGATCTGCAGAGATATTATCAAACTTTAACCACGGTTCAATTCCGTATAATTCAACTTTAAAATCTTCAATTACCTCATCGCTCAAACGCGTAAAAAAGTCACTCACAAAAGGTTTATCCGCACTGGGGACAACCACGAGATTGTCTATTTCCATTTGCAATTGATCCACCAAAGCTTGCTGATCATACTTGGACAACTCGACCACCGTAGGAGACACACCATTATTAAGTGTTCTATATGATTTCAGGAATGCCTTTAACAATTTCTCATCTTTTGGCAACTGACTATCGATGACGATAATTTGACTCTGATGTGATCTGGCGTGGGTTACTTTTGCAAGGTGAGCAGCGTGAGATTCGTTTGAAGACTGAACTTTACTGCAATTTGGATTATTTTGTATAACTCCTACAGACTTTGTAAGGGGCGACACTATATGAATGCCTTTGGACTTCAAAGCCTTACTTACTCTAGCAAATGAACTTCCATGCAAAGGTCCAATAATAACATCCAATTTATCGATTTCTTTTTTTAGTAAAAACTTTTTTATCCCGGACTCTTCCTTGGTGATATCATAGACAAAGAGATTAACATCCATTTCTTCTTGATTTTCAACAGCCAATTGAACACCTCTATAGAATTCCATCGCTATATCAGTCATTTTATAACTGTTGCCACCAGCACTCGGCACAGAAGTAGTATCAATAAGACTAAAAGAAAAAGGCAATAGAAGCCCGATGTTGACTTGCTCAACTGCTTCACCTGTGATTTCGATAGATGTATTGTCTATTTCTTCAACAACACTATTCTTTGGAATACGAATTATAGATCCAACTTTCAATCCCTCATCTAATCCTTCATTGGCTTTCCTAAGTTCATCAGGACTAATACCGTGTTGCTTGGAAATGCCGTATATGGTTTCCTGCGTTATCACAAGATGTTGATTATTGGTCAACTCCTTTGCTGGCTCCAAGACGACCTCATTCTGGCCATCCACCATATCTACTGGAATAAAGATGATATCCCCTTTTACAATACCTGATTCTGCTCCCGGATTTCGAGCAATAAGTTCATTGATGTCGACATTATACAACTTACTTATAGAGTAGAGTGTCTCTTTTTTTCTAACCTTATGGGCCAAACCTTCTCCTTTATGAACCGGAGCTGATTTTAAATCCTTCGCCTTAACTTCTGAAAAAGGTATAAGTACGGTCTCACCAATAGTTAATCCATCCGCTGCACTAGGATTATTTTCATAGAGCACATTCAAATCCACGGCATATTGCTTGGAAACCCCATATAAAGTGTGACCTTTCTCAACTATATGAACGTAATATGTTCTACCCCCAACTACTTTTTTCTCCTGGGCAGTCAATGAACTTGTAAGGAACAGTAATCCACAAAGTAAAAAGTATGGCAGGAAAATTCCTCTTATTTTAATTCTCATATTAATAGGCAGCATATTTATTCCCACTCAATTGTTGCTGGCGGCTTTGAGCTGATATCATATACCACCCTATTAACCCCCTTAACCTTATTAATAATGGCATTGGAAATTTCTGCAAGCACATCATATGGCATATGAAACCAATCAGCGGTCATACCATCAGTAGAGGTTACGGCTCTCAAAGCAACAGCTTTTTCATAGGTTCTTTCATCTCCCATAACTCCAACAGACTGTACAGGCAAAAGTATTGACCCAGCCTGCCAAATATCGTTATATAAACCTTTTTCTTTCAACGTGTTAATGTAAATATAATCAACCTCTTGCAAAACGCGTACCTTTTCTGCTGTTATATCACCCAATATCCTTATTCCTAAGCCTGGCCCTGGAAACGGGTGCCTTTGTAGAATCTCTTTTTTCAATCCCAAAACTGCTCCAACTTCTCTCACTTCATCCTTAAACAAAGCTTTAAGGGGCTCAATTACTTTGAGTTTCATATAGTCAGGCAGGCCGCCCACATTATGATGCGATTTGATTGTTGCAGAGGGCCCTTTAACGGATACTGATTCTATTATATCTGGGTATATTGTGCCTTGAGCTAACCACTTTACATCATCTAATTTTTCACAGGCTTGGTCAAAAACATCAATGAACGTTTTACCTATAGCCTTTCTTTTTTCCTCTGGATCTGATAAATTTTCTAACGCTTTGTAAAATTTATCTTTAGCCTCTACCCCTTGAACATTAAGCCCCATGTCCTTATAGCTTTCAAGAACCTCGGTAAATTCGTTTTTACGCAATAGACCATTGTCTACGAATACACAAGTTAGATTTGCGCCAATGGCCTTATGCAAAAGCATAGCGGCAACTGATGAATCCACACCACCTGATAGACCCAAAAGGACTTTATCATCACCTACTGTATTTTTTATTTCATCTACTGCTGTCTGAACATAGGAATCTGGCGTCCAATTTGCTTCAAGATTACAAATCTCAAACAAAAAATTCCCCAGCATAACCTTTCCATGTTCCGAATGATAAACCTCAGGATGAAATTGAATACCATAAACATCCTTTCCCTTCACTTGATAACCGGCAACACGAACATCTTTTGTACTTGCAATTATGTTAAAGTTTTCGGCAACTTCAGCTATGGAATCTGCATGACTCATCCAAACTTGTGAGTTTCCGTCAACATCCTTCATCAGTGGATTATTATCATCAACAAATGAAAGATGCGCCCTGCCATATTCTCTTGTATTTGAAGGACGAACTTGTCCTCCCATCTGATTGGCGATTTGTTGTGCCCCAAAACACACCCCCAAAACTGGAACGTGTGAATAATTCTCTAATTCGATGCTAGGCGCATCATCATCATGAACAGAAAACGGGCTTCCACTAAGAATTACCCCCTTCACATATGATAAATCTTTAGGTACATTATTATAGGGAACAATTTCACAATAAACATTGTGCTCCCTTATTCTCCTTGCTATTAACTGCGTGTATTGGCTACCAAAATCAAGGATTAAAATCATTTCTTGCATGCGTGCAAATATATATATTCATTCCATCTCCAAAACCCGAATAATGAACATTATAATATTTATTTCCAACAGGTAATCTTGCTCTTTTATTGTTTCAAAATAAGAAAATAACTGTGCTCATTACACGTGCATTTTTAAAAAGCACAATGTTAATGGATACCCAAAATTGATTCTTTAGGTTCAATGCACGATTGTAGCTTTAATGCATCCATTAGTACATATGAACATAGCTACGGCAATTCTTTTCTATTCCTTTGTTGCTTCAACTGCCATTCTAGTCTTTTACTATTTGTTTTTCTTTCTCAGGCTGAAAAAGAAAAGTCCAGTAGGACAAACAAACAACAGTGGCGGGATTTCAGTTATTATATCATCCAAAAATGATAGTGATAATCTAGAAAAGAACTTACCCTTTATCTTAGAGCAGAATTATGACAATTTTGAGGTAATAGTTGTCAATGATGGGGCGGACGAACAAACAGACCAAGTGCTTTTTGAGTTAAAACAGAATCATCCTAATCTCCATGTCACACACATCACGGATTCTCAGAAAACATATTCCGGAAAAAAGCTTCCATTAACCTTGGGGATTAAGAAGGCAGCAAATACACAATTGATACTTACCGATGCTGATTGTTGTCCAAAATCAAAAAATTGGTTGCGATCAATCTCAGACCACTTTAACAAGGACATTGTTATCGGCTATAGTCCATACACCAAAGAAAAAGGATTGCTTAATATGCTCATACGTTATGATGCGACTCAGATTGGGCAGCAATATCTGTCCTTTGCTATGGCAGGATTCCCGTACATGGGTGTTGGCAGAAATTTAGGATACAACAAAGATTTCTTCTTTAAAGTCGGAGGCTTTAGAAACCAATATCATATTCCTGCTGGAGACGATGATCTATTTGTGAATAAATTTATCACAAAAAACAATTTCTCTGTCGTCACTATAGAGGATTCATTTATGTACTCTGAACCCAGCAAAAACTGGCGTATGTGGTGGAAACAAAAAAGGAGACACCTTTCTACGGCCAATAACTATAAACTGGAGACTAAAATGCTACTGGGATTCTACCATTTGTCTCAGATCACATTCTATTTGAGCCTTATCTTGTTGCTGGTCAATCGCATTGCCCTTCCAATTGTCCTTGGCATCTATTTCGGAAAAACCATCATTCAATTGTTAATTTCTTCTAGTGGCTTCAAAAAACTTAAGGGATCAGACTTGTTAGCTTTGAGTCCTATATATGAACCTTTGTTGCTCTTGATGAGCATTCTTGTTACATTTTCACTCAGGTTTTCAAATAAAATTAAATGGAGATAAGTAAAAATCTTTCGGATAAGGCACGTCAGGACTACAAACTGGTTAGGCAGGCCCTCGATGAAAAGAGCCAAACAGCATACGCAAAATTGATGGAACGGTACCGAGATTCCATATATTTTATGCTTTTGAAAATGGTCAACAATGACGATGATGCGGATGATCTAACGATCGAAGCATTTGGCAAGGCCTTCAAACGTTTGGAACAGTATACTCCAACATATGCCTTCAGTACTTGGCTGTTTAAGATTGCCTCTAACAACTGTATTGATTTTTTAAGGAAAAAGAAGAAAACCTTACTTTCCATTGATGCAGAATTTGAGAATTCTGATGGTGATAAGAGCAGCTTTGAATTAGAGGCTGACGACAAGACACCTGATGAAATGTACATGCAGAAGCAACGTGTACAACATATGCGTGAAATTGTGACTAAACTAAAGCCTCGATATAGAGAACTCATAGAGCTTCGTTATTTCAAGGAGTTATCGTACGAAGAAATTTCTCAAGAACTTCAAATTCCACTGGGAACGGTTAAAGCACAACTATTTAGAGCGCGTTCATTTCTATCAGATATGATGGCCAGCTCTAAGGATATGATCTAAGTATATAAGCCCAAATCATATTGAATTGCACATGCAATTCATTTCTGAAGCCAATACCACTCTTTATGCAAAACGTGACCATAGACATCATTCTTAAATACTTCACGAAACTTACTGAGGATCAAATTCGTCAGTTGTCAGCACTCTACGGCATTTTTGAGGAATGGAATAACCAGATCAATGTCATCTCTCGTAAAGATTTCGAATTCTTCTACCTCAAACACGTTCTGCATTCCCTAGGTATAGCTAAATACCATGCTTTTGAGGATGGCATGAATGTTTTAGACATTGGTTCGGGGGGTGGCCTGCCAGGTATTCCTCTAGCCATTTTGTTTCCGAAAGTGAATTTCACTTTACTTGATTCTATCAAGAAGAAAATGACGGTTGCGCGTGAGGTTTCTGACCATATTGGATTAAAAAACACTAAAATAGTTATAGATCGATCCGAAAGCTTTAAGGAACGACATAATATAATAGTGAGTCGAGCAGTCACACAATTACCAAAATTTGTCGCCCAAAGCAAACATTTACTTGATTGGCAAGATCCGAAATCATGTATTTTATACTTGAAAGGAGGTGATTTTCAAGAAGAACTGAGTCAATTGAGATATAAATACAATGTCGTGAATTTGACGGAATACTTTGAGGAGGAGTTCTTTGAGACTAAAAAAATAGTGAAGATCTATCGCTAAATTCGTAAGTTTGTCGGGCTTTGCGAAATAGAATTAAAAAAATACAATTTATTTGTCGCTTTTTAATTTTTATCTAACTTTGCACTCCTTTTGAAAAAGGACATCAGACAAAATTAAGACGCCATGAGTAAAAGAACATTTCAGCCATCAAATAGAAAAAGAAGAAACAAGCACGGTTTCAGAGAAAGAATGAGTTCTGCTGACGGTAGAAAAGTGCTTAGTGCACGAAGAAGAAAAGGTAGAAAAAGAGTTAGTGTTTCTAGTGTAAAGCTACACAAGCGTTAATACCTAAAGATATTTAAATGAAAGCCTCATTCCGATTCATCGGGATGAGGCTTTTTTTATACCAATGCTTTATCAATAATAGATTGAACAATCTCTGGGTTGAGCAGTGTAGAGATGTCTCCAAGGTTGTCTTGCTCCTTTGAAGCGATCTTCCTTAGAATTCTTCGCATGATCTTTCCAGATCTGGTTTTCGGTAACCCAGACACAAACTGAATTTTGTCCAATTTGGCGATAGGCCCAATACCCTCAGCTATAAGTTCATTAATCTGGCTTTGTAGCTCTGAGTCTCCAACATTACCATCATGTAATATAACAAAGCCGTAAAGTGCATTTCCTTTCACATCATGAGGGAAACCGACAATGGCTGATTCAACAACAGCAACATGCTCATTGATAACGTTCTCTATAGGTGCAGTGCCAAGATTGTGGCCCGAGACAATAACCACATCATCTACACGACCAGTGATTCTATAATTGCCATCTTGATCTCTTAATGCTCCATCACCAGTGAAATACATTCCTTTAAAAGCTGAGAAATATGTCTTTTTATATCTCTCGTGATCTCCGTATATCGTTCGAGCTATTGATGGCCACGGGAACTTGATCGCCAATCGACCTTCAGCCCTAACTTCATTTATCACCTCACCATTATCATCCATCAAAACTGGTTGGATTCCAGGCATGGGTAAAGTGGCATAAGTAGGTTTTTGAGGAGTTTCTCCAGCTAATGAAGAAATTAGAATTCCACCCGTCTCAGTTTGCCACCAAGTGTCAACAATAGGGCAATTGCCCTTGCCGATATTTTCATCATACCAATGCCAGGCTTCTTCATTGATTGGCTCTCCAACGGTTCCCAGGACCTTCAGAGACCCCAGTGAGTGTTTGTTTACCAATGAAATGTCAAATTTTTCCAAGGCACGTATAGCAGTCGGAGCGGTATAAAATTGATTGACCTCGTGCTTATCTACTATCTCCCAGAATCTTCCAGCGTCTGGATAGGTCGGTACTCCTTCGAACATAATTGTCGTTGCTCCACAGGCCAGCGGACCATAGATAATGTATGAGTGACCCGTAATCCATCCAATGTCCGCAGTACACCAATAAACATCTTCTTGATTGTATTGGAAAACATTTTGGAAGGTATAGGCTGTATAAACCATATATCCACCGCATGTATGCACCATACCTTTCGGTTTTCCAGTGCTTCCTGAAGTATATAGAATAAAGAGTTCGTCCTCTGCATCCATAACCTCTGCAGGGCAATAGATGTTTGCATTTTTCATCTCATCATGCCACCAGACATCACGTCCTTCCTTCATTATTACATCACTATTTGTTCTTTTAACAACAATAGACTTTTCTATGGAGGGACAATCTATCAAGGCCTTATCTGCAATTTCTTTCAATGGGGTAATCTTCGTTCCTCGATATCCACCATCTGCAGTGATAAGTACTTTGCAAGAGGCGTCATTAATTCTGCTTGACAATGCGTTGGAGGAAAATCCTGCGAAAACCACAGAGTGTATTGCCCCAATTCTTGCACATGCCAATACCGCCACCGCCAATTCTGGAATCATTGGCATGTAGATACAAACTCTATCCCCTTTCTCAACATTATTGTTTTTTAATACATTGGCAAATTGACTTACATGAGAAAACAACTCTTGATATGATATATGCTTGGATTCTTCTTTTGGATTATTAGGCTCCCAAATTATGGCCGTTTTCAATCCATCTTTCTCAACATGACGATCAAGGCAATTCTCAGTAATATTTAATTTCGCCCCTTGAAACCATTTCACTTCTGCCTTATTAAAATCCCATGATAGGACATTATCCCACTTTTTGCGCCAAAGAAAATTCTCCGCAATTTCCGACCAAAATTTTTCTGGATCTTCCAAACTCTTTTTATACACTACTTCGTACTCTTCGTATGAATTAATTTTCATCTTGTTGCCATATTATTAGGTTATCACTCGGATAAATATAGAATTATTAAATTAAATCTTGGTCTGATATATATTCTTAAATTTGGATCCAAATTAAAAATCAACGATCAAATATGAAGAATACTATTATAACAATACTAGCAATTACGACCGTTTTAGGCCTTATCTCCTTCAGTCAAGCAGAGGATAAGCCACAAGCTGGAACAGAATTTAAAATAATAACAGCTGTCGAATCTATTGTTCCAATGGGACTTGGAAGATCACGTATAATCGAAACTCTGGACGCTATGGATGTGGACATGGCTACAACAGTAAGAACGGACGGTAAAAAATCTAATCAAGGAAATGTTAAAAGGAAAGGCTTGAAAATCAATAATTTCAAAGAAACCAAAATGGTTAACTTTTATAGTGGTGTTGGAATCAACTTTCAGAATATTGCCTCTAATGATGCAATGATCGCTTCAAAACTAAATAAAATGGTAGCTGAAGGATGGGAACTTATGACAGTAATTGGTGGAGTTGAAAGTGATTCAGGACAGGGTGATGGAAAGGGAATATTTATTACGAGATATTATTTCAAGAGATAGTATTCGCTAAAACTAACATTTTCGTAAGACCGGCTGAGTAAACTCAGTCGGTCTTTTTATTTTATCATATCTGCAAATGGAACAATGGTGGCATATCCTCTTTCCATAAAATAAACCATGTCGTTTCTATGTCCAGTAGCCAACATAAAATCACCACCCCAAGCTCCTAAATATTTAAGGACCCCCCCTTTATAATCAGGGTGATCAGCTTGAGCGGAAGGTCTGCCTAAGACTTTTGACATGATGGTATTATGCTCTTCAATCAGTTTCTCAAAATCACCAATACTTTCCACCTCAACGATCTTTTCGCTAATATCATTGATGCCTGAAATTTCTGCTTGAAAATTTTCATCTTTCGCTTCAAACTTTTTTACTTCAGATGCAGAGTCCTGCTTTCTATTGAGGTATATAAAAAAAATATTCTCTTTAAATGGTGGGTCAAAATGTATCTTCTTCGTCACTCGAATGGGTTTCAACGCGTAAACGATATTATCTCCCGCTCGAGCTACGGCAATATCATAGCCACTTCCCTTTATGGTATTTTCTAACAAAGCATATGCATCCACTTCTGCCCACAGTGCTACATTATTTATCAGGGTACTGCTTGAGCCCAATCCCCACTCCTCATCAAACTCAAGGTGCGTGTTAAATTCTACACCCTCTAATCCATAAAAACATCCAGGATTCATTTTTTTAGCGGCCACTAAAAGACTTTCTATAAATTTCGCCCTATCCTGATCTACTGTTCCTGTAATCTCGAACGTTTCTAAATCAAAAGTGGCTGAAAACCAAACCTCTTCCTCTTGGTCAAAACTGACCCAAAGAATGTTCCCTTCATCCGTTGGGATTACCCTTAAATATTGACCAACTTTTGTTGCCAATGCTACCGCTTTAGCTCCAGACAAAACAAGATACTCACCGGTTAATAATAGTTTTCCGTGACTATAAAATTTTGATATCTTTTTATTCTTTTCACTCATATTTATGCTTCAGGTAGATCACCTTTTTTTGTATCCTGATTATTTTCGGGATTTAGGTATTCTTCTACAAAGTTTACTTGATGCTTCTGTTTTTCGAATTTTTCCGCGTTGAATTTTTCAGAATCTCCTTTTGGAATTGACAAACTTTTCCAATGATTCCCTTTTATCATTTTGCCTAAGAATACTATCTGCCCAATATGATATGCATAGTGGGCCAATTGTCGATTACAAGCCTCAACAATAGTGTGTCCCTGGTTTCTAATATAGACCAAGTTATCGAAATTATCTTCATTGATAGTGGATAGCGCCTCGAACAAACACGTCCATCCCTCATTCCACTTCTCTAATAATTCTGTTTTATCTTTTATGTCAGCTACGAATTCCTCATCTCTCTTTCTCCAATCTTTTTCTCCATCTTCATTTAAAAAATTTGTCCAACGTGAAAGCAAATTCCCCCAGAGATGTTTGACAATTATTGCAACTGAATTCTCATTAGCGTCCGGCACATAAAAAAAATCCTCATCTGATAATTGAGCAAAGGTTTGGTCACCCAACAACTTGTAGTACTGGAAAGATTGATTAATGCTGTTGAGATAATTTTTGGTCATGTATTGCTGAAAGACATTGAAGGATCAAACCTACCAAAAATTAGTGTCATTTTTTATTGCTGAAATAAATTTGAAGTTTCCATTTATCAGCCACTCTTAAAAGTATAAATCACATAGCAGATCACAAGTCAGGAACAACTGTATTAAGCTGACAGAATCAAATCGCTAATTGAGTATTCTAATTTCGCCTGAATCTTGATTGTTACGATACTTAATGTTATAAATGTATAAACCCATTGGTAAGATTTGATCATTGGAATCGTGGCCCTTCCAAACATTCGCTCCATTGGAATCTAGTTGTTTTGCATAAACCAATTGACCACTCTTTGCATTATAAACCTCCAGATTAGCATTCTTGTCGAATGTTAATTCAATGGGTATTTCCCAAAATACACTCTGTGACTGGGATATAATAATGTCACAGTTCCGTTCTCCAACCTCAACAATAGTTGGATTACTCTTGCATCGATTTCCATCCAGTACCATAACGTTATAATTTCCTTTTGCAAGAGTATTAAATTCTCTTTCCAGTTGCGGATAATTATCATCTATCATAAAAGAATAATTTTGAGGGAATTCTTCGTTTCTAATCTTTATGCGACCATTATTTTTATCTGAGCATGATGGAATTACATCTATATCCAGTGTCACAGAATAGCTATCACAAATGACTTTCTCTTTATGGGCAGTTTCTTCAGATGTGCCCAGGACACCTTCAAGTGGAGCCAAAACATCGGGCTTTACCGTTAACCGAACCAATTCTGAGAGCGCCTCTTTTTTTATCATTTCTGAAATATTTGAAGCATCAATATTCGCCTTAGCCGCTGGCTCAAAAACATTTTCATTCATTCTTCCATCGGTCTTGTTTACTACACTCTGAAATGAATCAACCTTATCGCTTTTCACAATTAATTTTGCTGTTGACTCTATATCTGTTCTTTGATCTTCAAAAACCTCATCTTTGCTTGTGATTTCTGAATTTGATTTAGAATCAAACACATTGTCTTTTGATTCTGAAAGATAAATCCAAGATCCAGCCGAAACTAAAATGACAAGTACAGTTAGTCCACTCCAAAATCCTTTGAATCCAGAACTTTTCAGATGAATACTTTTCAGTTCCCTTTTAATTGATGCTAATTCCTTATTCCTAATCAGTTGATTTGCCGCTTTATGATTTTGCAAATATTGCTCGAAACCATTTTCAACTAAACGTCTTCTTTCAAATTCCATTAAGGCATCCCCAGAAAGTTTTCCGTCTAGAAAATTCTGTATCAATTCATATGTTCCCAAACCTTTATTCATCGAATAAATAATCTTTTAACCCTTTCTTGTCTTTTACTAAAAGAACCAATCGCTGTTTGCATTTATAGTTCTTGGTTTTAGCGGCATTGGCATTAGAGAATCCCATGCGAAGCGCTATATCTTCCATGGACATTTTATAAAAAACACTATAAGTTAGTAGCTCCTCACATCTCGCGCCCAGCTCAGCGAGCAGAGAGGATATTTTCATTTCATTTTCTTCTGATATATCAATTTTTTCAGAAACATCAGGCACTTGATAAGGAAGCTCTCCGCTCTCTCGATTAACAAGTTTCACTCTGTTAATCCACATGTTTTTAGCTGATGAAAAAATGAAAGCTGTAACACTTTTAGTTGCATCGAATTTATCATCCAATACATAGTTGTAAAACGACAAAACTGCATCTTGAAAAACATCCTGAGCATCATCATTGTTTCCACTGTTTTTAATAATCCACCCTGTAACTTTTGGCTGAACAGTTTTGTACAAAAAATTCAATACCTGGTTTGACTCTGCATTTTTTATCAATGCAATAATCTCCTGATCACTATATGTTTTTTGACGCTTGAACACGACTATCTAATAACGGTTATCTTTCGGATTACTTCCGTTTCCTTACACCTCAGAATATATTCTCCCATAGGCAATGTCAGACCGTTTCCATCGGTTCCTTGCCAATATTCTTGGCTAATCAATTCAGTAACTACAATCCCGTTTCTATCATATACAGTGACATTGCCGCAAGAGAGCTTTACTTGATCATCATATCCATCGTTATTAGGAGTGATAATATTCGATTCTGGTGTGTTGGCCATAAATTCTATCGGCTTACAAATGGTTATCGAGCAATTATC
The DNA here is from genome assembly GCA_047638815.1 of Gammaproteobacteria bacterium. Lineage (GTDB taxonomy): Bacteria > Bacteroidota > Bacteroidia > Flavobacteriales_D > JABDKJ01 > JAJRRH01. The sequence continues at coordinate 42,458 of JBLIMR010000003.1, forward strand.
CGTCAAGTTGAAATTCGTCATGCAAACATTATATGCATTTGGAAATGAAAATTGATGGGTGGGGTTCTCCTCAATACTAGAGTTACCATCACCAAAATCCCAAGAATATTCTGTCCCAGTTCCACTACTAACAAAACTGTAATAGCTTCCAATATTTACATAACTGAAGTCGGCATCGATCTGACAAGCGCACTCATCACAATCACACTGATCTTCTGAAGGAATTGCACAAGAGAATAGTAATCCTGACACAAACTGAGACATAACGATTTGACTTACATGACCAGTAAATATCACTGTCCCAGAAAACCAATAATCAGCCAATGGATATTCGCTATTTAATGCATTTGTATCTACCGTTAATTCAATGTCATCAATTACGTATGGTTGATTTAGGTATATCGTCTCAAGTGATACAGCATCTCCCCCATTAACGGAAAAAAAAGTTTGATTGCCCCACACGGAACTAATATCATCCCAATTAAAAAATCCGTAAACACCTATCGAAATCTCCTTATGTGTGCTATCAAAATCCATTTGGTATTCACCCTCATCAAGGTATATTCCTGGTGCATTTGGATCGTTATTATCCTCTGTGTAATCGTTACAATCCGATTCTTCCTCCACAATAGGCATCGTACATGAGGATAGTAAACCCCACTCCATTTGATTCAGTGTAATATTACTAATATTTCCCGTTAGAGTTACAGTCCCTGTATTCGTTCCTTCCCAATAGAGGTAATCGCCAGGTATAGCATTGGTGTCTAATTCAATGACTACATCATTGAAAGTATAAGGTGAATTTAGAACAATGGTCTCTAGTGTCACGTAATCCCCGTTAATATTAATTGAAGCGTAAGGTAAAAGACCACCTTGCGCATCCGCAATCCAATCCGCAAACACGCCATATACCCCTAAGGATACTTCTTGGTATGTGCCATCATAATTCAAGGTGTAATCATCCCATAGAAGCCAGATTCCAGGTAAACTTGGATCACTATTCCATTCAGTATAATTTATGCAATCGTCAAGAAATGTAGGCTCTGTACATGAAAACAATAATCCAGATTCAAATTGCGTCATAATAATTTCCTCAATAGCCCCAGTAAAAGAAATAGTAGCCGAGGTCCAATCAAAAGAAGATTGAGAAAGATATTCATCATTTAAAGAAGTCAAGTCCATATCAATAAAAAGGTCACCCAACAGCATGGGGACATTTTGTTGAATATATTTCAATGACAAGGATTGCCCGTTCTCGAACGTGAAAATAGTTTGATTTTGTTGACCACTAGTAGACCAGTTGTCAAATAGTCCGTATACGCCCATTGCCACAGTCTGATAAGATCCATCGAATGGGATTACAACATCTGAACCACCATATATCCCAGGAAAATTGGGGTCGTTATTATCCTCAGTGTAATCCTCACAATCTATCAGCAATCCTTGTCCCTCAACACATAAAAACTTAATACCTGATTCTACTTGATGGGTAATAATCAAATCTATTTCCCCTTCAAAAATTATCGTTCCCGAAATCATATTGTCTGGCACATTATAACTTGCCGGGATTGCAGTTGTATCGATCGTAATTGCAACACCCCCTATCATATATGGTTGGTTTTCATAAATCGTCCCTAGCCCAATCATTTCACTTCCGTTAACGGAGAAGAAACTTTGATCTACTGACATATCAGTCACTTGATCCTCAAACGATATATAATCGAAATAACCAATGCTCACTTCTATCTCTTCACCACTAAAAGCGAATCGATAAGCATTGGTAATTATATATCCCGGAAATCCTGGGTCGTCCCCTTCAAATTGATAATCATGGCCGGTTATTTCCTCTAGCGAATCAACACATGAAAAAAGCAATCCAGACTCAAACTGAGTCATCGTAATGTTGTTAATTGCACCTGTAAATTTCACTGTTCCCGAAGTCCAAATTGATGATGCGTTCGGAAGATATTCATCGTTAATAGAGGTTGTATTTAAGGATACATAAACCCCATTAATAAAGGTCAAAAAATCGGTTAATTCTGAAACGGCAATTGGCTCACTGCCGTTAACAGAAAAGAATGTTTGATTCGCCTGAGAATCATTAGACCAACCTTCAAAAAATCCATATATACCAAGCTCTACTTCTTGATTGGTTCCATCATAATCTATGGAGAAGTCACCGCCACCATATATACCTGGGTCATTATCGGTCCCCTCTGTTTCATAGTAGTTGTTACATTCCTTTGCATTAATAGATAAAATACTGATGGCCAACATTGAAATTATGAACGATATTTTTTTCATCTCTTTAAAGTTTTAGTTGTTATCATACATACAATTTCATTTTCAAAATGTAACCCCTGCTTCATTAAAAAATGGTGTATTGGCATGTTAATTCAAATGCATTGACATTGGTTCTTGTATTATTAAGATTGGGTGCAAAATATCCCAACTCAAAATTTAGTCTATTGTTTTTCTTAGCCTTTCTGTCTTCGAAATTTTTTGTAAAACCATTCAGCCCAAGAAAAAAATGAGTTCCCTCCTTTGCTTCATAAGATGCTCCAAAATTGACTAAAGACTTTAATGCAAATTTCAGCCCCATACCACCACGAATATCATCCTGATCTCGGTTAAGATCCGCGTATCTCACAAAAGCTAAAGGTCTAATGACCATACTTGCATTTAGCAAGATGTCATGGCTATAGCGTAAGTTATAAATTGGTTCTAATCTTATAATTTGTTCCAGTGGTTGAACCTCACCTCCATTAAGTTGATTAACAGAAAAACTTAGATATTGAGAATTACTATATAAGTGCAATCCAACACCAAAATCTTCAGTCACAGAATTCGCTCCTCCTGTTACAGGATTCGATTTAATGGTAAAGTTGTACAATCCAACATTCAGTCCTGCTGCCAACATCCACTTCTCTGATATGGCTAGATGACGACTATAAGACAAAAAAGTTCTGTTCCGCCTGATTACATCTCCCTCCCTATCATTGTTAAAGTGAATCCCTAATACATGAAAGTTTCTATCTCGTTTTAAAATCCGGCTATTGAAAGAAGCGTAAGATGTTTTTACACCTGAAAAAACACCTGAATTTTGCTTAGTGCCCAGTGAGAACTCAAAATCGCCTTCTGAACCAGCTTGTGCAGGATTTATCTGTGGGTTGTTAAAAAACTGTCCGAAATGAATTGGCAGCTCATCTATCTGAGAAAAACCAACATGAGAGCAAATAAATAAAAGAAGGAATAAGGATAGTCGTTTGGCCATTAACTGTTATTTACGATGTAAATACAATCGAAAAATATAAAAGTAACCCCTTTACTATGTTTTTTTGTAAAAAATGATCCTCATTGATGGGATCTAATCTTTTTTTGCTTCTCCTCTCAGTATTTTAAAATAATCTTCCACTGCACTAAAACTAACAGTGTTTGTCTTGAAATGCTCAATAATTAATAGTTTCTCATTCTCGCTACACTCCAAGGTATTCATAATATTAAGCAAATGCATCTTCATGTGACCTTTTTGAATACCGGTTGTTACCAAGGACCGAACGGCACCAAAATTTTGTGCCAGGCCAGAACATGCTACAATTTTCATTAATTCATCTGAGTTGGGATTCCCCAATAGATCAAAGGAGAATTTCACCATGGGATGTAATTTTGTTAAACCACCAACAGTTCCCATAGCCATCGGCAAATCAATCCAAAATTTAAATATCCCATTTTCGACAGAACATTTAGTCAAACTTCTATATTGACCGTCTCTAGCGGCATAAGTATGAGCACAAGCCTCAATGGCTCTGAAATCGTTTCCAGTAGCTATAACTACCGCATCGACACCATTCATTATGCCTTTATTATGGGTAGTTGCCCTATATGGCTCAACCGTAGCAATTCTGATGGCTCTTTGAAATTTATTCGCAAAGTCCTCAGCCGATATGTCTGATTTTGGATCAACCAAGTCTACAACTGGACAAGAAACTTCCGCACGAACGATACAATCGGGCGTGAAATTGGATAATATGCTCATGACAACTTCAAATCCCTCTTTATCCGAAGCACCAAAAACAGTCGAATTCTCAATCTCATCTTGCAATGTTTGAGCCAGTTGCTCAAGCACTGAGTTGATGAAATTCGCACCCATTGCATCTTGGGTGTCAAAGGTTGCTTTTAGCTGAAAATATCCATCTTCATCTGCAGATTTATCGATCAGATCCAGCGTTAAGAAGCCACCACCTCTTCTGACCATATTTTTAGTCAGGTCCTCGGTTTCTTTAAAGAAGGTTGGTTTTACTTGCTCAAAAAACTCCTTAAGCTTCTCTGTATCTCCATTATAAATGAAGTGAACGTGTCCAATTTTTATCTTGGAAATCACCTCAGCCTTGAATCCACCACGGGCCAACCAATATGAGGCGGACTTTGCGGCAGCAGCCACTACAGAACTCTCTTCTATGGCAAAAGGGACACAATAAAGTTTGTCGTTTATCAAGAAATTAGGCGCGACACCATAGGGAGTGAAGAAATTACTCACAGTATTCTCTATGAATTCATCATGTTTTTTCTGCACTACCCCATCATGGTGCCAGTAGCTTCGAAGAAAATCAACAACCTTCTCGTTTCCATCAAAATACGACTGAATCATCCATTCAATCTTACCTTGCTTCGTTAATTTTGAAAATCCCTTGATCGGTTCTACCATATATCATACTGTTGTTATAGCAAAGCTAAGTTATAATCTCTTAATTCCATGCACTGATCAGAACGATTGTTTTATAGAAAACTGATAATTACTGTGTGATTTTTAACAAAAATTAAATTCTGAGTAGCGGCCCAAGAAATTGCTATTCATTCTTTTACGCAAAAGGATTTAAGCGTAAACTTGCAGCATGGGAAATATAGTTGCCATTGTAGGGCGTCCAAACGTAGGTAAATCGACATTATTCAACCGACTCACAGGAGTTAGAATGGCTATAGTAGATGAGCAAAGTGGGGTTACTAGGGACCGTCATTACGGTCACTCAGAATGGAACGGAAAACCGTTTTCAGTAATTGATACTGGCGGCTATGTGGAGGGTTCAGATGACATCTTTGAGGGGCAAATCAACTCTCAGGTGAAAATTGCCCTTGATGAAGCGGATTATTTCTTCTTTGTTGTAGATGTGAAATCTGGGGTAACAGATCTTGATGAAGGGGTTGCAAAATTGCTTCGTGGCGCAAAAAAACCCGTTTTTCTTGTGGTAAACAAGGTGGATAATCATGATTTACAGTTTGCAGCTGCAGAGTTTTATAGTCTAGGATTGGGTGACATCTACAATATTTCTTCTGCAAGTGGCAGTGGAACAGGAGAATTGCTTGATGCGTTGGCTGAAAAAATGCCTGTTGAAGAGGAGTTTCATGATGAGACGCCTAGAATAGCTGTTGTGGGTAAACCAAATGTGGGTAAATCTTCGCTAATAAATGCGCTGTTAGGTGAAGAGAGAAATATCGTTACAGATATGGCTGGGACTACTCGAGATGCATTGCATACGAGATACAATTCCTATGGTCACGATTTTAATTTAGTCGATACAGCAGGCATAAGAAGAAAGACTAAAGTTCATGAGGACATCGAGTTCTACTCAGTCATGAGGGCGGTTAGAGCTATTGAAAATTCGGATGTATGTATCCTAATGGTGGATGCACAAGATGGATTTCAAAAACAGGATCTTAATATTTTCTACCTAATAGAAAGGAATAAGAAAGGGGTTGTTGTTTTGATAAACAAATGGGATCTATTAGAGAAAGAGACCAATACCATGAAAGAAATGGAAGCCGAGATTAGAGAAAAGATTGCTCCATTTACAGATGTGCCTATTCTTTTTGTTTCAGCATTGCACAAGCAGAGAATAATGCAATCTGTAGAAACGGCTATGGAAGTTTATAAAAATAGAACACAACGTATTATGACTTCTGTTCTAAATGAAGTTATGTTGGCAGTTATTGATAAAAACCCACCGCCTTCAAATAAAGGGAAATTCATAAAAATAAAATACGTCACTCAGTTGCCAACTCATTCTCCTTCCTTTGCTTTTTACTGTAACTTACCACAGTATATCATGGAGTCTTATAGGAGGTATTTGGAAAATCAGTTGAGAGCAAATTTCGAATTACAAGGTGTTCCGATAAGAGTCTTCTTTAGAAAAAAATAATACCGAAATAAATCTGATTATGAGTCAAGCCAAAAAAATATTAAAAGACCATTTTGGCTATGATGAATTTCGTCCACTTCAGGGAGAAATAATCAATCGCGTACTTGATAAAAAAGACAGCCTTGTCTTAATGCCTACGGGTGGAGGGAAATCAATTTGTTTTCAAATACCCGCACTCATTTTTGAAGGCATCACTCTAGTTATATCTCCACTTATTTCTCTTATGAAAGATCAAGTGGAAGCCCTAAAAGTCAATGGCATAAAAGCCGAATACCTCAACAGCAGTCAAACATCAGAAGAGGAAAACAGAATCCGAAACTTGGTGGAAACCAGGGAATTAAAACTGCTTTACCTATCTCCAGAAAAGCTTTTATCGGAAGGTGGACAGTGGCTAAGCAACATAGAACTTTCAATGGTTGCTGTCGATGAAGCGCATTGTGTTTCGATGTGGGGTCATGACTTCAGAAGAGAGTATACGCAACTGCGATCGTTCCGTGAATCTCGCCCTGAAACACCATTTATTGCGTTAACTGCAACGGCTGATAAAGCCACCAGAAAGGATATTGTAAAACAACTTGGATTAATAAATTCAGAATTATTTATTTCCTCCTTTGACAGAAAAAATCTAAGCTTAGAGGTAAGACCTAACATCAAGAAAAAAGATAAAATACAAGAGTACATTCAATTCATTGGTGACAACAATAATGAGTCGGGAATAATTTATTGTCTAAGTAGAAAAGAGACAGAAAACATCGCTAGCAAACTCAATGAAGTTGGCATCGATGCGATAGTATATCACGCAGGTTTGGATCGTGAAACTCGAGAAAAAAATCAAGAGCAATTTATCAGAGATGAGTCTTCTGTTGTATGTGCGACTATCGCTTTCGGAATGGGAATCGACAAGTCAAATGTTCGTTGGGTGATTCATAATAATTTGCCAAAAAACATTGAAGGATTTTATCAAGAAATTGGTAGAGCCGGAAGAGATGGATTACCATCAACCACACTTCTGTACTACAACTTGGGGGATCTTGTTATGCTGGGAAGATTTGCTCAAGAAAGCTCTCAATCAGAGATTCTGATGGGGAAATTAAGACGGATGCAGGAGTATTGTGAGTCCAGTACTTGTAGACGAAGAGTATTATTGTCATATTTCGGAGAGCACTTGGTGGATGATTGTGGCAATTGCGATGTCTGCAAAAACCCACCAACATTTTTTGACGGAAGGGTGATCGGTCAGAAAGCACTTTCAGCAGTAATCCGAACGAGAGAGAAAGTAGGAACGAATATGCTTATTAATGTTCTTCGAGGTTCTGGCAACAGAGAGTTGATGGAGAAAAACTATCATGAGATAAAAACTTATGGTGCAGGAAAAGAACATTCTTATAACGATTGGAAATCTTACATTATTCAAATGCTTAACCAAGGCGTTTTTGAAATCGCATATGATGATGCATTCACTTTAAAAGTTACGAGTATTGGAAAAAGTTTGTTGACCAATGAAGGAAATTTAAGGCTTACGATTCCTGTAGAAAAAGAAACAAAAGCGGAAAGAAAAAAGGCTGGAAGAAAAACGAAAAAATCGACAGTGTCTGGAGAAGTGCCTGCCGAATTATTCGAGAAACTGAGATCTCTTCGTGGTCAGATTGCGAAAAAACTGGGCATGCCCGCATACATCATTTTTCACGATTCTACATTGAAAGAAATGTCACAAACATTTCCTACTACAGAGGCTGAAATGCTAGATATATCTGGAGTTAGCAATGTGAAAGCCAATAAATACGGCCCGGCCTTTCTTGCGGTGATCAAAGAAAATTTGAGTCTTAAACCTAAGCCAAAGAGCTCGACTCATGATGAGACTTATTCTTTGTATAAAGATAATTTAACCCCTGAAGAAATTGCCGACAAGAAGGGGATAAAAGTGGCCACGGTTTTCACGCATTTGATAAAATTGAAGGAAGATGGAAAGGATATTGATCTTACACAATACACTTCAAATGACGTCATTGACAAAGTTAAAAAAGCCAAAGGTTCTTTGAAGGGTGATTCTGGCTTAAGAGACTATTTTGTCTTCTTGAATGAAGAGGTTCCTTATGATGATATTAAGATTGCGTTGGGGGTTTTGGGTTAATTGCGAATTACGAATTACGAATCGGGGAATTACGAATTGAAAACAAACCTAACTGAGCAATGGATTATGATTGGTCAAGCTAATCTTTCTCTTGGTCTAAATTCCATCATAGCATATAACTACCCTCCATTCACATCCTTATTTGGGGTTCGTTTTGGTTTAGGTATTGGTTATGTTGTGAATGGTAAATAGAGGGACGCAGAGTTCGGGCCTCAATATATTCGAATTGCTCTATAACTGCTATAACTGAGAAAAATGATTAGTGTATTAATCGCAATCCATCTCATTTATGGCTAATCCTGGTCTATAATAGAAAGGGTCTAAGCGTATGTCAACATCTTGATTTGAACTGTCAATCCTGTGCCAATTTTCTTAACAGACTGGATTCATATCAAATTCTAAAAGTTCACTCGAGAGATTAAATCCAACTATAACGGAATCCTGATTTGAATAACCTTTATTTATAAACATGATCTTTTCTCCTTCTAAAATTACAAAATCGAACTTCACACTCGATCCTATATGAGAAGAGAAAACTATATCATCGGCAATGGACATCTCGACATATTCCTTATTTCCATCATTATTACAAACCATTCTACAATATAATCCAACAGGAGATACTTTGTCTTGATTCTGGCATCCTTCTGTGCAAAGCAGAGAAATTAATATTACAACAAGGAGCCATTTATTCAATGTATACATTTTCATTCTCTCCAAAATCCATTTAACATTCAAAGAAACTACTCCCCAATCTCAATCCAAGCAGCGCCATTATAAGAATGATACTCTCCATTGTACATGGCATCAGCCCCTACTGGTCCCATGTAATATTTGCCCGGAGAAACAGCTCTCACCATGTAGAAAAAATACTTGGTCTTCTCAGTCACATCTGTGTACATATTGATTCGATCATCACGGATGTCTTGATACTGCGGGTATGACTTTCTCCTAATCCACTTGTACTGCGGTAAATCATCAAGTCGTGGATTTTCTATTTCAAATCCTGCGGGTAGAATATCCGAGATAGCAACATTTTGTATTCTAGTACTATTTTGCGCAGAGATTGCAATTCTTACTACGATAAGATCATTTTGTTTGAATTTATTATTCGTTATCGGTGTGCCAGTTCTAGTGAAGAATGCTTTTCTGACACGCATAAAACTGTCTTCCTCCTTATAGTTTCCTTTTTCATCTATCCCCTCCGTTTCATAAAAATAAAACAACTCCCCTTCTCCCTCTGCGACAATTTCTATGTCTTTTGAAATTAGTTTATTCTTATCCAAGGTGATCATTTTACCTTTGAAATCTGCTACGACTTCGCCCCCATTTTTGACCTTTGCTCTAACATTATTCCCATTATTCTTTCTTGCAAATTTCCCCATTGCCAAGAAACCAAATAATCGTTCTTGCGTATTCAAGTATCGCTTGGAACTCATCTGTTCTGAGACATGTTTTACCATGATCGGTACTTGTGGATTCTCCGGATCAGTGTCCATCAAGACATTGAGAGACAGAGCCTCATCTCGTATGTAGGAATAAAAACTACCTCCTGTAGATTGATTGGAACGTTCACCCTCAAACGATTTTGGCAAGACTTCATAGAAACTTTTTTCGTCTCCAATTAACTGATATGCCCCTGCTAACAAATATTGGCAATCGAGAGAGAGATCTTTTTTATTGGCCTTATAATAGTTCATCATTGAGCGATCCGCTTTGTTCGCCAATGCCAAAATGTATGTGGCATATAATGACGACTTTGGAATAATCTTTCTTCTACTATTTCCATTGTAATAATAATCGACTCTTTTCTTGTCCTTCATTCTCATTCCAAGATTATCCAGTGACAAAGACAACATCCTTTCATTGACATCATAACCCGCAATTTTTGCTTCCAATAAAAAATGTGTTGCGGATACTGAACCCCAGTAATGAGGTCTTCCTGAACCTGGCCAATATGTGTATGCTCCGTCATACAATTGCATTCTTTGCAATTTATTTATGGCCTGCTTAACATTGTATCTCGCATTCTCCGATCGATCAGAATAGATGCCCATGTCCTTGATAATATCCTCAAAGTAAAGTTGTGGAAATGCTTTTGAGACAGTCTGTTCTACACAGCCATGTGGATACCGAACCAAATACTCAATATCCTTGGTGAACTTGACCAGTGGTGAGCTACTTACAATTAGCTTTCGCCCAACAGTTTTTGGTAAAAAACCTTTTTCATCCAAACTCAATTTCTTAATTGAATTTGCAGCAATTGTCCCAGAACCACTCCTTTTCTGCAATGGTGATCCTGGCCGCACCGTAATGTCTGTTTCTAAAATAAAAGTCTCTCCCAACGCATTCACTTTCGCAATTATTTTTGACTCTCCCAGTTCTTTTGCTACTGCAATTCTAAACACTTTTCTACCCTCAGAATTCGCTTTTAATTCAACAGAATTATTTTCTTCAGGCACCAAACTCAATGGTCCTTCTAACACAATATTAACTTCACCATTAGTCGCATTTTTTGTAGTATTAGTGATCGTCAAAGGCATGATCAAAGTATCACCTGGACTAAGGAATCTTGGAATTCCCGCTGATAAAATTATAGGATCCGCAACAATCATGTTTTTCTCCGCTGAACCGAAATTTTTACCCTTATAATTTACGACCATTATTCTAAGTGAACCCGAAAATTGTGGAATGTCAATTTCGTATTCTACTTCCCCCTTCCCATTTGTTTCTAGTATTCCACTCCAGAATGAAACCAACTTGAATCGCTTGTTCTTCATAGGGTTTAGACGTTTCTCCAATTCAGAATCACCATCTCCACCACCAGGCCTTCCCGAATGCAATCCTACCTCCGGAAACAAGTATGGATAGATATCATGAGAAGTCATCTGCAAAGCTCTTTTTTGATAAAAATAATCAAAGGGGTTTGGTGTTTTGAATCCTGTCACCTGTAAAATTCCTTCATCAACAACTGCCAAACTCACCATACTATTTGGTTTTCCTTTTACTGTGATTTTCTGTTTGGTTTTAGATCTAGTACTGGCCACCGCATTTATTTCCAGCGGGATATTTCTTCTCTCGTCATTCACTATTATTGGCGCATAACCATGTGCCACAGTTAACGGCAAATCACTAATGGCATGTGGTCGAAACAACGTTGCTGATATGTATATATTTGGTAACATATCCTCTGTAATTTTCAACTCCATCGACAATGATTTTTTATCTGACTCCTTATAGAAATGTTTCACCACTTTGTCTGATTCGATTGTAATAAGTGTCTTCCCGGAGAATGGTAGTGACATAATAATATTAGCCTTCTCCCCTACATTGTACTTTTCCTTATCCGTTTTTATATCAATGCTTCCTTCATTATCAACTTTGAATGAAGAGTTATTGGTATTCCCCCAACCATAGCAATAATATATTTTTGAAACATGATTTGTAACCCCTGGTTTAGAAACTCTAACTTCATATTTTCCAGAAAAGTCAGGTGTAAAAGAATATGTATTTTTGTCACCACTTAAAGTGACCGTTTTTTCTTCTAAGATAACTTCCTTAGGCACTGAATGGTATCTATAATATCTTCCAGACTGCGACAAGACACTTTTGTATTCGTGTCTTATTAATGTAACAGTAGCTTCAACACTATTTGCTGCTTTTTTATCCTGATCCACTGCAATAAGTTTACTTATCACAGGCTTACTAGTCCTGTGGTAGTAACCGTTATGACCTATCCCGTAATAATAATCTTGCGTGTGAATTTTCGAACTGTTATTTCTGTTTACCGGCCTTCCAGTTTCATCAAATACAGTGGTATATGTCCTTGCATTAAGCACCCCCATATTTGCATATGCTTCGGGTATTTCAAATGATACATTTGCAGTCCCATTTTCATCCGTTTTCCCGGTCTCCATCACGTTCTTGAAATAGGTGTAGTTTTGGTTTATCGAAAAATTATAATCGTTGTATTCAGGCACGTAAAAATAAGCCCGTGAAATTTGCAATTCACTTTCCCAATTTCTATTTGATGCAGGAGTACCAAATAAATTAGCAGCGTTAATTTCCAAGGTCAATTCATCTCCATTGGCAAATTCTTCCTTGTTCATTTTTGTATCCACTTTTATTCTATCCGGAACAAATTCTTCAACCTTGATATAAGAGTTTTGCAGCACTACATCACTTGCTGTCAACACTGTTAACATGTAAGAACCTGTTGCAGCCGATGCACTTAAGTCAAAACTAGCCTCTGCCGAGCCCTCATCATTCAACTTTTTTCTAACACTCCCAACCTCTTTACCATTCGGAGAGGTCAACTTAAATATGAGTGGAAATGCATCAGGAGTTTCCCATTGATAATCTCTAATGATAGTCGAAACATTGAGTTTTTCTCCAGGTCTGTAGATGTCTCTCTCTGGATAAATGTATGTCATCAATCCTGTTGTATTTTGCCAGTGACCTCCAACATCATATCTCGAGGTTGATACTTGGGTTTTGTTAAGCATAATGTAGTTATAATCACTCCCCAATCTGGCGGTTATCATAGCCGTTTCATAATTCACTCCAAGTAACTCTTCAATTTTAAAAACAACCTTCCCACTACCATCAGTTTTTTGACTTTTCGTAATTTGATTATTCTTTCCTATCAGTGTTAATTCCACCCCAGAAATTGGCGCAGCCGTGTGAATAGAATTAGCAAAAACCGATATGGAATTCGGTCCTTTTTTCACGATCAATCCTATATCAGATATCGCGATGGTTTTTTTACTTTGAAGCCAATAATTTTCATTTGATGAAAGAACAATTTGATAAAGACCATCGGCATTGGGTATCTTATCCTTAAAGTTAATTCCCAACAACTTATTTGCTCCCTTGGTTGGTAGATTTTTAGTTACTATTTCTTCCTCATAAACAATATCACCCATACACCCTACCTGATTCTTATCTCCAGAATATGAATCGTACCTATCATGATAATAGTAATCATCATAGTATCCTCTATTGTTGAAAAACTGCATGATATTGTTCTCATATACCCTATACACCGTCATCTTCACCTTTTTGACATTGATGATATTTACTTCTATATTCCTATTCCCATCTTTGCTTAGGTATACATTTTTCTTGTCTAAAAAAGCAATGCTCGGATTTAATTCTCCGAATGATGCATCTTCTTCAAAATCATTTTTTAAACTCCCACCGTATATCCCTTTAAGACCTTTTTTCACTTTAACATGATACCCCAATTCTGCATCAAACTGATCCGAAATTATTTTCACTTCTTGCTCAAGAATTTCAACCGTGTATTTAACATTAGGCTCCAAAACCAGATGCTTTCTGAGTTCTTCTTCGGAAACTTTTTGTGAGGTGAATATCTTTATATTCCCTTCCAAGCCATTGTGCTCTCCTTTCAATCCGTTAATATCCATCACAAACGGAGAGTTGAGGTACTTGCTAAACTCCAGATCACTGGCTAAGCTTAAGTTTCCTATTGCCGGTTTTAGCTCCTTTTTAAAATTAAAATCAATCAAATACTTTTTATCCTCAACCTTTACTTGTGGGAGATATATATTTATGGTTCGGCTGGCCCTTTGCTCTGAAACCACAAAGCTCTGTTGCTGATTATCGACAACAATAGCAAGGTTCCCTCCCAGGTCATTTGGATTCACTTGGTGATTGAATCGAAGCATTGCATGCATTCCTGGAAGCTTAACATTGTTTTGATCGGCACCCCAATATCCCTCAACATCTTCAATGGACAATAAAGGCGTATGAAATTTCTTAGCCCAACTTTTATCAATCTTTGTACCCTTAAAAAATTGATCGTAATCTTTACCTATCTTGACAGTATAGTGCGTTGCTGGTTTCAATTTTTTAGCTGGAATAAATTGCAAAACATCCTCCGTACTCCAGTTGAAAGTTCCATTAATGGGTGGATTAAAATTGAGTAGTTCTTCATCGATTCTTACTTTCAATAACGTATCGTTGGCCATACTCCTATCAAACTGAAATTCGAAATTGAATAATTCGGGAACCTCTTCATGGAAATTTGTCCCAACTATGTTGACACTTGATTCTTGTTTTTTTTGGCAGGCATTGAGTAAAAGCAACATACCAGCTAGTATGCTAATAACAATTCTGTTCATCGGATTTTTGTTAATGGTTAGGAAGGGAAACGTTTAGATTATGAAAGAAAAAATTGCAAATTCATTCTATCTTTATCTTCACTATCAAAAAAACGTAATTTATTGGTAAAAAATTGTAACAACACTTATAAATACTCACACTTTAATCTTAGCTATCAACAATTTGGCTCCGGGGAGCGGGTAATGTTGTGTTTTCATGGCTATGGGGAATCTGCGGAGAAATATTCTTTTTTGGGTTCTTCTATTGGTACAGATTATACTATATATGCTTTTGACTTTTTTCACCATGGTAATTCTGACACTTATAACAAGGACCCTTCTATAACAATGAATGGTGAATTATGGGCCAAATTAATTTCGAACTTTCTGGACGAGCGTAGTATATCCACCGTTGATCTTCTTGGCTATAGTATGGGTGGTAGATTATCTTTAGCGCTTATTCAATATATACCTGAGCGTTTACAAAAAATAACGCTCCTAGCTCCCGATGGTATTTATGATTCATTTTGGTTTCAGTTCGCTACACGGAATTTCCTTGGCAAACGATTATTTAGAAATTTTACTAAAAATCCAAATCCATATCTGAGCATTTTGAATGTTCTGACAAGAATAAAAATATTCCCGACAAAACTTTCTCAGATAGCCAAGATTAATACCAGTTCGGAAATAAACAGAAAAAAAGTTTTGGCGACATGGATGATCTTAAGCCAAATAAAAATCAGTATTAAAAGGGTTGAAAAGTCAATTGCCGAACATGATCTGCACTTGACTATTAGCGTTGGACAATATGACAAAGTGATTTCAGCAAGAAAAATCTCAAATTGGAAGTGGGTCAAGTATAACAACAAGAATTTTATTGTTGCGAATCAAGGTCATTTGTTTACTGAAGCTGAAGTATTGTCCAGTCTAGAAAAAGTGAATCATTAATATGGTAGACTTGTAATTTTGCGTCATTAATTCAGGTCTTATTTCCTTCGTTTTTGATACCTTTGCACTATACCGGTGAAACAACGGAAAAAAAAGACCTATTAAACATTTATAAATCAATAATTTAACATGAAAAAAATATTATTTAGCATTGTAGCCCTTGGGTTAGTAATGACGGGTTTTGCCCAACAAAAAGCGAATTTGGAAGCAGCAAGTGTTGCTCCTAATAAAATTAACAAAAAAATAGAAACGAATCACTTTGAAAAGGGAGCTGCTATTTTTTCTGATGATTTCTCTAACGGTCTTGGTGCATGGACAGCGGTCGATTCAGAAGGGTACGGCATCTGGCATTTAGCTACTGCAGCTTCTCCTGAAGGTGAATTTAGTACTAATATTGGACAATTACAGTCAACTACTGCTAGTAACGGCTGGATGATCTTTGATTGTGATGGATTCAATACTGATGTAAATCAAACCGGTACAACTGGTATTGCTTCAGACGTACAAGGTTTCCTAACGACTCCTTCAATCGATATGACTGATGAGCCTTCTGTAATTCTTGAATTTCAACAGTATTTTAGATACTGCTGTTTCGGAACATCACCTATGTCAGTACAAGTAAGTAGTGATGGTGGAGGATCATGGACAACTTTTGCATCTAATGATTACTTTATTGAGTCAGCAAACGCTGCTTCTGATAATGCGATGACTACTACTATGGACATTTCTTGTGCTGCAGGTGGTGAAGCTGACGTTATGGTTAGATTTGCTTATAATGCTGAATTTGACGCTGGATATTCTCACTATTACTGGGGAGTTGATGATGTAAGTATTTATGGAAATGCCAATGTAAACGACATGGCTATTGACCTTGTTACAAATGGTGACATTTGGAATAATTACGAGTACAGAGTAACAGCTTTGGAACAAGCTGTTTCGGCTGCTGATGGAGGACTTCTTATTGGAACATACTTCAACAACTATGGTACTGCTAACCAAACAAATGTTACACTAACGGTTGAGATTCTTGATGATGCAGGAACTGTACTTAACACTAATGTATCTGATGCATTTAATTCTTTGACTTTTGCAAACTCTGCAATTTGTCCAGCTTCCACTGATAGTATTTATATTGAAACTGGTTGGGAGCCGACAGTTGAAGGAACATATATTATTAGGTCAACTTTAGTTTCTGCGGATGCTACCGATGATGTACCTGCAGATAATATTGTAGAGAAATCAATTGAATACACTACTGTTCAAATGGGGCATGATGATGCCACTGCATTTGATCTTGAAATGTTACAAAGTACTGCTGCCAATGGTGATTTCGAAACTGAAGGGTTTGGTAATCATTACCAAATGACTAATGAAGATTCAGAAGCATTTGGTGTAATTGTTTATTTTGGGCCTAACACTACTCCAGGCTTAACGATTGAAGCAAGATTGAATACTACAGATGGATTTGTAAGTGTAGATGACGATTATGAATTTATTGATTATGAGATCCAACCAGAAGATGTCCCTACGTCAATGGCTGATCCGATTGCTACCTACATTGAGTTTGAAGATACCTACGAGCTACTTACAATAGATGATGGGGCTACATACTTTGCTCTTGTTACTATTCAGGAGTTAGGTGAAGGTGAATTGACAGTATTGGCAAACGCTAACGCAGATTCAGATTTCTCAACAGGAGAAATTGATCTAAGTGGTGGTGGTGATTTCGTTTGGTTCAACAGACCAGATGTACCTGCCGTTCGTTTGGCATTAGAAGAGCCTCCTCTAGGACTTGAAGAATTAACACTCTCTGATGGGGTTTCCAATTTTGAGAACTCTCCAAACCCTGCAACAGACATCACTACAATAAGCTATTCTTTAGTTGAAAAACTAGATATCACGATTGAAGTTGTTGATATGAATGGGAAAGTAGTTCACTCTGCAGTTCAAGGATCTCAAAATACTGGAGATTATAGGTTTGAGCTTAATGTTTCTGAATATTCTGACGGTGTTTATTTTTATTCATTGATATCAGGTAATAAGAAAATGACAAGAAAAATGGTTGTCACTAAATAATCATTTTTCTTTAAAGAATACAAAAAAAGCCAGCTCGATGAATCGAGCTGGCTTTTTTTACATCAATATATTTCCAGAATTATCCTAGGACATTCATCGCTGCAACATAATCCGGCTCTTGGACTATTTCAGGTACTTGCTCTGTATAAATAACCGTATGATTTTCATCTAGAACAACAATCGCCCTGGAGTGCAAACCAGTCATCGGCCCATCGGCAATATCAACATTGTAATCACTTCCGAAAGAACCATTGGTAAAATCAGAAAGGCACTCAATTTTATCGATCCCTTCTGCTCCACAGAATCTACCCTGTGCAAAAGGTAAATCTTTAGAAATACAAAGCACCTTTGTATTTGTTAGGTTTGAAGCCTCCTCATTGAATTTCCTTGTCGACATAGCACAAATACCAGTGTCAATACTTGGATAAATATTTAAAATTACTCTTTGACCCGTATAATCCTCCAAGGAGCAAAATGAAAGGTCATTTTTTCTTAATTCAAAAGAAGGTGCTTTAGTGCCAACTTCAGGTAGTTTACCAATTGTATTACATGTATTTCCTTTTAATGTTATTGCAGCCATATCTTCTATTTATAATTTTGAGCAAAGGTAAGAGAATGAATTTTGATTAAACATTTTAAATTGTATCATGCCTCCTATCCTTTAAGAATACCAAATGAGTGAGCTTAGCAGTCATTATTAATAATCTTACAAATTGAGTGCTTCAATCCCTTCTTGTTTGTTTTATCTTTGTGGGATGAAAAAATTGGGAGAAATACGATGTATTAGTCCATCCAACATTGCTTTGGTAAAGTATTGGGGTAAACATGCCGTGCAGCTTCCCGCCAATCCTTCAATTAGTTTTAGTCTAAAAAATTGTGTGAGCGAGACAGTCGTTACATTGACCGAAACCTCGAATTCAGAATTTATCAAGAAGGGAAATGTAGATTTTGATTTTAAATTGGATGGGAAGTATAAACCCGAATTTGAAGAAAAGATTCATTCGTTCTTCAAGCGTGTATCCTCATTTATTCCTAATACTTCAAAGTACAAAATTACAATTGACTCAAAGAATTCTTTTCCACATTCCAGTGGCATTGCGTCTTCCGCGTCAGCATTTAGCGCATTATCGGGGTGCCTGATCGAATGGGAAAGAACTTTAATAGATGGAGAAAAGAATGAAGACTATTACAGGAATTTATCTCAAATGGCGAGGTTAGGATCAGGTAGTGCTGCCAGAAGTATCAATGGTGGGTTTTCGCTATGGGGCAGCTATAGTCAAGTAAAAGGCTCCTCTGATGAGTACGCTATTTCTATCAACGAGATTAATCCAATTTTTCAAGATCTCCAGGATACCATACTTTTGGTGGACAAAGGGGTTAAGAAGGTCTCTTCCACGATCGGTCATGAATTAATGAATAATCACCCTTACGCTAAACAAAGATTTGTTCAAGCAAATGCAAACATCACGACTCTATTGGGTATTTTGAAGAATGATAGTTTCAAAGATTTCACGCATTTAGTTGAGGAAGAAGCGCTCTCTTTACACGCCATGATGCTAACCTCTAACCCTTCATATATACTCTTCAGACCCAACACAATAGCTATTATTGAGAAGGTTCGAGAATTTAGAGATTCGGAAAACATTCCAATATGTTTCACGTTAGATGCAGGTGCTAATGTCCATTTAATTTACCCTAAAGCGTTTATTAACAAAACACTGGAATTTATTGAAAAAGAATTAGTAGGATTTTGTGAGAATGGAGCGTACATTTGTGATGAAGTCGGTGATGGACAGAAGATTATAACTGAAATTTATGCTTAAGGAAGCACTATACAACGGAAAAATATTACTCTTTGGAGAATATGGGATCATCCAAGATTCTATGGGACTCTCTATTCCCTATGATATATATAAAGGTTCTCTAAAATTTGACAAATCAAACAAGGAAGCAAAATCTTCAACTGAATCTCTTATTAAATTCCGAAATTATCTCAAAAACGACATAGAATTATCAAGCATCCTAGATGTTGATCAATTCTCTATTGATTTGGATAGTGGAATGTTCTTTGACTCTAGTATTCCGCAAGGATACGGAGTTGGAAGTTCTGGTGCTATCGTAGCAGCCATTTATGATGGTTATGCAATCGATAAAATTAAAGCAGATGAAAATCCAAACAACCAAAATCTCATTACTTTAAAGAGAGTTTTCGGGTTGATGGAATCATTTTTTCATGGCAAGAGTTCCGGGTTGGATCCATTAATCTGCTACCTCAACCTCCCTATTCTTATTCGGTCAAAAGAAGAAATGAGGACCGTAGGCTTACCTCAGGAAAACAATGGGAAGGGTGCAATATTCCTATTAAACACTGGAATAAAAGGCAAAACTCAACCTCTTGTTACCCATTTTATGGAGCGATGCAAAGAAGAGGGATTTAGAAAGATGTTGAAATCTGAGTTTAAGAAATATAACGATGCTGCCATTGAATCGTTCCTAAATAAAGACTTCTCTCCTCTTCTCTCTAATGTAAAGCAACTTTCGAGGGTGGTTCTGGATCATTTCAAACCAATGATACCTAAGGTATTTCAAAAACTGTGGAAAGAGGGATTGGATAGCAATTTATATTACCTCAAACTTTGTGGATCAGGAGGCGGTGGATTTATCCTTGGATTTACAGAAGATTTTGAAAAAGCTCAAGATCACTTAAAGGATTATGAGCTGAGCAAAATATACATGTTCTAACATTGGCTGCTCACTTCTTAAGCCGAAAACTAAGGTTTTCCTTATTTAAAATATATGTCGTTCTATCTCTTGTGAGATGGTACAATGTCTTACTAATCGCTTTTGGGCTTTATTTATCGGCTCTATACCTCTTCAACATTGGTGAACCTCATTTGGAGGTCCTTAAAGATTATAAATTACATCTTGAAGTAGTGGCTTTATCATTGTTTATAATGTCTGGCTATATCATTAATGCCTTTTATGATTTAGAAAAGGATCTTATTAACGATCCGAAAAAAGCAATTTTTGATCGCTTAATCAGTAAGGAAATTAGCTTCATGGCATATTTCGCATTTAACGGCATTGGCGCTTTTTTAAGTTTGTTTATCTCATGGCCAGTTTTTCTAACCAACGTTTTTTTTAGTTTTGCTCTTTGGTTCTACTCACATAAAATGCGTAAAAAGGCGATGCTCAGTGAATTTGCAGCTTCGCTACTAACGATACTGCCTTTTATCAGTTTAAGTATCTATTATGATTATACCAATCAAACAATTCTTCTTTTTTTTCTGTTTCTGGGCACACTAATTTTCACGCGTGAAGTGATAAAAAAAATGATCGCTTTAAAAGGGGATTTGATACTTGGTGATAAATCTATTCCAATAGTTTTCGGCACGAACAAAACCAAAAGGCTAATCATAACTTTATTGATATTCACCAGCCTCCTAGTTGTACCGGTCTCTATTGTTGTGCAAAGCACAATTGTTCATGGGTTTTTGGCTCTGGTTGTACTATCGATTATCGTAAATTTTTATCTCACTACAAGCAAGGGCGCAAACAATTATAGTAAAATGAATATCATCTACAAAGCACTACTTATTCTTGCGCTACTTTGTGTTCCATTCCTATTCGCTTAAGTCAGGTATAAGCATACAATTATGTGTCCAATAAAGACAATAATTTAACAACTCAAATCGGATAAAATGATAAATTATTAGGAAATTCACATTCTAATAATTTAAAGAGTGAAACACATACTTATATTACTTATTTCGTTCTTAATTCCCTACCTAGGAGTCACTCAATCATTCACAATTTCTGGCAATATCACTGATTCATCTTCGGGAGAATCGTTAATTGGGGCATCATTATTTGATAAACCATCAGGGTTTGGTACGATATCGAATACCTATGGCTACTATTCTATTACACTTCAAGCCGGAGAACACATTTTGAAATTTGACTACCTGGGGTTTGATTTACAAGAAAAAATCATTGATCTGAAAGAAGACTTAACTCTGGATATAAACCTTGTTCCAAGCATCCTTAAAATGAATGAAGTTGTCATTCGAGGAAACAAAAAAAAGTCTTTAGAAAGCACTCAAATGAGTGCTACGGAAATGGAGGTAAAGCAAATAAAAAAATTACCTGTGTTAATGGGTGAAGTTGACATACTAAAAACAATTCAACTACTTCCTGGAATTCAATCTGCAGGTGAGGGAAATGCAGGATTCTATGTTCGTGGTGGTGGTCCAGATCAAAACTTGATATTACTTGATGAGGCTGTTGTATACAACGCATCACATTTATTTGGATTCTTTTCCGTTTTTAATGCAGATGCCGTTAAAAACATCGAATTAATCAAAGGTGGTATGCCCGCAAAGTATGGTGGCAGATTGGCTTCCGTTTTGGACATAAGTATGAACGAGGGGAACAATAAAAAATTCGCTGGAAATGGAGGAATAGGAATTATTTCTTCTAGATTGACTCTTGAGGGTCCTATTATTAAAGAGAAGGCCTCCTTCATTGTATCTGGTAGAAGAACATATGTAGATGCATTGTTGAGGCCTGTGATCAAAAATAATGATAATCTAGGTGGCACTGGATATTATTTCTATGATCTAAACACGAAACTGAATTATCGATTTTCAGACAAAGACAAAATCTATCTTTCGGGATATTTCGGAAGGGACAACTTGGATGTTAGTCTTCCTAATAGTGGTTTGGGTATAAAAATGCCGTGGGGAAATGCCATCAGCTCTTTAAGATGGAATCATCTTATAAAAAAGAAACTATTCGTAAATACCACAGCTACATTCACTGATTACAATTTCACCTTTGAAGGTTTGCAGGGTGATGATTTTAGTTTCAAACTGATCTCCGGAATAAGAGATTGGACCTTTAAAAATGACTGGAGTTATTACCCAAATCCACGACACGAAATAAAATTTGGCGTTGGATATGTCGATCATAAATACTCCCCTTCCTCTGTTGAAGTATCATCAGGTGATACAGAATTCGATACGGGAGAAAGAGAGGATATTTTCGCGAATGAGGCTAATGTTTATATACAAGATGATTATAAAATATCTAACAAGTTAAAAGCAAATATTGGGCTCCGAGTTCCTTATTTCATTCACATTGGCCCTTTTAATCGTTACGTAAAAGAAGGTGGAAATACGGTAGACATTATCACCTATGATGAAGGTGAAAAGATTGTTGATTACATCGGTTTGGAACCAAGAATGTCATTCCGTTATAAACTAAATGAATTTTCTTCCCTGAAATCTGCATTCACAAGAAACTTGCAATTCATCCATCTACTAAGCTTCTCCCCTACTGGTCTTCCAACTGATCTTTGGATCCCAAGTTCTGACAAAGTAAAACCACAAATAGGATTACAATACAACCTAGGATATTTCAGAAATTTTAGGGATGACAATTATGAAACATCCGTGGAGATTTATTACAAAACCTTAGAAAATCAAATTGAATATCGAGAAGGAGAAAGACCTGAAAATGGTGTAAATAATAATGTAGATAATCAATTAACATTTGGTGATGGCCTTTCTTATGGTGCAGAATTTTTCGTGAAAAAGAAATATGGAAGATTAACTGGGTGGGTTGGATATACATGGAGTAAGACTACCCGTCAATTTAAAGAACTAAGTGAAGGGGAAGAATACTCCGCACGATTTGACCGGAGACATGACATGTCCATTGTTGGAAGTTACGATCTCAGCAAAAAATGGGTGTTGAGCAGTAGCTTTATTTTTGCAACTGGGAACGCTATCACCTTACCTCAATCTTGGTATTTGTTGCCCAATGAAGGAACTCTTGGATATACCTATGGAGCAAAGAATGAGAGCAGGATGGTGAACTCGCATCGATTGGATTTATCCGCAACATATTCAAAGGGAGATACGCCAGACGAAAACCTTGATACCCAAGATGGGGAAAAAATAAAAAGAAAGAAGTTTAAGTCTTCATGGACTTTCGCAATTTACAACGCATATGCCAGACAAAATCCTTATTTTATCTACCTCGATCCATTTGGACAACCGGGCGATGAAAATTTCGAAATTGTAGCAAAGCAAGTTAGTTTGTTTTCAATTATACCATCCATAACATGGAATTTTAACTTCTAGATATGAGTAAAAAACAAATTATTTCACAAAGTATATTAATTGTTTTTACAAGCTTTTTAGTTTACAGTTGCACCAAAGAAGTAACATTGGAATTCCCGGAGTCAGAACAAAAAATTGTAGTGGACGGCACCATAGAACCAGGTAGTCCTCCATTTATTTTTCTGACACAATCGAATAGTTTTAATGTCGGTGTTGATCCAAGTACACTTGGAGAATTATTACTCAATGGGGCTAACGTGATAATAAATGACGGTGCAAGTGATTTTCAATTACAAGAAATTTGTGTTAGCGACCTTGATTCCATCCAACTATCGATGTTAAGCGTAAGTATTGGTATCTCAGCGCAACAACTGGCAAATATAAATTACTGCATATACACCAACTTTAGCCTAATAGGAGAAGTTGGAAAGACCTACAATTTGACTGTCGAGTATCAAAACACAACACTAACAAGTGCTACTTCTATATTGACTCCGGTAACGATTGACTCGTTATGGTTTCAAAAAAATGCAAGCGATAGTCTTGGCTTAATCCACGGTATCTTATCAGACCCGCCAGGAGAATACAACGCGTATAGGTGGTTTGCTCAAAGAATCAGCCTAGACACAATAACAAATGAACCTGAAGATCCCTTCTTCATTGCTCCATTGGGATCTGCTTTTGACGATCAGTTTTTCGAAGGTCTAACATTTGAATTTTTTGCCGCAAGAGGGTCTGAATTTAATTCTGATGCTGAAGAAGACAATAATTCTGAAGCCGGTTTATTCAAATCTGGTGATACTGTTGTCGTTAAATTCTGTTCTATTACTGAAGATTCCTATAGGTTTTATTTCACATTGGAAGATCAAATTCTGAACAATGGATCCCCTTTTGCTACACCAGGAAATATTCCAAGCAACATTAATGGTGGTCTGGGAATCTGGACAGGATATAGTCCATATATCGACACTTTGATCTTGCCATAAATTAAATCTGACGGAGTGAATTCAAAGTTTAAATTGTATTCTTATAGTATTTGAATCTTCTTAAT
This sequence comes from Gammaproteobacteria bacterium, assembly GCA_047638815.1. Classification (GTDB taxonomy): domain Bacteria; phylum Bacteroidota; class Bacteroidia; order Flavobacteriales_D; family JABDKJ01; genus JAJRRH01. The sequence goes on from JBLIMR010000003.1 coordinate 67,108, forward strand.
GGTATTTTTCCTTTAAAAGAATTTATAACTTTGTAAAAAATTAAACTATGAGTGAAACACCTGAGCACGTTAAGTGCCTTATCATTGGATCAGGTCCAGCTGGATTTACAGCAGCAATATATGCGTCAAGAGCAAATTTAAATCCTGTTATGTATCACGGAATGCAACCTGGTGGTCAGCTAACTACGACCACAGAAGTAGATAACTTTCCTGGATATCCTGATGGTGTAAGTGGACCAGAAATGATGGTTCAGCTTGAGAAACAAGCGGTTAGGTTTGGAACTAGTGTTCGTCACGGTCTTGTTACTAAAGTAGATTTCACAGGCCCTATTCATAAGGCTTGGGTAGACAATGACAAAGAAATTCATGCAGAGACAGTGATTATATCCACTGGTGCAACTGCAAGGTACTTAGGTTTAGAGTCTGAACAACACTATTTGCAAAATGGTGGTGGCGTCTCCGCATGTGCAGTGTGTGATGGTTTTTTCTACAAAGGGCAGGATGTATTAATTGTCGGAGCAGGTGATTCTGCTTGTGAAGAAGCTTCTTACCTCTCTAACATATGTACAAAAGTGACTATGCTGGTTAGAAAAGATGTCTTCAGGGCTTCAAAGATCATGGCAAAAAGAGTTGAAAGCATTGACAATATTGAAATCCTATTCAATACGGAACTGGATGAAGTATTGGGAGATGGCAATGTTGTAACTGGTGCTAAAATCCGAAACAATAAAACAGATGAAGTATCTGAATTAGCAGTTACAGGTGCATTTATTGCCATCGGTCATGACCCAAATACTGGAATCTTCAAAGAATACGTTGATACTTATGACACTGGTTACATCAAAAAGACACCAGATACCGCCAAGACAAATGTGCCTGGAGTATTTGTCTCGGGTGATGCTGCAGATAAAGAATATAAGCAAGCAATTACTGCCGCTGGAACTGGCTGTATGGCCGCTTTGGATGCTGAACGTTATCTTGCAGCCTTGGCTGACTAAATCTATTTAAGATAAAATATAAACTCCCTAATCGTTAATTCGTTTAGGAAGTTTTCTTTTTTTAACTTTGGGGTTAAACGCGAAATATTATGAGAAACTTTATTGCCTGCTTACTACTAATTGCATCAACACTTGCAGTTAACGCGCAAAACCTTGTCAGTTCTGAATTGCTCTCAACTACATCTGCGGCCTTTTTACCTTTTATACCAGGTATCTCAACTGATTATGATGTTCATTATTATAAGGTGATATACAATACTGTTGATGTCAATGGTGACCCTACTGTTGCTTCTGGAGCCCTCGCTGTTCCATTTACCGAAGACTGTACAGGTTTCCCGATTGCCATTTACCAGCATGGTACAACATTGAATAAAGAAGATGTTCCTTCCAGAGAAAATTCAGAATCTGATATAGTGAAAGTTTTAGCATCAAATGGATACTATGCTGTAGCTCCGGATTATATTGGCATGGGTGACAATCCAGGATTGCATCCATATGTACACGCAGAAAGTGAAGCAACTGCAGGTAGAGATCTCATTAGAGCAGCTAGAGAATTAATCACAGAACTTGACAATAATTCATTGACAATTGATTATATTGAAAACGGAGAAGTGTTTATCACCGGTTATTCTCAAGGTGGTCATGCAGCAATGGCTTTACATAAACATATCGAAGACAATGACCTCCTTGATGAGTTTAACTTAATTGGCTCCGCACCTGCATCAGGACCATACAATATGTCAGGGGCTCAGAGCGAAGTTATTCTATCAAACGAACCTTATTCAAATCCCGGTTATCTAGTCTATTTGATGGCCGCTTATGAGTTAGCCTACGGAAATATTTATGATACGTATTCTGACATTCTTAATTCACCCTATGACGAAACTGTTGTTCCTTTTTTTAATGGGAACAACACAACCTTATCTATGGCACAACTAAACCCTCAATTACCAAATCAAATCGCTGATTTAATGCCTGCTGGATATTTAGATGCATTCACAAATGATCCCGTACATCCATTGAGAGTTGCGTTGGAAGACAATAATAATTTCGACTGGGCCCCTCAAATTCCTGTTAGGATATACTATTGTACTGGAGATGAACAAGTTAATTTCCAAAACTCAATAGATGCTATTGATGCAATGACAACAGCTGGAGCTACAGATGTTCAAGGTTTCAATGGAGGTCCATTTAATCATACTCTCTGCGTAATTCCTTCTCTTTCAGGGGCACTAAATTGGTTTAATTCAGCAAAGACAGGATGCGATGTAGTTGGTATTGATGAACATGAAATAGCTGTAAACGTCTCACCAAATCCTTTTTCAGACTATCTTGAAATAAATGTAAACATTAGTATTGATTACTTGACAATACACTCAATCGATGGTAAAGTTGTTTTGGAAAAAACATACTCCAACATCAATACTATGAAGTTGGATCTTAAAAGTTTTAAGTCTGGCACTTATGTGATGTCGTTATATGCAAAAGAAAATCTAGTTGCTTCGAAATCTATCATCAAAAGATAATATAGTTAAGCGGACATTTTTGTTGCTAGTGGATCAATTAAATTCTTTGTCTCTGGAATTTTAAACCCTGCCACTAACACATCATCGATTTGTTCTTCACTTTCTTTCCAAAGATTGAACTCGTATTGCAGTAAATATTTCTGATCTTCAATATGTAATTCATTGGCAGATTTCAATAGTTCTCTAAAACGTTTACTTTGATATTTTTTTCCATTAGATCTCTACTTTTCTCCTCAACAATTAGATTTTTTTCCTGAATCTCTTTCTTTATATTTTCTTCTCGCACTAAAATTTTTCTAATGAAAAAAAACATAATTGTAAATGCTGCAATTAAAAAAACACCCACATAAATAATCTCCCTATAAACCTCTGCTTTTGCCCTTCTAATAAAACTATCAAATTCTTGATCAGCTTGAACGATTGCCACTGTTTGACCCAGTCGATTCTTTATAGGCGCGAATGCCGAAAGCCACTTTCCATTGACTGTGTTGTACGGTCCAAGCGTTCCTCCAATTGCATAATTACTTACACTAACATCATGCAAATCATCCAAAGTATGCCTGAAGCAGGTCCCTATTGAAGAAGAAACTCCATACTCAAATTGTTTCCAGTCTTTTAAAACGAGAGTATAAATATCCGTTGTAAGGTCGTTTGCAATTTTAGTTTTTTCTAATAATCTGTGAATTTTATAATACTCAATGTCTTCCTCAATATGTTTAATACCATCTTTCTCAGAATATTTATTAAAAAGGCTAGTGTGCAAATCTCCATCAATTTGCAAGGCCAAAGTTTTAGAAATTGCCTCCAGTTTTTCGATCTCTGCCTGCTTTATTCCTGACAAGTTAGATTGGTAAGTATACACGACAAAAATACAACTGTTAGCAACAGAAAGTTGAACAACAACAGAATTATCCGTGTTGACAAATTGAGTACAGCCTGTTTGATACTTACTAATTTTTCAGACATCTGTATGTGTTGATTTTGGTGACATATACATCTAAACGTCAAAAAATGTCAGTAGTTACCCAATCCATTTCAGAATTAGGCAGAATAAAAGTGTAAAAAATGGTATCAAATGGAATTCATCAAAATTGTCCTTAGGCTTACAAAATCATAGGATAATGCGCTGTTATACTGACGCATAACTTTATTGTCATGGGCACGTATAACAATAATATTAGGGTACGGACAAAGCGCAAATTTATGAGCAATATAAAACACTTTATTCTCTTCCTTTTAACTTGGACCGCAGGCACAAGTTACACCCAGATAACTGGTCACTTAGAACAAGCCAAAGATCATGAGGTCAATTATGAATATGAAGAAGCTCTGGTAATATATAGCTTGTTGTTAGAGGAGCGTCCAAAACGATTTGGACATTTATCTTTTAAGAGCATTAGTCTTTTTATATCTTGATCAACCGGACGATGCCCGCATAGATTTTAATCATGTAGTAAATTCAAATCCGATGAAAATTGACGGGCTACTCGGTATGAGTAAATTTTACAATTATGTGCAAAATTTGGATTCCGCTGTTTACTTTACAAATGTGGCGATGATGATGTCCGAAACTTTCGAAGATCAAAAAAACTCCTTGGTTTCAAGAGGCGAAATATATCTCAACAATGGACAATTTAAAATGGCTGAATCTTCCTTTCTAAAGGCATACGAAATGGATCAAAATGACTATACCATTTTAGAAAAAGTAACATTGACTCTTCATGGGCAAGGTAAAGATGAAGAAGCATTTCGATACCTTGATATGATTACAGACGAAAATGAAATCAACGGAAAGTCCTTGACCAAAATGGCCGATTTGACGAATAAAATATCAATGTATGGTGAGGCGAATTTATACCTTTAGCAAGCCCTCAATCTGGATCCATCCAACCCTGAAGCCAAATGTAATCTTGCTTTTACCTACATGCAGTTGGGTAGCTATAAAAAAGGATTAACCTATGCCAACGAATCCATTGAGGCGAATCCCCTTAATAGTTATACTTACAGGGTCAGAGGCGAAATATTAGGACGTCTAGGAAAGAATTCAAAAGCTTGTCAAGATTTTAATAGATCAAGTTCCTTGGGTTATGTTCTTGAATATGGCAATGATCTTTATGAATTGATAGAAAAATATTGCCAACCGAAAGAGTAGTAAATTCTATATAATTTCGAAGTTCAACTAACTTCCAAGAACTTCCTTCACAATATTTCTTACTACACCTGATTTACCCATTGTATAATAATGCAAGACTGGAACTCCTTTGCTTATTAATTCATTTGCCTGTTCAACACCCCATTCCTCACTAACTTTTTGAATATCTTCCTTACTAGAACATTTGATGATTTTTCTTGATAGTTTGTCAGGTATATCTACATGAAATGTTTTAGGAATTGAGTTTAATTGCGACTTAAAACTTAAAGGTTTTAACCCTGGAATAATAGGGACTGTTATTCCTGCTTCTCTACATTTATCTGAAAAATCGAAAAACTTTTGATTATCAAAAAACATTTGAGTAACGATGTAGTCAGCACCTAGTTCCACCTTTCTTTTTAAATAATAAATATCAGACTCCATATTCGGAGATTCTGAATGTTTTTCGGGGTATCCGGCAACACCGATACAGAAATCTGTTGAATGAACTTCGCTTTGTTCTTCATCAAGGTATTGACCTTTATTGAGCTTATTGACTTGTTCAATTAATCCAGAAGCATATTTATGACCATTCACTTGAGGGATGAAATTTTTGTCGCTGCGCCTAGCGTCTCCCCTCAGAGCAACGATATTATTAATGCCCAAATAATTCAAATCAATGAGGGCATTTTCTGTTTCCTCTTTGTTGAAACCACCACAGATAATATGGGGAACAACATCGATATTATATTTATGTCCAATAGCTGCACAAATACCAACCGTCCCAGGTCTTTTCCGAACCGAGTGCTCCTCTAACAAACCGTTCGGCAACTTCTTGTAAACGGATTCTTCTCTATGGTATGTCACATTGATAAAAGCTGGATCGCACTCGATTAACTCATCAATAGATCCATATAATTCTTCAATGTTTTGTCCTTTCAGTGGTGGCAGTATTTCGAAAGAAAAAAGTGTCTTTTTCGTTTTCTTTATGTGTTCGGTAATCTTCATATATTCTATTCTCTAAATATTATTTTTCTACTAATAAGCCAAATTTGGATCAAGCCATTTCTCCATTTCATCCAAGTCTATTCCTTTTCGTTTCGCATAATTTTGGACTTGGTCTTTTTGAATTTTCCCTACCCCAAAGTATTTCGATTCTGGATGTGAATAATACATCCCACAAATAGAAGAAGCCGGCATCATCATCATGCTTTCAGTAAGCCGGATATTCAACTTTGATTCCACCTCTAAAATCTCAAACAATTTTGTTTTTTCGGTATGATCAGGACAAGCAGGGTATCCATGTGCCGGTCTTATTCCTTGATATTTTTCCAAAATAAAATCATTGGACGATAAATCTTCATCGGCCGCATAGCCCCAGAAGTTCAATCTTACCTCATGATGAAGATGTTCAGCAAACGCTTCCGCTAATCTATCAGCTACCGCTTTAATAAGAATGTTTTCATAATCATCCAAGTTGTTCGCTGCAATATATTTATCTAGCTCACTTCCAATACTCACCGCGAAACCTCCGATATAATCTGGATGTTCTCCTTGTGGTGCAATCAAGTCCGCCAATGAATGGTTGTCTCCACTTTTTTTAGTCTGTTGTCTTAATGCATAAAATCTCGCCTTCTCTTTTATTCTTTTGTCAGACTCATAAAGTATGATCGTATCATCCTCTATTACCTCCGCAGGGTAAAATCCTACAACACCTTGAGCATCTAAAATGGACTCATCAATTATTTTATCAATGAGGTCGTTTGCGGCCTTAAATAATTTGGAAGCTTCTTCGCCATACTTTTCATCTTGAAGTATTTCAGGATATTTCCCTTTTAGCATCCAAGTGGAGAAAAACGGTGTCCAATCGATGTACTTCCTAAGCGTAGCTATCGAATAATCACGGAAATATTTATTGCCAATAAAACTTGGTTTCGTAGGTATATAATTCTTCCAATCTATCTTTTGTTTGTTTGTTCTTGCCTCATCATAAGTCACATATTCGGCACGTTCATTTCTTCTTTCATGGCGTTCTCTCGCCAATTGATAATCCGCCTTAGTTTTTAGCAGTAATTCCTTTGTTCTGTCTTCGTTTAATATGTCGTTCACCAACGGTACAGCAAGAGATGCATTTTGTACATGTAAAACCAATCCGGAATAATGAGGGTCAATCTTAACTGCAGTATGAACCTTAGATGTTGTTGCCCCTCCGATAAGAATTGGGATATCCAATTTTCTTCTCGTCATCTCTTTGGCAAAATCTATCATTTCATCAAGAGAAGGTGTTATCAATCCACTCAATCCAATGGCATCCACATTGAGTTCAATGGCTTTTTTAAGAATCTTATCTGCTGGCACCATTACACCCAAATCGACTATCTCATAATTGTTGCATGCCAAAACAACCGCAACGATATTTTTACCGATATCATGTACATCACCCTTCACAGTTGCCAACAATATTTTCCCCTTATAGTGCGCTGAAGAATCTCCCTTTTCTGCATTGATGAACGGCATCAGATATGCCACCGCTTGTTTCATCACTCTAGCAGATTTAACCACTTGTGGTAGAAACATTTTTCCTGCACCAAACAATTCACCGACCACATTCATACCGTCCATTAAAGGTCCTTCAATAACACTTATTGCACGATCACTTTCAGCTCTCAGTTCCTCCGTATCCTCTTCGATGAATTTTGTAATTCCTTTGACCAAAGATCTTATAACTCTCTTTTCAACTGACCATTCACGCCACTCTTCCACTTCTTCTTCCTTACTTTCTTTTGGACCCACGCTTTTAGCAAAATCTAAAAGATTCTCTGTCGCATCCCTATTTCTATTGAGCAAAACATCCTCAATTTTCTCCATTAAAACAGGATCAACCTCATCATATATCTCGAGTAAAGAAGGATTAACGATGGCCATGTCCATACCCGCTTTTTTAGCGTGATATAAAAAGGAAGCATGCATGGCCTCTCTAACAACATTATTTCCCCTGAAGGAAAAAGACACATTACTCAATCCTCCTGAAATATGTGCCTTTGGGAGATTCTCCTTAATCCAACTGGTGGCTTCAAAGAAGTCAACTGCATTCAGAATGTGCTCATCCATTCCTGTTGCAACCGGAAAAATGTTAGGGTCAAGAATAATATCTTCAGGAGGGAATTTAACTTTATTGACAAGAATGTCATATGATTTTTGACAGATCTCAATTCGCCTGTTCAGAGTATCTGCTTGACCTTCTTCATCAAATGCCATAACAACAACTGCAGCACCATATTTTCTTATGAGGCTCGCTTTTTCAATAAAATCCGCTTCTCCTTCTTTTAAACTTATAGAATTTACAATTGATTTTCCTTGAACTCTTTTCAATCCTGCTTCCAATATATCCCATCTAGAAGAATCAATCATTATAGGCACTTTTGCTATATCCGGTTCAGAAGCAATAAGATTCAAAAATTTCACCATCGCCTCCTTGCCATCCAGCATGCCATCATCCATGTTGATGTCAATAATGTTGGCTCCACCATCCACTTGCTCTTGCGCTATTTGCAGTGCCTCATCATATTTATTATCCGAAATTAGTCTAAGGAACTTTCTGGACCCAGCGACATTAGTTCGCTCACCTATATTTATAAAATTAGTATTCGGTAGAACATTCAAAGTCTCCAATCCAGAAAGTGTCAAAATTTGATCTTGTTTCTTTATCACTCGCGGTGTAAAACCGCTTGCAACATTTGCTATTTCCTTAATATGCTCTGGCGTTGTGCCGCAACATCCACCAAGAATATTTATGAAACCTTCTTTTAAAAACCCTTCCATGACTTGCGCCATATATTTTGGTGATTGATCATATTCACCAAATTCATTAGGCAATCCAGCATTGGGATGTGCAGAAGTGAAGAAAGATGATTTCTCCGATAAGATTTTCATGTACGGTCGTAACTCTTCTGCTCCAAGTGCGCAATTAAGTCCTATACTAAGCAATGGAACATGTGACAAACTATTTAGAAATGCTTCAGTCGTTTGTCCTGAAAGTGTTCTGCCACTTGCATCTGTAATCGTCCCCGAAACCATGATCGGAATTTCTTGATCGCTTCCTTCTAGATAGTCTTGTATTGCAAATAATGCAGCTTTTGCGTTCAATGTATCAAAGACGGTCTCTACTAATAATATGTCCACTCCTCCTTCCACCAAAGCTCTGGTCTGATCAAAATAAGCTTCTCGAAGGGTATCAAAATCGATTGCGCGAAATCCCGGATCGTTTACATCAGGCGACATGGAAGCCGTCCTATTCGTTGGCCCTATAGATCCTGCAACATATCTCGATTTTCCAGGATCTCTGGCTTCCATTTCATCCGCAACCTCTCTCGCAATCTTAGCACCATAATAATTAAGATCATAGACGCTATCCAACATATCATAGTCCGCCATAGAAATAGCATTACTTGAAAAGGTGTTGGTCTCGACAATGTCCGCCCCAGCCTCAAAATATGCTCTGTGAATATCCTTAATGATGTCTGGCTGAGTAATAGACAACATATCGTTATTCCCTTTTACAAGACTTGGATGATTAGCATACTGCTCTCCTCTAAAATCCTTTTCCTCGAGTTTATGACGCTGAATCATAGTACCCATAGCACCATCTAAAACTAAGACTCTCCTTGTTAAATCGGCTTTAATATCCCTTTTTCTCATGTACAAACGTTCTTTTGCACTCTCAAGAAAGAAATAGGATAAAGATTTGACCCGATATACATCGGCAGGAAAAGAGTTTTCCCTTGATCTCATCTTTCTGAACACACTTCGTTCAGCAGGATTTAGCACCTTTTCCAATGTGGACGGTTGCTTAGGTTTCATAGGGCCTGTCCCTCAACCTTTCTTGATAAGTGAGTCAAAGGTGATTAAAGATAAATTGATATCCAAAAGATATTTCATTTAATCAATTAGATTAGGGATTCTCGGGTGTATTGAACCTATCAAAAAAAGCAAAGAAAAAATTATCAACATATTTGTGAAATATTCAATATTATGGTAGCTTTGCAGCCGAAAATTTAGATGAATAAATTAATAAAAATTGAATGTCTGAAAACATTGGTAAAGTATCCCAAGTAATTGGCCCCGTAGTGGATGTGAGTTTTGATAACAATTCAAGTTTGCCTAGCATCCTTGACGCATTAAATGTGATTAAAACTGACGGATCAAGATTGATCTTAGAAACGCAACAACACATTGGTGAAAATATGGTGAGAACCATTGCCATGGATGCAACAGATGGTTTAACACGAGGAATGGCTGTGACCAATACTGGTTCTCCTATCCAAATGCCAATTGGTGATCAAGTAAAAGGAAGATTGTTCAACGTGGTTGGAGAGGCTGTTGATGGAATTGGTGAGGTCGATATGACTGGATCAAGATCTATCCACAGAGATCCACCAAAATTCGAGGAGCTTTCTACAGCTTCTGAGATCCTTTATACAGGAATTAAAGTAATCGACCTTATTGAGCCTTACGCTAAAGGTGGTAAAGTTGGATTGTTTGGGGGTGCAGGTGTTGGTAAAACAGTTCTTATCATGGAATTGGTAAACAACATTGCAAAAGCCTACAAAGGGATATCAGTATTTGCTGGAGTTGGTGAAAGAACAAGGGAGGGAAATGACCTTTTAAGAGAATTTATTGAGTCGGACGTAATTAAATACGGTGACGCGTTTAACGAATCCATGGAAGCTGGTGGATGGGACTTGAGCAAAGTTGACAAGAAACAACTTGAACAATCTCAAGCGACACTTGTTTTCGGTCAAATGAATGAGCCTCCTGGAGCACGTGCTAGAGTTGCATTATCTGGATTGACAATGGCGGAATACTTCCGTGATGGTGATGAAAGTTCTGGAGGTGGTAGAGATATACTATTCTTCGTAGACAATATCTTTAGATTCACTCAGGCAGGTTCTGAGGTATCTGCACTACTTGGTAGAATGCCTTCTGCTGTAGGATACCAACCAACATTAGCAACAGAGATGGGTGCGATGCAAGAGAGAATTTCTTCAACGAAGAAAGGTTCTATTACATCAGTACAAGCGGTATATGTACCTGCGGATGATTTAACGGACCCTGCACCAGCGACAACGTTTGCCCACCTTGATGCAACAACTGTACTTTCTAGAAAGATTTCTGAGATGGGTATTTATCCTGCTGTGGATCCATTGGATTCTACATCAAGAATTCTTTCTCCAGACATCGTAGGAGATGTTCATTACAACTGTGCTCAAAGAGTAAAAGAAATTCTACAAAGAAATAAAGAACTACAAGATATTATTGCAATCTTGGGTATGGATGAATTGTCTGATGAAGACAAGTTAGCTGTAACAAGAGCAAGAAGGGTGCAACGTTTCCTTTCTCAACCATTCCACGTAGCGGAAATCTTCACAGGACTTAAAGGAGTTCTAGTAAACATTGACGACACAATCAAAGGATTCAATATGATCCTTGATGGTGAAATGGACAAATACCCTGAAGCAGCATTCAACTTGAAAGGAGGCATCGAAGATGTTATTGAAGCAGGTGAGAAAATGCTTGCTGAGGCTTAATAAAAATTATTTAAGGGCTCCAATTTCGGAGCCCTTCTTTTATACCCTAGAGACTTGAGATTAGAAATCATATCACCAGACGAAGAAATTTTCACAGGAGAAGTTAGCTCGATAGTTGTCCCGGCAATTGATGGCAGTTTAGGTATCCTTGATAATCATGCACCGTTAATCACTACGCTGAAAGAAGGAGACATCGAACTTAAAGGTGATTCTGATCAGGTGATATCTATTAAAGGTGGCGTTCTTGAAGTACTAAGGAATAAGGTGGTTATTCTAGCGGAGTAGTTTTCTTATTTAAAAAATTCAACCGATTAGCTGAAAAATCACTTTTCACTCTTCACTTTAAACTTGGATTGTTCCGATGTCTATCTTGATCCCGACTCGTTTTCTTTTCAAAATTCTTTTCAATGGCAGATTTCAAGTCAATACCTGTTTGATTCGCAATACATGTAATCACGAACATAACATCTGCCAATTCATCGCCTAGATCCTTATTTTTATCAGAATTTTTCTCAGATTGCTCCCCATATCTTCTCGACATAATTCTTGCCACCTCCCCTACTTCTTCCGTGAGAATGGCCATATTTGTTAGCTCATCGAAATAACGAACACCATATTCCTTTATCCATCGATCTACACTTTCTTGATATGATTTAATATCCATTATTCTTTGTTCTTTGTATCTATTGAAATTGTCACAGGCCCGTCATTGATTAACGCGACTTTCATGTCCGCTCCAAATTTACCAGCACCTGCCTTCTTACCAAGGGCTTCTGAAATTTGCACTATAAAATCTTCATACATAGGAATTGCCTTTTCGGGTTTGGCTGCAGCAATGAAAGATGGTCTATTGCCTTTTTTAACACGTGCAAAGAGCGTGAATTGAGAAATAACTAATACCTCCCCATCAATGTCAAGAACGCTCTTATTCATCATCCCATTTGAATCAGAGAATACTCTCAGGTTTATGATTTTATTGATCAACCAATCGGCATCTTCTTTCTCATCATTATCGGCAACACCCAAAAGCACCAAAAAGCCATTTTCTATTTTCGATATTATCTCGCCATCAACTTTTACTGATGCTTCAGAAACTCTTTGTAATACTGCTTTCATTTACTTCAAGTGATCTGGTTTTCTAAATTGATTTTCTTCTTCGCAATCCTGAAATATTGAAACATAGCTTTTATATCTGCTAGCTGCTAATTCGCCTTCTTCCAATGCCATTTTCACAGCACACTTCGGCTCATTTATGTGTTTGCAATTGTAAAATTTACAAGCATCTAGTCGCTGCTTCATCTCTGGAAAATATAAAGCCACCTCCTCTTTATCCAAATCGATAATACCAAAGGCTTTAACTCCTGGTGAATCTATTATGTATCCTCCAAAATCTAAAGGAAACATCTCCGCGAATGTCGTTGTGTGTTTTCCTGTTTTGAAACTTTCCGACACTTCACTTGTTTTAAGCGCTAGATCAGGAAGTAATCTATTTATTATTGTTGACTTCCCCACTCCAGACTGCCCGATAAAAAATGATTTCTTATCCTTTAATGTTTTTTCAAAGTCGGACATATCACTAGTCAGTGCATCCAATCTTATCGTGTCATAACCGATTTTTGCATATGTCTTTGAAAGCTCTTCGTATAATGCATCTTCCTTTTCTCCATAAAGATCAACTTTATTAAAAATGAGCATTGGTTTGATGCCATAAACTTCAGCGTTTAGCAATACCCGATCAATAAATTCAGTTGGGGTAAAAGGGCTTGACAATGTCACCACCAATACCAATAAATCAATGTTGGCAGCTAAGACATGGGACTCTTTTGATAGATTAATTGACTTTCTCTTAATATGATTTCTTCTCGGTCTGATTTGAGAAATAACATTACCGGCATCTTGCACTTCTACCAAAACTGTATCCCCGACAGCTACTGGGTTAGTGCTTCTATTACCCTCCAATCGAAATTTCCCCTTGAGTCCAGCCTCGATGATTTCACCGTCCTCCATGATTAAACGGTATCTGCTCCCCGTGGATTTAACAACCGTTCCTTCCTGTTCTTGCATAATACTAAAGTAGTATATTTCTTTATAATTATCGCAGTTGCATGTGACAGTGAACACAAGTTATCTCGCACATGTAATTTTCCCCAAATCCTGTCGTTAAAAATTCTTCAAACAGCAATTGAACTCTACAATTATTATTAATTTTACAATATGCGAAAAAGCACTATTGAAGTAAAAAATATCACGAAGTTATATGGTAGTCAACGTGCCCTTAGTGATGTCAGCTTTTCCATCAGCAATGGAGAAATAGTTGGTTTTCTTGGCCCAAACGGAGCGGGAAAGTCAACCATGATGAAAATACTAACCACTTACATCAAACCTACTTATGGTGATGCGTTCGTATCCGGCCATAATGTGCTTGAGGATGAACAATCCATTAAAAAAATCGTAGGCTACCTTCCGGAGCACAACCCATTGTATGTTGACATGTATGTGAAGGAGTACTTGGGATTTGTTGCAGGTCTATACAAGCTTCCTAAGAAAACTGAACGTGTAAAAGAAATGATCGATATGGTCGGCTTAGAAGTTGAACAACACAAAAAGATTGGCGCCTTATCCAAAGGGTATCGTCAACGTGTTGGTTTGGCTCAAGCCATGATTCACGATCCAAAAGTGCTCATTTTAGATGAACCAACCAGTGGTCTTGATCCAAATCAATTGGTGGAAGTGCGCGCACTTATCCAAAAAGTTGGCAAGGAAAAAACAGTAATGCTTTCTACGCACATCATGCAAGAAGTAGAAGCGATTTGCACTCGTGTGATTATCATTAACAATGGTGAGCTAGTTACTGACAAAGGTGTTGCGGAAGTCGTTAATGACAAACAAGCCAAAACACTTGAAGTCGAGTTCAGCGGTTCCGTTGATAAAAATAAATTACGAAAAATACCTGGTGTTTTGGAGGTTTATTCTCAAGGTAATAATACTTGGAGCTTGACATTGGCCGAAGAGGATGACATAAGACAGTCAGTTTTCTCTTTTGCTGTAGAAAACGAGGTAGCCATATTAACTCAAAAATATACTAGCCGAAGTCTAGAAGATGCATTTAAGGATTTGACTAAGAAATAGCAGCTGATCTAGTAATTTGATTCAATTTAGAATTGACTGCCTCTTTCAATTTGATCTCCTTAATAACGAATTGCAGGAATTCGAAAATACAATATGTAAAAAAAGCCGCTATGATAAACTCACAGCGGCTTTTGTATATTCTTTAAATGAACTTAGTAGGACCAAAGATCATGCTCCAATTCCATTAAGTCTTGTTTTATTCTCTCCGATTCTAACAAGTGATCAATACCAGATGTATATTCACTAATATCTCTATTAGAAGGACTCGATTCTCTTACTACATAGCTACTGAACATTCTTTTCATGAAAACATCATCAAAAGATCTTCTCTCAGCATCATTGTTTCTATTGAAAACATCCCAATTGGCAAATAAGTATCGGCATTCTGGGAAGTACAACCAGAACATATCTTTCGTACCTCTAATCTCACCATCTTCACCCTTCACTTCTTGTCTTGGTGCTATCCCAATAATTCTAACATACCTCTCTGATCTTTGTCTGTCAAATAACCATGATTCCTTCAATTTGAATTGTTTGATATCCGAAGATTCAATATCAATTTGTTGAATCACTTGTTTAAACTCACCTGTTTCAAGATCTTCCGTCATGGATGTATCAATGTTCGAGAACATTGCTTCCACTTCATTGACCATCAATGGCGTTTTAAACTCATCATCTTGACCCAAAGGTCCAGTGCTGTATGCCGTTATTGATTTCTCCTCTGAAAGACCGTATCTAATCACATCAAACAAACTTTTTCTGTTTGCCAATTGCTCAACTGGGTAGTACAATGGATGATTCAATTTTTCTCTCATATCAAGTATTTGCCAAATACGTTTCTCCCACATAACATCAGCTTGACGTAATGATGGATAAGGAACGACTTTACGTTCTTTGATATGTTCTGGTACATATGCACCGTCAAGAACGTACTGTGATTTTAGCATCCCAGAGGTCAAAAGAACAATGGAAACCAATACAATCGAATGAATTTTCTTAATCATAATGTGCCTAATTTAATGTTATATTACTTTTAAGGTAATCGAACCTAATTTTCTTGGGTTGCCATCTGGTCCTACCGCTCTAATGTTTTCAATAAACACACGCTGACCAGATTTAGCACCTCCAATCATATTCTTCATATCTGGAGTTAAATATGCATTCCTCGACACCTTTTCAATAGGCTGACCTTTGATCATCATTGTTAATTTAAACTGTTGAACAGTAAATTTCACACCTTCAAATTCAAAGTTCTGAAGTCTTGCCGCAACCCCTTGGGCTGCTCTTAACTCCCCTTTACCTATACTTGAATCTCCAGCACCTTTACCTCCAAAGAAAGCAACAGGATCTGGAACATTCTTTACTCTAAATGGAATAGAACCAACATTTTTGTTGCTACCATCTGGTAGTTTAGCAGAACATGAAACAACTGCATCTTTTCCAGAACCTAATCCAGAAACGACCCATCCATCGGCTCCTTTAGATAACTTACCATTAGTCATAGAAGGTGATAAATCTGAATCTTTAAATCCAGCCACCGAAATACTAACAGGATTTGCCAAACCTCTATAGAAAACATTCATTTTCGTTGGAGATACAACCAATGCTGGTGCAGCTACGGTATAGTCAAGATCGAATCCGACTCTCTTTTCGGCCATACCTGATGGTTTGAAAATGATAACACCTTCCCTATGTTGAGGACCTAAGCCACCTGCTGGTAACTTTACAATTCCTTTAGCCCCTTCTTTCTCCAAAGCAACAGATTCACCACTGAGTTTCCCCGTTAGTGAATCAAATTTCACCCCCGGAGCACCCAAAAGAATTTCTGGCGGGTTTGTATCATCAAATGCAGCTAAGAAAACTTGCGCATTAAATGTTCCTCCTTGTGTTACATAAGTCGCTTCTGGAATTACTGCTTCAGTCAATTTATTAAACTTATAAGTTTTACCCTCGACTTCATCAAATATGGCACCAATCGCATCAGATTCCACACTCAATACATCCGATTGAATCTTAGAAAGTAATGAGGTAGATGCCGCAATAGGATTATGGTAAAAATTAATGGTTTCCCAGTCCGTTGTATTTCCTTCAACATCAACAATTCCTTCAAAATTGAACATCTTCTGCGTTGAAGCAACTAAAGTTGGATTATCATTAAAATTAGCCACAACCAAATCTCGAAAGGTCTCCAATCTCTTTCTTAGTTCAGCAGCACGATAATTATAACCTTCTGGATTTTCTCCAGCGGTGTTATCGTCCATTTCTGGATTTGGAACCTCACCAGTACCGTACATTATCCTAGTGTTTACATCATAATTATCCTTCCCACTAACTAACTTTAAGGCCAATACAGTGTCACGGACAGCATCATAGACCTCATCCATTTCTATACCATCAGTTAAAGCAATAGTTTTCGCCTTAATTTTGTTTATATGAGTCACTAGATCTTTAGCCGCATCTTGTACTTGTTTTGCCTTTTGATAATTCGCTCCGTACTTGGTTGGATTTTCATCCGCCCTCGCAGAGAACGTGTTCATTTGCCCATCCAATTTATCGGAAAGTGCATTTCTTGTAATAATCTGTCCCTGATCAATAACCACGAAAGAATCGAGAATTGATTTTGATACATTCATCGCAAGTAGCGCTGTCAACACGAGATACATCATGTTGATCATTTTCTGTCTTGGTGATTGTTTACCTGATGCCATTTAAATATTTTTTTAAAGGTTTAGATTATTATATCTAGGTAAACCGCTTAGTTTCTGTTTGAATTAACATTCATGGCAGACAACATGTTGCCATAAACGGTATTCAGTTGTGAAAGGTTTGCAGATAGATCTTTGATGTTATCCTTGTATTTCAAGGTATCCTCTTCAGAATCCTTAAGGTTAGTCATAACACGTTCGATTCCCGACATTACGTCATCAGTTGCTTTCATTTTCTCTCTAGTTGACTCAAGTTGTAATTCATACACCTTGTTCAATTCTGTGAGGTTATTAGTCATTCTTGACAATTCTTCTCCTGCGTTAGCTCCCCCTTCGGCAGATTCAGAAATACCCATAATTAACGTAGCCGCCTGTGAGTATGTATCCGTCAATTCAGTCATTTTCACGGCTGCACCACTTAAAGAATTAACATAATCATTTGTCGCCACAGAAGCTTCAGTAATTTCTGATAGGTTGCTTGCTTGAGAACTCAATGTTCTAAGTCCATTTCCCAGACTCTCAATAAGTTCTGGTTCTATTTTTGCTTCCGAAAGCATGGTGTCAAGTTGAGCTGTAACAGATCCTTTTCCATCAATTCGTCCAGCTTCGTTCTGCTCACCTGTTGCCAACTCTGGGTAAACCAGTGTCCAATCCAACTCTTCATGTAATGGTTCAAAGGCCGAAAAGAAGAAAATCATAGCTTCAGTTCCTAATCCCACAGTAAGCATTAAACTGGCTCCTGGATAATGTTGAATTTTAAATAATGCTCCTAAAATAACAATGGCTGCCCCTATACCATATAGCTTTGCCATGAAATTTTTCCATGCTTTTCCTCCTAATTTCATAATTTTCCTTGTTTTTATTTAAATTGTTTCTGTTTTGACATTCTTCTTAATTCCAATCTTCAGAATTTCCTGTCTTGCCTCTCCCCAAATAAGACATGACGGATCTAAATCCAATATATGATTTAGCAGTATCCCTATATTCATAAGTTCTTGTTCCTGTTTGAATGTAATATTTAACATCTTTCCAGGATCCACCTCTAGTAACCTTTCTCTTAAGTGCTGGTGGATCATTCTTTAATGCATCATAAGTATATTCTGGATTCAAATCGTGTGAAAAATCATAAACAGACTCATCATAAGCAGTATTTGTCCATTCTGCAACGTTTCCTGACATACAATACAATCCAAAATCATTTGGTTCGTATGAGTTGATCTCAACGGTATGGAATCCACCATCCTCAATGTAATCCCCTCTCATTGGCTTAAAGTTCGCCAATGGACAACCAAATATATTTCTTGTATACGGTCCACCCCAAGGATACGGGTTAGATTCTAAGCCTCCTCTCGATGCATATTCCCATTCTGCCTCACTAGGCAGTCTAAATCTTTGAACCATGTCCTGTCCACTAGATTTTAGATAATTATTCATCAACTGGGTTCTCCAAATATTGAATGCTTTTGCCTGAGCCCAAGTCACACCAACAAGTGGATAATCATCAAATGCTGGATGCCAAAAATAAGACTCGGTCATTGGTTCATTAAAAGAATATGTGAAATCACTAATCCATACCAATGTATCAGGATAAACATTTATTTCCTCTCTTATGATATACTTAGATCTATCAACATGACCTCTAATTGCATTAGTCTGCCCTTTCGAATTTTCATATGAAAGATCCAAATCTCTTCCGGATTTTGAAGCCGCTGCTTTCAAATCAATCCAGAAATAAGTATACTTCAGCTTTCTTGTATCTATATTCTTTCTACCATAAAACCTTTCGCCTTCAGATAAGAACATATCAGCAAGCTCTTCACGCTCTTCTTCACCATCCCACTCTATCCTTTCATCCCAATTAATTAGGGGCGGATCCAGATCTTCACCATAAGCATCTTCTGTAATAAGATGTTCACCAATATCTGCATCACCAAGAATAGTATGTGCTATAGAGTCCTTAACCCAATAAACAAACTGACGATATTCGTTATTAGAGATTTCTGTGTCGTCCATATAAAAGGCCTGAACAGAAACTGTCTTTGTTTTGGCATTATTTGCATACGGCACATCTTGGTCACTAGGACCCATAGAAAAACTACCTGGTGGAATGTAGTTCATACCATACGGATTGACTTGATAAAAATCCGATCTAGGACTAACGCCAATCAATTCGCCTCTACCCCCTCCATTGCAACTCGCTAGAAGTGCAAGCATAGAAAAACCTAATATAAGCTTTTTCATGCTACTTAATTTTAATTGAATACCTTTCAAACTGTTTATGATTTGTGAATTTCAAAATTTTCCTTATCGTATTTAACGTACTTTTTCCTAAAATGTTTCAATTTATAGGAACCGAACGTTTTTATATATCTTTTTAGGTAATGGTTTAAAAAGCTTTTTACAATAGTTCAGCATTATCTCATGCGTTCCGCTACTGTGATTTTTTATTTCAGAAGTTGTAAGGTCGTAAGAATAACCAATTTTAATACTATTTCTATTATCTGGGAAGTTATAATTGAATCCCGCCATTGGCGAAATAGCATCATCCATTCTGAATGTAAGCCCTAACCAAACCAAATCTTTATATATCCCTCTTACATTGAGGTCAAAGATAGTCGCTGCACCATCTGACTTTACAAGTATTGCAGGTTCAAGGTCAAAATCAGATGATAAATTATGAGTATATCCTGCCATTAAGTAATAGTGTCTAGCTACAGAATAGTTCATATCAGTAAGATCTCCTTCCGTCAAATGTGTTGACGAAATCCCCACATACATCTTCGGAGTATAATAGTAAGCACCTAGTGAAACATCAAAAACTCCTGCTGATCTATTGTTATTCGGAATGGATTCATCACTTTCAATACCATCAAGAGCTATCCAATCTGCATTTATAGCTTTACTAACCATTCCAAGAGAGACTCCAAGTCCCAATTTTCCGTTTCCAATATTATCAAAGTGGTATGAACCTGAGCCTCTCACCATAGTATTAGTTTCATTACCTAGTTTATCTGAAATAAGAGTTAGTCCAACCCCAATATTTGTTCTTGTCAAAGGCATATGAGCATTTAATAATGCTGTGGTTGGAGCTCCATCAAAACCAGTCCATTGCTGACGAAAGAAGCCAGTGGCACAAATTGCCTGCTTCGATCCTGCAAATCCAGGATTAATTGATAATCGGTCAAAAGTAAAATGTGTAAGCTGTACATCCTGCTGCGCCATAAATCCTACACTCATCAACAGTGTTACAATTACAAAAAAGCCTTTTTTCATGCGGGTATTTTTAATGGTTTTATTGGTAAGTTTCGTCAAAATTTCACGCTAAGGTAAAAAAAATTACATAAGATAAAAATATATTTGAGTCAATTGATTAACGCAATAATGTCCAATAGTTTGAATCACAAAAAGGCTGGAGTTCCTGTACCCCCATATACTACTGCAGATTCAGGTGTTCTTTTCTTGATAAAACACACTCTTATTTTTCAACATTCACGAGTGAAATTCGGGTCGTTTTCTTAACAACTAAATCTCAATAATTTGAGAAAGTCACTTGAATGATGGACGTGTGAATCACTCTCTCCATCTTTTTGAAAAATCTAGCTTAACTTGTTGAATGTCAATACCCAGCGGTCAGGAACCTCTCCTTTACTTGCCTCTTCATAATCCACATAAGAACATGGAATTAATTCTTTTCTTTGAAAACGATTATCCGGTGAAGTTGGATACGGAACTTCCATCCACCACCTATCCGTTTGTTTGCTCTTATAAAAAACAATTTCATGGTCCTTTTCTATGGGCACCAAATACTTTGTAAATCGGCTTTTATCATACAAGAAATTATCACTTTTTCTTGCTCTAAAACCATCGATAAAATGCCATATCATTTGCCCTATTAAATGAGCAGATTGAGAGAGATCATCGAGCATGGGATTGTATCCGAAAAACCCAACCATGGAAATCTTATCACTCATGCCAGCATAAAGCGACAATTGGCAAGCATCTTCTGCACTTAGTCCATTGATTTGAGCTTCTTCATGAGCCGGGAAATCACTTTTTCTAATTGAAGACAAATCGAAGCTTAGCATATCAGCTCCACGCAAAACTGGCTCCATTTGGTCTATTTTACCTCTTACCGCACCAAGTCTGTGAAGATCAAAATTCATTTTCTCAAGCATTCCTCTTATCTCAGGATTAACAAGATACGTCTGATAACCTATATTGCTATAGTTGAATAGATAGTTGGGATCGTCCAGTATTATCTTACTAAGAAAATTTTTACTATTGAGTTCATCCTCCGCTTCGCCAATATCAAAGGTTGCATCGACAACCGCAAGATTCATCATTCTCTCCAGATGAGCAAAAGCGCGATACATACCGTATGTAAGATGTTGTGCTCCACCAATAACTACGGGAACAGTATTGTGATCAATAAGATATTGGCATACTGACTCAAGTGCAAACTGCGAATCCGATAGAGTATGTCCGGGCAAAATATTTCCCAAATCAATAATTTTTATTGAAGGCCTATCCATGTATAACTTGAACAATGCCTCTCGTATCGGCTCTACACCTTCGGAACATGCAACGTTGCTATCATCTCCCCTACTTTCCTGCATGCCAACTATAGCGACAGAGTATTCTTTGAGATCCGGAAACTCAGAACCATCATAAATTTCTATACAATCTGCTAGCGTACCAGAGAGATTGAACTTATCCAGACCACGTATGGCCTCTGACGGATTAAGAAAGATGGAAATATCGTCTGTCATGTGACAGTTACTTTTTTGTTGTCTTTTTCGCAGCTGGCTTTTTCTTAGCCGCAGCTTTCTTCTTTGCTGGTGCTTTTTTCTTTGTGGCTTTCTTTGCTGTAGTTTTTTTGGTCGCGGCCGCTTTAGAGCCTCTTCCTTTTTTTTCTGGTGCATTCGCTGCCAACTCCAAACATTCTTCCAAAGTTAATGAAGCAGGTTCTTTATCCTTCGGTATTCTTACATTTTTTTTACCCGCCTTAATATACGGTCCATATCGTCCTTTTAAAACTTGAATATCTTCATTTTCTGGGAAAACCTTAATATACTTCTCTTTTTCTGCTTTTTTCTTTGCCTCTATAAGCACCGCAGCCTGATCCATAGTAATATTGTATGGCGTAAACTCTGCATCTTTAGGAATAGAGCAAAACAACTTTCCGAATCGCACATAAGGTCCAAATCTACCGATTGCAGCTGCAACATCTACTCCATCATACGTACCCAAATCTCTAGGGAGCTGAAAAAGAATCATGGCTTCATCAAAAGTTATTGTAGCGATACTTTGCTCTTTTAATAATGAAGCAAATCTCGGTTTATCTTCATCCTCTACAGATCCAATTTGAATCATTGCCCCAAATCGTCCGATTCTAGCAACCACATCCTTACCACTTTTAGGGTCTTTCCCCAGGATTCTTTCTCCACGTGCTTTGTCTGCATGCTCTAACGTATGTTCAATCTGATTGTGGAAAGGACCATAGAAATCCTCTATCATTTTGTTCCACTTCAATTGCCCATCAGCTATATCATCAAATTGCTTTTCAACTGAAGCAGTGAAATCATAACTCAATATTTTCTCGAAGTTAGCCACTAAGAAATCATTTACCACTACGCCCATGTCCTCTGGAAACAGTTTGTTTTTCTCATGACCAGTCACTTCACTTTTCTTCCCAATATTTACGTTTGCACCTTCTAATTTGATTAGAACGTAATCAATAGGGGTTCCCTCTCTAGTTTCCTTCTCAACATATCCCCTTCTTTGAATTGTTCCGATCGTTGGAGCATATGTAGACGGTCTTCCAATACCCAGTTCCTCCAGCCTTCTCACTAAGGTTGCCTCTGAATATCTCGGTGGGTGCTTAGTGAATCTTTGCAAAGCTTCGATACCTCTAACTTCCAATTTCTCACCAACATTCATTTTTGGTAGCAAGCCTGAATCCTCAACTTCCTCATCCTCGTCTTTTGAAACTATATATAATTTCAAAAATCCATCAAATTTTATAACCTCACCTGTTGCGATAAAATTTTCTTTTCTTGTTGATATTGAAATTGTCGCAGTCGTTTTTTCCAACTCTGCATCAGCCATTTGAGAAGCTACTGCTCTCTTC
The DNA here is from genome assembly GCA_047638815.1 of Gammaproteobacteria bacterium. GTDB lineage: Bacteria > Bacteroidota > Bacteroidia > Flavobacteriales_D > JABDKJ01 > JAJRRH01. The sequence continues at coordinate 90,314 of JBLIMR010000003.1, forward strand.
CATATAAGTTCGTATAACTTGTTGTTACGATCATCACCAAGCGTTTTGACCATCATATTCGTTGGTCTAATCGCCTCATGGGCCTCTTGTGCTCCCTTATTTTTGGTAATGAAGTCTCTTGTCTTCGAATATTCAGGACCAAAATTGTGTTCAATGGATTCTTTTGCAGCATCCTTTGCCGTCTTACTCAGATTCACAGAATCTGTTCTCATATATGTAATGTGCCCAGCCTCATAAAGCTTTTGCGCAGCTTGCATTGTTTGCCCTACCGCGTAACCCAACTTTCTAGAGGCCTCCTGTTGTAATGTAGATGTTGTAAAAGGAGCCGAAGGACTCTTTTTCCCAGGTTTTACTTGCAAATCAGTTATGTTAAAATCTGCACCTTTACACTCCGTTAAGAATGTTTCAGCCTCAGCTTGGCTTTTAAACTTACTTTGTAAAACTGCCTTGAATGGATTACCATTAATGAGGAAGTTTGCAACCACTCTAAAAGACTCAGTCGCTTTAAATTTTTCTATTTCTCTTTCTCTTTCAACGATAATTCTCACAGCCACAGACTGCACTCTACCTGCCGACAATGAAGGCTTAACCTTCTTCCATAATACTGGTGAAAGCTCAAATCCTACCAATCTATCCAGAATACGCCTTGCTTGTTGAGCATTGACGAGATCTCTATCTATCGTTCTCGGATTTTGAATAGCTTTTAGAACAGCGTTCTTAGTTATCTCGTTAAAAGTTATTCTCTTGGTATTTTCCTCAGTTAGTCCAAGTGACTGCTCCAGGTGCCATGAAATAGCCTCTCCTTCCCGATCCTCATCCGTTGCTAGCCATACCATTTCAGCTTTTTTCGATAATTTCAAGAGTTCATCGATAACCTTCTTCTTATCTTCTGAAATTTCATATGTAGGCTCAAATCCATTTTCAACATCAACAGAAAGTGCCTTGCTTTTGAGGTCTCTAACATGACCAAAGCTTGATTTCACAGTGAAATCTTTTCCTAAGTATTTCTCAATGGTTTTTGCCTTTGCAGGTGACTCAACGATAACAAGATTTTTAGCCATACTATATATATAAAAGAAAGTCTGCGAATTTAGAACTAAATCCGTAGCTCGGAAAACAATATTTTTAGAAACTAAGAATGTAATGTGGATGGAGCAGTCTCGATGCATCTATAGGCCTTACACCCCAAACTGCTCAATACCCTGTTTTTAAACTATTTAAAGTGCTGTTTACACAACCTTACATGTCTAAGAACTTAGATGTCAATCATTATGTTCATTCGTACATATTTTGTCCACCAAATGAAAACTAAGGGCTTTGTTAGGCCGAAATAAACACAGAATCTTGACCTCTAGCATAAGAAATTCCAACTTATTATGGTCCTAAAAGCGGTCGAGATGAAGGCCTAGGTCCAATGAAATTAAATCTCAACTGACACTTTGTCATAGACGAAAATTAACTAAATTTGCTGCTCGAAAAAATATTAGATTGTGAAGTATAAAGAGGGTTTAGTAGGAAAGGAAATACTTGAGGATAGACAGGGTGAGGCCATGCTTTTGACGGAAGATTCTAGTGGAACAGGCAAAAAGCTTTTTTTAGAAAGTTATGGCTGCCAAATGAATTTCTCTGATAGTGAGTTGGTTGCAACTATTATGTCAAAGGAAGGATATACAACAACTAGAGATGCTAGTGAGGCTGACGTAGTTCTAATTAACACTTGTGCAATACGAGAAAATGCAGAGCAGCGGGTAAGAAACCGAATTGTGCAGTACAATAGAATGAAAAAAGAACGTCCTGCACTTATTATAGGGATGTTGGGGTGCATGGCTGAGCGACTGAAAGAGAAGCTATTAGAGGAAGAGAAACTTCTTGACATAGTTGTTGGACCAGATGCATATCGTGATTTGCCAAATCTTGTTGAACAAGCAGGTTCGGGACAAAAAGCTGTGAATGTTCTTTTATCTAGAGAAGAAACCTATGCTGACATCAATCCAATAAGACTGAATAGCAATGGTGTGACCGCTTACATATCTATTATGAGAGGTTGTGACAATATGTGCTCTTTTTGTGTAGTTCCTTTTACACGGGGTAGAGAAAGAAGTCGAGATCCGAAATCAATTGTACATGAGGCGAAATATCTTTTTGAGCAAGGCTATCGAGAAGTGACATTATTGGGTCAAAATGTTGATTCCTACAGGTGGAATGTCAATAGAAAAAAAGAAATTATCAATGAGGAGGAAGAAACGGTCAATTTCGCTCAACTGCTCATCAAGGTGGCTGAAGTTAATACTAGGCTGAGGGTTAGATTTTCAACTTCACACCCTAAGGATATGACGGATGACGTCTTACATGCCATCAATGATCATGAGAATATATGCAACTATATACACCTACCAGTACAGTCGGGAAATAGTGAAATACTGAAAAAGATGAATAGGGGCTATACACGCGAATGGTATATGTCAAGAATCGAAAGCATCAAGAAAATCATTCCTGATTGCGCAATATCAACGGATATTATATCAGGATTTTGTGGAGAAACTGATGAACAACATGAGGATACATTAAGCTTAATGAAGTGGGTTAAATATGATTCATCCTATATGTTTTTGTATAGTGAAAGACCTAGGACTTTAGCGCAAAGAAAATATGAGGATGATATTCCTCAGGATGTAAAACAGAAACGTCATGGCGCTGTTGTGGAGTTACAAAAAATTTACTCAAGCTTTCATACTGAAAAATGTATGGGGCAAACTCATGAAATATTAATCGAAGGAATATCAAAGAAATCAAGTGATGAATTGTTTGGGAGAAATTCTCAAAACTTAGTATTCATTTTACCCAAAGGAGATCTCAAACCTGGTGATTATGTAATGGCGGAAGCTGTGTCTTGCAGCACACATACGGTGAGAGCTAAACTTGTAAAAAAAATATAAATAAAAATGGAATTACAAGCTGTAAAATCCAGGTTTGGAATCATAGGTAACTCTGCATTATTGAACCGGGCCTTAGAGACTGTTTTGCGTGTTGCACCTACGGACATTTCTGTTTTGGTCAGCAGTGAAAGTGGCACGGGGAAAGAGGTTATTCCAAAAATAATCCACAACTACGGTCACAGAAAACATAAGAAATTCATTGCGGTAAATTGCGGTGCCATTCCCGAAGGGACTATCGACTCTGAGCTGTTTGGTCATGAAAAAGGCGCTTTTACTGGTGCAAATAATTCTAGAAAAGGATATTTCGAGGAAGCCGATGGAGGTACTATCTTTTTGGACGAAGTCGCTGAGATGCCATTACAAACACAAGTTAGATTGTTACGTGTTTTGGAAACAGGTGAGTTCATAAAAGTGGGTTCTTCGAAGTCGCAAAAAACGGATGTTAGAATCGTTGCGGCAACCAACAAAGATTTGGAGGAAGAAATAAAAAAAGGGAGATTTAGAGAAGATCTTTATTATCGATTAAGTACCGTCACGATTAACCTTTCTCCTCTAAGAAAGAGGAAAGAGGACATCTTGCTTTTGTTTCGAAAATTTGCTTTTGATTTTTCAGAAAAATACAACATGCCTGTAATTACTTTAAGTGATGAGGCTAAAGATTTATTTGTCAATTTCTCTTGGCATGGAAACATTCGACAATTAAAGAATGTAACGGAACAAATCTCAATTATTGAGCAGGAACGATTAATCACGAAAGATATATTATTGAAGTATGTGCCTAGGATTGAGTCTAAAAATCTTCCTGCTGTGATCAAGGAAGGTGCTGATGGATCCGATTTCTCCGAAAGGGATATACTATACAAGGTACTTTTTGATATGAAAAAAGATTTGAATCAATTGAAATCTCTAGTCTTAGATGTTTACAATAAAAAATCTGTAGGAGAAACCAGTCCCATCTCTGATGACAATGTAGCCTACCTCCAACAAATAAAAAAAGAGGGCCAGCCACAGTGGATCAGTCGTGAGAATGCCACAATGGAGGAATACAATGAAAATCAAAATGTGGTTTCTATCACAAATCCAGAAGAATTTCAAGAGGGATTGGAAATTGAGGAATCCCTATCTTTGGAAGCCAATGAGCGCGACTTGATTATTAAAGCTTTGAAAAAACACCGAGACAAGCGAAAACTCGCAGCCAATGATTTGGGAATTTCGGAACGAACTTTGTACAGAAAGATTAAGGAATACGACATTTAATTCATGCCACAAACGATAAGAAATATTATTTTTATTGCCCTAATTTTAGGGTTTAGTTCTTGTCGTTTCGGATATTCTTTTAACGGAGGATCTGTACCAATTGAGGCCAACAATTTTTCGGTAAAATATTTCACAAACAAGGCGCCTCAGGCTGATCCAAAGTACAGCCGTGAACTTTCCGAAGCATTGATTGATTTACTCAACTCTCAAACAAGATTAGACTTTTCTCAAGTGGATGGTGACATCCGTTTCGAGGGAAGTATCACTGGCTACAACAATCGTCCTGTGGCTGTTTCTGGCAATGAAACAGCGAGTCAAGAGAGATTGACGATTGATGTGAAGTTAAAGTACATCAATACGATAGATCCAGCAAAAAATGTAGAGACAAACCTTTCTAGATTCAGGGATTACGACCCCACAGAAAATTTTGATGTCATAGAAGACGATTTGGTAACGGAAATTATCGGAGATTTGGTTCAAGACATTTATGACAAATCTCTTGGCGATTGGTAACATGAACAAACAACGCATTATAGACCTCATGAATAACCCGACACTAATTATGGTGTCGGAGCTTCCAATATTGCAAGAGATGGTTAAGAGATACCCTTATTCCTCTACCCTGCGAATGCTATATGTCAGTGGCCTTAATCAAACAGAAGATATTCGTACGGATGATGAACTAATGCAAACGGCCATCCATGCGCCAAGCAGGAAACATCTTCATACTCTGATGCAAATTTCACGAGAAGTTCACTCGGAACAGCCTGAGGACCTCACCACTGAAAAATTCAAGAATAAAGATCAGAAACAACCAAGTGTTGAGCAAAAGGAGTCAAATGAAAGCTTAGGGTCAGAAATCAGTCAAAATGAAGAGTCTTTAGTCAATAATTTGCGCGTTTCTGAACAAAATCATGAAGAAAGTATAAAGGAGGTAAAAACACCAAAATCAGCGGAAGAGATTCTGTTGGAAAAGCAATATGTCACCAAAGCCATTGAGAGCAGCATTAAATTGGATGTGGCTGGTGGACATGCCTTGCCAAGCAGAGAGGATTTAGCTGATCTAAAGAAAGCTAAACCTAGAATTAAATCAAGCGCTCCAAGCACATTCAGTGATTTTCTTTGTGGTCCTCAAGGACCGGAAATTACTATGGTAGCTCAGGAGATTTCTGGCTTGTCTAAACAGAAGAAAAACTTCTATAGTTCTGAAAAAATGGCCCAAGATAGCTTAATAGATCGGGTTGATTTTATGACCGAGACCTTAGCTGACATTTATCTTCGCCAGGGCTACTATGCAAAGGCAATTAGAGCTTTTGAGCATTTACGCTTGAAATATCCAGAAAAAAGCACTTACTTTGGCGACCGAATTGCAAAAATCAAAAAAGCAATCGCATAAAAATTTATACAATGGGAATATTTCTTTCAATCATAATCATTTTCGTCTCAATTCTATTGGGAGTAGTTGTACTTATTCAAAATCCTAAAGGTGGCGGACTAGCAACTGGATTTACAGGAGTTGGATCAATAGGGGGAGTTAAAAGAACAACAGACTTCTTAGAAAAAGCTACTTGGTCCTTGGCTATTGCAATTTTCGTATTGTGCATATTCTCTACAAGTCAAATGTCAAATAGAGCTGGTGATGTTGATTTTGATGACGACAACGTACCAACTGAAGTATTGAATCAAGAACTTGGAGGTTCTGATTTCGAAGATACTCCTGGAGAGTAATTCTTTTTAAAACATTTAAAATGTCGATTCAATTATTGGATCGATATTTTTTTGTTATTTTTTTTGGGGAGTGTTCTAATAAAACATCATGAAAAGTAATTCAAATGTACATTTGGAAATTGCGCTCACCATTTATTTTAACGATCCATATCACTTATTTTACAATGTCAGTTTGTCACTTCAAACTGACATTTTTTTTTGATACCTGACAAAAGGATTGCTTAAAGTGTGAATGAATCCTTTGGCACAAAATATGTGCTATGCACAGCACGAAATTATAATAGCTAAAAAATGGCATTGAACATAAAACCACTGGCGGATAGAGTTGTGATACAAGCGAAATCTCCTGAAGAAAAAACATCAAGCGGAATTTTCATTCCTGACACCGCTAAAGAAAAACAATTAGAGGGTAAAGTTATGGCTGTAGGCAAAGGATTGCCTGATGTGCCGATGACTTTAAAAAAAGGCGACAAGGTCTTGTTTGGAAAATTCTCTGGTACTGAAATCAATATAGGTGGCAGTGACTACCTCATCATGAAAGAAGCAGACGTACTTGCAATTATTTAATAAAAAAAATACTAAACAGAAATGGCAAAAGAAATAATATTCGATGTAGAAGCTAGAGACAGACTCAAAAGAGGTGTTGATGCATTGGCTAATGCAGTAAAGGTTACTTTAGGTCCTAAAGGGAGAAATGTAATCATCGAGAAGAAATTTGGAGCACCATCTGTGACAAAAGATGGCGTGTCTGTAGCTAAAGAAATAGAACTAGAGGATCCAGTAGAAAATATGGGTGCTCAAATGCTAAAAGAAGTGGCTAGCAGAACTGCAGACAATGCAGGTGACGGAACTACTACGGCTACTATTCTTGCTCAATCTATCGTGAATACAGGTTTGAAAAATGTTGCTGCTGGAGCGAATCCTATGGATTTGAAAAGAGGAATTGACAAAGCGGTAAAAGCTGTTATTGCTCACCTTCACAAACTATCTTCGAAAGTTGGAAACGATAACAGTAAGATAGAGCAAGTAGCAACTATCTCTGCAAACAATGATGAAGCCATTGGCAAGCTAATCGCTCAGGCAATGGAAAAGGTGAAAAAAGAAGGCGTTATCACTGTAGAAGAAGCTAAGGGAACGGAGACGACTGTAGAAATCGTTGAAGGGATGCAATTCGACAGAGGGTACCTATCCCCTTATTTTGTAACCAATGCAGAGAAGATGCTTACTGAATTAGAAAACCCTTACATCTTAATTTTCGATAAGAAGATTTCGAATATGAAAGAGTTACTTCCTATTCTTGAAAAAACTGCCCAAACGGGTAAACCACTTTTGATCATCGCGGAAGATGTTGAAGGAGAGGCTTTAGCAACTCTTGTGGTGAACAGATTGAGAGGATCATTGAAAATCGCAGCAGTAAAAGCACCTGGATTTGGTGATAGAAGAAAAGCTATGTTGGAGGATATCGCTATTCTAACTGGCGGTCAATTGATCTCTGAGGAGCAAGGTCGAAAATTAGAAGATGCTGACATTACGGATCTAGGTACTTGTGAGAAAATAACAATCGACAAAGACAATACTACGCTTGTTAACGGAGCTGGGATTAAACGTGAAATTAAAGGTCGTGTTTCTCAAATCAAAGCCCAAATAGAAAGTACTACTTCTGACTATGATAGAGAAAAACTACAAGAAAGATTGGCGAAAATCGCTGGTGGTGTAGCAGTTCTTTACGTTGGTGCTGCCTCTGAGGTAGAAATGAAAGAGAAGAAAGACAGAGTGGATGATGCACTTCACGCAACCCGAGCGGCTGTTGAAGAAGGTATTGTTCCAGGTGGTGGCGTTGCACTTATTCGATGCATCAAGTCTCTTGACAAGCTAGAGGGTGAAAATGAGGATGAGGATACAGGTATTGCTATCATCAGAAGAGCCATTGAAGAGCCATTAAGACAAATCGTAAGCAATGCAGGTGGTGAAGGATCAGTTGTCGTTCAAAACGTGAAAGCGGGAAAGAAAGATTACGGTTTTAATGCTAGAACTGAAGTTTACGAAGAGTTATTGAAAGCTGGAGTCATTGACCCAACTAAAGTGACTAGAATTGCACTTGAAAATGCAGCATCTATCGCTTCAATGCTTCTTACTACTGAAGTTGTTATCGCTGATATTCCAGCGCCAGAAGCACCTCATAGTCATGGTGGCGGAGGAATGCCTGGTGGAATGCCTGGAATGATGTAATTTAATTACGAATTAGTAATTACGAATTGGTTGAAGATTATCAATCAATAAATTATTTAAAAGCTCTCTCTTGTAGTCAAGAGGGAGCTTTTTTTGTTGAGTGTTGGATTTAGAAGTGGGTGTGGATTTCGATTTGATGTGTTTACAGATGTTCAATTAATGGTGTCATTCAGAGCGGAATGCAATGAAGCGTAAAAAGCTCGTCTTGATAATCGAGTTAGAACTATAATAAGTCCAAAGAGTATATCCCAATTATCAAGACGAGATTCTTCGGTCGTACCTCCCTCCTTTAGATTCGCAGAGTAAGAAAGTAAAAGAAACTATCGGGATCGATATAAGTAAATCTACAGTTGATGCTCATGTTCTCAGCTCAAAAGCCATATCTGTATTTTAAAATACGGACAAGGAATTAAGGAAAATGATTAGATGGGCCTACTCAAACAGCAAATTTGATAAGAACGAAATCTTGTTTGTATTCGAGCATGCTGGAATTTATTCGGATAGACCGGCCTATCTACTTTCGGATAAGAGCATTCCTTTTTTAATTCTGCCAGGATTAGAAATAAAGAAGTCCTTAGGTACGGCCAGAGGCAAAGATGACAAAATAGATGCTGCTAGAATTGCCTTATATTCTTATCGTAGACGTGATGAACTAAAACCATGCAAACTACCTCAGAATGAAATACGTATGATTAGGCAACTTTTATCTTTAAGAGAGCAATTAGTGAAGCAACGTGCCGGTTTTAAAGCTAATGTGAAGGAAATAAAACATGCAATCCCCAATCTACATGCTAAGTCAATAATCACTTGTCAAAATAATATGATAAAAGTATTATCTACCCAAATCAAAAAAATTGATACCGAATTAAATTACGTTTGCTCCAAGGATGAAAAAATTGAAAATATGTTTAATTTATTGACCTCAATCAAAGGTATTGGACCACAAACAGCATTAAATTTAATAGCCTACACAGCTGGTTTTACCAAATTTGATAACTGGAGACAGTTTGCCACTTATTGCGGGATTGCTCCATTCCCTAACAGATCGGGAACGAGTGTTTGGGGAGTAACAAGAGTCTCCATCTGGCCAATAAAAAACTCAAAAGTTTACTAGATCTATGCGCCAAATCAGCAATACAGAATAGCTATGAAATGAAAACTTACTATGACAAAAGAGAATCAGAAGGCAAAAACAAAAGAAGCACAATTAACATCATTAGAAACAAACTGCTTTTAAGAGCTTTTGCCGTGATAAAGAGAAATTCACCATATGTAGATGTCTTGAAATTTGCTGCTTAAAAAATTATGACTTTTTATTTGTTTTAATCATAGAATACAGAATGACGGCATACTATTGGGTGTTCTATCAATATGGAACTACAACACAACACTATTCTCGCATTATCGCATTGAGGCATTATTGCATTAAAGCATTATTGCATTGTATCATTTCCGCATCCTCAATAGAAATGTTACCAATCTGTTAAAGTTGAACACATAATCAGAATGCGATATACCTTAGCGTAAAATCTGTTACTTTTGAACAGTACCAACAATTAAATTCTTGAAGAGAACTAGATTAAGAACCGTTATTTTACTTGCCGTTTTGTCCATTGCGGGTATATTGGCAATACAAATTGTCTGGGTTACTAAAACCTATAACCAGCAGGAAAAGGAGTTTAATGATCGTGTTCATATTGCATTGACACAGGTCAATAAAAAGATTCAGACATTACGTAAGGATTCGTCCTATATCTATAACCCTATCGAGCAGATATCATCGAGTTCTTTTATTGTAAAGATGAATGACACGTTGCATCCTTATATTTTAGAAACTCTATTGGAGCAGGAGTTCACAGATAATAATTTAAGTAAAGAATTTGAATACGGCATCTACGATTGCTTCACGGACAGTATCGTTTTTGGTGGTAAGGTTTCGTTAAACGAAGTTGAAGATCAGCCAGAGAACGTCCCCAATATACAGGCTATAAAATGGGAAAGAGATGGGCATTACTTTGGCGTGTATTTTCCGAATAAAGTCGGGGATGTGATATCGAATATGAAAATATGGCTATTTCTTTCCATTATCCTATTGCTAGTTGTGTTGTTCTTTGCCTATGCCCTATCCGTCATTTTAAAACAGAAAAAACTATCTGAGATAAAAACGGATTTTATCAATAACATGACCCATGAACTGAAAACACCCATCTCAACTATTGCACTCTCAAGTTCGGTGCTCATGAGTGATAATATCGTCAACGAACCTGAAAGATTGCATCGCTATGCTCAGATAATTCAAAACGAAAATTTAAGATTAAAAAATCAGGTGGATAAGGTGCTTCAAATAGCCACATTGGATAAAGATACTATTGAGCTAACCGAAGAGCATTTGAATGTGCACAACATCATTAAGAACGCCATCAATACTTTAGATTTAAATCTTCAAGATAAGAATGGAGAAGTGACTTTAAGCCTCGAGGCCAAAAGACACAATATTTTTGCGGACAAGGTTCATATCACAAATGTCATTTATAATCTCATTGATAATGCCATAAAATACTCCGAAGCGCCAAGGATAGAAATTTCAACCCGTGAAGAATCTACAAACCTCATTATCAACGTCAAAGATAATGGGCTAGGCATCGAAAAACAGAATATAGGTTCCATTTTCGAGAAATTTTATCGTGTACCTACAGGCAACGTTCACAATGTCAAAGGCTTTGGTTTGGGTTTGTATTATGTGAAAAAAATGGTCGAAGCCCATAAAGGAGAAATAACTATAGAAAGTAAAATTGGGATAGGCAGTAATTTCCAAATTAGCCTGCCTTTAGCAAAACAATAGAAAATTAAAGATGAAAAAAATGAAAATTTTATTGGTTGAAGATGATCTTAATCTTGGCTATGTTGTTCAAGATAGTTTGAAGTTAAAAGGCTACGAAGTTCATCTATGTCGAGATGGTAAATCCGGATTACAATACTTCAATGAACATGATTACAACTTATGTGTACTAGACGTTATGCTTCCAGAAAAAGATGGTTTTAGTGTGGCTGAAGACATAAGAAAAACAAACAAACAAATTCCAATAATTTTCTTAACAGCTAAGTCATTGACGGAGGATAAGGTGAAGGGGTTCAAGGCTGGTGGTGATGATTATTTAACCAAGCCATTCGATCAGCAGGAACTAAATATGCGTATAGAAGCCCTACTCAAAAGGACAGGGCAATTGGAAGATGAAAAAGATGAAATATACGAAGTGGGGCATTATACATTTGATCCTAAAGAATTCAAATTAACGATCAACAGCGAACTTAAAAAGCTAACAAAAAAAGAAGGAACGATTTTAAAATTACTTTGCCAAAACATGAACCAAGTGATGGATAGAGATTTACTGTTGAACATGGTTTGGGGGAAAGACGACTACTTCACAGGGCGAAGTTTGGATGTATTTATAACCAAACTGAGAAAATACTTAGTCGCAGATGAAAGGGTGAAAATCATTAATCAACACGGTATTGGTTTTAAGTTAGAAGCACCGAAAAGCTAATTCACTAACCATACCTTATCTTTGGGTCTATGGCACCAGGAATTTCAGACAAGAGACCTATTGGAATATTTGATAGTGGTATCGGTGGATTAACCGTTGCTTGGGCTATTCACAAAGCACTGCCAAACGAAGATTTAATTTACTTCGGAGATACTGCTCACCTCCCATATGGTGATAAATCTCCTGCACTCATAAGAAAATGGAGCAAGCGCATTGCCAGTTTTTTGGTAGAAAAAAACGTCAAAATGATCGTCATTGCTTGTAATACTGCATCTGCAGCAGCGTATCAAACATTGCTGAAGCATGTCCCTCATGACATTCCTATTGTTGATGTGATAACCCCGACTGCAAAATACGTTGCCAATAAATATGATAAGAAAAAAATAGGTGTTATTGGTACTAAAGGAACGATTAGTTCAAGAGTATACGTGAGGAAAATAGACAAGTACAACCCAAAATTAAAAATCACTTCTCAGGCCACTCCATTACTCGCTCCGATGATTGAAGAGGGATATTTCAACAATAACATTTCTAAGGCAATCATCTACTCCTATCTTGACAAACCTGCCTTTAAGAATATTGCGGCTCTCATTTTGGGTTGCACGCATTATCCTATGATTAAAAAAGAGGTGAAGTCATTCTACGATGGCGCCACTGAGGTTATCGATTCTGCAGAAATGGTGAGTAAAAGGGTTAAAGTAGTACTGGCCAAGAAAAAATTGCTTCGGACTGAAAAGCGTAAAGCAAAACATCGTTTTTTCATCTCCGATTATACGGAATCATTTGCCTCTAGCACTAAGATATTTTTTAAAGGAAATATTTCTGTCAAAAAGAAAAATCTCTGGATTGACTAATTACCTCTCCTTAGCCAAAATAGTATAAACTGGGAAATGATCGCTATACCCTCCTGTCCATGCACCACCGGAATAACTTCTGTATGGGTAGCCTTTATACTTCCCATCTTTAGACTTTAAGAAAGGTTTGTTATAGACTTTCGTTCTGTAAGCTGTCCACGTTTTGAAGTTTTGATTGGATAGCGCTGGACTCATAACTATTTGATCAAAAAGATTCCAAGAATCTCTCCAAGCCAATGACCCAATACCTTTTCTGGAAAGATCCAACATGGGATTGAAAAAATTCAATTCGGCCATATTCTTGCCCTTTTCTCCCAACATCAAAACTTTTGATACGCTTTTATTTTCAGGATCATCATTCAAATCACCCATGTAAATTATTTTTGCATCCGGTTCATTAACCAAAATCGAATCTACAATACTACGTCCCAATTTTGCTGCTTCTAATCTTCTCGGCTCACTTCTTTTCTGTCCACCGCTTCGGGACGGCCAATGTGCTACAATAACATGAACCCTCTCCCCCATTAATTCACCTGTGACCAACAATTGATCTCTCGAATGATACGATGTATCCTCAAAAACCAATTCAATGCTTTTACTAGAAATGTATTTGAAATATTTTTCTTGATAAAGTAACCCTACATCTATCCCTCTTCTATCATGTCCTTCGTAGTGAACCACTTTAAAATTGTTATCTAACAAGGCTTCTTGTTTAACCAAGTCATCCAGCACCAATTTATTTTCCACTTCCGCAACACCCAACAAAGCCACTCCGTTAGGATTTACTTCAGTACCCAACCCATCAATGACATGTGCCAAGTTTTTGAGTTTGGCATTGTAAAGTTTTGAGTCCCACCTTCTATCTCCCTTGGGACTAAACTCAAGATCATTATCACCTCTTGAATTTAAAGTATCGAAGAGGTTTTCAACGTTGTAAAACCCAACACATGATACCATGTATTCTTTTTTAGGGTCCAGCTTCTGTGCATCCATTGAATTGAAAACAAAAACTAGAAATAAGATTGACAATAAATACTTCATACTTGGCTTTAAACAAATTTCATGCTAAAGTACATTTACCAATAACACAAGCGCAAAGTTAGGGCTAATAAAAATCTATCTTGATAAATTTTGATTAATAACTGACTTATTAACATTCATAATTAATCAATAACCCTACATTTACCGACCATTATTTTTATTGGAATATGAAATTAAGAATAACACTTTTTGCAATCTTCTTTACAAGCATATTAAATGCACAAGTAGATAGTACAAGCACAGACAGCATATCATTTAATCCTGAGGACTTCGTTACATTGTCCGGAGGTCAACTAGAAGATGACTCTGACGGTCAAGGATTGTCGGGTTTATTGTATTCAGGAAATGATGTTTTCACATCAAAAGCTACATTTCAATTTAGGGCTGCTCGATACAATATCAGAGGCTTGAACAATGATCATTTTACTGTTATGTTGAATGGTGTTACTATGAACGATCCTGAGTTAGGCTTTGCCATATGGGCCAATTGGGGTGGATTAAATGACATAACCAGAAGACCTGAAACTAGGGCCGGCATCACTTCCAATGACTTTAGTTTCTCAGGTGTGGCGGGATATTCCAATATTGATCTTAGGGCATCAACTAAAAGAAAAGGACTCAGATACTCCCAATCTTTAACCAATCGCTCATATAGGAACAGAAGTATGCTAACATACAATACTGGATTAATGGATAATGATGTTGCTATCTCGGCAAGTGTATCTGGCAGATGGTCTGAGGAAGGGTATGTTGAAGGCACAAGCTACAAGGCGCTAAGTTATTTTTTATCGATTGAAAAAAAGATTGATGACAAAAGGAGCATTGGAATCGTTGGACTCGGAACACCTTCCGTTACCGGGCGATCGGGAATTGTGACACAGGAAGCATATGATCTGAAGGACGACAATTATTACAATCCCTATTGGGGATTACAAGATGGTGAAAAACGTAATTCTAGACTCCGGAAAACACATAAACCAATAGTTATGGCGTGGTTTGATTACAAAGTTAATGACAAAACAAAATTAACGACCAATGTGTTCTTACAAACAGGAAAGTATAGTCAAACAAGACTAAACTGGTATGAAGGTGCAGATCCAAGGGGAGAATATTATAGAAATCTACCAAGTGCTGATTTTGATCCGCAAAACCCTGATGATGCGCAAGCTTTAGCTGACTTTAATATATCGACTTCCAATTGGCTAAATGTTGAAGAAACAGGACAAGTCAACTGGGATTACTTCTACTTTGGGAATGGTAAAAACCTTGATACGATTGAAGATGCGGATGGCGTGGCTGGGAATGATGTTCAAGGAAATAGATCCATCTCAATCGTAGAGGAAAATCATTCAGATCCTACTTATGCTGGTCTAAATATGAATATTGGCCATGAACATTCTGATGTCTTCTCATTGGATTTCGGCTTGAATGTAAGCAAATATAAGAGTGAAAATTACCAAACTGTAAATGACCTTTTGGGTGGAGAGTTTTGGGTAAACACCAACCACTTTGCCGCAAGAGATTTTGGAATAGATAGCCCACAAGCTCAATTTGATATTGAAACGCAAAATCGAATAGTCGGTGTAGATGAGCGCTATGGATATGATTACAACATACATATAACTAAGTCGGAACTATTTAATAAGGTTGAGTATAAAGGAGACAAAATTGATCTTTATGGAAATGCTCAAGTTGGATCCACTACTTTTTGGAGAGATGGCCAAGTGAAAAATGGACTTTACATCAATGACTCGAAGGGTGAATCTGAAAAAAGTTCATTCATCTATGGTGGTTTGAGAGGAGGTGCAGTATATAAAATTAGTGGAAGACAGTTTATTGAAGCCAACGGAAATTATTCCTCAAGAGCCCCGAGAGTTAGAAATTCATTTATTTCACCCAGAACAAGAAACCAACTGGCGGATAATCTTGTGAATGAAAAGATCTTAGCTTACGACCTAAGTTACGTCATTAGACATCCAAAGATGAAAGCAAGATTGTCTTGGTTTAATGTTGCTGTTATGGATCAAAGTAAAGTTATTAATGTCTTTATTGAAGGAAATGTAACGGGGTTCGGAACACTAAGACAAGAAGGTGTTGATTTTCTAAATAGTGGTCTAGAACTTGGATTAGAGAGAAAACTTACACAAACTATTACTGCATCAGCTGCTTTTTCAAAAGCCCAATTTGTATATAATTCCAGGCCTGAAATTACATTCATAGTTGATACTGAAGGGGAACCTATATTTGAAGATTTAACGATTTATTTCGAGAATTACAAGCAGGGAAGAATGCCACAAACAGTTGCAAATTTAGGATTGGAATATGAATCTCCTAAATTTTGGAGAGTGGGTGTAGATTACAATCATTTTTCTGATGTCTGGTTAGATGCAAACCCACTAAGAAGGACGGCAGAGGCTGTTAGGGAGGCCAATCTGAACGACTTAACACCTGATTTAGATAATAAGTTAGCCACACTTGTTGATCAAATACAATTGGAAAATAAAGGCACACTTAATTTTAACGCTGGTAAATCATGGAAATTCGATGATAAATTACTTTTACTGGTTCTAAACGCAAACAATGTATTAAACATGCAAGATTTTGCTACAGGTTTCGAGCAAATCAGATTTGATTTTGATCGTTTTGCTTCAGATAGTGATAATCCAGAAAAATTTCCTGCAAGATTGGGATTCATGTATGGAACCACCTATTTTTTAATGCTCAGATTAGATTTTTAAATAACAAAAACAAAATTCAAAATGAAAAGTTTAATATCCATAATAACTTTTGCAACATTAATAGTGTTAGTAATATCGTGTGAAAAGGAATTTGATCAACCACCAGTTCCGGTAATTCCTACTGGGGAACTGATTACATTACAAACAATTAGGGATTCCTTTCCATCTGGTGACACATTGTTCTTTGCAGAAAATAGAACTTTATACGCAAATGTATCAGTTGATGAAGCTTCGGGTAATTTATACAGAGAAGTATATATTGATGATGGTACTAACGCTATTATTTTAAGATTGGACAACCCTGGTGGCCTTGATAAAGGTGACAGCATACAGATCAATTTGACAAACTTGATAGTAACTGAATTTGCTGGTACGATGCAACTTGGTGAAGCCAATGCTGTTGATGACGTTGTTATCCTAGAAAACAATGTCTTTGTTGAACCGGAACTAGTTACTTTGAGTGAAGTTGTAGCAAATCCTGAAGCATATGAAGCAAAACTATTGAAATTTGAAAACGTAGAATTTTCTAGCAGTGATCTTGGGACCACATACGCTGATCCAGACGGTATGCCACTACCAATTTCACAAAACAAAATAATTCAAAATTGTGAGGGTATTGAAATTACACTAAGAAACAGTGGCTTCGCCAATTTCGCAGGTGAATTAGTACCAGAAGGAAATGGTGATCTCATCGCTGTCTTAAGTCAGTTTAACAGTGATTATCAATTGAAAATTAATAACACAGATGACATTTTATTTAGTGGATTGAGATGTAATGAAGACACAACCATGGAGGAAGGAGTATATTTAAATCAAGACTTTAGCAGTGGGAACATTTTCAATGGAGGGTGGACAACACAAGTTGCAGAAGGTCCATTCAATTGGGAAACTTCTAGTGCTGGAGGTCCTGACAACGCTCCATATGCCTCCATTTCTAATTTTGATAACGGTAATAGTGCCTCGGAGGCTTGGTTGATAACGCCTTCAATGGATTTGACAATCGCCACAGCTCCTATGTTAAATTTCATTTCTGCCGTAGGTTTCTTTGGTGATGATATGGAAGTATATCTTTCTACCGATTATGACGGGATTAGTTTACCTGCTGATGCAACTTGGATTCCATTGGATCCAGTACTTGCTTCTGTTGATCCTGACTTTTTTGCTTGGTTTCCTTCGGGTGCTATTGATTTATCAGCATTCCTACAACCATCGGTTTACATCGGGTTTAGATATACTGGTTCTGACTCAGATGGTGCTACTTGGGAAATTGATGATGTATCAGTGATCGAGCAGTAAAAAAAAGATAAATACAAATCCTCACCAATTGCGATTGGTGAGGATTTTTTTGTTTCATCACTTTTCAAGCCACTGTATATATGTGCTTTACACAAACAATATCGATGTTTTGAAACAAAATGGCTCTATTTACGTATAATACTTATTACATTTAGCCCCATATAACTTAACGGGCTAAGAATCAAGGAAAATTATGGAAATTTGGGGGCAAATATTATTGGTAACTCTACCAGCGCTTATTGTACTGTTTGTATCATTCTTTTTGGTGAAATTCCAATTTGACATCAATACTAAGATTCAACATTTAACATCTAAGATGGAACATCCTGGGACCGCTCAGTTTGTAAACTATCAGGCTTATGAACGACTTGTGCTTTATTTAGAAAGAATAGATCCTAGCAATATGGTTTTGCGAATGCATAAGGCAGGAATGAGTGCTAAAATGTTAGAAGCGGATATGGTAAAATCCATTAGGACCGAGTATGAACACAATTTATCGCAACAGATCTATTTTTCTGATGAGATATGGAAATTGATCTCTACTGCGAAAGAAGAAACAATACAGATCATCGGATTGGGATCTAAGCAAGTTCCTGAAAAAGCTTCTGCGGTGGAGTTGAGTAAGATATTGATTAAGCTTTCTACTGAAGTTAATGAACTGCCACATAACGTAGCCATAAAGTATCTTAAACAAGAGTTAAGAGAAAAGACGGTTTAGTTCTTTACAGAAGATTCAATAAATCTCGTGAGGCTTGGAAGGGATTCAACGCTCCATCAACGACTTTCTTTTCAATAACGGACCATTGGTCTTTGATTTTTTCGTTTTTATAAAATCGATTTTCCAATTGCTCTTGGATCGTTTTTTTCAACCAAAACCTTGCCTGATCTTTTCGTTTTTGAAGAAAGACACTCTTCTCTTTCATCATTTTTTCATGCTTCATAATACTCGACCAAAGTACATCGATACCAGTTCCTTCAACGGATGAAATTAACTGCACCGGCACTTGCCAATTCGTTTTATTTGGAGGGAATAGATGCAAAGCGTTTTGATATGAAATTTTAGCTTTTTTCGCCAAAGGCACATTTTCACCATCCGCCTTATTGATAACCAATGCATCGGCCATTTCCATAATGCCGCGTTTGATGCCTTGCAATTCATCACCCGCGCCTGCAAGCATTAGCAATAGAAAGAAATCTACCATTGAATGGACCGCTATCTCCGACTGCCCTACCCCAACTGTTTCTATTAAAATAACATCAAAGCCAGCAGCTTCGCAAAGTATAATTGTCTCTCGTGTTTTTTGTGCAACACCACCTAAAGAATCCGCGGCTGGTGAAGGCCTGATAAATGCATCATTCTCTCTACTTAGCAGATTCATTCTTGTCTTATCCCCAAGAATGCTACCGCCACTTTTTTGACTGGTTGGATCAACAGCCAAAACGGCTACTTTTTTACCTCTAGCGATGAGATCCAATCCTAATTTCTCAATAAAGGTACTCTTCCCCACTCCGGGGACTCCTGTAATCCCAATTCTTAGAGATTTCCCAGACAATGGCATAGCAAGACCGATGATTGATTCAGCCTTTTGCTGATCTACCGTAATTGTACTCTCTATGATCGTAATAGCTTGCGAAAGGGCAAGTCTATTCCCTTGAGAAATGAGTCCCATAATTTCAGACGGTTCCCAATTTCTTTTGGCCCCTAAATCATTAAGGATTTTTTTATTGAAACGGCTATCTTCTTTCGACATGATATTGTAAAAATAGAAATAATGATCCATCTATTTTATTCAAAAACAAAATATGATTAAGAAGGTGATTGTATAGTAAGAGAAGGACGTATATTTTTTATCTTTGGGCATGATGAAATTGGTGTATATCACTGTAATCTGCTTTTTGTTTGCAATCCCTCTCCAGGAAATAAATGCCCAGGATGACATGAGAATTATGCATTACAATCTTCTGTTTTATGGCAATCCTTTTGCATGTGATGAGAACAACAATAACACAAATCTTAAGGATCAAAATTTGAAGATCTTAATGGATTTTATTGCTCCTGATATTCTCACCGTGAATGAAATTAATTCTGAAGAATCATATCACGATAGATTGCTTGATCAAGTTCTAAATACTGAAGGAACAAGCTCATGGTCCAGAGCCATTTCAACCAACACAAACTGGGATTCTGGCATTGTGAATATGCTGTATTATAACCATGAAAAATATGAACTATACGATCAGGAGGTGGCTGATGAATCAGCTGATGGAATAGGTTTAATTCGGGTTGTCGATATGTATACGCTGTATCAAAAAAACTCCGCGCTTCAAGGAGATACAATATTCTTTAATATACTAGTAGCACACCTGAGTGCTGGTGATGCAAACATGAGATTATTGCAATGCCAAGCGGCCATGGAAAGAATAGAGAATAATGGCCCAGGGAATTACATCTTTTCAGGTGATTTCAATATAGATTCAAGTAATGAAGGATCTTATCAAGAATTGATCAATTATGACGATGCAAATTTCAACTTTTTTGATCCTCTAAATGCTCCTGGCATTTGGCATAACAATTCAGAATTAGCCTTTACTCATACTCAATCAACACATCTCAATGGAGGAGGGTGTTTTGCTGGTGGAGGAATGGACGATCGCTTTGATTTCACACTAATAAATAGTGACATTTTAAATGGTATTAGCGGTCTTGAGTATGTCAATGACTCATACAGGGCATTGGGGAATGACGGTGACAATTTTGACCAATCATTACGTATTTCTAATAATGGAGATGTGCCAACTAATATTGCCATAACCTTGTACAGTATTAGCGATCATTTGCCGATAATCACAGATTACATTTTTGACACCGCTGTTGGCATAGATCAATTAAATCACACACTCCACGCTGAAATTTCATTGAGTCATAATAACATTTTGAATGTCTCTTTCGATAATAATATCAAAAGC
>JBLIMR010000004.1:0-82954 GCA_047638815.1 Gammaproteobacteria bacterium
TGCTCCTATTTTTATTGAATCTTCTACTGAGATAGTTATCCTTGGGAAGATTTGTAGATTATCCAATGTTGTATTCCCTCCAGAGAAACTTCTCTCCTCCATCATCAGCCCGACATCGAAAGTATATTTATCACTCAAGGTTCCTTTGTATCCCAATCCGGAGTATATGGCGAAATGATTGAAAGGATTATCCGCAATAAATGCACTAGGACAATCAATGCATGCGATAGGCTTGTCAGTGAAATGAGTCAGAATGTGTTGTCCCCGAATATCAATATTTAATTCGGATTCAAATTTTAAAGAATCCTGAGAAAAAGCACAGTTAGAAAAAAGAATAGTTAAAAATATGAGTCTTACATATTTCATGGTTGGCGGGATGACTTGGTTTAATTTCCTTGGGCCACAAGATTTATACCAAAGACGTTAACTAAACGTACCTTTCCTTTAGCACATTAAGATGATGAATATTATGACCAGCATTAAACCATCCCAAAATTCTCGCTGAATAAAAAGATCCGCTGGCTTTACCCTCTTGATCCAGCTTCTCGGGATTCATAGTTTTAAACATTTGGATGGTCGATTGTCGGACGCATACATATTCATCCATAACTTGTTTTAGCGATAAGGAATCGCAATAATCCTCATTAGCAAAAACATCTTGGTCAAACCCAGCCAAATCACTTTCTGGATTTCTTGAGAAACTTAAAGCTCTATAGTTGAAGATTCTCTCAGTATCTGTTAAATGACGTATGACTTGCTTAATGCTCCATTTACCATCAGCATATCTATAGTTTCCCTTCTCTTCTGAGACATCTTTTATTACGTCCAAGGTTAATTGAGTTACTCGTTCTAATTCATCACTAAGATCTACGCATTTAAATCCTTTTAAGTATCTGCTTAAGTATTTTTCTTGGTCGATGTTCTTGGGTTGGTGAATCATTTTTTGATTTTTCATTATAAAGGTAGGGAATAATTGATAATGTTCTTATTTGTGATAATACTCATTCCCTTCCTCATCAATATAATACCACAAATCCTCGTTAGCCCATACCTTAGCAATTTTGCCACTTGGGCAAAATTCCACTTTGTGATATTTAACTTCAGCAATTGTCTCCCCACTTTCACCTAATAATCCGTATAAACTACCAACACGTGTAATAATATAATTTCTTCCTTCGCTCCTTTCCGGTTTAAGTCTCACTTCTTCGAATTTATAATCTTGTTTCCATTTACCATGTGAATTAACTACACCCCAAAGCATATCCTTTTTAACTAATGCAACTCCGCTTCCGTTCTCAATTAGCTCGATGAACATTTCAGCTATTGTATCACGCTTAAAACTTTTTTCTCCATTGATATCTTTAACTTTATTGATAAAGTAAAAGCCAGTCTTGTTACCATCAATAAAAGTCATGAAATGTCTAGTACTACTGTATGATCCACCACAAACACCTCTCCACTTTGGCTCCCACCTATTACCTTCTTGATCGATATAAAAATTTTCTTCCCCTTGCTTCACTTTTGAATGACCATACTTATAATAACTAACTTCATCAAATTCAAAGGGAACAACCACTTCATTCTTTTTATTGATAAATCCAAATTGATTGTCCTTCTTGGCCCATGTTACATCACGTCCTCTAAATTCACCAACTTCTTCATAAATCGCATCGATAATAATTTGCAGATCCTTATTTGAATATCCCCAACTATCTCCTACTCTATAAGGTACTAGGTACTGCCCCATCAAAATTTGTTGGGTAAAAACAATGCTAATTAAAATTAACTTTTTCATTATTAGTATCTCTCTAGTTAAAAGAAGCCGATCATTTAAATTACATCAAATTTCATTCCATCCAACCATTTATGCAGAATGTCCTTGTTCCAACAATAAAGAATCATATTTTTGTGACACAATATAAAAGGAATAAATTGCCATGAGTGATATAGTATTTGATCTAATCCAAAAGGAAAGAAAGAGACAAACAGAGGGTTTAGAGCTCATTGCATCTGAAAATTATGTTAGTGATAATGTCATGAAAGCTACTGGCTCGGTACTTACAAATAAGTATGCTGAAGGATTGCCAAATAAAAGATATTATGGTGGGTGTGAGTTCGTGGATCAAGTGGAACAATTGGCTATTGATAGGTTAAAAGAATTATTTGGCGCTGAATGGGCCAATGTTCAGCCTCACTCTGGAGCGCAAGCCAATGCTGCAGTAATGTTGGCTTGTTTAAAACCTGGTGATAAGATTCTAGGTTTTGACCTTTCTCATGGCGGACATCTGACTCACGGTTCCCCAGTAAACTTTTCCGGTTTGACATACGAACCACACTTTTATGGAGTAGATAAAGAATCTGGAATTGTAGACTACGATGCATTTGAAAAAACAGCTTTAGAGCAAAAACCTAAAATGATCATTGCTGGTGCATCTGCGTACTCAAGAGATTGGGATTATGCAAGAATGAGAGCGATGGCTGATAAGATTGGCGCCATTCTATTGGCAGACATTGCTCATCCAGCAGGTTTGATTGCCACTGGCTTCCTCAACAATGCCTTGGATCATTGCCACATCGTAACTTCTACTACCCACAAGACGCTTCGCGGACCAAGAGGTGGCATTATCATGATGGGTCAAGATTTTGAAAACCCTTGGGGAAAAGCCACCAAAAAAGGAACAATTAGAAAGATGTCCTCTTTATTGGACTCAGGTGTTTTCCCAGGAACACAAGGAGGTCCATTGGAACATGTGATTGCAGCCAAAGCTGTAGCTTTTGGAGAAGCTTTGACACCTAGTTATAAGATATACATGTCTCAAGTTCTTAAAAATGCTGATGCCATGGCGAATGCATTTGTGGACAAAGGATATCATTTGATTTCAAAGGGAACAGACAATCATTCTATGCTAATCGATTTGCGTTCAAAAAACATTTCAGGAAAAGATGCTGAAATCGCACTTGAAAAAGCGGATATTACACTGAACAAAAACATGGTGCCCTTCGATGATAAATCACCATTCGTAACCTCGGGTATAAGAATTGGAACTCCTGCTATTACGACTAGAGGAATGATGGAAAACGAAATGGGGAATGTTGTAGAACTTATAGATGCTGTTATCATGAATCCTGAGGATGATCGTTTGATTGCTTCAGTCAAGGAGAAAGTTCATGGTTTGATGTCACATAGACCATTGTTCAAGGCTTAGGTCTATTACGCAAATCGTAATATTATGTCATTGACAATTGACGGCATTTCGGTGGCGACAGGCTCCACATGCTCAATGACCTGCTTTGGTGTCGGAAATGATTGATTAATAATTGAAGTACCCCTACTTTTCAGACGAGATTCTTCACTTCGCTATGCTTCGTTCAGAATGACATGCAGATTATTATGTTCACTTTAATTCGGTCCCTGAGCTTGTCGAAGGGTTCACTTTTCACTTTAAACTTTAAACTTTAAAACCTACTACTCACCCAATTGAATTAAAGCAAATACAGAGTAATTCAACATGTCAAGATAAGATCCCTCCACTCCTTCTGAAATTTTGGTTACGCCTTCGTTATCCTCAATTTGTTTGATTCGTAGTATTTTCATAAGAATAAGATCAGTAAGAGAACTCACTCTCATATCACGCCAAGCCTCACCATAATCATGATTTTTCTTTTCCATTAAATCTCTGGCCACTTGAATTTTTTCACGATAAAGTGAAATTGCTTCTTCAGAAGGAATATCCAAATCATCATAATTATCAATGGACATTTGAATTAAGGCCATCGCAGCATAGTTCACTATAGCAATAAATGCATCTTCGGTTGACTCCTCTACTCTATTGACCCCTGTCATTTGAATAGTTCGTATTCTATTGGCCTTTATAAATATTTGATCTGTTAATGAAGATGTTCTTAAGATTCTCCAAGCAGTGCCATAATCGTGTGTTTTTTTAGCGAAAATATCACGACATTTGTTTACAACGGCATCATACTGATTAAGGGTGTTTTCCAATTTTATAGACTTTAATTGAGCGAGCAAGATATGGCTTTTTACGAAAAGACGAACCTGAATATCAATTCAAAACTCTTGGATTTATCGACACCTCAGGTTATGGGTATTATCAATCTTACGAGCGATTCATATTTTGCCGAAAGTCGTGTATCTGATGTTGATGAATTGGTTGCAAGGGCTGGTCAAATGATTAAGGATGGGGCTTCTATATTAGATTTAGGCGCAATGTCTACACGTCCTGGGGCAATAGATTTGGGTGAAGAGGTGGAGTTGGCTCGGCTAATCCCTGCCATACAAGCTTTAACATATGCATTTCCAGAGATCATTATATCTATTGATACCTATCGATCGGAAGTGGCAAAACAATGCATAGCTGTGGGTGCTCATATCATCAACGATATATCTGGTGGACAGGCAGATCCTAAAATGATCAATACGGTAGCAGAATTACAAGTACCATACATCATCATGCATATGAAAGGTATGCCACACACAATGCAGGATAACCCTCAATATGACAATGTGGTTCTTGAAATTTTTTCACAATTAAACAGTACGTGCAAAAAATTGACAGAGGCTGGAATTAAAGACATTATTATCGACCCCGGTTTTGGTTTCGGTAAAACAGTAGATCATAATTATGAAATATTGGATCATCTGGACCACTTTAAAAACATAGGACATCCCTTGCTAGTCGGAATTTCGAGGAAATCTATGATCTACAAACCACTGGATAGTACACCAGAAGATTCTTTACCGGCAACTTCAGCGCTACATAGATTAGCGTTGGAAAAAGGTGCCAACATTCTAAGAGTCCATGACGTGAAAGAAGCCGCGGATTTAATTACGAATTTTTAATCTAAAACTCTTCAACATCACCTTGGTAAACGGATAGAAATTGAACGGTACATCAAGCACTTAAATATTTAAGTTTGTCTTGTTTTTAACGAACATGAGCACTGGTCCTAAAAATATGAACGTACTAGCTATTCGGTCTGACTTTATCCATCACGGGGAACACTCGGGATATAAGCAGATATTGAAGTACACCAATCCGTATAAAATTATCGGTGTTGACGAACGTGCTGAGAAAAAGCAATCTGTTCTTATGAATGGTTATTGCTGGCCATATGAATTTACCGCATTGAAATATAAAAAAGACATTCACTTGATTCATCATCTATATGCGGATGAGTTTTTCAGATTTAGTGCCAGATTATTTAAAGTCCCCATCGTAGCCACATTTCACCAAACTCCAGAATTGCTCGAGCGAGATGTTATTCATGGAGATTTGAGAGGTAGAATAGCAAAATTCACTCATAAGATTAATAAAAGTCGATTTAATTCGCTCGCAGCTGCTATTGTTACGAGCCCAAACCAAATTGAGGTTCTCAAAAAGGTTATGCCCGAAGAGAAAATTCATCACATTCCTTTGGGTCTTCATATTGATCGATTGAATCCACATTATGAGGCGTTCGCGAAGACTGAAAACACAAAGAGAATAATAACGGTCGGAAACTGGCAAAGAGATTGGGATTATTATTTCCAAGTCGTTAAAGATTGTCCTAATTACCAATTCACTTTGGTCAATAGAAAATTAGATCCCAAATACAAAACAATGCTTTCTCAGACGCCTAATGTCACCTATCATGATGATGTAAGTGATGAAGAGATGTACCAGTTGTATCTTGAGTCTGACGTGCAATTCCTACCGATCATAGGCATTGCTGCTAGTAATGCTGTTATGGATGGTTTTGCTTTAGGTTGCCCTTTGGTCGCAACTGATCTTGGCATGACTGAGTATAAAGATCATGCTGATATTGTAACACTTTATGATAAGGGGGACTTGAACAGTACAAAAAGATCTTTATCACTCTTTCTGGATAAGTCCTTGGAAGAAAAAATTGAAACAAGAAAAAATTGCCGCAATTTTGCACAGGGATTTACCTGGCAAGAAATTGCAAGGCGTACTGTAGAATTATATAATAAAGTAATATGAATATTTCTGTTTTTGGGCTTGGATATGTAGGTGTAGTAAACATAGCATGTTTGTCAAAGTTGGGTCATACATTATATGGCTGTGATATAAAGCCACATAAAGTTGCTGAAATCAATTCTGGCAAAAGTCCAATACACGAACCTCAAGTTGACGAATTACTTGGAGATGGATTTAAAGATGGTCGCATCATTGCATCACAAGATGCCGCATTAGTTGTTGAGAATACTGAAATGGCACTCGTCTGTGTTGGCACACCAAGTAGTCCAGAAGGATACGTAAATCTAAGTTACTGCATCAATACGGTAATGGAGATTGCCGATCATGTAAAAAGGCTTAACAAGAAATACACTTTAGTTTTCAGAAGTACAATTCCTCCTGGAACAGTTGAAGATAAATTGATGCCTGAAGTTGATCGTATTTTAGGAAAAAATAATGATCTAATGGAAATTCTTTTCTTACCTGAATTTTTAAGAGAAGGATCTGCCGTTAAAGATTTCTTTGAATGTAGAAGAATTGTGATTGGGTGTAATGATGACACTCAAAAGAATGCTGCCATCGAAGAAGTCTTCAATTTTAGTGAAGAAGTGCCTTTGAAATATGTTAATTTCAGAACGGCTGAGTTCATCAAATATGCTGACAATGCCTATCACGCCACGAAAGTTGCTTTCGCCAATGAAATATATTCTCTTGGGGCAAAGTTTGGTGTTGATGTTAAAAAAGCCAATGAAATTTTCTTGATGGATGACATTTTAAATGTTTCTGCCAATTACTTAAAACCAGGACTACCATATGGTGGATCATGTTTACCGAAAGAAGTAAGGGCAATTGGAAATCTAGGTCGAATCGTTGATATGGAAGTGCCTTTTTTCAAAGGAATGTATGAGAGTAATGTTCAGCATCAATCAAGACTTCATGAGAAAGTGATGAGCTATGGCAAGAAGAAAATCCTTATTCACGGATTGACCTTCAAGCACGATACTGATGATGTAAGAGAAAGTCCTTTATTGTTTTTGTCAAAGTCTCTTCTAAATGAAAATGTTGAGATAAAAATATACGATCCAAACCTCAACATCGGTTCTATGAGAATTGAAAACGCAGATGTTGTGAGATATGTTGAAAGCGATGAAACAGCATTGATTGAGTGGGCTGACTTGGTTGTAACTAGTAGAAGAAACCCTGAATCATTGGTGGATAAAACGAATGACAATCAAGATATTCTGAATCTTACAAATTACAATGACCATACAAATCTAAGTCCTAGAATAAAGAATTTGTACCAGTAATTAATTACGAATTATTAATTACGAATTCATTTTTGGCCTAGTATTATAGGATCCTAAGCTTGCGATGCCCTGAGTTTGTCGAAGGGCCGGATTATTAACTGCGATTCATAAAATAAGAATATGAAATTCTTATTTTATCATTTTTCAATCCAACGTTTCAATGGCTCTTTTGACTTGAATTTTCACCATGTCATATATCGATACACGAGGACTCAACTTAACAATAGAAAGCTCTGTACAAGATAATACGACTGGAGCCTTCAAACAATACTGCTCACACAGATCATTAAATTCATGTTGCTGTAACTTGCTTTCTTTTCCTCGGTAAATATCTTGACGCAATTGATCTATTTTTGATTGATCATCTTCATTGGGAAGTGATACTGTAATGCCTTGGTTTTCGAAATGACTTCTAATGTAATCCGAGTTCATCGTGTGTTTTGTTCCCATTAAAATCACTTCTCTAACCTGATCTTTCTTCAGCATCATGATCGTTTCCATAACTGGGTGAATTAAATTCACTCCAGTTGGCAATGAAATACGATCTATTGTTTCATGCAAAGTAATATTCGGAACAACCATACATCGTATGCTCTGTTCATTTAATTCGGCAATATATTTTTCCGTGACAGGAATTAGTTTGTCAAACTTATTTGGTAAATGAGGATTTATGTGTTCGAAGTTGGCATTCAACATGATTAAAGGACAGGTACTAAATCCGCCATGAATCTCACTGTAAAATTTATTTAGTAATCTTAAATATAACTGCGTGGTAAAACTACCCAATCCCAGTAAACCTATATGTTCCTTGTCCTCCAAATTTAATTTCTTAGTAGAATATAATCCGCAAAGTAGTTGTTACTATCAACCAGTTTTTCTGATAAAACGAAATCAGTGTTTGCTATTATTTTCGAGATTACTTGATCGTTATATTTTCTTGAGATTTCGGTGGCAATCTTTTCTCCATCCGTAAAACCGAAGGTCTTATCAATTGCTCCAATGCGTACAGACTGATCTTTGGTACTTACTAAGAAACTTCTTGCAACACCGTCTTCCTCTGTATATTCTGGTCGATGTTCAAAAGCACTTAAATCAAAATCCCCCTCAAGCTCCCTGTTTATTCTGGTAAGAAGATTCATATTAAACTTGCTTGTAATACCCGCTGCATCGTTATAAGCGGGCAATACTATGTCCGCAGATTTAATTAGATCGATTCCAATAAGAAGCATATCTCCTTTATTTAAATTAGACCCTAGTCCATAAATAAATTTTTCTGCTAGCTCATCTGAAAGATTCCCAATGTTAGATCCTAAAAACAAAATCACTTTCTGTTTTTCACGATCTTTTATAGCCGACAGTACATCGAAATAATCTCCCTGTTTCTTCTTGACAATCAATTCAGGCACCCTCTGCCCCAACATTTTTTCTAATCCATCAAGTGCGTTCTGTGAAATATCAACTGGTAAATATTCAAAATCATAGTTGTTCTGGATAAGTGTCGATAATAATTCCACAGTCTTGGTCCCGTCTCCTGCACCCAACTCTATCAGTTCGAAAGGTCTATTCAGATCAACTTTCAAAGCCTTAATCAAATCGACCGTTTGATTTTTAAAAATATCGTACTCTGCATTTGTCAGATAATACTCTGGCATGTTCATAATATCCACGAAAAGCTTGTCCCCTACTTTATCATAGAAATACTTTGAGGATAACACTTTCGGTTTGCTACTTAATCCACTATCAACATCTTTTTTAAACTCCTCTATCATATATGACGTGCTAATCTAATTCCAGTGAACTGCCATTGGTGTTTCGCCTGAAAAAAGTTTCGATATGTTTTTCTGCTATGTCCTTTTGAAGTAGCCACCGATGATCCTCTAAGAACCATCTGATTCACCATGAATTTACCGTTATATTCCCCTACTGCACCAGAAGCAATTTTAAATCCAGGATAAGGCAAGTAGGCAGAATTTGTCCATTCCCACCTTTCTCCCCAGTTCAATTCTTCAGCAGCTACTTCCCACTCAAACTCAGTTGGCAAACGCATTCCCTTCCATGTCGCAAAGGCATTGGCCTCATAATATGAAATATGACTGAGCACCGCATTTGGATCTACTTTCTGAAGGCCAGCCAAAGTATAATAATGCCAATCTCCATCTATTTTGTGCCAATATAATGGGCCCTCTTTTTTATGTTCATTGACCCATGTCCAGCCTTCATCAAGCCAGAAATTAAAATTCTGATATCCATCATTTTCAATAAACTCTAAAAATTCACCATTTGTTACTAGTGACTCTCTAATTTCGAAATCATGCAGGTATACTTTATGTTGTCCCACTTCATTGTCAAAATGAAATCCATTCCCGTCATGACCAATGGTATAAACGCCCTCCTTTATTTCTAAAAAACCAACAGACATCGATTTAGATCTCACTAAATTTTTATCTCTGGAATAAATAGGGGAAATGGGATTATGCCCTAGGGAAAATTTTAAATCTGTAATCAACAATTCCTGATGTTGTTGCTCATGATTGCAGCCCAGTATTACTAGGTCAATCAAATCTTGTTCTTGATTGTTCTCTAAGAGCGTTTTCATATGACCATCAACATGCTTTCTATAGGCATAGACCTCTTCAACTCTTGGCCTTGTGATATTGCCTCTATCGGCTCTGAATGTTCGAGTTCCCAATGTATTATAATAACTATTAAACAAAAAGCCAAATTGAGGATGATGTTCTTTATAGCCAGGTATAAATTTTTTGAGAATCATTTCCTCAAAGAACCACGTTGCATGTGCCAGATGCCATTTCGGTGGACTAGCAAAGTCAACAGGCTGCAGTATATAATCTTCAACGTTAAGCGGGGAACAGATTTCTTCTGTTCTATTCCTAGTTTCCGAATAAAAATCAGTCACTTTCGTTTCTTGCTTTTTTTCAACTATCTCATGCATAAATCTCTTCAGTTTTAAAGAACACTTCCTTTGTTAACGTCCTATGCACTGGACATTTTGAAGCTATCTCAATCAGTTTATTCCGTTGGCCCGAATCCAAATCACCAATGATTTTTATTTTCTTAGTAATGTGATCAATGTTCCCCATTTGCTCAGTGACAAGATCCAATTCATCGACATGCTTTTTATCGTAACTCAAGTATACAAATACTTCCTCTAAAGGCCAATTTTTCCTTTCGGCATACATTTTCAGCGTCATAACAGTACAAGCACCGACCGCTGCATTTAGTAATTCGTATGGTGAGGGTCCTAAATCAGCACCACCAATTGAAGCGGGCTCATCGGCAATCAAACTGTGCTTGTCGGTGAAAACTTGACTAGTGAAACTATTTTCCAAGTTCAGATGAACGACAACTTGTTCCCCTTCAGTGGATAGCTTTACTTTATCTGGTTCATCGATATATTTACCCAACCATGCTCCAATAACGTTCGCAGCGTATATACTATCCTCTTTTTTCGATAATAAATGATCTGCTCCATCTAGGGTCACGAAGCTTTTTGGATGGAATGCAGCATGATATAACTTGGCTGCATTCTCAATTTTAACTATACTATCTTGCGGTGAATGAAGAATTAAGTATGGTTTCTTTATTTTTTTTACGGTAGCTAATAGGTCATTATTTTCCAGGTCCTCAATAAACTGTTTCTGAACACGAAATGGTCTTCCACCAATATTAACTTCAGCTTCACCTTTTTCCTTAATCTCTGAAAGACTATCACCAAGTAGATGTTGCACATGAGCAGGTTCTGCTGGTGCGCCAATAGTGATCATTGCTTTAATATCTGGCAATAAACTTGCCGCCATAAGAATGGCGGCTCCTCCCAATGAATGGCCTATCAATATACCCGGTTTCTTATAATTCGCTTCCATGAAATTGTATACCGAAATGAGATCCTCCACATTGCTTGAAAAATTACTTTCTGCAAATTCTCCTTCGCTTTTACCCAAACCAGTAAAGTCAAAACGTAGGACTGCAATTCCTTGAGAAGTCAATACCCTACTGACATTTCTAACAACGGACAAATTACTATTGCATGTGAAACAATGAGCAAATATTGCACATTGTCTCAATACACCATTAGCAGGTATTTCCAATTTTGCATGCAGTATTTTCTGATCACCACCAGGTATTTTTAACTCAGATGTTTTCATAGTTTTATATTTTTTGAGTGTCTAATAAATACATTTTAAGACACGATAATTTTTGATCCATAATGCTCTTTTATATTCTCAATTTTCGGATCAATATATCTTTTGCAAAATGGCTTCTCTTTGTTTTTATTGTAGTAGTCAAGAAACTCCTCATCATTTAATCTAAACGCAACGAAGGGCAATACTTTGGTTATAATGTTTTGATCATTGTTTGAAGAAAACTCTTGTATATACCGTTCGACATCCAATTGATCATTTTCGTCAAATATATAAACTGCTGAGCGGTACTTACTTCTCATACTATGATTTGCAGTGGATGAATGTGTTTTCAAGTGGATCTCGACAATAAGTTCTAGCGTAATTTCGCGCTCATCATAATGAACAATAACTGCTTCAGAAAAAGAGTCATTTTTCTCATCTGATTTAATCCACCCTTGCTTTACGATATTCACACCTTTTAGTGAACTAAAGACACCCTCAGTACACCAATGGCAACCACCACCTAAACCAATTTTTTTATACTCATTTAATTTACTCAATAGTAACCCCTTTCCAAAATGCCACATGCCCCTCAATACCTTTGGCCAATGGTGATACTACCGGATAAAACCAGGCAGCATCCACATTTTCCATATCATTAACAGTTAATGTATAGTATGATGCAAGACCTTTCCAAGGACAGGTGCTATGCGTTTCACTAGACTTGAAAAATTCTTTTTTAATTGAATCAGCTGGGAAGTATGCATTACCTTCAATGTTTACTGTTTTATCACTTTCAGCGATTACAACTCCATTCCATATTGCTTTTTTAATCATTATATATTTTGTTAATTATTTTAACGATACTCCTCTTTTAGTCTCTGACCATAAGCTTGCTTAAGCTTCGCTATTTTTGGGCCAATGACGACACTACAATATCCTTTTTCTTTATTTGCATTATAGTAATCCTGATGATCTTTCTCCGCAGGATGGAAAATCTCCAATGCGCTGAGTTCTGTGACAATGGTATCATCAAAAAAGACAGAAACATTTTTCATCACTTTTTCAGCTATTTCCTTTTGTTGATTATCATGATAGTATATAACTGATCTATACTGCGTACCTCTATCAGCTCCTTGCCTGTTTGACGTTGTTGGATCGTGACTGCTCATAAAGATGCCGATAAGATCTTCATAGCTAATAACATCTTCATTAAATCCAACTTGTATTACCTCAGCATGTCCGGTCAATCCAGAACAAACTTCTCTATATGTTGGCACTCCCGGTACATTACCACCAGAATATCCAGACACAACTGACTCGACTCCATCCAATCGTTGAATCACAGCTTCGATACACCAAAAACATCCACCGCCAAAGGTGGCAAATTTCATATTACTCATTCCGTTATCAGTCTCAGTGATTCTGAATTTATACAATATCTCAAACCACTTGGTTCAGGACCATCAGGGAAAACATGTCCCTGATGCGCATCACATGTGTTGCACATCACCTCAACCCTAACCATTCCAAAGTTGGTATCCTTCTCGTACTTGATTGCGTTCTCGTTGATTGGTTCTGTAAAACTGGGCCAACCAGTTCCTGAGTTAAATTTTATCGTAGAATCAAATAAAGGTGCGGCACAACAAACACAACTATATTTGCCTTCATCATAGATACTACAAAGTTCTCCACTATGAGGACTTTCGGTCCCCTTTAATCTTGCAATACGAAATTGTTCCGGGGTTAAAATTTCCTTCCATTCTGCTTCCGTTTTTTCCACTCGTTTGTCTGGTGCAGGAGCACCATTGTTGGCAAAAGCAATTACATTGTTCCAGTTTAACATAACCTTTGTGTTTTATACAAAGATAAGGTATGGAATGTAGAATACAATGGCATGTTAGTCTAGCACAGACGATATAATTAGTGTTTGTAATCAAGCTGACAATTGCCATAAGATGGAATATTTCTTTATATTGTAGACCACAAATATTCCTTGACTATGAAAACGTTCGACTGGACATCTTTTACAAGAAAAATCGCTGTTAAAACGGACTTGAAAACAATGTATGATGCATGGACCAAATCTGGCAATATTGAAAAATGGTTCTTAAGTAACTGTGATTATAAATCAGGGGATGAGAATATTTTAAAGGATCAATATGCTGAGGCTGGAATGACTTATGCGTGGTCATGGCATTTGTGGGACCCTACTGAAAATGGCAAAGTAAATATTGCCAACGGTAAAGACCATTTTCAGTTCACTTTTGCAGGGGACTGTATTGTGGATGTTAGACTCGAAGAATTTAATGATCATATTATCGTTGCCATCACCCAAAGTAATATTGCCGAAGATGACAAGTCAAAACAAGATATCCGATTAGGCTGTGACAAAGGATGGTCTTTTTATCTGGTGAATTTAAAATCTGTGTATGAAGGGGGTCTAGATTTGAGAAATAAAAATGTTGAGATAAAGGGGATGCTTAATACTTAGATCAAACGGGTTATTTCAATTTCTTTAAGGCAACAAATACCGTTTCAATAACTCTACTCATTCTTTCTAAATCTAGCACCTCCATCTTATCATTCGAGCGATGGTAGTTCATGTTCCTGTAAAATGCAGTGTCTGTAATCATCATTGCGCTTAATCCAAAAGCCCAATAATTTAGATGATCAGAAAAATCTATTCCGGGCATAGATTTAGGGCCCGTAAATTTCTTTGTTCTAATTTTCCTATTTGATCTAAATTTCTTTGAAAATTTTCGTGCAAATTTCCCTTTGCCAAACTTATTCACCAATGTGATGTAGTCCCCTTTGTTACCATAGATCCATGACAAAACTCCCAAAGGATATTTTTGAGATTTCTTAGCATCATCAAAATATCCTATCATTTCAAGCGATATCATTCCATAAATATTCCGCTTTTGAGCAATCAAAGATTCTGCGTGAATATAACTTCCCATTTTTTCAGTTCGAAAATATGGCGGTTCTTCCAATGTATACGCAACCAGTTCAATACAGTAATCCAGTTTTTCACTTTTAAGTAATACCGCTAGCTCCAATAAACCAACTACTCCACTGGCATTATCATCTGCTCCCTCTTGGGCTCCGCAAACATCATAATGAGCCCCAATTATAATTGTTGGTTTATCTATATCCCCAAAACGACAAACTACATTTTTATACACTTTATCACTTGCCGAATACTTTTGAAAGTATGTCGTATCTGCGTATTGCGAGAAATGATTATAAATATAAGCTGCTGTTTTATTTAGCAGAGGTAAATTATCATGTGTACGAAAACCATCGGTCTTTGTAATTTGCTCCAGGTGATCATGAATAGATTCAGCACTCGGGTTAGACTGAGTCCTAAATTCTAAACAATAAAATATGACACTAACTAAAACGGCAACCACTAATTGACGATTATTCATTCGTTTGATCTATATGTACACTGGTAGTGTTTACCTATTCGGAATATCTGCCTTCGTAAACTCATATAAATCGTTGGCTTCCTCCTCTTTAAATTTCATGACCAGATCAAGCGCATCAGGAACAACATCACTAAACATTGTTACCAAAGACCCGTCAACAGCATTCGTGATTGCATGGGTAATGGCCTCTGATTCCTTCGGGATAATTGTAGTCTTTATATCCGGATTTACAGAGTCGATGCCTTCTTTAATCAAAGTAATAATCTCATGATCCTCCTTGCCTCTCAAGTTTTTGTCTTGTCGGATAATTACTTCATCAAACATCGAAGCTGCAATTTTCCCAAGCTCAATAGTATCTGCATCTCTTCTATCACCCACACCTGCTATGATACCAACCTTCACCGTGGCATCTACGTTGTCCACAAATTGCTTCAATGCTCTTAGTCCTGCAGCATTATGTGCATAATCAACTAGCACATCAAAGTTTTTGAAATTGAACATATTCATTCTACCCGGAGTCTGACCAGGAGAAGGAATAAATGTTGTTAATGCCATTCTTATATCATCCATTTTCACTCCTTGCAAATAACATCCTAGAACTGCTGGAAGTACGTTTTGAATCATGAAATGTGCTTTACCGCCAAAAGTCAAAGGAATGTTCACGGCCTTTTCAACTCTATACTTAAATTCTCCTTTAAAAATAGTCACATAACCATTTTCATAAACAGCAGATACACCACCATTTCTTGCATGCCTTTTTATTCTTGCAGAATTTTCGTCCATTGAGAAAAGTGCGAGATTACTATTGATTGATTTTCTCATGTCATATACCAAATCATCATCAGCATTAAGAATGGCATAACCATCTTTATTCACTGACTCCGGTATAACGGCTTTTACACGTGCCATTTGTTCAATAGTCTCAATGCCTTTCATTCCTAAATGATCTGCAGCAACATTAGTAACGATGCCAATATCACATTTATCGAAACCTAATCCGGCTCTTAATAGACCTCCTCTTGCAGACTCCAAGACCGCCATATTAACTGTAGGATCTTTTAAAACAAATTCAGCACTACCCGGTCCGGTACAATCTCCAGTCATGAGTAGCCTGTTTTGGATATAAACACCATCCGATGTAGTATATCCAACTTTATAACCCACCATTTTCATAATGTGAGATATTAGCCTAGTGGTTGTCGTTTTTCCGTTCGTTCCTGAAACTGCGATAATCGGAATTCTGAAAGGTGTTCCTGGAGGGAACATCATATCTATAACATCAGCCGCAACGTTTCTTGCTAATCCTTCTGAAGGAGCCAAGTGCATTCTGAAACCAGGACCTGCGTTCACTTCAAGTACAGCTCCTCTAGTTTCTTCAATGGATTTACTAATGTCACTAGTCATTACATCAACACCACAAATATCCAATCCAATAATCTTGGATATTCGCTCAGCCATGAAAACATTGTAAGGATGCACCTTATCGAATACATCTTCTGCAGTTCCTCCTGTACTAAGATTAGCTGTGTCTTTTAATAAAAACACCTCCCCCTTTTTAAGAACTGAAGACAACTTTTTACCTTCCTTTTTCAATATCTTTTTAGTGATATCATCCACTTTTATCCTAGTCAGAACATTCTCATGACCATAGCCCCTTCTCGGATCGTCATTAACTTTGTCAATTAATTCCTCAATCGTCAATTTACCGTTTCCAACAACATGTGCTGGAGTTCTTTTTGACGCAGCAACTAGCTTGTAATCAATAACTAAGAGTCTGTAATCGTCTCCCGTAATAAATTTCTCAACGATCACGGATCTAGAAATTTCTTTGGCTTTTTCAAATGCAATAATTGCCGCTTCCTCATTCATGATATCGGTTGTAATGCCTCTACCATGATTACCATTTATAGGTTTGAGAACAATAGGATATCCTATTTTTCCAATTGCGTCCCTTAATCCTCTTTCTGTTCGTACAACATCACCCTTAGGAACAGGAACTTCCATGTCAAGTAATAGTTCTTTGGAGTCTTCTTTATCACAAGCGAGTTCAACAGCAATACTACTTGTTTCACTAGTTACTGTGGCTTGAATTCTTTTTTGATTTGCACCATAACCCAATTGGCACAAGGAATATCTATTTAATCTTTTATAAGGGATACCTCTACTAACTGCTTCTCTAACTATGGATCCTGTGCTAGGTCCTAATCTTTCATCTTCTCTAATCTCCCTCATCTCTTGAAGATCTGCTTCGAGATCGTACTCTTCCTTATTGATTAGCGCCAATGCTATTCTGTATGCCGATTTCGCGGCAAATCTTCCCACCTTCTCTTCTGTATAATCAAACACAACATTATAAACTCCGTGCTCACCAGTTCCTCGAGTTCTACCGAACCCACAATCCATTCCAGCCAAAGTTTGAATTTCTAGAGCTATATGTTCGATCACATGGCCCATCCAAGTACCATCTTTTACTCTTTCGAAGAACCCACCGGCAACTCCAGGAGAACATCTATGTTCATACATGGTCGGAAACATTTTTTTCAATCGACCATAGAATCCTTTGATTTTATCGGTTGGTTTTTCTTCCATCTCCTGAAGATCCAACACCATAACTATCAATTTATGTCTTCTAATTGACCAGTAGTTGGGCCCTCTCATTGCATTAATGCTTCTTATCTCCATATTCGGTTTTGGTTTGTGAATTGCAAAGGCAAGATAATGCTTTGTTAATAAATATCAATAATTTCTTTAAATAATCTGTTATCCGATCTTTCAAAGGCAGATATTTGCTTCTTATTCATTTGAAAAGGAAAAATTAATGCAGGATCCAAAAGGAACATTAATATCAATTGGGGGGAATGAGGATAAGGGATTGGAGCTTGATGAAAATCACTCGCTTGATTTTATTGAAGATGGAATTCTAAAAAAAGTTGTCGATCTAGGTGGCGGAGTCAATGCAAAGATTAAGGTAATCACAAGTGCGTCAAGCATTCCTGTTGAAGTTGGGGAGAATTACCTATCCGCATTTGGAAAATTAGAATGTAATAATATTCAAATTCTTAATATCGGATCGAAAGAGCAAGCAAACGATCCAATATTTATTCAAGACATTGAGGAAGCTGATGTTGTGATGTTCTCTGGAGGTGATCAAAGAAGACTTAGTCAATTCTTTATTGACTCCAAAATTTTAGCTGTACTCAAAAGAAGGTATCAGGAGGAGGACGGTTTTGTTATCGCAGGCACCAGTGCAGGTGCGGTTGCAATGTCTGAAACTATGGTTTGTGGCGGTTCGGCAGAATTTGCCATGAAAAACGGTGAAGTCAAGATTATGGAAGGGCTTGGCTTTATGAATAACGTCATCATTGATTCTCACTTTATCAAAAGAGGCCGATTTGGCCGTTTGGCTGAAGCTGTGGCTCGACATCCTGAACTCCTAGGTGTTGGATTAGGTGAGGATACTGCCATAATAATTACAGGTGGCTGTCACTTTGAAACCATCGGTTCTGGAATGATTATATTATTTGATGGAACGGAATTGAAACACAATACAGTTTCAAAATTGAGAGAAGGCACACCAATTACTATCGGAAATATGGTCGTTCATGTGCTGGCCAACAATGACCAGTATGATGTCACTCATAAAAAACTCACGGCCCAGCCTTTTGATGTAAAACAGCATTAATTAGCTGTTAAGAAATAGGGATGTCTATTACTTGAGAATGAAGGAGTGACGTTTGACACCCGATTCTTGTCATTATTGATCTACAGAGTTTTAGCGAAACATCTACTATTCTCAACATTTGCGTATTGTCCATAATTCGGAATCTCAACGTACTTATTTTTAGTGTAAAACTTGATCGCATCAGGTTGTCTTAGGCCCGTTTCAAGTAGGCTCCTTTCGAATAATAGTTCTTTCGCCCAACTTTCCAATTCCTCTAAGATCATTAAAGCAACGCCCTTGCCACGATAATCTGGAAGGGTGAACATTCGTTTAACTTCTACAGTATTATCATTATGTTTTTTGATCGCCCCACATCCAATTGGAAGTGAATCATCAAAAGCCACGATCACTTGCTCCAAATTATCAATCTTGTTGAATTGAGCGTAAAATGAATGTTCCTCTCCGTCTCTATCTGCTAAATGATCATCCAACATACCAACAAGTTGAACAAAATGAGGATTATTGGAATCCGATCGAGAGATTGAAATCATTCTGGGCCAGGAAATATTATTAATAATTATTTATAAATCTCAATCTTTAAGTCCTCCCCTTCTTTCTTCACAGCTCTATACATTCCTGCGGAATTAAAAACCAAAGCCACATCACCTGCTGTATTGCAAGCTATTACTCCGCCCTCACCATTTATCTCCAATAATCTTTTGTGTATGACTTCTTCACATGCATCTTGCAAACTAAGGCCTTTGAATTCGATAAGACAAGAAATATCGTAGGCAACTACAGCTCTAATAAAGTATTCTCCATCCCCCGTGCAAGAAACCGCACATGTTTTATTATTGGCATAAGTGCCAGCTCCAATCATCGGACTATCTCCTACTCTACCAAACTTTTTATTGGTCATACCACCTGTTGATGTCGCTGCTGCAATATCACCAAACTCATCGAGTGCCACTGCGCCTACAGTACCAAATTTCTTATCCTCAAGCGTGGATTTCGCATGATCCAATTGCACCTTATCGCTACCCGAAACAGACTGCCATTGCTTGTACCTATAATCATTGTGAAAATATTCAGCATCACAAAATTCCATGTTTTGGTCTTTAGCGAATTTTTCCGCTCCAGCACCGATCATAAATACATGCTGCGAGTGATTCATTATATTTTCAGCCAACACAATAGGATTTTTGACATTACTGACTGCAGCAGTTGCTCCTGCATTCAAGGTTTTTCCGCACATAATAGATGCGTCCATTTCATGCCTTCCATCTGAAGAGAACACAGAACCTTTTCCAGCATTGAAGAGTTCGTTGTTCTCTAAACTAACAACAGCCGCACTTACAGCATCGACAGCCCGTCCACCATTTACCAATATATCATTACCAATTTCTATGGCAATTTTTAAAGCTTCTTTATAACTCCTTTCCTTCTCATCTGTCATCTCTGATTTCAGAATCGTACCGGCACCACCATGTATCGCAATTGACGTTTTAAATTTCATTTCTCCTAAAGTTTATACGAAGATAAAACAAATTGATTGCAGATTTCGCATCAAAAAAAACTTGGCTTTATTGCTTCCGTAGCAAGTGTACAAGTGTTTTAGACACACAATAAAATGCCACTATTAATAAATAGTATTGTAGTACATTATGGCTGTTGTTAAATTAGACTTGCGATAATGAAACATGCAACTTTAGATCTATATTATAACCTTAATAATTATGGCGTTGGTCTCGGTTACAGTGGCATTTTTACGGATGAGATAACTGAGAATTTCATGTTATTTTGTGATGATGTCATAATCAATCAAAAAAATGACCTAAAGACATCAAAGGTTATTAATTTCTTGCTATGCGAGTCATTCCAAAATGTTGTGAGACATGCAAATAATGAAAACCTTGATAATGACAAAAGTTTTGAAGGATACTTTGGTCTTCACAACTTGGGGAATGATTATCGTCTCAACAGCATAAATAAGGTCAATACTTCAGATAAACACAAAGTAATTAAAGGCATTGAGAGTGTTAACGACAAGACTCCTGAGGAACTTAGTGCCATGTATCGGTTAAAGCTTGATAAAGGTGAACTTTCAGAAAAGGGCGGAGCTGGATTAGGGATAATACAAATGGCTCGAAAATCGGGTCAGAATATTCTGTGTAAAGTTGATGAATCCAACAGTGGTGTGGAACGATTGCATCAACAAATTATGATTAGTCAGTTAGATACTCCTTTACATACTAGCAGAATCGAGATGTGTGAAAATCAATTCATGCACATGACCGACAACTGTCAAATTCTTCAATATAAAGGTGATTTCTCCATTGATAGACTCGATTCTATTCAAGGATACTATCCCCAAATTTCATTGCTCTGGGAGATGAAAAAATAGCGCAAAAAATAATATTCAATACCGTATCAGCTCTTTATGAAAATGCTAAAGTTCACGGAAGTAAAATCAATGGCATTGATGTAGGAACCTTGATTTTTTCACGCATTGAAGGCGCTCTTGTTCTTGAAATGGGAAATCCAATTTTAAAATTGAAAGCAGAAGATATTTCTGAAAAAATGAAAAATGACAGTCCCATGAAAGCTCAAGCTGGAGACTTGTCTAGACTAAAACAAATAATGTCTGAAGAGTCTCAATTTAACTTCCAAATTGACAAAATGGATAATGACCATTCATTCCTCACGGTAAGAATAGAAATCAGCGCCAATAGTTCTCGGAAAAGCTAAAATTGAGCTTGAATAAGTAATTTTTTGTCCCTAAACCGTTATTATTATTTTTTTCAATCGAATTGATTAATCTCAAATATCGATTTTCGTATTAATTATTTAAATTGACTCATTATGAATAAAACAATTACTTTTCTAGTCCTTATTGGGCTACTATTTACCCTTGAAACATACGCCACAGTGTTTGAAATTGCTTCAACTGGAGATCTTTCTTATTCACCAAATGTGGTGAATGCTACAGTTGGTGATACCATCAATTTTACAATAAGTGCCACACATCCGACAGCGGAAGTTTCTCAGGCCACATGGGACGACAATCTAGCAAGTGAAATGACGAGTGGATTTGGAACAATGACAAGTTCCTTTACCTTAGTTTTGGAAGAGTCTGATGCTCCGGTTTTATATTATGTCTGTGTTAACCATGTATCTGATGGCATGAAAGGATTGATAAACGTTGAACCAACTGGACTTGCAGAACTTATTCAGTCTATTGATTTTGAATTTGGTCCCAATCCTGTATCTGACAACTCTTTGTATTACACAACCTCAAAGCACAACAAAATCTCAAGTATTGAAATATTTGATATTCAAGGGAAACTGGTTGACTCATTTAACCAAATCAATGAATCCGGACGTCTAGATTTAAATCTTGAAAACGGTGTTTATTTTGTTCAATTAATAAGCACTAAAAACACTCCGCTAATTACCAAGAAACTTATTGTACAATAGCCCTGATTTTACAAATAACTCCATCCCTGATTCCTATTCAAGAATCGGGGATTTTATTTTATAGTGACTTTCATTTTCACACCCTGCTTCACTTGGTCATTTAGCATAAACCCATTGAGAATGGATAATTCCTCGAGTCTTTCATCGGTTACACCATGGTCCTTTAATGCCTTAGAAAAAGTGCCATTACTTTTAACAGAAACAATGTGAAGTCTCTCCGGTTTTCTATTCAATTTTTCGGGATCGGTGAGTTTTTTAAAACTCGACATACAATAACTGAACTTAGAAGCTAAGGCATTAAAATCAACATCACGAGAGAGTCCCACAATTTGATAAATGTTGTTTTCATACTTAATAAAAGTCAATTTCGCCTTAATCGTCATTTGTTCCTGAACTTGTTGCGCCAATACCTCAACGGCTTGAAATCCATTAATGATATTGTTTTTAGATGAAATGGCCGTCATTTGAAACTGCTCTAAACTCTTCGCTGTGGCCGCCTGTAAATCTGAACCTTCCGCTAAAGTTAAAAACATAAGAGCCTTACCATCTTCTGGGGCCATTTGAAATTGCTGCGGACTATTTTGTGTTTGCCATGCAGGAGGAATTTTGAAAAAAAACTTAAGCGTAGGATGATAAAAACTATTGGCTTCCACAAATCCCTGTCTTGGATCCTCACCATAAACCAGGCCCTCAATCATTGCGAGGTATGAATCTCGACCAACTTTAGCGTTATTCAAATTCAATTCACTTTGCCATTCCTTCGCCATGGCTGACACATTCGCTTTTCTATTGATAGGATTTGGATGTGTCGATAAAAATTCTGGAATCGACACTCCGGCTTCTTCTTGTTTTCTAGCTAACGTATTAAAAAAACCTGCCATTTCCTCTGCATCATAACCTATCCTAGAAGAATACTCTACACCTAACTTATCAGATTGACTTTCTGCATCTCTACCAAATTTCAACATCAACAAACCCATTCCTTGTGTTACTGGTTCTGCAAACTGAGCCAGTTCTGGAACAGCAATCATACTCCCAATCAGACCAATCTGTCCGAGAATCGCATTTCTCTGTTGAATTACCGAATGTCTTGCAGTGATATGTCCCAACTCATGGCCCAAAACCCCGGAGAATTCAGCCTCATTATTAAAGTGTGCCATGATACCACGAGTGAAGTATACAAATCCACCAGGCACTGCAAAAGCATTGACTACTGGAGAATCAACTATTTTAAATTCATATTCAAGATTTGGCCTATGTGATATCTTGGCCATTTCGTTCCCTCTGTTGTTAATGTAGTTCTGAAGTGTTGCATTTTCATACAATCCGAAGCTTGCAACAATTTGAGGATCTGCTGTCACCCCCATCTGTCTCTCTCCTTTTTCTGAAGTAAAAACTACCTGACGCTTACCTGTTACTGGATTTTTAGCGCAGGAAAACAATAAAGTGCTAATAAGGATGAAGTAAAATGTTTTTATTCTCATAGTGATAAATTATTAAAGTCTATTAACTAACGAATAACTGATTGGATCACAAAGAAACGATATTTAGTGAATTTTGAACTAGCATCTGAATCTTCATTTCTGGAACATATTTAATCATTGAGCCAACTATGTTTATGAGATTTTGTCCCTAAAAGATAAAATAAAAATAATGGTAGATTTGTATTACACCATATTACCAGAAATCATGAGTATTACGACCAAATTAACGCATCAGATAGTTTTACCCCTACTCATTGCATTTTTGGTTTCAACTCCAACGGATATTTTTCCATGGGGGCAAACTGGTCACAGAGCGATAGGAAAAATTGCTGAGAATCACCTGACACCAATAACAAGAGCAAACTTGGAAAGACTTATGGGTTATGAGAGCCTAGGACAGTCAGGCACATGGATGGATGAGGTAAGAAGCGATTCTACTTATAATTTCATGAAGGATTGGCACTGGGTAACGATTCCAGACAGCTGTACCTATGAAGCTTGTGATAAAAATCCTCATGGCGATGCAATCGCAACAATAGAACGAATTATCAGTGAGCTTGAAACTAGAAGAGACCTTTCTTTGTCTGAAGAACATAATTACATCAGGATATTGTGTCACTTAGTGGCAGATATTCATCAACCACTTCATGTTGGAAATGGTACTGATAGAGGTG
The DNA here is from genome assembly GCA_047638815.1 of Gammaproteobacteria bacterium. Classification (GTDB taxonomy): domain Bacteria; phylum Bacteroidota; class Bacteroidia; order Flavobacteriales_D; family JABDKJ01; genus JAJRRH01. Next base: position 24,158 of record JBLIMR010000004.1, read on the forward strand.
GGAATGATGTGAAGGTCACTTGGTTTTGGGATGAAGAAACAAACCTGCATCGTGTATGGGATAGTCATATGATAGACCAGAAAAAATTGAGCTTTACTGAACTAGCTGAATTTGCAGATCACTCTACTTTTAGACAAAGACAAGATTGGCAAAATCAAGGAGTCCGAGTTTGGGCCAGAGAATCTAAAGCGCTGCGTGACGAAATTTATGATCTTCCTGAAGATAAAATGTTAAGCTATAAATATCTGTATCGTCATTGGCCAACTGTAAAAGATCGGTTGATGTTGGCTGGGATACGGTTGGCTGGGATTCTCAACAAAATCTACGGTTAAAATTGAGTCCTATTTTATTCCATTATTCTCAGCTCATTTTAAAATTTTAGTGGACATTCGTCATGAATGAAAAACAATAAAAGTGCATTAGTTTTTATATTTGCTACTGTCCTCATTGACATCATTGGGATAGGCATCATTATACCTGTCATTCCAGCTTTAATCAATGACTTAAGTGGCATGACCCTCAACGAAGCTGCGGAAATTGGCGGGTGGATGATGGTCTGCTATGCTTTGATGCAATTTTTATTTTCACCAGTACTGGGAGAATTAAGTGATCGTTTTGGACGCAAACCCATTCTGCTTATTGCCCTCTTTGGACTAAGTATAGATTATATCATCCAAGCTCAAGCACCTAGTATTTTTTGGTTATTTGTAGCTCGTTTTTTAGCAGGAATAACTGGTGCGAGCCATACCGTAGCAACAGCCTATATTGCAGATATAAGTTCCAAAGAAAATAAGGCTAAGAATTTCGGTATGATAGGGGCCGCCTTTGGTCTTGGCTTTATTATTGGACCAGCTATTGGAGGGATCTTTGGAGCCATTGATATCAGGTTGCCTTTTTATATCGCAGCCGGTTTGGCATTCGCGAATTTTGTTTTTGGGTTAGTTTTCGTTCCAGAATCCTTGACAATTGAAAACAGAAGAAAGATAGAATATAAAAAGATGCTTCCTGGTGTTTCTTTATTCAACTTAGGTCAATACAAATCATTTGGATTGCTCCTCTTTGCGCTCTTTCTCGCTAATCTTGCTGGACAGGCGTTACCCTCTACATGGACCTATTTTACGATGGAAATGTATGGATGGAATGAGGCTGAAGTGGGATACAGCTTGAGTGCTGTAGGATTTCTAGTTGCCATTGTCCAAGGACTTTTGGTTGGTGTTTCTGTCAAGAAATTTGGTAGTATAAAGACGGTGAAAATAGGGTTCGTTTTTTGGACGATAGGCATGTTCCTTTTTTCAGTAGCGACTGAGCCATGGATGATCTACGCCTTTCTTATTCCATACTCATTAGGAGGAATTGCTGGTCCAACGCTTCAAAGCATGCTCTCAAATCAGATGTCAGATAATGAGCAAGGTAATCTTCAGGGCAGCATTACCAGCATGATAAGTATAACAACTATTATTGGTCCTTTATTGGCTTCTCAACTCTTCTATGTCTTTGGAAATGCTACAAGTCATTTGTATTTTCCTGGAGCACCATATTTAGCAAGTGGTATAATTTTCTTAGTCGGTGCCTTTATTGTTTTCTTTGCCCTTAGCAAACTAACTTTCTCCGATATAATTACTGAAGATGAATAGTGAAGTAACAATAAAGAACAACGAAGTTCTTCTCATTAGAAAAGCAGTCGCACAGGATGCCGATAAGATGATCGCTCAATTGAAAATGGTTGGCGATGAGACACAATTCCTTTCATTTAGTGGTGAGGAATTTGTTGCTACAGTGGAAGAAGAAAAAAAAATTATAGCAGATCATAACGATTCCGATAATCAAATAATGATCCTAGGAATAATTGATGACGAAATAGCTTGTGTTATGAATGTCATGGCAAGTCACAAATCTAGATTAAAACATGTTGGTGAATTCGGTTTGTCAGTTTCAAAAAAACATTGGAATAAAGGTGTTGGAAGAGCAATGATAAACTACACCATTGATTGGGCAAAGGAGAATGAGATCCTTAAAAAACTTAATCTTCAGGTAAATGTTACTAATGTCAAGGCCATAAAATTATATGAGAGCCTAGGCTTCAAACATGAAGGCAGACAAGCTATGGATATATATTTGAATGGAGAGTATCTTGATGGGATTTTGATGGGGATGGTTCTTTAAGTGAAAGCTAAAAGGAAAAAAGGCATAGTGACATAGTGTTAATTGAAATCGAATTAATTGGGAACATTTCGCAGTTTCATTTCTAGGACTACACTTTATTCTAAAAATAGTGCTGTCCCAAAAATTCCATTATCTATGACAATGTTGAGATATTTCATTAAATCCAATGATCTATTCATTTAGATGTTAGAAAATGTTAAACCGAATGAACTCACACAACATGATCCATATCCCATCGTTTTAAATAAAAAGAATCAGTATCAGCTCACAACTATTCATATCAATGTTTGCGCTTCTGATGATTGGTCATTTAATCAATCAGAAAGATTTGCCAAAAGGTTCGGATCAGGAAATTTTACTTGAAAATTCAAGTGAATCAATTGATTTTGAACAACATTTTGACTCTTTCGATTTCCCTTTAGGAAAACTTGAGGCAAAAGGCTATGGCAACGCACAAACTTTTGGCGCGAATAGTCATCTTGGAGATTGGAGCGGCATATGTGGTGGCAACACAGATCTAGGTGATTCTATTTTCTCTGTTGCCAATGGATATGATGAAGATAACTAAGGATGTTTTTCACCTACTGAGTTTATTTAGGAGTGGAGAGATTCTAACTAAAAATTATTTTGAGTTCTTGGAAAGTAACTACCCGTTAAATAATCTACATCAACCCTTCCCCTCGGATAGTCTATGTCTTCAACATACTTTCTGTGTTAACGAAGAATAATTTACGCACTATCAACGTTGGGGTTAATTAATCCCGAGAACTCTAATTTAAGGTTAGTTAATGCTGTTGAGTCCTCAAGGGCCAGTTGATAGTCTTCTTTCACATCACTTTACTAACAAAGCATGAAACTTAAAAAAACAGTACCCATGTTAAGAAAAAAAATTCGCAACATAGTTTTTATAGTGATCATTGTTGTCCCCACTGACTTGAAGTAGGAAACATAAAATTAAATGTAATAATTAAAAGATTGAATAATCGATCCGGTATGAGAATCTCATTGTATCCAATACCATACAGGGAGATTAATTATAAAAAAAGACACTACTGTGCCTTCACAATAGTGTCTTTTTTAAAGATCTTAATACCATTAAAGTTTAAACGCCAACCTAACTGAAACGTTCACAGCTCTTGCATCATTGAGGCTTTTTTACTCAGGCTTCTGCTCTAAGATATCGAAGAACTCTTCCAACTTAGGGAGAATAACTATCCTCGTTCTTCTGTTTCTTGCCTTACCCTCAACCGTTTCATTAGGTTCAAGAGGTACATATTGACTTCTTCCTGAAGCAATCAACCTTGAAGGATCAACGTTATAATCATCTTGCAATACTCTTAAAACTGCAGTTGATCTCTTAACACTAAGATCCCAGTTGTCTTTGACGCAATCAGTACTTATCGCATCACTATCCGTATGTCCTTCTACCATAACCTCCATCCCAGGTCTTGATTCTACTACAGTTGCAACTTTACCTAGTATTTCTTTAGCTCTTGGTAATACTGTTGATCCTCCACTAGCGAATAAAAGGTTGTCAGACAGAGAAATGTAAACCACCGTTTTTTCAACCTCTATCTGTATGTCATCATCTTGGATTCCAGCTTGTAATTCTTTTTTCAAATGAAATGCTAAGGCAAGATTTATGGAATCTTTCTTTGTCATCGCCCCACGAATACCATTGATATATTTATCTTTTTCACTCAATTGAGTAATAACACTCTTAATATTATCAGAAGCTGACTGAGTTAATACTGTAAGATTCTCAACTTGTTGCATCGACTGAGAATTTTGCTGCTTTAGCGATTCGTTTTGTTGTTTTATTAAAGCCAATTGCTCTTCCAATGCTATTACTCTTCCATCTCGTTTTGCCTGGTCTAATTGACATTTCTGAAGACTCACAGTAGTAACCGACAATTCTTCCTGGCACGTGTTGTACTTACCTTCTACTTCAGTAAATTGTTTTTTCGAAACGCATGATGATAACACCAACATTAAGGCGGCTGAATAAAGCAATAGATTTTTCATTGTAAGGGATGTTTTAGTTTTTACAAATTTAAAATAAAAAGAACTGAAGATCCTATTTTGCCTTTAATATTAGGCCAAGTTATTAAATGCTTTCTTAAAAAAATCGTCTCCAATCGTTACATTAAAAAACTCTGGGCTAGAGCAGACCTAATTAAAAATAATCAACACTATCAATGTTCCAATATTCAGAAGGATTTTTCTTTCTGTCTTTTTGGAAAGTTTTGTTCATATTACTTGCATCACTGAAAACCAACTTATTAGATGTCTGTCCTACGGCTAATGAACTTTTTAACAACAACTGTTCTGCACGTGTTAAACGAATTTCAAGTATCATTTTTTGTAGGCTCATACCTGTATGTTTCTATATAGACACCAACATAGTTAGGGGAAAAGTGAAATTTGGTGGAAACATTCTTTAAGGATAATTGTGAGTTATCGGAGATGTTCTTTCTAACCCATGATAACAGTTCCATTAACCTATCTTTCTCAGCGTGTCTAACAGATACAACACCGACCTGTTTCATTTTAATACTCATGTACAGAATCATAAGTATTGCTCCAAATAATTCTAGAATAAGATTCCGTGAATGATGACCTTGATTCTAAAATTCTTCATGGAGAATATCACAAAGCTTAGACTTATAATTTATGTCTATCTCAATACTTATTACACTTTTAGTAAAGAAGTCAGTCAAATACAGATTCTTCATGAAATTTTCTTTCCTCCCTTATTTTAAATTATTTAATTCCTTCTCTGCAAATATTTGTTCCGTAAACTTAACATAGGTGAAATCAGTTTTGTCATTTATCTGGAATGAATACTTGTCCCAAGGAGTAATTAGAAAGATATCCCCCTTCTAATACTTCATGGAACGGTCATTATCATTATTTAGCCCTCATCCTGAATTAATCAATATTAATTTATACTAATTATGTGTCAAATTTCCCTAACCCAATGTTCTAGTGCTAGATGAAACACGTTAAGCGACTTTGCACTAATTTTTCTTTTCGTTTTTGCCAATTCATGTTTTTTATAACAAAAAAATTTTTATGTTTACAACAACTATATCAGCAAATTTTATAATTTCACAATAGTTTAACTTCTACCCATGAAAGAAAACTTATTTCTCTTAAGAATTTTATTGATTATCACCGTACTGTCCAACTATTCATGTGAGAACAAAACCGATCAGGTTGCAAACATTGAATTAGTTGAAGATGAAAAAAACATAAGTCACTGGCCAAATGATCAGCGAATGGTAATTAATATTACAGTTGATTTAAGTTCTGAAGATTCAGATCTCAAATCTGAATTCAAAAACAATAAAGATAAGGAAGCCTTACATCTACTTTCCTGTCAAAAAGAACTTTCTAATCTAATGGAGCTTCTTAAAGAGCATTCCATTCGTGTGACAACAATTCTCAAGCCAGACAAATATTGTACTAATTCATTTATTTCTGATGAGCTTGAGAAAAACCGACATGAGATTGCTGGCTTCTATACGGACGAGGACGGTGAAGTTGAATCATTCTTGAGTCAGTATACATGTGATTCGACTAAAAAGGACCAAGTAGTGCATGGATTGTTCGGAAAATCTATTTCTGAAGTTGTTGAGCATAACCTAAATGCTAAAGAGAATAACCTAAAATATTGGTCAGGATTTTTAAATAATGATTTCCCACAGAGATTAGGAGATTCAACAGATCACATAATCATGATCCCTTCCCAAAGGTTAGATTTCAATGCAAGTAACGAAAGAAGTCAACTAAGAAAAAAGTTTGTCAATACTTCTCATCTTATCTCGGTTTTTGACAATCTTTATGCTGAGGCGGAAAACACAAGAATAATGATGGGTGTGGTATTCTCAAATGACAAAGCATCGATCAAGGCCCAAATGGAAACGCTGGAAGATTTCATAGTCCATGCTAAAAAACACGAAGGGGTTGTGTTTATGAAAAATATTGACATCGCGAGGCTGGTTGAATTTGACCCCGACACACCTGAGCTAATACCAATATCTTTAGATAAACCACTTTAATTCTAATGAATGCATCTGCTTTTTGCAGTTATTTCTTAAAGGTACATTTCCTCTAATATCGCCCGCCTAATCTGTGGGTGACAATGTCTGTTTACAGATAATAAATCATGCTTAAATTGAAGTTTGCTGCAAAGAGAATTACGCGGCAGACATAACCGTAAGCCGTAAAGACATGAAACACTTTATAATAAACTTCACTTCCTATGAGAACACTGCATCTCCATCTCCAATTTGAATATCAAAATTTGAGAAGTCTTGAAGGTTATGTCCTAAATTTCGATGAGCAAAAACTGAAGAATGAAATTGTTTTTTGAAAAGAAAGTAGAATCCCTTTTCATTCAATTTCGCTATTAGTTTTTGATTATAACAAGTGACATATTTAACCTTATGTCTATTGCATAGATTCAATATAATTTGACTTAGATCTTTGTATTGCTCATCATTTACATAAATGTATGGAATCGTCAATCTGCCTTGGTTAATATTAATCATAACCAATCCGATCACCTTTTTATTTGAACTATTTCTTAGACAATAGATTCGAGATTGAAAAGATTCTGAATATGTTGAAAAGTGATATTTCGCTTGAACTACTTTACTTTTCTCATCCGTACCGATCCATGGATAACTCCTTATCCATTGGTGCTCCTTCTCCCCTCTTCTAAAGAGTTCCGATTCTTTATTTCTTTCTAAAAACTCAATGTGATCATCTGCGAACTGATCTATTTCCTTTAGTTGACAATTGCTCGATTCAAAGGGTTTGTCTTTAGCAAACCTAATATCCGCTATGGCGTTAAAAATGCTGTCCGCGACACCCAATATCCCGGATATCCTTTTGAAAACATTCGACTTTGGGATCAAAAGCTCTTTTAAACTTAACCTTCTATAATAACGAATACCTTCATGCGACTTTATGATTTTATATAATCCTGTTTTATCGTAGAGTTTTTTAGAATTCGGAGCGTAGTTTGCAAAAAGCAATTGATCTTCCCAATCTTTCAATACCTCATCTTGAAGCAAAGTGGAAAGCCCCTCTCTTCGCCTGTTTTCAGCAACCCAACTACCACTAAACCAGGCCACTTTTTGCGCTTTGTTATTTATGAAAATTTGGTCAACAAGAACACTCCGATATGCAATAACATCATGATCATCATAGATCATGTACAAGACATTATCAGTTCCGGAAGCTCTTGGATTATTAACATAAGAGATAGCCCTCGATGGAGAGATTGGCTTATGAATCAGTCGATCATATTCTGCCGAATTGACAAAAGACAAAAGGGATGAAAGGTTGATTTTTTTTATCTCAAACATTTACAATTGAAACTACTTTTAAAAATAAAACTGATTGCCTACTATTTTATCAGTTAAGTAGGTTCTATTACTAATTACCGTCAATTTTGTTTGCCTCGACTTTATCAACAGGCTCAGCACATCGCCTAAAGGGTGCAAAATTGACTGCGTTCTTAGAAATCATTAGCGCATTTAATTGGAAATAGGCACACTAATTTTAGTCTTATCCCAAGATAGACTAAGATTCAAATCAGGTGATTCCTCAAATGCAATCGTGAACTTTTCTTGTACGGCATTTGTGTTTTTTACAGGCACTGTAACTGCCAAGACATCTTCTTCGCGAACTCGAGCAGTTTCCGATCCACCACTTGATATAGTTACTCCCCAACCAGGAATGTTTTTGTTAATTATGACTATCCAAGTATCCTTGCTGGGTATCGTCCAAAGGGAATATTCTCCAGCTGCAAGATCTTTATTCATAATCTTAATCGGGGTTTTGCAAGTAAACTTGGTTGGCTCGTTGGCTCCGGTTCTCCATACTTTATTGTATGGTACAAGTTCTCCAAAAATTACACGATCCTTCTTTGAGGGACTGCTATATAAGACTGATATATCCATACCATTCGCATTGTATGATGCCGTCTGTTCTGGGCTATGTTTTTTTGTTGCCTTCTTCGCCATTGGTATTCCTACCAATACGCCAAGAATTAGGACCACTCCCAATGTTATTAAGGGCCATTTTAACTTTTTCATGTTGTGCTGTTTTGTGTGTTTGTTCAAATCTAGGAAAAATAATGGATTTTAGAAATAAGTGGTAATTGGATCTTTTTTCTGAGAAGTTCAAAGAATCAACAGAACTAAGGTTCCTGAGCCTGTCGAAGGGCCGGCCCTTCGACAGGCTCAGGAACCTAGCTATTGGCAATAATTATTAGCCCAATCAAATCGTCATTCAGAACGAAGGTTTCTTATTGGTATTACCCCGATAATTTTGACGAGATTCTTCACTACACTTCGTTTCGTTCAGAATGACGTCCTTCGATTTACGTTTTCTCGTTTACATTCGTTGACTGATGCTCTTTGGTTGACGTCATTCTGAGGGAGGAACGATCGAAGAATCTCGTCAGAATTATCGGGTTGCATCAACTTTCAATTCACTTAATTAACCTTCGCTTGTATCTCCTGCATCTGAATTTGCATTCCGCGCATCATTTGCATGATACTTTCTAGGTTCAAATCTTCTTGATCATAATCTTGTAGATCGATCTTACAAGTAAATTCCCAAAGCTCTAAGACATCTTGGAGATGCACATCGTATGGATTATACTGCTTATTGTCAGATTGTAATTTAATCAAGCCATCCTTTATGCGTTCGGTATAAATTCTTTTATAACTCAAGCCATCATTTCGGGTCACCACAATATAGGTTTGCCCATTGGTGACATCTTGTACATCCTCCAGGTACTTTGCAACAATGAATGCCCCTTCCCTAACCCAAGGTTCCATCGAATCTCCCTTTATAGGAAAAGCACGATGTTTTCCTACAGGTAAAAACGGCAATCTCATCTGTGATAAATTGGATATGTATTCCGGGTCTGCATAGCCTTCGAGATAACCTGCAGAAGCTTTAATAGGAACAACTTCTATGACATTCTCATTGTCTTCATTGATTAAGACTGGAAATAAAACTCTATGGTTACCGATCTCAATAAATCCATCTTCCTTAGAGCGGGTGAGGTCGTTTCTGATCAGCGCATCTATAGGCAGTTTAAACTGCTTAGAGTACTTAATTAAGGTCTCTTGACTTGGCTCAGCTCTATTATCCTCGTATGATGCGAGTTGACCTCTTGTCAACTCCATTTCATCCGCCAACGTTTGTTGCGAGACGCTTCTCTTGTTTCTCAGATACTTGATGTTTTGGGCAAATTTCAACATTGTAAAATATATTAGCAATAGATGGTAAATATATTAACTATTTTTGAATCGACAAAAAAAAGGGTTGAGGGACGAGAGATTAGCAGAATATCTTTTGAATTTTTATACTGTTTTGAAAACTCTCATCCCCCGGCCCTTTTATCTGTCAAATACTCCCCTTTAAAAACAAAAAATATGAATACTCAAATAAATAAAGGCGTTAGGTTTTTTAGTTGGTTTTTTTCTTGGAAAGGTTTTCATTAGAATGTGGCCCGATAATTTTCACGAGATTCTTCGGTTCCCGAGAAATCGGGACGAACGTGTCTCCCTCTGAATGACGTCAATCTATGGACGTCATTCAGAACGGAGCGAAGTGCAGTGAAGAATCTCGTCAAAATTATCGGGCTGCATTCATTTGAAGGTTGTATGCCAAAAAACCAATTAAAAAGACCCGCCCCTTACCTCTTTCCCCCGTCCCCTTTTAAAAAAAAAACATGAACAAAACAATAATACACATGGACTTGGACACCTTCTTCGTCTCTTGTGAGCGGCTATTGGATCCATCACTCAATAACAAACCTGTACTCGTTGGAGGAACAGGAAACAGAGGAGTTGTCTCTGCGTGTAGTTATGAAACGAGACTGTTTGGCGTGTATTCCGGTATGCCTATGCGTATGGCAAAAATGCTTTGTCCGGAAGCCACTGTGATAAAAGGCAATGGTGGTATATATGGCAAATATTCCAAAATGGTCACGGACATCATCAAGGAAGAAGCTCCCCTTTATGAGAAATCCTCTGTCGATGAATTCTATATCGACATGACGGGAATGGATCGTTTTTTTGGTGCTCACAAATGGGCCGTGGAATTACGTCAAAGAATTATTCGAGAGACCAATCTCCCCATTTCACTGGGCATGTCGAGTTCGAAAACCGTTGCCAAAATAAGCACAGGTGAAGCCAAGCCCAATGGTTTTTTAAAAATAGAAAGAGGTCAAGAGAAGCCATTTCTCGCTCCCTTATCCGTCAAGAAGATCCCTATGGTAGGAGATAAAACTTATAAGATGCTTCGTGACATGGGTGTAGAAAAAATAAAAACCATACAGGAGATGCCGATGGATCTCATGCGTAGAATTATGGGTAAAAATGGTGTGGCTATTTGGAAAAAAGCACAAGGAATAGACAATAACCCCATCATCCCTTATCACGAAAAAAAATCAATCTCCTCCTCTCTCACTTTTGGAAAAGATAGTACGGATGTGAAGCGATTGAAAGAAATATTATGTGCGATGACCGAAAAGCTTTCCTACTACCTAAGGATGGGAAACAAGCTTACCGCCTGCGTATCGGTGACCGTGAGATACTCCGACTTCGACACCCACAGCCGACAATCCAGAATAGACCATACGGCAAATGATCATACCCTTATTGAAATAGTCATGGGGCTTTTTGATAAACTCTACACTCGAAGGGTGCTTGTGAGATTGGTTGGCGTAAGGTTTAGTCATCTCGTGGATGGAGGTTATCAAATCAACCTGTTCGAAGACCCTGAGGAGATGGTCAAATTATATCAAGCCATGGACAAAATAAGAGATCGATATGGGCAGAACGCTATAAGAAGAGTGTCTGGAATGGACACTACGGGCATAGGCCAATTTTCAAATCCGTTTAATGGAGAACCGAATTTTGTTCCCGCTCATCGAAGGATCTGAAGGAATTGATAATGGAGAATGAGGAGAGTTTCTTAGGGGTCTTATCCCGATAATTTTGGTGAGATTCTTCGGTTCCCGAGAAATCGGGACGAACGTGCCTCCCCCTGAATGACGTCAATCAATGGACGTCATTCAGAGCAGAACGAAGTGGAGCGAAGAATCTCACCAAAGTTATCGGGCCCTTCGCCATGAAAAATCGCTACAGCTCTAAATAAAACACAAAACATTAATATATGCTTGGCTACATTTTCAATTAGCGAAGTGAAACGAAGCGACTCAATTTTCAATTAAACGAAGTGTATATAAGTTGCCACACATATTACAGCCTAAAGTACGGCACTATATCTCCCCAGGAAATAATCGAAGAGGCGGAGAAGAATGGGGTAAAAACATTGGTGATAACAGACATCAACAATACTTCCGTTGCTTTTGATGTGCTCAGACGCGTACAGAAATTGGATCTGAAAATACTTGTAGGCATCGATTTTAGAAATGGGGCAAAACAAGAGTTTATTGGTATTGCCAAAAACAATGAGGGATTCTACGAACTCAACGTTTTTCTCTCCACTCATGTACACAACAAAGAAGACATTCCATCCAAAGCGCCTGAGTTCAAAAATAGTTGGGTGGTTTATCCTTATGGTCATATCGAACCCCATGAACTGAGAGAAAATGAGTTCGTAGGACTTAGGCCCAATCAAGTCAACAAGCTGCTTTTTAACCAATGGAAAAATCATCAAGACAAGATGGTCGTATTGGCACCCGTAACTTTTAGAGATAAAAAAGACTTTAACTGCCATCGTATTCTTCGTGCCATTGACAACAATGCACTCCTTAGTCAGATGCCAAAAACAGAGCAAGCTCAACCGGATGAAATCATGATGCCCGAACAAGAGCTTAAAGAAATTTTCAACCGCTACCCCCTACTCATTTCTAATACTGAGAAGATCTTGAGTACCTCCTCTTTCGAATTCGATTTCAAAATGGAAGGAAAACACAACAATAAACAAACGTATACAGGCAATGCCGATTTGGATTTCAAATTCATGCGGCACCTGTGTTATAAAGGCATTCCCTATCGTTACAAAAAAGTGAGTGAACGGATTCTCAAACGTATAGACAAAGAGCTTAATATCATCAGAGAAAAAAATTATGTCTCTTACTTTCTCATCGCGTGGAAGATTGTAAAATACGCTCGAAATCGCGGGTATTTCTATGTCGGTCGAGGCAGTGGCGCAAACAGCATTGCATCCTATCTCATGCGCATCACGGACGTGGATCCGATAGAATTGGATCTATACTTCGAGCGATTCATCAATCTCTTCAGAAAAAATCCGCCCGACTTTGACATTGATTTTTCTTGGAAAGAACGAGAAGATGTTACTGACTTTATATTCCGCACTTTCCCCAACAGCACCTTGCTGGCTGCATATAGCACTTTCAAGACACGCTCTGTCATCAGAGAGATTGCCAAGGTTTTTGGCTTACCAGAACAGGAGATAAAAAAAATGCAAAAGTATGCGGTTGGACAAGATGATGTTGGTCGGCTGATTGTGAAATATGCCAAATACATTCAGGGCTTTCCAAGTCACTTGACGGTACATTCAGCAGGCATCATTATTTCTGAAAAAGATATCAGACATTACAGCGCTACGTTCATGCCGCCAAAAGGATTTCAAACCACGCATTTCGACATGCATATCGCGGAAGATATTGGCTTATACAAATTTGATATTCTAGGTCAAAGAGGACTTGCGAAGATAAAAGATACGCTTAGCATCATCAAAGAAAACAAACCTGGAATCACCATTGACATTCACGATATAGCCAAGTTGAAAAAAGACATCCCCTCTAACAACCTCTTGAAAAATGCCGCTGCCATTGGATGTTTTTATGTAGAATCTCCTGCCATGAGAATGCTCCTGCGTAAACTTCATGTGGATGATTATCTCGCTCTGGTGGCTGCTAGTTCTGTCATCCGTCCGGGGGTTGCACAAAGTGGCATGATGCGAGAATACATCCTGCGCCACAGAAACATGGACCGAAGAAAGTGGGCCAAGAAGACTTTTCCTATTCTTTACGAACTTATGCCCGACACCTATGGCGTAATGGTCTATCAAGAAGATGTGATAAAGGTGGCGCATCATTTTGCCGGTTTGGGTCTGGGTGAAGCGGATGTTTTACGTAGAGGTATGAGCGGAAAGTTTCGCTCGCGAGGAGAATTTCAATCCGTAAAGGACAAGTTCTTTTCCAACTGCCTCGAAAAAGGAACCAAGTCAGAATACACTCAAGATGTCTGGGATCAGATAGAAAGTTTTGCAGGCTACGCTTTTGCCAAGGGGCACTCCGCCAGCTATGCCGTGGAGAGCTATCAATGCCTCTATCTCAAGGCTTATTACCCACTCGAATTTATGGTGGCGACAGTAAACAATGGTGGTGGTTTTTATTCCCGCGAATTATATCTACACGAAGCTCGAAGAAAAGGTGCCATTGTTGAATTGCCATGCATCAATCAAAGTGATGGCATTACCATCATTCACGACAAAGAAATATACTTGGGGTTCGGCATGATCAATTCCCTCGAAAGACAGACAGTCATCAACATATTAGAATCTCGAAACATGGAAGGCTACTTCGATGATCTTCCTGACTTCCTGTCTCGCGTTAGCATCTCTCTCGAGCAATTGATCTTATTGATAAAAATCAGTGCATTTCGATTTACAAAAAGAGGAAAAAAAGAACTTATGTGGGACGCTCACCTCCTACTCAGCAAACAGAAAAAAACCAATCCACAAGCTTCATTATTTAAACTAAAAAACAAAGAATACACCTTACCAAAACTCTGGCAACACGAACTTGAAGATGCTTATGACGAGATCGAATTATTGGGGTTTATGGTCAGTAAATCTCCTTTCTTTTTGGCCACAGAATTGCCCCATAAAGAAATGCGTTCCAGACTTTTCCCAAATCACCTCGATGAAGTGATAACGATGATCGGATACCTCGTTCATATCAAAGGCACTAAGACCCGAAATGGCAAGCGTATGAACTTTGGCACCTTTGTAGACCTCGAAGGCGAATGGATAGACACCGTATCCTTTCCACAAATAGCCGCGCAATATCCCTTCAAAGGCCCAGGATGTTATGTCCTGCAAGGAAAAGTAACTGAGGAGTTCGGCTTTTATAGCTTGGAGCTTAGTGGCAATTGGCGGATACCGAGTAAGAACCTTGACGAAGTGCAGACTACTCGGCTGAAGCCTGTTTGAGATAATTACGAATTACGAATCGGGGAATTACGAATTGAAAATAAGCCCCTATAATCGATATTATTTAATTCAGCGAGTGTGAAATAATTTTGGGTTTTCACAACGTTCTCTATATGTTTGCCTAGAATTACCAGATTTTTCAGCACTATTCTACTATTCTGTATCACTAAATAATCCACTATCTTCGCACGCTTTAGCGAAGAAAGATGTTTACGTACGACCCACAGACAGCCAAAGAACTAGAGTTCGACAAGATCAAGGAATTACTCCTAGGGTATTGTGTGGCTGAAACTTCGCAAAAGACGGTCGAACAATTAAAGCCTTATCAAACACTCAAAGAAGTTGACAGGGAGTTGGGATTGACAGATGAGATGAAAACCATCAAAAATCATCCTGAAGGTGGATTTCCTAGAATTGACTTTGAAGATCTGACTCCAGAAATAAAAAAGCTTCGAATCGAAGGATACATCCTGCCTCTAGAAGCCTTCGTGAAATTGCTACGGAACTCAAGACTCTGTAACGAACTCATTGAGTACATGGAAGAGCGGGAAGGAATGTATCCGCACATGGAGATGATTTTCAAGCGAGCTGGGAATTCGGATATCATCATAAAATCCATCGAAGAAGTCTTTGATGCGAAAATGCATATCAAGAATGATGCATCTCCGGAATTATTCCAAATTCGAACAAGCATCAGAATCACAAAAAGAGAAATCAATAAAAACTTCGATCAGGTATTAAAAAAACTGCTGGACAAAGGATATCTTGGGGATACAAAAGAGACATTCATTAATGACCGAAGGGTTCTCACTGTTGTCTCAAACTACAAGCGTAAAATTCCTGGTAATAATTTAGGAACTTCAAAAACTGGTGGACTAAGTTATATTGAGCCTCAAGTGAATGAGCATTTGAACAGAGATTTAGATTCTTTGTTTGTACAGGAAAGAGATGAAATTCTAAGAATATTAAAAGTCTTAACCAAGAAGATTAAAAAGGAACTCCCACTGATTAAGGCTTGTCAAAAATTACTTAATCGCTTGGATTTTATCCAGGCCAAATTTAGACTAGCGACCAGTATCAATGGTATAAAGCCTAAGAGTTCAGAGGAAACCATCATCGATATGATTGATGCTATTCATCCCCTTCTCTACCTCAACAACAAAAAAGATGGCAAAAAGACATTTCCGCAATCTGTGGTTATGGATAAAGTCAGCCACTTCTTGGTCATATCTGGGCCCAATGCCGGAGGGAAATCAATTACTCTTAAGACCATTGGACTATTGCAACTAATGTGGCAATCAGGATTGATGGTTCCTGTTCATCACAACAGCACTTTTGGATGGTTCGAACAAGTATTGTCTGACATTGGTGACAATCAGAGTATCGAAAACCAACTGAGTACTTACAGCTATCGTCTAAATAGAATGAACTATTTTTTGAAGGAAGCCAACCCAACAAGCATGCTTCTTTTGGATGAATTTGGTTCTGGATCAGATCCCGAACTTGGTGGTGCATTGGCTGAAGCAATATTTGAATCCTTGTATAAGAAAAAGACTTTCGCAATTTTAACAACGCATTACGCAAACATAAAACTGAAAGCTTCCTCCCTAGGGAAAGCCATCAATGCATGCATGTTATTTGATCGAGAGACCTTGGCTCCTTCCTTTATGTTGTCTATCGGTCAACCTGGAAGTTCATTCACCTTTGAAGTTGCTAAAATGAATGGCATTCCCGATCACATTTTGGCAAACGCAAAACAAAAACTCAGCAAGGAAAGAGTACAAATGGATCAACTGATTGCAACCCTTCAAAAGGAAAAATCAACCTACGAAAGAAGGAACCAAAGTCTTAAGGACAAAGAATTTTATTCCTCCCAGATGAAGGATGAATTCGAAGATCGAATTGCAGAAGTGAAGGAACAGAAACAGTCTCAAAGAGAAGTCATACAAAAAAACAATCAGCATATTATTGCAGGTAAAAAAATGGCCCAGTTTGTAAAACAGTTTGAAGGTGGAAGAGCAAACAAAGGGTTACTCACCGAAGTGAAAAAATATTTGGCTATTGAAAAGAGCAAGATAGATCAGGTGGACGAAAAGCAGGTACTTAAATCAAAAAGACAAGGTCAGAAAAAACTGAAAAACACTTCGGTTACGCTCAGTGACCTTAAAAAGGAAAGAGGGAACAGTATTACTCCTCAAAGACCCATCGATATTGGAGATAAAGTTAGAATTAAAACTACCAAGCAAAAAGGTGTTGTCGAATCCATTGAAAAGAACAAGGTATTTGTCATAGTAGGAAATTTCATGATTCAATCAAGACTTAGTGATCTTGATCTTATTGGTTGATTGGTTTGTTGGTTCGCTTTGCTCATTGGTGACTGGTTATTGGTTTGGAATAGGCTTTTCGTCTTCATATCTATTAGCCAAAATATTTAATTCTCCTTTTTCATTTTTTTCAGATAATTAATATAGCCGTTAAGCAATTTAAGGCAACTTTCGTAGATGATAATAAAACGCTTATAATCTTCCATAGATAAAAGTTTACAATCAAATGCCGTAATCAAATGTTCTTTAGATTCTGACAAAGATCCGCGTGCAATTCTACAAAATTGAATGTTTTCCTGAAAGAGAAACCTCCCATGACCTTCCGCTATATTGACCGTTACAGATCGACTTGATTGGATGAGCTGATCCTTCAATCTGAATTTTTCGTCTAGGGGTAATGATTTACAAAAAATAAACATCTCGTTTTTAAACTTCCGTGCAACTTTCCATACCTCTAATTCGGTAAAATCTTTCATTCTTAAATATCCCAAATCAAAGTAATACAACAACAATACGCGAAGCAAACCACTTAACCAATGAGCAAAGCGAACCAATGAGCGAAGCGAACCAATCAACCAAAATCCAATATTAATATTACTTTTGTGGCACATACATAATTAAACAAGAAACATGTCAGTAAACTTACTCGATCTATTTAAAGATCAACTATCTGGAGCAGCTATGAATGGAATTAGCACCATGCTTGGTGAATCAAAATCTATCACTGGTTCTGCCTTGGGTGGAATAGCAGCAACTCTTCTTGGCTCGTTGGCTGGAAAAGCTTCAACAAGCGATGGTGCAGCTGATCTTCTTGGAGATCTAGGAAAAGCAGATACAGAGATCTTAGATAACGTCATGGATCTTATGGGTGGTGGAGACTCTACAAATAGCCTTCTTGATACAGGCGAAAGCCTAGTATCTAATCTATTGGGTGGCAACTCAAATTCTGTAATAGATTCAATAACAGCAATGACCGGCATTGGCAAAGAATCTTCAGGGACATTATTAAAAATGGCAGCTCCCTTGTTAATGGGATTTGTTGGAAAATATGTAAAAAACAAAGCCCTTGATGCTGTTGGATTAGGTAAACTAATGGGCAGTCAAAAAGATCATATCAAGAGCGCTATGCCTTCTGGATTATTTGATAGTTTAGGATTCTCTTCTATAGGAGATGCTGCTAAGGATGTAGTTACTGAGGCTGCTGGTGCGGTTTCTGATGTGACTGATGACGATACTTCAGGTGGTGGGTTCATGAAACCTTTGATAGTTGCTTTAGCACTTCTTGCTTTAGTTTTCTTTGGTTATAAATCTTGTTCTAGTGGTGAGCATTCTCACGGAGATCAGGGAGATCATGGACATCACACTGAGGAAGTAGAAAAGGCCGTTGACGATGCGATGAGTGAACTTGAAGATGATCATTTGGGACTCGAAAAATCTGTACCCGATCATGGAGAAGATATAGAAGCAATGGACACAAAGGGTCTCGGTTTCGTTAAGGGGTCGTGGGCTTATTCGCTATCAGGTTTCTTAGCACATGGTAATGGTTCTAAAACTTTCACGTTGGATAAGATTCCTTTTGATGGAAAAGATGATGATGAAATATCTGCTGAAGGAACTGCCCAATTGGAAAATCTTGCAAAGATACTAAACGCTTATCCAAATGTAAACGCAGAAATCCAAGGTCATACTGCGGTTGCTAAAAACGCAATAGGAAGAACAGGAAAAAAAGCAGCCTCTAAAGCGAGAGCATTATGGGTTCAACTAAAACTTAAGGCCATGGGTGTTGCTGGCTCAAAATTATCCTCTAAAGGATATGCAGACGAAAATTTGATTTCTAGTATAGCCGAAGACGCTGAAGAGCAAAAGAGAATTGTTGTTAAATTCGACAAATAAGTTCTTCGAAATAATTAATTTAGAAAATCCCGTTTCATGATCATGAAGCGGGATTTATTTTTCACACTATTTCTTATTACATTCGAGATGTAAATCTGCAGTCCTAAAAATGAGCAAACCAAACTTATTTAAATCTTTAGCCTGGCCTCTTTGGCAATACAGTTGACGTCCAACCAATATTACTATTACTGTAGTTTAAAAAAGAACGTAAGCAGCAAAAATGTCATAATAAGGAGCTTAATAAATTTATTAGAAGGAATATTACATTCCCAGAATCAGCATTGAAGAAAAATATCCACGGAAAGGTATATGTCAAGTTTGTAGTCACGAAAGATGGTAACGTTGCCAAGGCAGAAATATTAAGAGGTATTTGTGATGACATGGAATCAGAGGTGCTAAAAATGATTGCTCGGTTCCCAAAATGGGTGTCTGGCACGGTGGATGGAGAACCAGTTGACGTCTGGTACACGCTTCCAATAAATTTTAAGTTTTACTAATAAATCCATCAAATAATTGGAATAAAAAAAGCCCTGCAACCGAAAGATTGCGGGGCTTTTTTTTAAAAAATTTAATTCCTATTCTTAGAACTATCTGTTCAAGTAATTCAAAGCAGATCCCGCTTTAAACCAATCAATTTGTTGTTCATTATAAGTGTGATTTGCAACAATCACATCTTTACTTCCATCGGCATGCACAAATTCAATGTTCAATGGTTTTCCTGGCGCGAAGTCAATAAGATCCAACATATTGATGGTATCATCTTCTTGCACTTTGTCATAATCTACCTCATTGGCAAACGTCAAACCTAACATTCCTTGTTTCTTTAAGTTGGTCTCATGTATTCTTGCAAAAGACTTTACAATCACAGCTATCATTCCAAGATGTCTTGGTTGCATTGCCGCATGTTCTCTACTTGATCCTTCACCATAATTATGGTCTCCAACCACGAAAGTTTGAACTCCTGAAGCTTTGTATGCTCTCTGAACAGCCGGAACTTCTCCGTACTCACCTGTCAACTGATTTTTCACAGCGTTTGGCTTTTCATTGAAGAAATTTATGGCACCTGTCAGCGTATTGTTTGAAATATTATCAAGGTGACCTCTATATTTCAGCCATGGTCCTGCCATTGAAATGTGATCCGTAGTACATTTTCCTTTGGCCTTGATTATCAATTTGGCTCCAGTAATGTTTTCTCCATTCCATTTTTTAAATGGATCGAGCAACTGAATTCTTTCTGACTCTGGATTCACAACAACATTGATTGCACTGCCATCTGAAGCCGGTTCTTTAAATCCACGATCCTTAACGTCAAAACCTGCAGGAGGTAATTCAACACCTACTGGCGGACTTAGTTTTATTTCTTCCCCATTTTCATTAGTCAACGTATCTCTTCTTGGATCAAAATCCAATGTCCCGGCAATAGTCAATGCTGTTATCAATTCTGGAGAACCAACGAAAGCATGTGTATTTGGATTACCATCTGCTCTTTTTGAAAAGTTTCTATTGAATGAATGAATAATGGTGTTCTTCTCTTTTTTGTCTGCCCCTGCTCTAGCCCACTGTCCGATACATGGTCCACATGCATTTGCAAAAACACTGGCTCCCATTTTTTCAAAAGTCCCAATAAACCCATCACGTTCCGCAGTGTATCTCACTTGCTCAGAACCAGGAGTCACTGTGAAATGTGCTTTTGGAGTAATATTATTATCGATAGCCTGAATTGCAATTGAAGCTGCTCTTGACATGTCCTCATAACTTGAGTTTGTACATGAGCCTATCAAACCGTACTCTACTTTTAAAGGCCATCCATTTTCTTTAGCCTTCGCACCCAATTCTGAAATTGGTGTTGCAATATCTGGAGAAAAAGGTCCATTGATATGAGGTCCAAGTTCTGTTAAGTTAATTTCGATTACTTGATCGAAGTATTTTTCTGGGTTTTCATAAACCTCATTGTCACCTGTTAAGTGTTCAGCAATCTGATCTGCTAGTTCAGCGACATCCGCTCTACCTGTTGACTTTAGATATCTCGACATGGAGTCGTCATATCCGAAAGTTGAAGTTGTTGCACCAATCTCAGCACCCATGTTACAGATGGTTCCTTTTCCTGTACCAGAAAGAGAAATCGCACCGGGACCGAAATACTCAACAACAGCACCAGTACCTCCTTTCGCTGTAAGAATTCCAGCAACCTTTAGAATAACATCTTTAGAGGAAGTCCATCCATCTAGTTCTCCGGTCAACTTCACTCCTATCAATTTTGGAAATTTAAGTTCCCAAGGCATTCCGGCCATCACATCAACAGCATCAGCACCCCCAACTCCGATAGCGATCATTCCTAGACCACCTGCATTTACAGTATGTGAATCTGTTCCAATCATCATTCCGCCCGGAAAAGCATAATTCTCCAAAACAACCTGATGAATAATACCGGCTCCTGGCTTCCAAAATCCAATGCCATATTTATTGGATACAGTCTCTAAGAAATTGAAAACTTCATTACTTTTATTAAGAGATTCTTGCAAATCTTCACCCGCATTCACACGAGCTTGAATCAAGTGATCACAGTGTGTAGTCGAAGGAACGGCTACTTTTGATTTTCCTGCCATCATGAATTGAAGCAAAGCCATTTGAGCAGTTGCATCCTGCATCGCAACACGATCTGGAGCGAACTCCACATAGGACTTCCCTCTTGTGAAAGCCTCATTTCCTAATTTATCCCAAAGGTGACTGTATAGTATCTTTTCAGTCAGCGTTAATGGTTTTCCCAATAGCTCTCTTGCTGCATTTACTCTTGCTGGAATCTTAGAGTAAACATCCTTTATCATGTTAATGTCAAATGCCATAAAATATTTTCTGTATTATAATTTCCTCGGCACAAGTTATACCGAGCCGCGAAGTTAATGATTTTGAAAATATTTTTTCAGCCTTAAATTCTTTTGCTCAACATCAGTTTGAAGATGAATCACACAGCTGAAAACAACCCTCGATAATATGCGAAATATAGAGCGTTTCTTGTAAGACTTAAATAACTACGACCAATGAGGAATGCCTATTGCACAACCAAAGTACTTCTTCCAACAGTTTTATCATTATCATTTAATAACGTCACATTATAGATTCCGCTACTGACATCCCTTAATTCTAAAACATATTGTTTGGAACCTCTTTCCACGTATTCAATCAAAACCAATCGACCCGTCATGTCGGTTAAGGTTATGGAGTCAAAATATTTGCCTTCAACACTTACAACGACTCTATCCGTTGCGGGATTAGGAAATAATTTGAATGCTTGATTTTGGCGAATCTCATCAACTCCAACAGGCTCTATAAAAACAAAGTCGTCATATTCATCAGCATACTCTTCAACATTAAAGGCACTGTCAACAGAAACACTCATGAAATGATAAGTCATTCCAACTTCGCCCGTAAAATCAGCTGTCGATTCGGTAGTTTGCGCCATCCATGGTGTCCAATTGCTTGACCCATCCGTATTGTTGTAAATATTATAATAAAGTATGTTTGGATCAGTAAAATCTGTTTCCCAAGTAACATTTACAACAGTTTCACCATTCACATAATCAGTGATATCATTTACATGACTTTGAGGTACTTCATTGTCGAAAATATTCACCCATGTATTGGTTACAATTGGATCATTGAAATCGAAATATATCTGTGCATCATTTTCAATGACTGTGTCAGACTCCACATCTTCAAGTAGATTAATCTCAAATGCTACAAAGCCAATTCCCTCTGGCGCATTGACATTTGGTGGAAGAAAACCTTGGTCAATATCCTCTGTAGGTATCATACTAAGCGTATCAAGTGTCTCAAACAACCAACTTGCTATTCCTGTTCCTTCATCAAAGTTTGTCATAATTCTAAGAATGTTGGGCACGTCCGGTCTTAGATCTATTTCCGTTGACCCTTCTAATTCATTTAACGTAACAACATTCTGTCCCCAACTTGCTGCCGTATATTTAAAAGTGCTGACATCAAATACATTTAAATCAAGACTATCAATTACCAATACGGTTTTAGCTGCCAGCGTTGCGGAGTCAACATTTTCGAAATGAATGGCGTAATACATATCACTGTTATTGATGAATGCACCCCCAAATTCTTGTGATGGGCCAATATCCTTAACTCAACTATCCGATTTAGCATAATCAAGCAATTTATAATAAACATTTAAACTTTCGTTGAAGTCACCTTGCTGCTGACAAATTACAGCCTTCTGATACAGACCATCATTTTTCATTTTTAGATTACCTGTGCCATCAGTATAAGCCAAATACCTACCCAATACTAGCCAATCCTTTCTCAAATTCCTCAGTCTTTCTGCTAATTACACCATCTTTATAATCAGCAATAGCAATCCCTCGCTTGTCATTTAATTTTTCACAAATCATCCTGGCAGAATCAATATGAGCCTGAGCGTCTTTGATATTTGAGTTTATAAGCAACCAACACAATCTCCCATGCGCTGAGGCTATATCTTTTTGATTCCCCGAGTTTTTCACTAAGAGATACAAGCTATCTAGTTCTCTATTCTGAGAAAATGAATCACCTAATATAAAAAGGCTAAATAGTATGATGAATAGTGTTTTCAATTGCTAGCAGAATCTTTTTAAAAGTAAGAAGGTGATTTTTTCATACTCAATGGTTCGTTATAGTTGGTAAGTTAAATAAAATTATAGCAATAAAGAATTATGGCAGCAAGATCAGGAATAGTCTAACGAAATAAATCAGTTTAAACGATGAATTACAAAATATAGGGAAAACCCTTGGAAATAATTGAGTTTGAGTGATGATTTAATAATTTTGAATTACCACATTACTTTATTCATGCAGTAAGACAAAATAATATTGGAGTTCTATTTCATTGAGTCTACACTCTCTTACTTCTTATCAATATTCCAACTAAAGCCCAATGAGACATAGTTGCTTTTAGAGGTCAAACCAACTCCAAAAGAGTAATCAAGTTGTAAGTTATCTCGCAACAAATAGGTAATTCCTCCATCAAAATTATTTTCATAATCTTCAAATTCTATGAAGGATCCAAACTGTTCTATGTACAATCCAAGCTTCTCAGTGAGACCAACACCAACCGCTATTGAGTTTGTTAAATTACCATCTCCAAACCCAAAGTAATCATATCCAATATTATATCCGAGACCGATATCATCACTTATTTCATGTGCTATGGAAATTTTATTAATCGTTCCGTAAGAATCAATCGTAAACGATGGTCCACCAGTCGGAACAATAAGATGAGATAAAACAGCAATTTCAGTATTCACATCTTCATTCCTCAATACTTGTACCTTGGTGCCAATTTCCAAATCACTTACACCCACTAAATTCAGTGTCTCTTTGTCACTCTTCAAATATTCCACCTGATTGAGTATTCTTAACTCTACCCCCTCAGTTATGCCCAATCTAAAGAGATTCGTTGGTGCTAAAACATTGCGAAAATTTACGCCAAATTTTTCGAAATACTCAACCAATACTCCTGCTTCAATTTGTAAACTACCCTTGTTAATTGTACTGGAACTTTCTGTTTGATCAGGTCGATCCGTAATTATTTGCTGCGCGGATATATCAATTGTAAATACAATTGCAAATAGGAGTAAATATTTATTCATTTTAATTTTAAATTAGTGTGTAATATTTTGATTTTCATTATCCTCTAAACAGGAAGAATCTATCCTTCATTCCTTCTATTTCTATACTATCATCATTAACAATATAGTCAATGGCCTCGGTGGTAAACTCAGATCCTTTTGAGGTAAGCGTAGCAATATCATTCTCTACACTAACAAGATTATTCTCTTGAGCTAATTTTAACACTTTTATCGCCATTGACTTTTTCCAATTAATATGTTCTCCGAGATGCTGTACATGTCTTTCTTGCTCTTCATCATGATTCCCAAGGTGAAGTAAAAATGTAAGTAATGACACTTCTGTTTTTTGCTGCTTTTGTCTATACATCACCGATAATAACCCTCTCGATGGAGCAAAAAGATATACCATGAGAAAGATTAATCCAAGGACTGTAGTAATTGACCCCGCAATAGAAGCATCAATCCATTGAGCAAACCAATATCCAGTTATAGCGGCCAACACTCCAAAAGTACTTGACAGAAATAACATCTGTTTTAGATCCTTAGTCAATAAGTAAGCAGATGCAGCTGGAGCTATCATCAGGGCAACGACCAAAATGGCACCAACAGCCTCAAAGGAGCCCACCGTTGTTACCGATGCGACACTCATTAATCCATAGTGCATTATCGCAGGTGATATCCCCAAACTTGCAGCAAGGCCTACATCGAATGTGCTTAATTTAAGTTCTTTGAAATATAGCACTAGTAGAGTAAGACTTAAAACTAGAATCGATCCGATTATCCATACAGACACTGGGCCCAAATCAAGACCATTGTAAATCCATCGATCGAATGAAGCAAAGGCTAACTCACCCAATAAAACAGCATCTACATCAAGATGCACATCATTAGCTCCTCTGGCAATCATGATTACACCGATGCTAAATAAAGCTGGAAAAACCAATCCAATAGCCGTATCTTCTTTAACCAATCCTGTTTTTTGGATATATTCAACCAAGACCACCGTGAACACACCACTTACTGCAGCAAGAATAATTAGTAATGGAGAATTGAGATCATGAGTAATTAGAAAACCAACGACAATACCCGGGAGAATTGAATGACTTATGGCATCTGAAATCAATGCCATTTTTCTCAATACCAAAAAGGTGCCTGGAAGGGCACATGCCACGGCCACCAAGGATGCTATTAACTGTATTTCAAAATGAACATTACCCATCAGTATTTCCGTTTATTTGATCATACAGGTTTGCTACCTCATTGTATCCTTTTTGAGTCATTGACCACATCTTGTTTTTCACAATGACCAAGTCCTTATCCACCAGTTTCTGCAACGTCTTCGTAGTATACCCTTGGAAATTATTAAGAATTCGAATGGTGTGAGGATGGCTTATATCTTCGTGAGTTACTGCAATATCATACATGAACGAAAGGGTCTTTTGTTCTTCCAGAAGATTTCTGTTTTTTCTCAGTTTCAATTCTTTGAACAACAACCCTCGACTTGGGGAAAAAATAAAAGAAAACAAAACGAAGCCTGAGGCTACCAATACGATTACCGGTCCAGTGGATAAATTATTTGCAGAAGCGGAAATGGCCGTTCCAACCACACCAGAACAAGCCCCAAATAGGGCAGCTAAAATCACCATAGCACTCAAACTATTAGTCCATTGCCTAGCCGCTGCTGCTGGCGCGAGGAGCATTGCGCTCATTAGAACTACTCCCACTGTTTGAAGCCCCATTACAATGGCAAGCACGATAAAAGCGGTAATAAGAATATCAATGAAACGTGTGTTAAAACCCATCGTTGCTGTAAAATCCTTATCGAAAAGTAGCACTTTGAATTCCTTCCAAAACATGAGCAGGACAATTAGACAGGCTGATGTAACCACAACCATTAGCCAAACATCAGAGACCATTAATGTTGCTGCTTGGCCGAATAAGTATTTATCCAATCCTGCTTGATTAGCGTTTGGCAACTTCTGAATGAAGGTAAGGAGCAGCATACCTACACCGAAGAAGATTGAGAGAATAAGACCTAAGGCAGTGTCTGATTTGAGCTGTGTTTTAGAGACTATCCCTCTAATCCAGAAAGTGCCTATTAATCCACTTACCAGAGCTCCAAGCATAAGAACATTACTGTCCTTGGCACCTGTAATCAAAAATGCTATGGCAATACCGGGCAATGCAGCATGCGATATGGCATCACCCAATAGACTTTGCTTCCTTAGGACAGCAAAAGTACCAAGCATACCGCAAACGGCTCCTAACACTGCTGTCCCCAAAGTTATAGTTCGCAGTGTGTAGTCGTTAATGACTAGGGATATGTATTCAGTTATTTCGATTTTTTCGTCTTTTAGTCAATTAATCTTTTTTTGTCGTAAGTCAAATAGTCGTAAGTCTGTTTTAATCCTGCAAAAACCATACACATGGACTTACGACTATTATTCTATTTCAAAATACTTGTTTTGTAATTAATACCATATGTCCTGGTCAGGTTATCATCATTGAAAATATCTTTCACTGGACCTGTGGCGATTTTCTTAACATTGAGAAACGTTACCCAATCAAAATATTCCGGAACGGTTTGAAGATCATGATGCACAACAACTACTGTCTTACCAGTTTTACGAAGCTCTTTTAGAATGTTGATTATTGCAATTTCTGTGGTTGCGTCAACGCCTTGAAATGGTTCATCCATAAAATAAATTGAAGCATCTTGAACAAGTGCACGAGCCAAGAAAATACGCTGCTGCTGACCACCCGAAAGCTGAGAAATTTGCCTGTTCTTAAATGGTAGCATCCCAACTTTTTCCAATGCCTCCAATGAAGCCTTTTTCTCGTTTTTCCCAGGTCTCTTTATCCATCCTAACTTCCCATACGTGCCCATCATGACTACATCCAATGCGGTTGTTGGAAAATCCCAATCCACACTCCCCTTCTGCGGAACATATGCCACGAGAGATCGCTGTTCGTTATAGGGTTTCCCATAGATACTAACCGAACCGGCTATCGGTTCAATTATGCCTAAAACGGATTTAATTAAAGTAGATTTTCCCGCTCCATTTGGCCCTACAATTGCCATGAGGACTCCTTCAGGAACCGCTAAATCAATATCCCACAGAACCGGCTTATAGTTATAGGCAACCGTTAAATCATCAATACTAATAGCGATTTTTTCTCCCATTTTATTTTAGTGAATTAACGATTGTCTTAAGGTTGTGTTCAAACATTCCAATATATGTTCCTTCCACTGTCCCATAATCTCCGAGTGCATCAGAATAAAGCGTTCCTCCAATAACTACTTCATGGCCCTTACTTTGTACTGCTGCTTGCAGTGATTCTATGGTTCGTTGAGGAACAGAAGACTCCACGAAAATTGCTTTAACGTCCTTTTCAATGATCAATTTTGCTAATTCCTGAACATCCTTAACTCCAGCCTCAGTAACTGTAGATAAACCCTGTAAGCCAACGACCTCAAATCCAAAGTCCTTTCCAAAGTAACCAAAGGCATCGTGCGCTGTGACAAGAACTCTTTTTTCTTTAGGCAGGCTCTTTATCATCTCTTTACTTGACGCATCCAGAATTTCCAATTGAGTCATATAGTCCATATATCTCTCCTCATACTTTGAGGCATTATCAGAATCATTTTTCTGAAGAATTTCTGAAACGAAAGTTGAGATCAATTTCCAGTTATTAATACTAAACCAAATGTGTGGATCGTGATTAGATGCAAATAGATCTGAATGTATAAGATCTTCCACTGAAATGCAATCAGCCAAAGCAATTGTATTCTTCTTAGCCCCCATTTTTTCAAAAACCTCAACCAATTTACCTTCAAGATGAAGCCCATTATATAAGATCAAATCAGCAAGAACCAATTTATTGACATCGCCTGCACTGGCTTTAAACAAATGTGGATCAACTCCAGCGCCCATCAAACCTTGGACAATAATCTCATCTCCACCAATTGTCTTCACAAGATCAGTGATCATTGTTGTGGTGCATACTACCTTTAGTTTATCGCTTTCAGGTTGTTTTTCCGAGTTGCAAGCACTAAAGAAAATTAGCCCTGCAGTAAAGAAAACTAGTCTATTTAATTTCATGTAGGTATATGTTTTGTGTAAATGTTGATGGAAGAATCAAGGTTTTGTTTGCAATCTTTACCTCAGTCAGGGTCGCTTTTTCATATTGATTCAATATGCTTATTTCAGCGCCATTTTCAATGCTATTATTTGAACAGAAATCGAAAAACTCCTTTTCATCGCTGACCAAACGCACTATCTTATATCGTGATCCAATTTTTCCTTTGTACAAGACAATTGACAGCAAATCCTTAGCCATACTACCGTCTGCCCCCGGTATAGGATCACCATGAGGATCAAACTTTGGGAAATTTAAGTATTCATTAATCTTGTCAGCAAGAAAATCTGAGGTTTGATGCTCTAAACCTTCTGCTTCCTTATGAATTTCATGCATACTCATTTTAAATGTCTGGTGTAAAAAGGTTTCCCATAACCTGTGTTTACGGATAACTTTTAGCGCAAGAACCCCACCCTCCTTAGTGAGCTTCATTTCTTGATATTTCTTGTAGATCAGTAGGTTTTTATTGGCCAGTTTTTTGGCCATATCTGTTGCAGCGGCACTAGTGACTCCTAATTTCCTAGCAACGTTGCCAGTTTTACAATCCTCCTCACTTTGATGATTTAAATGATATATGGTTTTCAGAAAATTTTCAGTAGCTATTGACATTTTTTTAAGCTTGCTTAATAATAATACAAAGGTAGCTAAATATATTATATCAACCTGCTTTTCAAAATCCCTCATGTTAAACAGGATCAGCAAGATAAACACCTGTATCCTGTAACTATGAACACACCAACATCGTATAAAATATAACCACCCCTTTATTTGAAAGAGATGAAAATACGTATTATATTGATTTTTTGTGCCTTAACACTATCACCTAAAGTGTTTGTTTCGCAACATATCCCCTATATTCATGAGCAACTGGTTGAGGATTTCAAGCTATTTGATAAGGCATATCGTGATGCTTTTAGAAAATCTAATGGACCAACATCAGTAGAGGATTGGGCTATTGTTCAAAAATACAAAGTGCAATTAACAGACTCTAGACTTGTGTTTGACCAAGCTTTTGATGAAGATTTTCTGAGTAAAGAGGGCATAAAAGAGTACCTTGAATTACTATTATATCAGAATGAATTTGTTAAATATCATGAAATTTTAGAGGGTGATGTCGTGAACAGATTTACATCGGATGAGATTTATTATTATCGAGAATTATCTTCAGCTTGGCGAATGGTCAAAGAACAGAAGTCATTCAGAACAAAAAATTGGATCTATTGTGCTCAATTTGATATAGAACCATATTTGGACCCAAAAAATCCTAATACAGAGTTTACATGGGTAATTGAGAAAAATAGAATGAAGGCACGTGAATTCGAATATTGCTTTCATAACCCCGGAATCTACTCGATAAAGCTCATAAAGAAAAACCTACTGACTGGCTATTATCTTCCGGACACAACCTTTCAATATGTCTTGGAGGAGCCTATGGAGGCAGAGTTTACAGATCAGCCCAGTATTTCAAACATTGGCGAATGGATGAATTTCGAAATAGCGGATAGCATGAAGCCTATGTGTGAAGCACTCTGGACAATGGGAGATGGAAAAATTCTACTCGGCAATAACGTAAGCCATAGATACACCGTTCCTGGCACTTATACCGTAACACAGCATCTTACATATTCTGAACACAACTTGGATCATGTAAAAAGCAAGTCCTATCAAGTTTATGTAGGTATTGGTGATAAGGAATAGCTCTTATATCCGACTATAGACAATAATCAGAAAACGATTGTCAATTTAGATGAAATATAAAATGTTAAAGTGAGTATATAATATTACTCATACTTATCACTCAGACTCACTCGGAGTTTCCTAGAATAATCCTCAACAAGCCATTTGATGTAATTAGGAGTGCTTTTACATATGCAATAGCTATATTGTCTCAGTCTATCCTCTATTTGACCTTGAAGTAGCTCTATGAGGTCAATAGCCTCACTATGATCTTTTGAATTCTCCAAACACATTGTATGATGCTGATCTAGGGATAAATCCAAAGCAAATTTCGGTCTTTTACCGGTTTTAATGGCGGTATCATAATGCTTACGCATATCAAACTTAATACTCTCTGAATTTGCAAAACGTTCCCTCACCTCTCTAGGCATAACATATTTAAGGTGTCTTTCGATCTCCTCATCCGTCAAAAGGCTTTCATAATAATGCTCAGGAAACAAGAAGATTCTTTGCCAATCAATGCCTTCTTCCCAATATCCAAATCTGGATGCATTGTTCCCCAAATCAATAACTACAAATCTTGACTTCGTTTTTGTTACTCTTGATCCACGACCAATCATCTGAAAATAAAGCGTCAATGATTTTGTTGCCCTATTAAGAATTATACTTTCAACTGTTGGCTCATCAAACCCAGTTGTTAATATACTTACAGAAGTGAGTATTGCATCTGGCTTAGTCTTGAACCAATGTAGAATATCCTTTCTTTCTTTGGCCGTGTTTGTATTGTCAAGATGTTTTATCTCGTAACCAGCTTCTTCGAAAGTGAGTAAGACGTTTTTACTTGTTTTGATACCATTATTGAATATCAAAGTTTTTTTACCTTTACAGTTCTCCTCATAGGCGTAGAGGAGCTTTTCCTGCATAGGGTAGTCTGAATATAACTTCTCTGAAGATCCAACGGTATAATCACCATTAATTCCAATTTTGAGAGATTTCAGACTGACATTGTAACCATACGTTTCGGCACGTGCCAAAAATTCCTGTTCAATTAACGTTGAAATTGATTCGCCAACTATGAGTTCATCATAGTTTTCGTTCATCGGTAGTCTTATGTTTGAGCTAAGCGGAGTTGCTGTCACACCCAAAATAATTCCTTGTTCGAAGTATTTGAATAATTTCCTGAACGAATTGTAATGTGCTTCATCAATGATGACTAAGCCAATATCATTTATTTCGAATTCCTCATCTTGAAGCCTATTGTTTAAGGTTTCGACCATTGCTACAAAACATGTGAAATCTTTTTGATCTGGCAATTCCTTAACCTTGGAATTGATGATTTTGTTTTTCACCCCAAACTCACTCAACATGTTTGATGTCTGCGCACATAATTCTATTCTATGCGTCAGAATAAGCACTTTCTTACCAGTCTCTTCTATAAATCTCCTTGTGATTTCGGCAAAAATCACAGTTTTACCGCCACCCGTTGGCAATTGATAGAGTAGATTGAAACCTTCCTTCTTATCAATTATTTTGTTGAAAATTGTCTCTAAGGCTCGCTTTTGATAACCATAAAGCTTCTTACCGACATTTTCTACTACTGATTCTACTTCACTATTTTGCATGTATCTCCTTTGGAAAAAAAACCATGTAAAAATACGGCATTTATCTTCAATTATAAATTTCATTTCAGACTTATCAACATTTGATAGGTTATTTTTACGTTATAACTAAATATTTACTCCCATCAATTTGAATGTCAGTTTAAAAGAGAATTGGAGTTAGGATTAATTTGTTCAAATTAATATTCAAGCCATGAATATATTTAGTCGAAATTCAGTTTTAGAGGATCTTTTGAAAATAAAAAAGCCGAATCACATTACGTGAAACGGCTTTTTTAGTTTATAAGCTTCCTTATTTTATCACAAAAGATCTTGTTGCTCTATCATTGTCACTAACAACTGACAAGAAGTATATTCCAGATAGAAGATGATAGATATATAACACTATGTATAATACATATTCAGCTCCATGATCTTTCAACCTAGTGGCGCGATAACTGCAAACTCTGTGTTATTGGAAATTATTTCGTCATACAGAAGAATGTTAGATCACTCTTATTTGTACGTTTATTTTATGATTTGGTTACCATAACATTATGGCCTAATGAAATATTATTTGTCCAGATTTAATTTACATCGAAAGAAGCTGGCAGGCAACAATTCCTGCTGTCTCACTTCTCAGCCTATATTCACCTAAACTTACGCCTTCAATGTTAGTGCTCCTAGCTTTCTTTAGTTCCGACCTACTGAAACCGCCCTCTGGACCGATTAGGATGGTCACAGAACCTTTTTTGGAACTAAGCTTCCCTTTCGCCTCATCATGACAATGAGCTATGAGCTTATGATCTGTTGCAATTGATTCAATAAGTTCATCAAAACTTGTAATCTCTTCTAATACGGGTTTCCACAATCGACCAGACTGTTTCATTGCAGAAACCAGAATCTTGTCCAAACGTTCATTTTTGATGCTCCTACGCTCACTGTTTTCACAAAGAAATGGTATGATTCGTTCTACACCAATTTCAGTTGCTTTCTCCAAAAACCATTCAAATCTGTCAATGCTCTTTGTGGGTGAAATCGCAATTGTAATCTGAGATTCTATTTTCTTTTCTTCTAAAATCTTTCGCAGCGTAATTACAGTCTTTTTCTTGTCAGCGTTGGTAATATCACCAATCATTAAAAGACCTTTGCCGTTTGTGACCTTAATCTCATCCCCTAAATTACTCCTTAGCACTTTAATCAAATGATGAGACTCTTCGGCATCCAACAAAAATTCACCTAGCTGAACCTTGAGCTTCGGTGCGTAAAACAATCTTGATTCTTTGACAACTTTCATATTATTGGGCAAAAAAAAACCCCTTCACAAAAATAGTAAAGGGGTTTCAATTTTCAATAATTATTCTCAGTTTACCCCAACCTTCGGTGCAGCATTCATAATTTCTTCACTTGCTTCCGAAGCAAATACCGCGAAATTTGCAACAAATTTCTCAGCGAGTTCATTGGCTTTTTGATCATATTTATCCCTGTCACTCCACGTATCTCTAGGATTAAGAATTTCAGATGGCACATCTTCACAAGATTTTGGCATGTTAAGTCCAAAAATTGGATGAATGTGATAATCAACCCCATCAAGATTTCCCTCCATTGCTGCAGTAATCATCGCTCTTGTGTACTTCAATTTTATTCTGGATCCAACACCGTACTCTCCACCACTCCATCCAGTGTTTATCAACCATACATTGACTTTGGCTTCGTCCATCTTCTCCCCTAACATCTCAGCATATTTCGTTGGGTGTAATGGTAAAAATGGTGCTCCAAAACATGCGGAAAATGCTGTTTGTGGTTCATTGATTCCAGCTTCGGTTCCCGCAACCTTTGCAGTATAACCAGAGATAAAGTGATACATGGCCTGCCCCCTTGTCAACTTTGAAATTGGAGGTAAAACGCCAAAAGCATCAGCTGTTAAAAAGAAAATATTCTTTGGGTTTTCTCCTTTCGAAGGCACCATAATATTATCGATATAGTGAATTGGGTAACTTACTCTAGTATTCTGAGTAATGGTGTCATCCGTATAATCTGGTCTGCTACTATCACCATCAAAACCGATGTTTTCTAATAGTGCGCCAAACTTGATGGCATTATAAATTTGAGGCTCTCT
The DNA here is from genome assembly GCA_047638815.1 of Gammaproteobacteria bacterium. GTDB lineage: Bacteria > Bacteroidota > Bacteroidia > Flavobacteriales_D > JABDKJ01 > JAJRRH01. The sequence goes on from JBLIMR010000004.1 coordinate 57,942, forward strand.
TTCTTCTGAGAGATCAATAGTTTTAGCATAACACCCTCCTTCGAAGTTGAAAACTGTGTTGCCATACCAACCATGTTCATCATCTCCAATCAATCTTCTTTTAGGATCAGAAGACAAAGTTGTTTTACCTGTTCCAGACAATCCAAAGAAAATTGAAGTATCTCCATCTTCACCAGTATTTGCAGAGCAATGCATAGACAATACATTGTGCTCGTGTGGTAAGATAAAGTTCATCACAGAGAACATTCCTTTTTTGATTTCACCTGTATATCCAGTACCACCAATAAGGATTGTCTTCTTGCTAAAACTAATTACTGCAAAATTATGTTGTCTTGTTCCGTCCACAGCAGCATCCGCCATGAAACCCGGTGCATTAATAATATGCCATTCAGGACTAAAGGATTTAAGCTCTTCAATTTCCGGACGTAAGAACATATTATACGCAAACATTGACGACCAAGGAAACTCAGCAACCAATCTTAATTTCAAACGATATTTCTCATCCGCTCCTACATATGCATCTCTGACAAAGACCTCTTTCCCTGCAAGATATTTCACCATCTTTTCTTGGAGTTGATCAAATTTGCCAGCATCGAATTTCTTATTGACATCACCCCACCAAACGGTTTCTCGAGTGACATCGTCTTCGACAATGAATCTATCTTGAGGTGATCTTCCTGTGAACTCACCGGTATCAATAGCAAGAGCCCCTGTGTTAGTCAAGAGCCCTTCTTCATTAATTATAGTATCTTCTGTTAGTTCTGCTGGGTCAAGATTCCAATATGCTGTTTCGATATCAGATAGACCCAAATAGTTAAGATTGGCATTATCAGCCATTCTACCAAAATGTTTCATAATAGGTTTTTGGTTTCCCCTTGAAAAAAAACTTCATAGGCCTCATTGACCGTTGGAGAAACTATTTCTTATGTATGGCTGCAAAAATAACTAAACTAACAAAGCATTAAAACCAAAATGTTCTATTAATTCTGCACAAATTACAATGGGAAATTCGAAAATGACTCAAGAAAACATTGTATAACCCTGACAATTTGAACTTTAAGTAATTGTTAGCAACTTAAACTTATTTAAACATATTCTTTAAATTCTCCTTAAACCTCAAGGAATTCAGTCATTTACAGACTTTTTAATTACTTATAAATTTTCTTGCAAAACTTAAGTTTTATTCAAACCTTATTTTAATTTTGTCCTAAAATAAATTGAAATGGGAGGACATTCAGAACCACAAGAAAACGAAATCTTAGGACCAGTACTATTTGCAATCACTATTGCGGCTATTCTTGTAATGGTTATTTATTTCTGGAGCAGATAATTTATAGCTTCTCCAATATCTGAGTTAGATCCAAAAGGACATCTGATGTAAGAAAGCTATTCAACCTACTGCCTAATTCTCTCAAAGCCAAATCCTTTGATGTTTTCGTAAGGACAATCTTACGTCCGACATACCTCTCTATTCCATCACCAAAATTCATTATCCATTGTCCTGTGATTTTCACATGACCAGACTTCTCTTCTTCAGTGTACTTAATTACTGGAGTAATATTGATTATACTTTCAGACCAATTTTCTTCAAAGTTCATTGCGCTGGATGCTATCCCGGCCTTAAACATTTCAAACGCTTTTTGATCCCAAATTGAATCCGAATTTTTAATTACATTAAATTTAGGGTAGACTCTATTTATTTTTACCCTTTCATTGATCAATTGTATTTTCTGATACAGCATAGCACAGACATTGTTACCCTGCGTTAGCAAATGTTCGAATAAATCAATTCTAAGAGTGACATATGGGTTACTCAGCTTTGCAGGTAAATTGGCCACCAAGACACTGTAGCCATTGACAAGTATATTTTCATTTCTTACGCCAGCAACATCAATCGATATGTTAACATTACCCGTTTTCTCATTTCCTTGTAGAACTTCGAAGCTCAAAATTCCAACGTAATTATTGGCATGATTTAGTAATACTTCTTTATTCGGGTCACAGTCAATCGACATTTCATTTCTTAATGCCAACATTTCATCAAATATGACTTTATCTAGATTTTTAATCAAATCCTCACCTTCGTAATCAACTGGAGAGTACAGGTATCCCTGAATGGTTACTAAGGCTTTGGAATATTCTATGGCCGCTTTCATAGGATTGCGCAATGACCTATATATTCTTGCTGAATCCAAATGTGCCACAGCCAATTGTAAAGAGCTTTTTTTAGTTTCATTCCTTAACCTTTCGTATTCCTTTTTGTCCATTCTGTAACAAACCGAGTAATCATTAGTCGATTTATAAGTAGAGAAAGTTTTCATATTTATAATTTCCTTGACTATTTCATTCTGTTGAGATCTACTGACTACCTCTTTTCTTAAATCCTCCTTAATTATCTCCTCTAACAGTTCGCCAAATTGCGCATCTGACACTTTATATATTTCTGATGCCATTTTCAACCTCCCCTGCCGCTCTGCTTGGTTCGCACTTTCTGCAATAGAGCTTGATCTGGGTACCGTAACAAGCACTTGATAACTTTCTTCATCAACTGTTAGGCTTTCAATCCATTTGATTTTTTTCTTATCCACAGACACAGCACTTTCATGGACTTTACAGCCAGAGAATAAAACTAAGGCAATGAAAATAGATGTGATTTTTACAGTCATATATAGATAACGTTTACAATTTAAAGATAGCATGGAATAATATTCTTTTGTGTAAAATGATAGGTAAAAAGACTGATGGTCTTTAAGAATTGTTTAACATATATTAATAATAGGACCTATTACAGGCTATCCCAATACATACAGATATATTACCTTTGCGAATTAATTTGAATATGGCTTTTCTAAGATACATTATTACTTTTTTAATCTTTTTCATTGCACTTGGGGCATGGTCTCAGGAAGGTAGAGGCCCTGGAAAACGCGGTCAAAGCCTTACAATTAAAGGTGAGATCTTTGGTCAAGTCCTTGATTCTTTGACCAATCAACCAATGGAATATGTAACTGTTAGTTTAATGGATGCCAACAGTGGCTCTGTTGTTACTGGTATTATTACCACTGCAAAAGGCAAGTACAGTCTAACCAATGTGGGCGCGGGTATTTATAAAATTCGATATGATTTTGTAGGCTACTCAAGTAAAACTGTTGGGCCTGTGGCAATTAGCAAAGAAAAATTAACCGCACCCTTGAAGGTAGTTAGACTACATTCATCCATAGCTTTGGATGAAGTGGTTATTGCCAGCGGAAAACCGGAAGTTAGTTTTGATATTGATAAAAAGATCATTAATGTAGCAGATCAAGAAACGGAGTCAGGACAGACAGCTGTGGAAGTCATGCAAACAATACCAAGTGTATCTGTTGATATTGATGGTAATGTTAGTCTGCGTGGCAATGAAAGTTTCACTTTGTTGATAGACGGAAAGCCTACTGCAATGGATGTAAGTGATGCCCTATTAAGCATTCCAGCTAGCACGATAGAGAACATCGAAATTATCACAAATGCATCCGCCAAATATGAGGCTGAGGGCGTAAGCGGGATCGTTAACATCATCACAAAAAAGAAAAAGCTTGAGGGAACCAGTATGCTCAGTAATGTGAGTTATGGAAATTTTGATAACTATAGTGGGGATGTTGCCGTCAATGTTAATAAAGATAAGTTTTCTTATAATTTCAATGCGGGATACAGCCATCGAAACAGACCAAGACTTGTTAATTCTGAGAGAATAAGCGCGAACGACTCTGTACAAACATTGGTTAAATCTTCAGGAGAAGATAGACGAAATGGCGGAAGGCAGAATGTAAGTGGCGAAATAAGCTACAGCCCAAATAGTGGAAATACCATTTCAATTGGTGGCTTGATTGGCAATATGTCTCATAACAATAGTGGTGAAATTGGATTCATTGAAACGCAAAATGGGGTGGTAACAAGAGATTACTTCAATGATGAATCAGCCATCAGGGAATTTAATATTTACAATGCAAACCTTACTTATAGACATAATATCAATCGGAATTCAAAGCATTACCTTGAGTTCAAATCAATTCTTAGAGCAAGAAGTGGAGATGAAGAGGTAATCACCCAATACATAGATCAAGGGATACTAACTGGTGCGAATAGATACACAGAATCTGGCCCTACAGACATGGTGCGATTTAATCTAGATTATTCTAAGGAAATAAATGCTGATAATACATTCGAAACAGGGGGCCAAATGCAGATTGGAGAAAGTGGTGATGTCGGGAAGAACTATACCTTGGATGTAGATTTGGATGAATACATTCTCAATCAGGATTTAAGTTCTGATGTGAATTACACCCGAGACATTACGGCAGCATATGCCTTGTATAGAGGAAAACTCAGCAAACTAGGCTACCAATTTGGTATTAGAGCTGAACAAACAGAACGAGACATTAGTTCTGACAACTTCGAAGATTTTGTAAAAATAGACCGCTTGGACTATTTTCCATCAGCTCACTTATCGTATGAGTTGCCACATGATCAACAAGTCATGGTAAGTTATAGTAGAAGAATTAATCGACCAAGAAGTTGGTATTTCGAACCTTTTTTGACTTGGCAATCGGCCTATCAATTGCGAACGGGCAATCCTGACCTCCAACCCGAATACATCAATGCCTTGGAGTTGAATTGGAACAAGTCATTATCAAAAAAAGGAAGTATATCTATTGAAACTTATTTTAGAAATGTTGAAGATGTAATTAATAGAATCAATGAGGTATATGAGGATAATATATTGCTACGTAAACCATTTAACGTTGGTAATTCTACTTCATTCGGTATTGAACCGGCCATTAACTTAAACGTGAAAAAATGGTGGAAATTAAACTTGGGTTTCAATTTTTATGATTACACAATAAAGGGAACTCTGAATGATGTGAATTTTGATCAACATTCATTCAACTGGAGCGCAAGAATGAGTAACAACTTTAAGCTTGGTAAGGATTGGAAATTTCAACTTTCACCTCAGTATAACAGTGCGACTGTCACTCCTCAAGGAACAGCATCGGACAATTTCACTACCAATGCGGCCTTGTCCAAAAGCATACAGAATGGGAAATTCACTTTCGGTTTGCAAGCAAGAGATGTTTTTTCCACTTCTAGAAATGAAAGCGAATTCAATGTTGGATCCGTATTCATATATTCCATTAGAGAGCCCCGCACACCTTTTATTTCCCTCAATATTGCTCTGAAGCTAAACAACTATAAGCGTAAAATGGGTGGTGGAGGAAATGAAGATTCTTTTTAGTGGTTAGATTTTTATTGGTAGATTCTTTAGTTTTTCATTATATAGGTGGTTAATTTATTTGTCCAAAGACTCGTTCATTTATTTAAGTATTTTGACTTTAATTGCTCTTATGTTATCGTGAACAAATTCCACATCTTAACTTATTGTTCTTCCTTCATAAATCTTTAGTTTTGCGGAAATAAATCAATCAGAAATTTCATGAAGAATATTGCAGTTATTGGAGCAGGCACAATGGGTAACGGAATTGCACATACGTTTGCCCAAAAAGGATTTGATGTTAAGCTAATAGATATCTCACAAGATCAATTGGACAAAGCTATCGCGACCATCTCCAAAAATCTTGATCGGATGATTGCCAAAGAAAGAATTAGTGAAGGGGACAAACAAGATACGTTAGGAAGATTACATACTTCTACCGATATGTCCTCTGCCCTATCTGATGCTGACTTGGTCGTTGAAGCCGCTACTGAAAATGTCGATCTCAAGCTGAAAATATTCAAACAAATGGATGAAGCCACAGGTGATCACTGTGTTCTTGCTACAAATACTTCGTCCATAAGTATTACTAAAATTGCTGCTGTAACTAGCCATCCTGACAAAGTCATCGGTATGCATTTCATGAATCCAGTGCCAGTCATGAAATTAGTAGAGGTGATACGAGGATATGATACTTCTGATGAAGTAACGAAGAATGTTTTCGCTTTATCTGAGAAGCTAGGTAAAGTTCCAGTTGAAGTGAATGATTATCCTGGCTTTGTTGCGAATAGGATTTTAATGCCAATGATTAATGAAGCAATATACACGCTTTATGAAAGCGTTGCTGGAGTTTATGAAATTGACACTGTGATGAAATTAGGAATGGCTCATCCTATGGGGCCATTGCAATTGGCCGACTTTATTGGATTGGATGTTTGCTTGGCAATAATGAATGTACTTCACGATGGATTTGGAAATCCAAAATACGCACCATGTCCTCTACTCGTAAATATGGTAATGGCTGGTAAATGGGGAAGAAAATCTGGAGAAGGTTTTTACAAATACACCAGAGGTTCGAAAGATCTAGTCCTGGCAGATAGATTTGCCTAGTAACTATTCCTAAGAGTTCTTAATCAACTCCTTATTAATAATCTGCTTTAAAGCATCTTTTGGCAGCGCACCAGCTTGCATCATTGGTTGCTTATCCTTTGGCATAAACAAAAGGCTAGGGATACTCTTTATTCCAAAAATGGCTGACAATTCTTGTTCCGTTTCTGTGTCCACTTTATAAATTGTGATTTCATCGGAGTATTCTGATGCCAGCTCTTCTAGTATCGGTGCTACCATTTTACAAGGTCCACACCAATCGGCATAGAAATCAATTATACCTGGCAAGTTGCCTTTGTAATTCCATTCTTTAGATTTAGTATAATCAAATATCTCTTTCTTAAAGAGTTCCGCGGTGAGTTGTATTGTTTTCATAGCACTTAAAAAAAATTCATCTTTTGATCTGGCTTATGGAAATATCATGCCAGTCTTTGTATGATGTACGTAAAGTGCTGATTGTTTGTTACATAATTTCGTATAAACATAAGTCACACGACAATTATATTGATGGTAGATATGTTCAATAGATCATGAAACAACATTATCTAAATTACACTAATTAGAAGAAAATTTTGATTGATAAAAAACAATTCTATTTCTCGAACTCCATAAGAGTTTTAGAAATAATGGATACACAATCCATCAGTTGCTCTTCCGTCATAACCAATGGTGGTGCAAAACGGATGATGTTACCATGCGTAGGTTTCGCAAGCAGACCGTTATCCCTTAGCTTGATACAGATATCCCATGCAGTACTGCTTTCAGGAGTATCGTTAATGAGTATGGCATTCAATAGCCCTTTACCTCGTACCGCATTGACCAACTCACATTTTTCAACAAGCTTGTTAATCTCAGCTCTGAACATATTTCCTAAATGACGTGCATTTTGTGTGAGTTTTTCATCACGTACAACTTGAAGTGCCGCCATGGCCACCTTTGCTCCAACTGGATTTCCACCAAATGTAGAACCATGTGAACCCGGTGTGATAACATCCATAACATCGTCATCAGCAAGCACAGCTGATACGGGATAAACTCCTCCAGAAATTGCTTTTCCTAGTATCAGAAGATCTGCCTTTCGATAAGTGGATTGTCTTTCACAATTAGCCTCACAATTGCAATCTCCACACATGGCTAATATACTTCCCGTTCTTGCAATACCCGTCTGTACTTCATCGGCTATGAACAATACGTTTTTCTCTTTACAAAGCGCATGTGCTGCGGCCAAATATCCTTCATCTGGAACAAATACTCCTGCTTCACCTTGAATAGGTTCGACCATAAATCCAGCAACATTTTTATCTTCCAACGCTTTTTCCAATGAAGCTATGTCATTGTGAGGAATGATTTCAAATCCTGGCGTAAAAGGACCGAAATTTCCATTGGCATCTGGATCTACAGAGAAACTAACTATTGTCGTTGTTCTTCCATGAAAGTTGTCTTGGCAAACGATTATTTTGGCTTTATTTGAAGGAATTCCCTTCTTCTCATAACCCCATTTTCTGCAAATTTTTATCGCAGTTTCCACAGCTTCAGCGCCAGTATTCATTGGTAATACTTTGTCGTAATCAAAGTATTCCGTGATGTACTGCTCATAATCCCCAAGCACATCATTATAGAAGGCTCTTGATGTTAGTGCCAATGTTTCCGCTTGATCTTTAAGTGCTCCAACAATTTTTGGATGTCCATGACCTTGATTAACAGCAGAATATGCCGACAGAAAATCGTAATATCTTTTACCCTCAGCATCCCAAACATATACACCTTCCCCTCTGCTCAGCACGACAGGTAATGGGTGGTAATTATGCGCTCCATATTTGTTTTCTAAGGCCATTGCCTCTTCCGAACCTATCTTTCTATCAACTGCATTCATGGTAATCAATTTTTAATCTGTGTTCAGCAAAAGTAGCGAACTCTTTCTTAAGAAGAAAAAGCGTTATCCAAGACCTTAGGACCCCCTAGATCCGCACATAATGAATTTAAAATTCGATCCTTCAATATATCATCTGCTTTGTGCGTCTTATGAACTATGGCTGTACCACATGGTTTGAACTTATAATCCTCCATCCATTCCACATGATTTTCTGCTAATTCCATAATGGATTTAACTATAAATCGAACCTCGTCATCCGTCATACATGGATGAACTGACATTCTTATCCAACCTGGCCGAAAAGAGAAATCACCTTCAGAAATGGCACAGGTCATCTGGTTAGATTCATCCTGATCAACATTCAGTAAATAATGGCCATAGGTTCCTGCACATGAACATCCACCTCTTGTTTGAATTCCAAATCGATCATTAAGTAGCTTTACACCAGCATTGTAATGCAAATCGTCTATATAAAAGGAGATAATCCCCAATCTATGTTTTTGATTTCCTGCCAATATATTAAGATTCGGAATACCTTCCATGCCCTCCCAAATTATTGCCAACTGCTGTTCTTCACGCTTTAAAATGTTATTTACGCCCATTTGATCCTTTAGCTGAATACTTAAAGCAACACGCATGGTCTGAAGAAAAGCTGGAGTTCCACCATCTTCTCTAACCTCTATATCATCAACATATTTGTGTTCTCCCCATGGGTTTGTCCATTCAACTACTCCACCACCTGAATTGTCAGGCACAGTGTTATCGTATAAGGTAGAATTAAAAATCAAAATACCAGAGGATCCAGGTCCACCTAAAAATTTATGTGGAGAGAAGAAAATAGCATCCAAGTATGAATGATCCTCTCCTTGCGGATGCATATCTATATTCACATATGGTCCTGAACAGGCAAAGTCAACAAAACACAAACCTCCATGCTCATGCATTTTCTTGCTGATTTCATAGAATGGCGTGAAAATACCAGTCACATTCGAGCATGACGTGATTGCTGCAATTTTTGTTTTACGATGTTTATATTTTTCTAATAGCTCATCCAAATGTTCCAAGCATACCAAGCCTTCTTCATTTGGTTTGATGATCTCAACGCAAGCTATGGTTTCTAACCAACTTGTCTGATTTGAGTGATGTTCCATGTGGCTAACAAAAACGACCGGTTTATCCTCCTCACTAATAGTAATTTGATCTTTATATCGCTCATGAATTCTGAATCCCAAAATTCTTTGAAATTTGTTTACCGCTCCGGTCATCCCCGATCCGCATGCGATCATTACATCACTTTCACTCGCATTGACATGCTTTTTTATTAACTCTTGTGCCTTGTGATAGGCATATGTCATACATAGACCTGTTGAACTGGTTTCTGTATGAGTATTAGCAACAAAAGGCATAATTTCTTCTTTCAACCTATCTTCAATAGGACCATAACACCTTCCACTAGCTGTCCAATCAGCGTATATGACCTTTTGACTATCATTGTAAGGTGTTGGAAAACACTGATCTAAACCAATAATGTGTTTCCGAAATTGAGAAAAATATTTTTCCATAATTACTACTCTTATGTATATGCTTCAAAATTAGCAAAACTAGGAAACCGAAAAAGGTTAAAATGCCTTTGAAAAAGGAATCTTACCACAGAATTATTGATGTAAAAGTGAAAAACTACTTGTTGCCCTCGCCCATCAAGGCATATTGAAGAATATTAGACCCCATTTGAAGTGCTTTAGCTCTTGCTTGATCTGAATCCTTATGAACGGCCTGATCCTCCCATCCATCACCCAAATCGGATTCATAAGAATAGAAGCAAATTAGACGCCCCTCAAATATCAATCCTAATCCTTCAGATGGACTTCCATCATGCTCATGAATTTTTGGTATTCCTTTGGAGAAATTGTATTTCTGGTGATAAATTGGATGTAAAAATGGTAATTCCACAAATTCAAGTTCTGGAAATACTCTTTTCATTTGTGGGCGGATAAACTGATCCATCCCATAGTTATCATCAATATGTAGAAATCCACCAGCTAGTAAATAACTTCTAAGATTATCAACTTCACTAGGGGTAAATATTATGTTCCCATGACCAGTCAGATGAACGAATGGATAATTGTATAACTCAGGACTTCCAGGTTCTACATACGGCACATCCACATCGATGTTCATCCCCAAATTATCATTTACAAAATCAACCAAATTTGGTACTGATGTTGGATTGGAATAATAATCACCGCCACCTCGGTACTTCATAACAGCAATCTGATACGTTGCGTCTTTCGATAAGCTCGTTAACAAAACAAATAATCCTATTATTATGAATACTGGAATAATCTTTTTCATGCTCAACAAAAGTAATGAAATACTATTAATGTGATTCTTAGTCGTAAAGTTTAGATCAAAAAAAAGACCACCCCTGTAAGGGACGATCTTCATTCATCATTTATAACCTGATCTTAAAGTCCAGCGACTAATTTTATATTAAGAGTAATCTCGTCATTTAAGACCATCTCTTTCACAGGGTGGTCAAATGCCACTCCATATTTCTTTCTATCAAATGTGAGCTTTCCACTCATCTTCATCATGTCGTCACCTTGCTTAACAGCAATATCAGTAACTGTTTCAACATTTGTTTTACCTCTAATGGTCAAATTTCCGGTAGCATTACTGCCACTAACTGAAGTAATTTCAAATGAAGCTGTTGGGTAATTCGCAACATCGAAGAAGTCTGCACTTGAAAGATGTCCTACAAGTGCCTCCGGAGTTTTACCTTCTGCAACATTGTAACCATTATCCGTAGGTGCAATAGTAGATAGATCAACAACAAAACTCCCTGATTCTAAAGTACCGTTTTCTACAAATACAGAACCACTCTTTACATTTATTGTACCCTCATGAGCGTACATTCCAAGCATTTCACCTTTCCAACGAATCTTAGATCTCTCAGTATTAACGGTGGCCTTTAAGACCTCTTTTTTAACTTTCTCTGTAACTTCTTTTGCTACATCTTCAGTCACTTTTGGAGCATCAGATCCTCCACAAGAAGAAAGGCTGAAAACCACAAAAAATACTGCAATTAATTTGATTGAATTCTTTAACATATTATTGTTTAGCTAGTTTTTTAGTTCCTCAAAGATAAGGCTTTGTCTGTGGAATCATATGTTTATAACAAATAAATCTGTTAAAACATCCGCCCCCTATTTTTCCGCCTCTAAATATCATAGCCTTTCCTATGAACTTGGACACTCTTTATAAATTTGAATTAATTTGAATTAAAGGAAGATTTTACACCAATTAAACAAGAATAAAATTGATGCCTCCTCCCTGTATTAATCCCAAATAAAACTACCTCAAGAGAATAACTAAACACAGGAATAGCCTATTGCATTTTATTAGATTCTGTGTTTGGATCCAGTTTCCTTTTCTCTTCGACCGCTGCCTTCTTTTTCCTCTTTCTCAATGAAACCAGAATACCAACAATAACACCGAGTGAAAAAGTGCCAATGATTAGAAGAACTTGAGGCAAGGAGAACTCCCAACTCAAGAATTCTACAACCACGGTCTCAGTGTTTTGCAATGAAAATATCACCAACAATATGGCTAAGACTATGGCAATTATCGTTTTGGCTCTCATATTCTCATGTTAGGGTAAGCAAATATATATAGAATATCCTCACACCTATTAGAATCCCATTTTGTATTTAATTCATTATTTTTGAAGAAAAACATGAGACTTTACTTTTTTTTATTCTTATTCATTCTCATTGCCTGCAATAGCAACAAAGATATGACTGATAAAACTCCAGCGGACAATTTAAAAAACAAGCAAACCATTTGGGTAGATGGCACTAAAAAAGCTTGTACGAGTGACAAGAATAAAATGTGTTTCAATGTAAAACGAGAAGGTCACGATGACTCAAATCAAGCGGAATGGAATCTAGTTGAGACGCCAATAATTGATTTTACCTTTGAGCCTGGACATCTATATAAGGTAGTTGTTGCCGAAGATGTAAGTGATGGTGAAAAAGTTTGGCGAGTCCTCAAAAAGCTAGAAAAAAACATTGATGGCAAACTAAGACTACATGACCTATGGTCTCTTAGAAAAGTAAAAGGAAAAGAACTTGTTTTGGAGGAAGGAGATAAAAGACCATTTATCGAATTGCACATTTCAGACATGATGATTCGAGGTAATGGGAACTGCAACGATCTAAGTGGGAAAATTTTGGAGGTTGATGATGAAAATATAGTCTTCGATCGATTAGCAAGCACAAAAAAAATGTGCCCTAACATGCACATTGAAAAAAGGTTTATTGCAATGCTCGGTATTTGCAAAACATATTTAATAAAAGATATGACCCTTAGATTGATGGATAAAACAGGGCAAGTATTATTGGAGTTTCGCAAGGTTGATTAAATTTGGGGTGAACTGCGATCAAATTTTCACAAAAAATCTCTTCCTTAGAACTACGCTTCGATAAATTCACAAGCTATCTTTCACTCTAAAAAAAGCCGCTTCATTTATCCAGTTTTGAGCTTCAACAGCATCCAATACATTTGTTATTCGAAGTTCGAAATCTGAAGATAATCCTTGCTCCTTTATAAATATAATTGCCTGCTCAAAGGAATTAAATATACTCGTGTAAAATGAATCTTGATTTATTCTAATCTCTGCCGTGTAGGATTGTGCGATCTCTATGTTGTACAGCATAACATCAGCAATAAGACTTTCATTGACCCCTAAAACCAAAAAGCTCTTAATTATTTTCTGGGCAGTAGATCTTCTTTTTTTAGCCCTTCGTTTTGTATTTGGAAAGTACTCTTTATAAATTTTAATCTTTGCTTCTTCGATCAATCTATCCTCCTTGGGATTGAAAACAAAATCATAGTAAGTCTTTACAGGTTTAAATTTATCATACAACTCGAAGACCTGTTCTTCAAGTTTAGCCCTCTTTAAAGTTTTGATATATTTTTTCAGTTCTCGCTTACTCATTCTTGCCACGAATTTAATTTATTTTTATTCTGTACAGGCACTTTTGAAATTCATAGTTTTGTAAAAACAATAGCCTTGAATTTTTACGGCTACAAAAAGGGAAATAATGTCATCACCAATTAGACTTGTTTGGGACTTTCATGGATCTGATTCCAAAGAGACTGCAGAACATCATGCAAAACATCTTATCCAATTCGCAGAGAAGGAAAAACTAAGTATAAATGTAACTGGCGTTGAAGAGATTTCGGATCAGCATTTTTACGCTTTCTTAGATGTAGCTAAAACAGAAATGATTAAAGTTCGCGATGCACTTCGTCCGCATCGAGGTTTACAAATTGAATGAAATTTGAATTATTATTAGAGATGAAATTTTATAACAAAACCCTATACACTTTCATATTTTCATTTTAGAATCAAGACTAGATATCCCCTAACCAATATTTCTAAATTTGATTCTCAACTTACTTTCCACATGACGCAGATCTCTGATTTCTGAAGATGAAATGAAGGCCAAAGAAATTCCTTTTTTTCCTGCTCTCGCAGTTCGACCGCTTCTGTGTGTGTAATACTCAATCTTATCAGGAAGCTCATAATGAACGACATACGCAAGGTCTTTCACGTCAATTCCACGAGCGGAAATATCTGTCGCAATCAATAGTTGCACTTTTTCATTTCTAAAAGCACGCATTACTTTATCTCTTTCCCTCTGCTGAAGATCACCATGAATCGCTCCAGCTTTATATTTTTTCTCAAGTAAATTTTCACATACTTTATTCGCAGTCATTTTAGTTTTACAAAAAATAATTGCTCGTTTATCTCCTTGAAATTTTATAAAATTAATAAGATGTTTCATTCTTGAAGCATGCTCACAAATCAGATATTGATGTTCTATTCGTTCATTGATTCTTTGATCGATATCGACAGTAACTTTTTTGGCATCTGTCGAAAGGTACTTTGATACTATTTGCTTAATACCTTGTGGCATGGTTGCTGAAAACAACCACACCGATTTTTCTTTTGGCGTTGCATCGAGTATCTTATTTAATTCCTCTCTAAAGCCCATACTCAACATTTCATCTGCTTCATCCAAGATAACATACTCTATATGATCCAATGTAAGCGCTTTTTGATGCAGAAGGTCTATCAGCCTACCAGGAGTTGCCACAACGATCTGTGTAGGTCTTTTAAGGGCCTGTATTTGAATATCTATTTTCTCTCCCCCATAAACCGATTCAGCATATATCTTAATGCTGTACTTTGTCAATCTGAAAATTTGCTTTGCAATCTGCTTGCACAATTCTCTTGTTGGAGATAAAATTAACGCCTGTATTTCACCTTTAGTATGATCTACTTTATGTAAAAGTGGAAGAACAAAGGCCGCTGTTTTCCCTGATCCAGTTTGTGCTTGCCCAATAAAATCTTCATCCTTAGACAGAAGAAAAGGAATTGCCTCTTCCTGAATTTGCGTTGGTATTTCTATACCCAATTCATTCATGGCTTTTATGAAATCATCGTGAACTCCTATTTGACTGAAACTTTTCAAGTAATATATATTTGTTGGTGAAAGTAGGTCAAATAAATTTCTGACTAAGCCGTTCACATGGCTTTTATTCAAGTACTTTTGTTTTATTATTATTTGATTGCAATGAAAAAAGGGGATTACAACTTACTGACGGTAGATTCAATATCTGCAGAAGTATATTTATTGAAAGATGAAAATGGCGATGAAGTTTCCATGCCACAATCACTATGCGAAATTGAGAAAAGAGTGGGTGAACAATTCAATGCTTTTGTTTTCGACTCGAATGGAAAAACGCTAGCTACCGACATTGATCCTTTGGTGCGACTAGATCATTTCGCAATGCTCAAACTAAGCTCCAAGGAGTCCTTCTATGCGGAAATGGATATGGGCATCCCGGGGTATCCTTTACGCGTACCTCTCCGAGAGCAGGTACAAGGCATGAACGAGGGGGACAAATATCTAGTCTTTTATTTTTATGACAAGGATAAAGAGACCTACGTTGGATCTTGTAAGGTTGAAGAGTTTCTTATAGATCATATTAAATCAGAATATTCACCGGGGCAAAAAGTGAAAATTCAAGCATTCAAATTTACAGAGCTAGGTATAAAAGTCATTGTTGATGACATGTATGAAGGTCTTGTTTACGACAGTGAAGTTTTCCAAGACATCAATTTTGGTGAAATCAAAGAGGCCTTCATCAAAAAACTTCGATCGGATAAGAAAATAGATATTACACTGCAACCATTCGGATACAGAAAGGTAGAGGGTAATACTCAAAAGATTTTAGATTTACTAAAGGCTCAAGAGGGCATACTGCATCTCGGGGACAAAAGTGATCCTGAATCTATTGCTCATATTCTATCAATGAGTAAGAAAACGTTCAAGAAATCAATTGGTGCTCTTTATAAACAAGGACTAATAACAATCGAAGCAAAGTCGATCCACTTAATTAAGTAGTCTTTTTACTTTGCTCCTTATCAGTAGGTGCTACTTCTGCTTTATCACTCTTGTGCTTTTTCTTTGGCTTACCTAGCTTATTTTTCACCCTATGAAGCTCACTGCGTAAGAATTCTATGTGTTCATTCAAAAATGAAGCAATAATAGATTCTTTAAGCAAACGTTTTGCTTCAATGAAATCATTTCTACTTTCGGCTAATAGCGCCTGTCTTTGAAGCATCGCGCTCTTATCGATACCCTTTACAGTAAAAGAATGTTTTATTAATGCTTCGGCAGTATTAAACTCCTGCAGCTTAATTAGCAGTAAACTATACCACTTATAAACATTGACATTATTTACATCAATGTTTAAGGCTGATTGAAAATGTTCTCTTGCTGGTTCATATTCCTCCAATTGTTCCATGAAGATTCTTCCCATCAAGCAATGTGATGCCGCATGGTCGGGATTGTAACTTAAAGAGTATGTTAGTGCGTCCACTGTTTCAACCAATGAGAATTGGAATGAATCAAGGGCTTGTATGTAGTATTTGTTATCTATTGATGACATTCAGATCGTTTTTTAATGACCGAGGTCTAGTTTCTTTTAGCTAAATGCCATAACAATTTGATCAATTTAGCATCAAATCGCCTTTTTCAATATGGTCACCCACTCTATACAAAGATAATGAGTTTTTCATCTTTTAAAGAAGAAAAAAGGCAAATAATAGGCCCTCGTTAACAACTTTTAATCTTTGTCAATCAGATACTTACCAATATTTTCCTGAAGATTCGGATAGAATGACAGAAAGTCAGACTCATAGGCATCATAATCTTGTCTAAGGTCAAAAATGGCAGTTTCGAGCTGGCTAGAATATTTTGTCCTGGTACTCAAATGTTTAAGGACAATTTCAAATTCGTCCAAGTTTCTGTAGTTCGTTAAGGTATCTCTACTTATTATATAGGATAAAAATCGACCGGCCTGTGGAGGCAATTCATCCCTCCTTTTTTCAAGTACCTTATATATTTTAGTTGTGAAATCCTCCAATGGCACATCACTAAAATCTGACCAATTTGCCGCTAAAAAGTGATCATAGAACATATCTACCAAAACTGCGGCATAATGACGGTGCCGCTTGAAGAGTCTTGACTTAGTTCTTCTGAAGATCAAGTTACTATCAGTGAACTCATCAATTTCACGATGCAACAAGATGCCCTTTTGCACCCCCTCAGAAAAATAATTCATAGGGGTGTTTTTCATCCCATCAGCAACGAAATTACCCAATATGAGGTCCTCATCGGTTCCAGACAAATGAAGATGTGCCAAATAATTCATAGCCAAAGGTAGCTAAATTCATTTAGCATAGCAGGCGTGTTCGCCTTACTCCAACTATCTTTATGTTATTGATTAAGTGATGCTTAAAAGGATATTTCGACCTGAGCTCTAAATAAAAGCGTCTCATCATCATCCCCTTCTTCAGTCAGAGATATATCAGATTGCACCTTTAGATTGTGCCCACTTAAGTATCTTGAAATCCCAAGCGTGTACATTGTGATTTCTGATCTATTTGTCTCACTGCTTGGAGTAATACTTGTATACCTACCAGCTATCTCCAAGTTGTTTTTTAGTAAGTAGCCAACTTGAAAATTTAGTCCTGTGCCTGTATAGAACGATTCTAAGATGGATCCCTCGCTATCCATAACTACTACACTCCCTGCAGGCGCCTGTTTATCCGCATATTCTGCCATAACAGACCAGCCTTTATTTTTGAACATCAGATCAACAAATATCGTCTGCAAGTCCCTTTCTACTTGTAAAAATGACTTTAGATTACCATTCTGCCTTGAAGCGTTATCATTGTAGTCATATGTTATACCAATAGCAAGCTTCGGCTTCTCTTCCCTTTTTAGATCCGATGAAAAGTAATCTCCTTTACCTTCAAATTTTCCAAAAGGCAAATACTCAACCCGTGCAGTATAGTCCAAACCACCCTTATTTCCAGAGGTAATATTTCGACCTTCTCCCTGCGATACTGAAAGAATCTCACGAATAACTGACTTCCCCGGTGACCAATTATGTCTCAGCTGTAATCCCGAATCACGATCGATATTGTACTTTGAGTTTACTAAAGATCGGTCCACAAACTGCAGTGCTTGTGAAGAGATAACTCGTTCCCGATTTCCCGGTAATTTGGTTTGACCGAACCATAATTCGAAGTTTCTTGCAAAACTCCATTTCCCTACAGCATCAAGCACAACCTTAGATGTATTGTTTTCTTCAGGAATCGGACTGCCACCTATATCCCTATTCGTTAATCCAAGTTCTATCTTATATTTCAATTTTGGACTATACGCGAAACCGCTAAATTTCAGTCTCGCTCTTCGGACCATCATTCCAGCTTTGATATCCGCATCATCCACTCCAAGGGGCATTTCCGCTGTGAACAGATTTTGAATTCTTGTACTAAACTTCATCGAGTACGATGAATCTTTAGCCATTATTTTGACTCCTTTACCAAATTTATTAGAAGTTATATCTTGTGAAAATAACGACCCTAAATATAGTAAGGTCATCAATGCTAATAAAATACTCTTGCGGGATATATTCATTATATTTATTTATTCAAAGGATGCTACTACTAGAACCTTATTTTATTTGACCGCAAGATTACGCTTTATCCAATTATATTTTTAAAAAAAAAGTTAAACTATTATTACAATTTCGAATAAAAATCACTCAAGACAGAAAGCCGAATAATAATCTCATTAATAGCTAGTTGAAGTAGAAATATGATGGGATTACCCCGACTTCAAATTCATTAATCAGGCTGCCATTAGCGCTATATCTCAATATAAATCCAGTGCCCTGAAAGCCATTTGGATCTGAAGCATACACCTCATTCGTCATCGGATCAACCCCTAATGCATAAAAACTGCCCGCGCCCTGAGATATAAATAGCTCATCTGTAATGCTATCGGAATCTATACTCATCTTATAAACTCCATCATTTAGAAAATACAATGAATCCTTGGACCCATTGATCGTCAACGAATTAGGGTAACTCTCAATAGTATCAAAAGAAAGCTCAGTAATAGTATCATTCAGAACATCAATCTTCCACAAGCTGGGCAATTCCTCATCGAATCCACCTGTGCACAGAACCCAGATTGAATCATCTTTATCCTTCACAATAGAGATTGGCTCTTTGCCAACCATATATGTCTCTATGATTTCATGACTATTGACGTTAATTGCAACAACTTCACTTCCTCCCATGACACACGCATACAACACATCTTCAAGAACAAGCATTTCTTCAGTCCACTCTCCCACATTGATACTATCAATAATTTCGTTATTCTGATTATCCATAACGTCAATATAAACTGGCGCGCCATCTGGACTCAAAACAAGGTTACTTATAAATGACTGATTGTTATTTGCCGAAACCATATAACGAGGACTCCTTCCTGAAAGGATAATTTCATCTTGAGAAACTAGTGTGGCTTTATCAACTTTTATGATCTTTGAAGAATTATTTATGATAAAATACAAGGACTCATCGATTTCGCAAATCGATTGAAACACATCCCCAAGTCCCATGCCATTGATCGATTGATAGACATTGTTATTTACAGACATTGATTGGATATCGTATTGACTTAAAGATGGATTAGCTTGGGAAAAATTTCCTTCACAAGCAATCAACAACGATCCGGCACTCTCTATTTCAAATAAAGCATCGTCTTTGACATTTTGCGGCCCTATTTCACTCTTGTTACATGACATAAATAGCCCGATAAAACATGTAAACACTAATATGAACAATTGCTGACTTCCTCTTAGCATTCTTAAAAATTTAAAGACACAGACATGGTTATATTTCGCATTGGCATAGGAAAATTGGGCTGCACTTGATATTCTTCATCAAAGATATTGTTAATTGTCATATCAATCATCATACGCCTTTCTTCTCTTTCAAAAGCGAGATAACTTATGACAAAGTTGGCCGGAGCCATGTATGGCAAGTACCTTTCATTCATGGGATCTAAGTAAATTTTCGAAGTAATCTTCTGCTCAAAGGAAAACCGCCAATCTTTGTATCCAAGACTAGAATTTAAAGCGACCTGGTGATTTGGAGTAAAGATCAACTCCTTGCCAATTAAAAGCTCAGATTGTTTGGAGTCTATATTGCTCGCTATATTATAGGTATACCTTACTTGAAATGTTCTAGAAATAACTTTCTTCAAATTCGGCCTTAGAGTCAGTGCCAGCTCCACTCCTTCTGATCTTACTTTTCTAATATTTACAGGACTCCATACTCCTCCATTTTGTGGCAACCATTGAATCCAGTTGTCAGTCAAGGAATAATAGTACACTCCCTCAAACTTGAATTTATCTTGTTCAAACTCTAACCCAGATTCTACATTAATTGATTTTTCATCCAATAAGTTTGGATTCCCCCCTATTTCATAGTAAAGGTCATTTAAGGTCGGTATTCGAATATTTTTTGCAAAACTAGCTTTTAGCTTAAGATTGCTTTTATCAAAAGGCCTTATAAAGACGCTCAGAGCAGGCGTGAATCCATGATCACTTTCGCTAGTCGTTTCTTTTCTAACACTTAAAACAACGCCCCCATTCTTTGGCAAATCATAATCAAGTGTCCCAAGGATGGATAGGTTGTTTTGTATTACATCTCCATCAAAGCCTGAAGATTCTACATTACTTCTAGTCCCGGTTATCTTTGCTCCTACTATAATCTTCGGCATTATTTTATATCCAATGTGATAATATGCTGTCAATACATCAATATCAAATTCCGAATCAATAATTACAACCTGATCTTGGTAGTTTGAGTAATCTTTCGTCCTTGCTATTCCTACTCCATGATAATAAGATTCTTTGTTCTTATGCCATGTCAACAAGCCTCTCCATGATTTGTCATTCTGATTTTGCATATTATCTGATGCTCCAATTACTGAAGGCAAATCTTTGTCATTTTGCATATACATCAACTTAATTGACAACTCCTCCCCTTTCCTAATTCTATAAAAATAATTATTGGCAAAGCCCAGTCTTTTTAACCCGGCATTTTCCCGTTTTCTTTTTATCGGTATAATCGAACTCCTATCAAAATAAGGGAAATCATTCTCCGCATCTTGAAGCAAAAGGTTGGTCTGCACCTCAAATTTGCCATCATTCCAACCATGTGATAGAATTCTACTTTTAGAGTTCAGCAAAGGGTTTACTCGATACATCAAGCCTACTTTATGACCTTGTTCTATGGATGAAGCATTGAGTAAATTTATGCTCCCTCCCTGTCCTCCAGATCCATCAATTAATCCAGCCGCTCCAACATTTATATTTACTTGATCGAAAAATGCCGATGGCAATAATGATAAATCAGATAGTCCCAGTGTTGGCGATGATATGGATATATTATTCCAATAAAGCTTGGTGTGATTTGCACTCAAGCCTCGTATTGAGAGTGTCGCTAATCCATTTGGCCCGTTTGTCTTCAAATAAAAACCAGCCTTCTCAGATAATAATTTAGAAATTTCATCGTGTCGATATTTATCCAAAATAACTTTATCAAATCTTTGCACGGAATGCCCCTCACCTGCTAGCAATAGCTTTTGCTTTACAATTGAAACCTCTCGTAAAGTATCTGAGTCTTGAGCAGACACTGACTCTACAATCAAGTTACTTAGTGGTAATAATAGAAGTATTATAGTGAGATACTTAAAAGACATCGGTAAAAACAATTTAACCAATTTCAAAGGTAGTTACATTCTAAGACCCATCAGATTTTTTCTTCTTGGATCTCTCATTAAATCATGATCTACTTAATATCGAGATCAAGTCTACTTTTTTACAATAAAAAAAGGCTGTTCCGAAATTCGAAACAGCCTCTGATTATTTCAGGTTAATATCCTTAGTCAATCTTCACAACCTTCGCTGTGGCGTAACCATCTTTGTGGTTTAATCTTGCAAAGTACATTCCACTATTCCATTTTGGAGAAGTTGCAGTGAACTTGTAAATAACATTTGCTTCAGCTCGTCCTTGGAACAGAGTTTCTATTTTCTTACCCATAGTATCAAACACTTCGAATGAAACAAATCCATTCACTTGAGTTGAGAAGCAGAATACAGCATCTACATTGAATGGATTCGGAGCGACAGTCACTAATGCAATCGGCTCAATAGACATTGTAAAGACAGAAATCACTTGCGTTTCAACTGTTACATTACCACAATCATCCGTTGCTGACCATGTTCTAGTAATTGTGTATGAACAATCCGTTCCACTTTGCATTTGTTCAAAAACAACATTTACATCCATGTCACAGTTATCAATTGCGATTATTGAAGGAATCTCAGGTTCAGCTTCACCACATTCAATAGTTACATCTCCAGGAACATCAATCAATTCTGGAGCTGTATTATCAACTAATGTGATGAACTGAATTGCTGTAGCTGTGTTTCCACAGTTATCAGTCGCCATCCATGTTCTAGTAAATGTGTAAGGACAAGATCCTGAAATCGGGCCATCACTGAATGTTACTGTAACATCATCATCACAACCATCAATTGCATTTGCACTGCCAGCTACCGAAGGCTCCGTTGAGTCCTCACAACTTACAGTAATATTTGCTGGAATTGTTAACACCGGAGCAACTTCATCAGTAATCGTGATCAATTGATCTGCAGTTGATGTGTTCCCACAATCATCAGTAGCTAACCAAGTTCTAACTATTACCATAGGACAAGAACCCGTTACAGGATCATCACTATAAGTTACCATTGGCGCTCCGCAGTTATCCGTTGCTGTAGCTGTACCAGTAATTGTTGGATCTAAATAAGCATCACCACAATACACATTTGCATCCGCAGGTGCTGATATTGATGGATCAATGTAATCTGTCACAGTTATTGTTTGTGATGTCGAAACAGAATTATTACAATTATCGGTTGCTGTCCATGTTCTAACAATTATTGTCAAGCAATCAACCGTAGTTGTCTCATCATTTGCATCAACATCAAGTGTATCATCACATGCATCAGCAAATGTCGCTGCTGTTGAAGGTAAGTCATCACTACAATCTAGATTCACATCTGCCGGAGTAAATGTTACAACAGGTACAATTGTATCGTCAATTGTTATTACTTGAGTTGCACTCTCCATGTTACCACAATCATCAGTAGCTGTCCATGTTCTTGTGATTATTATTGGGCAACTTGTACTTGAAGTCACTTCATTGAAACTATAAGTTAAGTCATCGTCACAATTATCAGAGAACATTGCTTCATCAGCTGGTAAATCACCATCGCATTCTATTGACACATCCGCAGGATCCAATGTTAAAATTGGTGCTGTTGTATCGTTTATAGTAATTACTTGTGTAGTAGATGTTGTATTACCACAATCATCAGTCGCTGTCCATGTCCTAGTTATTACTAGTGGACATCCATCACCTGATTCCACTTCTCCAAATGTTATAGTTAAGTCATCGTCACAGCTATCAATGAATTCAGCTTCACCTCCAGGTATTGCATCATCACATTCGATTGTTGCATTGGCAGGACTTGATATAACAATTGGCGCCACCGTATCATTGATGGTTATCGTTTGTGTCGTACTTGTTGCATTTCCACAATTATCAGTAGCTGTCCATGTTCTAGTTATTATTAGTGAGCATGCATCACCTGAATCTGTTTCTGTCATAGTGACCGTCAAATCATCATCACAGTTATCAGTAAATGTCGCTGCTCCACTTGGAATAGTATCATCACATTCGATTGTCTCATCAGCTGGGCTAAATGCAACAACTGGTGCTACTGTATCGTTGATAGTTATCGTTTGTGTTGTTGACACGGCATTACCACAATCATCAGTTGCTGTCCATGTTCTCGTTATCACTATCGGACATCCATTTCCTGATTCTATTTCTCCGAAGGTCATCGTTAAGTCATTATCGCAGTTATCATTAAATATTGGTGTTCCACCTGGAATGGCCTCATCACATTCAATTGTTGCGTCTGCTGGACTTGATGCCACAGTTGGTGATACTGTATCGTTGATAGTTATCGTTTGAGTCGTACTTGTTTCGTTACCACAGTTATCAGCAGCCGTCCATGTTCTAGTTATTACTAGCGGACATCCATTTCCTGATTCTACTTCTCCGAAAGTTATTGTCAAGTCATCATCGCAATTATCAGTAAATGTTGCCTGCCCGCCAGGGATAGCCTCTTCACATTCGATTGATGCATCGGCTGGGCTAAATGCCACAACAGGTGCTTCCGAATCATTGACCGTTACTGTTTGAGTTGTACTTGTCACGTTTCCACAGTTATCTGTAGCGGTCCATGTTCTTGTTATAATAAATGGACATTCACCTTCAGGTTCCGTTTCTGTCATAATTATTGACAAGTCATCATCACAATTATCGGTGAATGTTGGTGCTCCGCCAGGAATTGCCTCATCACATTCAATTGTTGCATCGGCTGGGCTTATTGCCACAACTGGTACTTCTGTATCGTTAATCGTTACTGTTTGAGTTGTACTTGTTACGTTTCCACAGTTATCGGTAGCCGTCCATGTTCTAGTTATTACTAGTGGACATCCGTTTACTGATTCTACTTCTTCGAAAGTTATCGTCAAGTCATCATCGCAATTATCAGTAAATGTTGCCGCTCCACCAGGAATAGACTCATCACATTCTATTGTTGCATCGGCCGGACTAAATGCCACAAAAGGTGCTTCTAAATCATTGACCGTTATTATCTGAGTCGTACTTTTTTCGTTTCCGCAGTTATCAGTAGCTGTCCATGTTCTTGTTATTAAATAAGGACATTCATCTTCTGATTCCGTTTCTGTCATTGTTACGGCCAAGTTATCATCGCAGTTATCTGTGAATGTTGGTGACCCTCCATGAATAGCCTCATCACATTCGATTGTTGCATCGGCCGGTGTACTCTCAACTTCAGGTGCAACAGTATCCTCTACTGTAATTAACTGAGTATAACCAGTCGTATTTCCACAGTCATCAGATACCGTCCAAATCCTTGCTATAGTTAACTCACATCCATCAAAATCTATTGAAGTAGTGTATGTTATTAAAGGATCTACGTCACAATTGTCATTAGCAATTACGGCAGGTGCAGTAGGAACGTCATCCTCACACTGATAAGAAGCATTACTTGGAACACCTGTTAATGTTGGTGCAGTAGTATCCGTTACAGTGATTGTTTGTGTTACTGTTGTTGCATTTCCACAATCATCAGTCGCTGTCCAGGTTCTTACCATCTCCTCTTGACATGCAAGTGGGTTAG
>JBLIMR010000005.1:0-72909 GCA_047638815.1 Gammaproteobacteria bacterium
ATTGGTTTTGTCGCCATTTCTTCAAATGATGTGGATGTGGTACCTGCGGATTCCCCTGAGAATATGAAAGCACTTGCCCTTGATGAAGGATTTACCTTTCCGTACCTCTATGATGAAAGTCAAGAAGTTGCAAAGGCTTATGATGCAGCTTGTACTCCTGACTTTGCACTGTTTGATGCTGCAGATAGTTGTGTTTACAGAGGTCGATTGGATGGGTCTAGGCCTGGCAATGACAATCCACTGACAGGCAGCGACATGAGAGTCGCCATCGAAGCGGTTATCAATGGAACAGATCAGGTTGAAATGCAATATCCAAGTTTGGGATGCAACATTAAATGGAAAAAATAATGAGACATAATCTAAGTGAAATAAACAACATCATAAAAGATCGTAGAACTATTTATCCTGAACAATTCTCTGACAGAAAGGTACATAAGGAGATAATCACAAACCTGTTAAACAATGCTGTTTGGGCCCCCAACCACGGAATGACTCAACCTTGGCGATTTCAGGTGTTCATGGAGGATGGCAGAAAAGAATTGTCGGACTTTCTCTATCAGTTTTATGACGAACATATGCCAAAAGAGGACTACAAAGCACTCAAGCATGATCGTTTCAGAGATCGTCCTCTTCGATCTTCAGCTGTGATTGCCGTTGGGATGAAAAGAGATCCAAAAGAAAAGATTAGAGAAATAGAAGAAATAGAAGCTGTCGCTTGTGCAATCCAAAACATATATCTTACCGCAACGGCATACGGAATTGGAACATTTTGGTCAAGTCCTAGAATGGTCTACTATCCTGAAATCAAACCATTTTTTGACCTAGGAGAAAAAGATAAGATGCTAGGCTTGCTATATCTCGGTTACCCAGAAGGCGAATGGCCCACGGGACAGAGAAAACCGATTGATCAATGCACAGTCTGGCGTGACAAATAATCAAAAAATCTCAATCTTGAAACATGAATGATGATGTAATGAATGTGCCCCTATTGAACTTCAATAATTATGAAGTTCATCCAGTTGAGAAGGGTTACATGGTTTTTTTCTTCTCAGATGTACATGCTGCAAGACATTTTGAGATTTTATTGGTCAAGGATAAAATTTATTTTGAAAAAGATGAAACAGAAAATCAACGAAAGAAGTATGTTTTTGGTATAAAAAGACAAGACTTTAAGAAGGTATTAAAACTGAACGACCTGAGCAAAGGCCTCCACCGAGAAAGAACGATCAAGAACAAATATTTTGGCACTGGCATATTGATAGTAGTTACTGCCTTAATCATGCTTTCGATCATCGGATTTTTCTTGTCAAATCGTTGATAAATACCACGTTATGATCTCGCAACTTATATGTAACTTTATTCGCTTATACGCGTTTAAAACATACAGGAAAATTTGAACTAATGCACCTCTTACGAATTGAAATCAAGATTTTTTGGCATCTTATTGCCATAGTTTGTATTACGCTATTGTCGAGCAACTTAAAGGCCACAAACCCACCAATTGATGATGGTTCTAAAGACACCAGCACGGCTTTAGTGGTTTATGGCAGCATTATACAGAATCCAAATAGCTCAATTAGTGAGGAAATGTATCTTTATCTTGACTCTATCCTTGATCTTCAGCACGTAAGCAACGAAACCATAGAAGAGGTCGCCTTCTGCAAGTCTTTATTTAAAAAAGATGAGAAAGAATTGACCAGAATATCAGACTCATTATTTAGACTTGATAAAATCCCTTTTGCAATTATCAATGAGGTAAATTATCAGATGAATAAAAGGCATAATGGAGACATTCCGTCCGCATTTTCTGTGCCATATGATGACACGCCATATCCTGCAAATTGCATATACCACTCATGGCATACAACCAAAGCACATCCCTACTCGCTTGATCTATCAAAAAATGATTCTGTCATTTCATTACAACTAACAGATGAAGTCAATTTTTGTGATTATCAATTTCCTTTAGATGGTAAGTCAGTGGTAACATCAAAATTTGGTTGGCGCCAAGGCCGAAACCATAATGGTTATGATCTTGATCTTGAAGTTTGGGATCCAGTGAAATCATCCTTTGCAGGTGTTGTAAGAGTGGCCACCACAATCGGTCATTATGGGAGATTGGTCGTAGTAAGACATTACAATGGCCTAGAAACTTATTATGCTCATTTACATAGATTTAAAGTGAAAACAGGTGATGTTGTAGAAGCAGGAGACATCATTGGTTTGGGTGGTAGTTCCGGTCGGTCAACTGGCTCACATTTGCATTATGAAATAAGATATAAAGGCATCCCTCTGGATCCCGGGCAAATAATTGCTTTCAAGGAGAAGCAATTAGTTTCAGATGTTATCGTTTTAAATAAGACCAAGTGGAGCTATGGCATAATCCCAAAAGGTGTTACCTTTCACCTCGTCAAAAGTGGGGATTATTTACACAAAATAGCGGAGCAGTACGGACAATCTGTTGAAGTGTTATGCGAAATAAATGGTATAAAAAGAAATACAATGCTAAAGGTAGGACAAAAGCTAAAGGTCTTAAATTCCCATTAACTCTCCTCATTCTAGTCTTTCTAGTTTTTTCAAACGGCTTATACTCTCAGTTAAATGTTACCACTGTCGGTATACAGTACAAGCCGATATTCTCTTCAAATTTCACTGGTGGAGGTACTCAAACGGCTTTTGAAGGCAATAACAAAATGTCTTTAGCCCTCACGAAAGGCTCTTCATTCGGACTAATTATTAGAAAAGGACTTACAAAAAGTTTAAGTTTTGAAACAGGCATCAACTCGGTGACTCGAAGATTTCAATTGGATTTTGAAGATTTAGATTCCACTGTCAATCAGTCATTAAACTTTAAATTTATCGCTTACGAAATTCCTGTTCAGGGATTGATTTATATTCGATTGGGAGAGCAATCGTTCATAAACACTGCGCTGGGCGTATCCCTAAACACTTATCCTGGCGGACCTGTTATGTCCATTGGGGAAAACTTCTCTCAAGGAACAGTTCCTGATACGAAGTTTCAATTTGCCATTGTTGGCAATGTGGGCTATGAATATAGGACGAAGAAAAGTGGATATTTCTATCTAGGGGCCTCTTTTTATAATCCTTTTAACAACATCGGCCATACCACAGGATTCTACAGGCCACCAACGGGTGATGAAACCATTAGCTTGGATGTTAATGGCAACTATCTCACCTTAGATTTGAGGTATTTCTTTCACGAAAAACCTGAAAAATAGCCCCTATCATAGTTAATATTCTCTTGTTAGTAGTTACATAGAATTGAAATCTCTGACGGCAGGTATGATGTAAATTTGTAACTAACCCAAATCTGGTTTTAAGATGAAATTTATAAAACTACTTACAGCCCTACTATTCATTCAGATATCAGTTTTTTCTCAAGGTGAAAATTGCGATTCAGCCTTGGAAATTGTCCTTAACGACACCTACACATCAGATGGTCCAAGTACAGGTGACGGTTGTTTTACCTGCCCGGGAGATGCAATAAATGCAGATTGGTTTAAATTCACTCCAACCGAAAACACTAGCATTTCGATTTCCAGCTGTATCAGTGGTGAGGATACTCATTTTTACGTTTACTCAGGATCATGTGGTGGTTTGATAGAGGTCGCTGCGAACGATGATGCTGGATGTGGTGTAGGAACAAATTTCGCATCATCCGCTGAACTTGAAGTAATAGGAGGAACAGAATATTTCATTGAGTGGGTAGATCACTGGGCCAATGCTGAATTTCAATTTATCATAGAAGAAATTGCATGTCCATCTCCAAGCAATATGGCATTCAACATCCTAACAGATGAGACGGTCGAAGTGACATGGACTTCTAGCAACATAGGAACCGATTTTATCATCGAATATGGTGAATTTGGATTCACTCCAGGAGAGGGCTTAACTATTACCGGCACTATTGGAACTGACGGACCACCTGTTACCCTTGAAGGTCTCTTACCTTCAACAAGCTATGAAGCTTATCTAGTAGAAACATGCGATGGAGGTGATGTTACAACTCCGTCAATCAACTTCACAACCTTTGATTTTTTAGCCCCTAACGATCAATGTGTCAATGCAATAGATATTGCTTGTGATGAGACTATTGAAGGATCAACAATAAATGCAACCATGGACTTGGGTGCACTTACTTGTGGTAGCCTTGAAGTAAACGCAAATGGAGTTTGGTATCATTATGTTGGTCAGGATGAATTCGTTACCTTAAGTACCTGTGGTGCAATCAATTTTGACTCTAAAGTATCTGTTTATTCTGGTGCTTGCGGAGATTTCACATGTGTATCCGCAAATGATGATGACCTTAATTGCATTGATTTCTCGTCCACCACGCATTTCCCCGCGGAGTCAGGCGTTGACTACTACATCTTAGTGCATGGCTTTGAAGGAGTTTCAGGTGAGTTTCAGATATCACTAACCTGTGAGCCTTTATGTTCTCCAATTCCAGAGAATGGATCGTGTGGGAGTGCCATTGCCATTACTACAACTGAAGGCTGCATTGCGACTACAACAGCTAATACTTGTGCTAGCATTAACCTATTTAATCCAGAATGCTCTCCTTTTCAAGAAACTCAAGATATTTGGTATTCCTTCAATTCTGGAGATGCCTTAGCCGTGGGAATCAACATTACCCTAATTGATGCCGAGGAAATGGGATTCTCAATTTATGAAAACTGTTCTGATCAATCCATTATTTGTCTTGAAAACGCAAATGAATTGGAAGCTTTTACGGTCAATACTAATACGAATTATCTTATTCAATTCTGGTCTCAATATGATGATGCTGGATCTTTTGAGTTCTGCTTGCAAAATGATGTTTGTTCAGGTGCGAGTGACATATCAGTCGGTAGCATAACTGGAAATTCGGCAGAAATAAATTGGACCCCTACTAACATCGGTTTGGAATACAATGTAGAATACGGTGAGGAAGGATTTATCCTTGGAAACGGTAACTCGCTTATTGGTGTTATTGGAACAGATGGCCCTCCCGTTACAATTAGCGGACTAATTGACGGGACCTTATATGAATACTATGTCATTGAAGATTGTGAATTTGGAGAAATAATATCAGGTGCATTTACATTCACAACTGATGGATCGGCTCCTTCAAATGATGAATGCATCAATGCATTTGACATTGATGCTTGCGGGGGATATACAGCGGGAACCACAATCAATGCCAACTCAGGAACAGGGATCCCAGATTGCTTAGGAGTAGTTTCAACTTCTCCAGGAGTATGGTATCAAATGGAAGTATCATCAGGTGATCTCTATGCTGTAAGCACATGTAATGACGCCAATTTTGATACGAAGATTTCAGTTTTCGCAGGCGCTTGCGATGATCTGGAATGTATTATAGGTGCAGATGATTCACCGTTATGTAATGATGGTACTTCGACTGTAACTTTTAATGGCTATAATGGGGTAGCATATGTGCTTGTTCATGGTTTTGGAATGACTTCAGGAGACTTCAATCTTACTACGGAGTGTTCTATTGGTGTTGAAGATTTGAGTGCAATCGATCGATTTGAAATATTCCCAAATCCAGCGAAAGACAATGTTACAATTGTCTTCGATCCATTAATATTTACAGGTTATGTTGATCTAAGCATTTTCAACATACAAGGTCAAAAAATTCTTGAAATGAGAAATAACAACCTTGGTTCATCTCAAATTTCTGATATTGATGTTGGAAATCTTTCAACAGGTCTATATACCATGATACTTAGTGATGGTATTATTCGCTTGAGAAATAAATTGGTCATAGAATAGAAGGAACCAACTAAATTATTGATGGCACCAATCGTTTATCGATTGGTGCTATTTTTTAACCTTTAAAATATACGCAATTGCAAGCAGCACCCATGGGCTTCCATGCATTGCAACATCCAACCAATCCATTGCATCCAATGAAAATACATTGTCGGAGATTTGTAAAATCTTTTGATAGATATGAGGAGGATTAAAAGGCGCCAACCCTAGCGTGATACATGCCATCCAAATCACGGATGTATTTTTAACTAAAGTTCTCTTAACGTTCATGCTTAAAATATAGAGTGTAAAGTTAAAATTATGTCCAACATTCTAGAATTGCTCTTATCCACAATTTCATTCAGAGGCAGTGCATTACTTGTCGGTAAATATTACCTATTTAAAGAAAATATTTTCCTATAAATTCCCTAGCTTTGTAGGCTACAAGAAATTATAAAAAAAGCAGGCTTATGTTCTCAATAAATGGTAAAATAAAACAA
The DNA here is from genome assembly GCA_047638815.1 of Gammaproteobacteria bacterium. Taxonomy (GTDB): domain Bacteria; phylum Bacteroidota; class Bacteroidia; order Flavobacteriales_D; family JABDKJ01; genus JAJRRH01. The sequence goes on from JBLIMR010000005.1 coordinate 6,276, forward strand.
CTTGACGATGTGGTTCAAGTGACGGATTCTTTTAAGAAAAGAGAGGTTGTTCTAACGCAAGATTCAGGACAATACCCTCAACATATATTATTCCAAATGGTACAAGATAATTGTAATCTAGTGGATGGTATGGCCATGGGAGATGAAGTTAAATTTCATTTTGACATAAGAGGTAGAGAATGGACTTCTCCATCAGGTGAAGTGAAGTTTTTCAACTCACTTAATGTATGGAGAGTAGAAAAAGTCGGTGCTGCTGCACCTGTTGCTGAAACTACTGCACCTGCTGCTAAAGATGCTCCACCATTACCAGTTGAAGAGGACGATTTACCGTTCTAATTAGCTTGTCTCTTTAACATCATATACGTCTCTCAATCTATTACCTATAAGCATGAATGAGAGTACCAATATCATAATACATAGTCCTGGTATAAAAGCTAGGTAGGCTAAATCCGTTGTTAAAAATGGATAATGTTCTTTTATCATCATGCCCCATGAAGGCATTGGAATCTGTGTGCCTATACCCAGAAAACTCAATCCTGCTTCAATTAATATTGCGGAGGCAAAGTTAGCAGCTGAAATAACGATTACAGGTCCAATAATATTTGGTAGAATGTGCCTACTAATAATCCTATATTCTGAATAACCCAGAGCCTTTGTCGCTTCAATAAAATCTTTTTCTCGGATACTAATTACTTGACCCCTAACGACTCGGGCAACTTCTACCCACATTGTAAGTCCCACAGCAATAAAAACTTGCACGAAACCTTTGCCCATTACAAGTGTAATGGCAATCACCATCAGCAATGTTGGAATAGACCAGATGACATTTACGAACCACATGATAACCTGATCGACCCAGCCTCTATAAAAACCGGCTATTGCTCCTAGACTTATTCCGATGACCAGCGAAATAAGTACCGAAATAAAACCGACTGAAAGTGAGAAGATAACACCTCCCATCAATCTACTAAGTAAATCCCTCCCAAAAGTATCTGTTCCCAGAAAGTAGGTGCGTTCTACAATAGCTTCTTTACTGGCAGCAACAAGTTCGCTTATGCTTGTGTTAATCTCTCTTCCGTTCATGTCAGTAAAGACTAATCCATTGTCCGTTGAATCATAGCTATCGACATCAATAGCATAAAGCACATCAGCAAGTAGCATCTTTTTTTCGAAGTCTTCCTTCAATGGGATATATACAAGGTAATCATCCTCGATACTATAAAACTCGATTGGAATTTCCTGAATATCATTGTCCACACCACCGAAAAACAATCCTGAACCAAAGAAATTATCACTTTCTATTTTGTTTGTTTTTATCTGGAGTATTTTTGCTTTAAAACCAGGTTTTTTCTTTGCTAAAACAAGATGTTGCTGATTGGCGTTCTTAGAATCATCGGGTCTTATGTATGCTCCCAAAACAGAAATCAAAAGTGCTAAACACAATATGATTAACCCAATTCTAGATCGAGTATCCCTCCACAATTTGGCAATCAGTGAAGACCTATATCCTTTAGTACTTGATTTCATTTACTATAACTCTTTCCCTTCCATTCAAAATTACCCCATTTCGATTTTACGAAAACTAGTGGTACAAAGACGAACTGAATAATTACTGCTAGCGGGTAATAAACTAATGATTTCGACTTTTTAAACTTTATGGAAAGTAAAAGTAGATATATGAAATCAATAATAAACTTCGTTGCAAAAACGATTAAGAACAGATTTATCAACTTATTCTCCAGTAGCGATAACAAAGCCAAAAGTGGAATAAGGACGTTTGCTAAAAGCACCAGCCAGGCGACAAACCAGGTTGTTCTATCATTGTAATGATGTGATTTTGAAGTCCACCTTGCCCTTTGATTAAGTAAATCCTTAAAACTATTGAAGGAAGTTGTATGTGCTTCGGTATTGGCATTGAATACTGCGCCAATATTAACATCGGATTTTGCTTTTACCTGATGAAGGAAAAACACATCGTCCCCAGATACTAAATTGCCGTCCCTTTCATCACTCCTGAAGTGATTAAACAAGCTCTTCGTGAAGGCCATGTTGGCCCCATTACACATAATAGCATTGTTCACATTGGCCCAGGACAAAGTTGTACCAGCAAGTGCTAAGACATCAAGAGCTTCGTAATGACCTGCCAAATTATTTTCAGCAATTGTTAGTATGGGTAAGATAAGAAATCCATTATCCTTCCCGTAGAAAAACTTTCGTACTTCAACAAGCCAGTTATCACTTAGTCTAACATCAGCATCCAATGTTGCCACTATATCATAGGCCGATCTTCGCACACCAATTTTTAAGGCGGCCTTTTTACCATTGCCTGGAGAGTTAACTAATTTAATGCGTCCAGAAACAATTGAATTGACCAGCGAAACACTCCCATCGTCACTGTGATCATCAACGAATATCACTTCAAAGTTATCTTCATTGCCAATTAGATTTTCCAAATCATTAATGAGTCCACCAATTTCAGTTACCTCATTTTTAAATGGCACTACAATGGATACGCCTATAGATTTTCCTCTGTTTTCAGAAGCATTGGTCTGAGTATACGTATATATAATTTGGAAAATAATGAGCCCAATGTAACCCATCATTAAGATGCTAGAAATTATAATAATGGCGTACAAGGTCATATTCTACTTTTCTTATTCACCATAAAAATAATGGCCCCTGCAATAGAAGGTAAAATCATATTTACAATCCACAGAATTAAAGATGACACTAAAATACTTGCCTCTGAAGAAATAACTGGTCCTAAGATAATTAAAGCTGCAGTTTCTCTTAGTCCAATTCCGAAGAGTAAAGTAGGCATGACACTAAGTATAAAAAAGACTAAGGCAATTGGTAAAAAAACTTCAACCAGTGATAAGTTGGAGTTGAAAATCTTAAGTAACAAAAAGTATTGAAGTAGAAAAATTATATATCTCACAACGCTTAATGCGACAACAGATAGTTTTTGTTTTAATGAATATTGCCTCAAGATTTCAAAAGCCTTCGCGAGATCCTTTATTGGAATTTTCTTTTTAAGCAATGAAATAAACAGAGAAGGAAAAAAATAAACAAAGGAAACGAGCAGTAATAGGATACCTGCAAATATTGAAATATAATTTAAGGGCAAATCAGTGAGATAATGATGCCCCAAAATCAATGCCCAAAGCCCAAGCACCACAGTTACAAAAAGCTGCGCCAAGCCACCATATATTGAAGCAATTGCTCCTTCATACCTTTTGTCCTTTGGAAAATGCCAAACCCTACCAACAAATGAGCCAATTCGGTATGGAATTATAATCGTAATAGCCAATCCCGTTAGTACAGATGAAACTGACCTCAATATTTTTATCGGTAAAATAGCTTTCAAGAGATATTGCCATTTAATAGCTTCGGTAAGCCAATTGGCAAATGACATAGCAAGTACCAAAAGCAAATATATCATACCAGTTCCATCAGTAAACCAGCTGGAGAACAACTCCTTTAACTCATTATAATTTTCAGGAGCACTAAATTTTTTATAAATATAAACAGCACAGATCGACAGAATAATCAGTCCTATCAACTTTTGCAAACTACTACTATATTTATTATTATTTCGCGTTAATACCTCACTCATTCTTTGATCAAACCTACACAATTTTTAAACTGAACAACAGTCTTTACCTTAGCATGTGATATCTCTAGGTCATGAACTACGAACAATTTACCTATTTTCGCATGTAATGAGGAATACAGATTCATCAAAACCCGTTGAGCGTATTATTCTTGGTGTAGATCCAGGCACTGTTGCAATGGGGTATGGCATTGTAAAAGTAGAGGGTAAAAAACTTGAAATGATGGGAATGGGCATCATTCAACTGTCCAAATACGACAATCATGCGATTCGACTGAAGCACATTTTTAATCGTATAGTTTCACTCATAGATGAATTCAACCCAGATGAACTTTCAATTGAGGCACCTTTTTACGGTAAAAACGTACAAAGCATGCTGAAATTAGGAAGGGCACAAGGTGTTGCTATCGCTGCCTGTCTCAGCAGGGATATTCCTTATGTTGAGTATGCTCCAAAGAAGATTAAACAATCGATTACTGGAAACGGTAGTTCATCAAAGCAACAAGTAGCTGGAATGATTACAAGTATTCTTAATCTCAAGGAAATCCCCAAAAGTTTAGATGCTACAGATGCTCTTGGTGCTGCAATATGTCACTACTATCAATCAAACTCTCCCATACAAGGTGGTAAAAAATATAGTGATTGGAAATCGTTTATTCAACAGAACCCTAACGTAAGCTCTTAGATCTATACGTTTTTAATCTTTGCTGCTGTTCTCGTTAGCTGCTCTGTTGTGAATTTTTTCTTTGGATTGGAAAAATTCATATCCGACATTTGGTTCATCGGAACTAAATGCACATGAGCGTGTGGAACTTCCAGGCCAATGACAGTCACACCTATTCTTTCACATGGAATAACGCTTTCTATTTGTTTTGCCACTTTTTTGGCAAACAACATAAGGCCACTTAGGACTGCATCATCTAAATCAAATATGTAATCAACCTCCGTTTTAGGGATAACCAAAGTATGTCCCTCAACCAATGGGTTAATATCCAAGAAAGCAAAATAGTTATCGTTTTCCGCTACTATATGAGCAGGGATTTCGCCATTAATAATCTTAGTGAAAATACTTGCCATTATCGAGCGATCTTCACTATTTCAAATTTTATGATGCCCCCTGGTGTTTCTACATCCGCAATATCACCCACTTCTTTCCCCAAAAGACCCTTACCCAATGGTGAATCAATGGAAATTTTCTTCACCTTTATATCTGCTTCGTTTTCAGCAACAAGTGTGTAGCTAAGCTGCGCTGCATTCTTAATGTTTTTTATAGTGACTGTAGATAATATGAAGACCTTAGAGTCATCCATCTGTGATTCATCAATGATACGTGCATTGGCAATAGATTCTTTGAGCTTATTGATCTTCATCTCCAACATACCCTGGGCTTCCTTGGCGGCATCATATTCTGCATTCTCCGACAGATCTCCTTTATCGCGTGCCTCAGCGATTTGATTAGATATACTTGGTCGCTCTACACTTTCCATTACGTGTAACTCGTTTTTCAATCTTTCTAATCCCTCTTCCGTATAATATGCAATCTTACTCATAATCTCAGCATTGTGTATTCCTTAGTCAAAAAAAGAAAACTCATTAGAGCTTTCTCATGACAAATATAAAAATAAAACACGTTTTTATATTGTAAACTTATTCAAATAAAAAAAGGCTGAAACCCTCACAGGAATCAGCCTTTGAAATATTTTTAACAATAATTAAATATCTATTCTGATACCAACTCTATGGTTTCCATCAAATGGATTGGTATCTTGATACGAGTAATCAAAACCTATAGTACCGCCTTCCGTTCCAATAGGCGCCTGTATGGACAAACCAGCTCCTAATCCAGTAAGAACATTTGCAGATAATGCCCCATCTGTAATATCCTGCTCATACAAGTATCCACCTCTCAAGATGAAAAAGTCCTTCAACTTAAATTCAACTCCGAATCTATACTGATCGTTAGTAAAAGAGTTTGAAGTAAAGGATCCAGAAAGTGTTAAGGTATTATTTTCATCTAAAAGAAAATCATAACCAATACCCATTGATATTAAAGAAGGAAGTTCATACTCATCACTTCTTTGATCCAATGTAGTTAAGTAATCATTATTGTCTCCATCTTGAATCAATGCCTGAACACTAAGACCATCTCCTGAATAATCCATAGTTGGTCCAACATTTTTAAGATTGATACCAATTTTTATTTGATCATTCTCACCAGAGATATATTGTATTCCTGCATCAAACGCAACAGCGTTCGACTTTACATTGAATATTGACTCTGAAATTAACTTTACAGATATTCCACCATAAATACTGTTAGAAAATTCCTTCGCATAAGACAAAGTAATATTAGATGCATTTACATTAAAAAGTGATCCATCTCCTTCAGGAACCTCCGTTGTCGATTTTCTAAAATCACCGTAATCTACAAAAGAATATGTCAATCCAAATGTGGAAGACTCTCCTAGTCTCAATCCAAGACCTAAACCATACACACTAACATCAGAACCTCTCATGTATGTGGTATTTGTAATTGCTATCTCAGTTTTTCTAGTAAAAGCAAGACCAGCAACATTCATGAACGAACCTTCAATACCCTTAACAGTAGCAATATTTGAGCCCATCAACCCTGTACTTCTAACCCAAGGGTTAAAGAGTAATTGAGTTGCACCTGCCGCACCAGTTCTATCCTCGTTACCAGCCATCACATCCGCACTAGCAAATGTTGTTACTGCGATTAATAAAATTATAATTTTTTTCATATCTGTTCTTTTAAATATAATAATGTTAATCGATTAAAAGTTATCCAAATCAAGTTTTCTTGTCACCCCAAACCACTTTATCACAGTCGAACCTATACCAGGCGCTTCAATGTGAATGATATATGCACCACCAGCAATTGAAATGTTATTTTCATTATTAAGATCCCACTCAAGGAATGTTAGTGGGTTGTCTTTACCTAATGTTCTAACTAACGTACCAGCCGTGTTGAATATCTTTATTGTACATTCTTCAGGTAGGTTAATAAACTTAACTCGATTATCCAGTCTACTATTTTCATAGAAAGAGAAGGCATAATAAGGATTCGGTACAACATTAATTAGCTCCAAGGCATCTGAAGCAACTACCGCATTTTCTAATGAGGTGCTCTCAGAGTCAATTTTAAATCTATAATATGGGAACCAATCATTTAAGGATAGGTCAGCCATATCTGGTTCATTATAAATATCAACATCATCATCATCATAGTTGAACATTCCATCTTCAAAGAGATATTGCTCATCTGATACTCCACCAATCGTTGGAAACCTTTCGTAAGGCTTGTTAACTCTTAACTTAATGGTTGCTTTTGATGGAATCAACCCTTGTTCTGGTGATAGAAAACTAAAATCGCTGTCCAACAATGGAAGCATAGTCCAAGCAATAGCAGTCATTAATGACTTTCTAGTTCCTGTTGGCTTGCCATATATGTACTTGAATATTCTATTAGCGCCATCATAAGTCCCTACTCTCTCGTTATTTTGTCTTCTTCGAGATTCATTTCTGAACACATATATATAATGCATACCTCCAAATCTTGCGTTTGCCGCATTGAATTCCGGATTAGATATGTTTTCATTCCAAATAGTGCTTGTAGGATTCCATATCATATCGTCACCATTTTGGTTTCCCAATAAACTGTTTTCACCAAATGCCATATTCAAACGCTCTCCTGTCTCAACATCATAAGCATATCCAGGAAACCATCCATATCCAAAGCTATGTCCGTACAACGCTTCATCAGTTGTATCAGGTACTCCGAACAACAGATCCTTGTAATTTTCTATGACATCCGCACTAAATCCAGGATTTCCGCTACCGTCTTCCATGTATTCGTTTATCAGCAAATCAGAAACAACTTGCTCACCGCCAAATGTTATTTCATTTTCATTTCCACCTTGAAGTATGTTCTTTCCGTTCTTATCCACAGACAACGCTACTCTTGGATATCCCTTTGTACTATAACCACCCGAAGTATTCTCAATAAACGGTTGAACTTCTAAAACAGGTACACGAGTCCATAAAGATTTATCCGATGTGAATATGATGTCAATATTATTCAATTCACCAAATCTAACAGATGCAGGTGCCAAGTTTGTTGTCAAATCAGCTGGTCCCGACCAGTGATGGCCTGCAAGAATCCATGGTGCAACAATTCCCCCCAAAACAGATTCATACTCTGATTGTGGGTCAAGCTCGCCATTGCCATTGTCATTATAGTAACAGTCGTCAAATGGAGTTGCAGTATCCAAAGTAACACCCGTTGGACAGTCTGCGGCAATAGTACCAGCTCTAATCCAGTTTTGCTCGATACTTCTATCATCATCAGGGACACCAGTTAACCAATCCACAGCACTATTTTCGAAAGTCATAGTCGCACCAAGAAATTCTGGCTTATCCTCATCTTGTAATTCCGTTTGCTCTATTTGAATAGAGATTCCAAAATCCAACAATAAAAATTCTTCACTAACATTAATAGTGTTTGAAGATTCGGCAAGTGTATCTCCAAGGAGATTAGTAACGATCCACCTTGTGTCATTCGGATCTATCTCTGCTTCATCATCTGGGTCTTCTCCAGTAAATCTAATTTCAAATTCCTCTTTTACAACATTCAATGGGTCAATAACTTTAACCGTTACCGGAGATCCACTCTTTTCATAATCCAATTCGTCAGCTATCCAAGGTGCACCATCCATAATCTCATTTACCGAAGCTTCTGTCAATTCTAGGAAATTTCCACCAGTTCCCTTTCCTTCCAATCTAGTAACAGCGATAAGTTCACCATAATTCGCTGAAATAGCAGATCCATTTCCTTCTGACTGCGTTTTATGCGGTATCCCAGAAACAACAGGTATCGAAGTACTGTTATAACTAAGACGACCTTCTAAATAAGGTGTGTCTTGTCCGGTACCATCCTGATTGTAAGGAGCGTATTCGTTGTAACCATAGGCTACAGTCATAAAGTAATATGTTTTATGATTTATTAGACCGCCTCCTGTAAACACATCTTGAGTAATTCTAAAGGAATGCGCTACACCTTCATCAGCACCATTTACCATTATCGTTGGCACTGGTAACTCAAGATCAGGTGTTGATACAACATTAACTAATGTACCAACTCCATTGGCTACATCCACTTGTCGTATACGTCTTGCTTTATCTGGATCACCTAAATCAGCAGAAGAAACTGAGCTACTTGCCAATTGGTAAACCTTATATCCTTCGAAAACGTAATTCTTATCTTCACCATCCGGGATACTTGGATCTTCCTCCATGTATGTTTCAGAATCAACAGTTTCACTTAAGTAAAGAATAATTTCCTGATCGAGTTCCTGAACAGTCACACCTGGTGCTCCAGGTCCATTCAGTATTCTAAAGCAGTTATCGAATAAAGCTTGTGCTTTATCATCTGCGACAAATAAAGCATTTCTCAATTCATCTACACCACCTTCTGCTTGTGTCCAAACAACTCCAACAGTAATGTTGTTAAATTCTCCCGGTTCCAAAGTAAATGGACCAGCTGATTGCAAAAACCTTCTATCACCAGGGTTATTTGCATCAGTCTCTTCTGACCAAGCCGGTTGTGATTCTCCACCAGTACCATATCCTAATGGATCAGTATCGTTAGGCACAACATAATCAGTTCCAATTGTTCCGCCAATACCTGTACCACCATAAGTGAATGGAGCACCGTTCTGCCATAAACCAGTAAGGTAATTATAGAATTGTATCGCATTCTGTGGATCTGTTTGTGGGAAAGCTCTTAATCTATCATAGTAAACGAACTTTGACATTCCAAAACGCTCATTATCTATAATTTGATCTGGATTTTCCAACAATGGATTAGCAAAACCAAGACCAAGGCCTGGGTAAGGAATTGCATTTTCATTTTCCCAAAGCGATGGATCACTTGAAATTTCATTGTTAATTCCATCTGGATCTAGATATGGTCCCTCGAAGAAATCGATTCCAATTGCTGGAGCATTTGCACCATAACCGTTTTGTCCACCGCTAGTTTCGTCAAAATCATCTCCATTGTACATGTATCCAAGACCTCTTTGCACATCACAACCTACGTAGTCATCTTCAGAGAATCCAACATCAGAATCTGCATATTGGCCGAAAAAAGTATTCTCAAGCGTTTGAACTCCTCTATTAATCAACACATAGTTATAGAACGACATGTTGTTAATTTCATCAGTTGTACTATATACGAATGATTGTGCTTGAATTTCCATACCTATTGGCTCACCGTCTCCAGTTTCCGTATGTATACCACCATTATCATTGAATACCCACCATATCGTCTCATCACCAAATAATGGAATTGGGTCTTGAGGTCCTCTTGAACGACAATCAACTTCACCTGCCAAATCATATCCAGGATAATCCCCTTCACTTGGATCATAAACACCATTTTCACCTGAAGAACCAATTCTTTCACCGAATGGTGCTAACGTAAAATTAAAGTTAGGTGTAAAGTTATTACCAGGCCAATCATTGAAATAGTCTGGCATGCTATATCCCATTTCGAAAGGAGGCTCTGACAACACAGATTCATCGCAATCTCCTATAGCTACACATTCCTGCCTTTCAAACCAAAGGTTATGCAATTGAACATCCACCAATCTCGATCTAAAGTGTCTGTCAAATTCCTGGCATAAAATATTCAATGCACTAGCAGTATTATCAATTGACAAAGGTCCTGTCCAAAAATCAGTACCCCCAGCACGATAAGTAATACCTGCAAGCTTCAACTGACCATCTGGTGTTCTACCACCCATCCATAGACCACCGGCAAACATCGAATGCAAACCACTTCCTTTTGGCACTTCATAAAGTGCATCAGTTTGGTCATACCAAAGCAATCCACCTGACTCCATACCATAACGTACATTATTCAAGTCCATTACAATATAAGCTGTTGGTGGAAAACAATTTTCCGCTTTCTCAAGTAATTTTTGAGCAGCTGCATTTAATGGCTGAATTCCTGGCAGCTCTTTCTTCTTTGCTTCTAAGCCTAAGATGGAAAGACTTGCGATTAGTAATAAAACGATACTTTTTTTCATAAAAGGAATGTATTTTATTTTGGGAATTACATATTCCCGGGTAATTTTTAAGCTTTTAAATATTTTTTTAGAAATCCATTCTAAGACCTAACTGAATAGTTCTAGCTCTTAAGTAGTTGTATTGGTTAAGTAATCTCATGTTATAAAAATTCTCGAATGCATCTGGGTCAATTGATCCATCAATTTCTTGTTGACCAGGACCTGAAGCTAAATAACCATCATTATCCGGAGACCCAGTAAATGTATATACGTTTCTCACAAGATCACCATTCAATACGTTATTGATCAAGAGATAAACATTCATGTTTGCAGACTTAGATTTTTCACCATCTTCTCCTCCTTTACCGAATTTCAATACTAAGTCTTTATCAATTTGTAGATTTAACTGGGCAGTTCCAGGCTGACGGGCACCATTAACCGTACCTAAAAGACCCCTTCCACCTCTTAATAGGTTGTCCGCATTTCTCGAAGCACTGTAAGGTGTACCAGAACCGATATCACCAATAAGATTGAATCCTACATTCTGAAATACTTTCTGACCAAACCATACTGGACCATTATAATCTGCCCCTTCACCATATCTATAATCCAATGTTATATTGATAGCATGTCTTCTATCAAAGTTTACTGGATTGATATTTCTCAAGTTAGGTTGTCCATTTCTAGCCAAAACCAAACCAGATGTAGCGTTAGAACCTGTACTACTAGCAAACTGTAAAGTATAATTTGCCAACATTCTTACATTACCTGTTCTTCGCAAGTCATAAGCAAATGTCATACCTTTAACTGTACCAAAATCAATGTTTCTGTATGAAAGGTAACTATTAGGCCATGCTTCAGGCAAGAATCTAACATTAATCATATCTCTCATATCTCTGTAAAATCCAGAAATTTTAAGAGAAGAACTCTTTGTTAATACTTGTTGAAACCCAAGTTCAAAATCAATAGTTTTTGATGGCTTCAATCTTGCGTTTCTCACTGCATTGTTACCATTAGTTTCAATAAAATCAAGTGCAATTAAATCCAATCTATTTTCATTTGCACCTGGTCTTTGAGTCAATACGTCATAATGAGCAAAGAATACCGCTTCATCTGATATTGGGAATGAAAAGGCCAAACGAGGCATAACATTTACAGCAGGAGCATAATCTTCAAATCCCTTAGAGTCTAATAATTGTGGCGCGTCCAATTCAACAGTTTCAGGTGTTAAATATGGTCCAAATAAAGTAGAACCACTAATAGGAGCAGGACTCGCAATAGATACACCGTTTGCATCAAACCAATCATCACCGCTTCTATAACCTACTACGTTTATATCATTAGCATTTGCAGTGTAATCCTCAACATACAATACATAGTCATCATCTATATTTGACGGTGCTTGGAAATTTTCCAGAGGGCTATTTCCAACCGTGTAGAAATCACCAACTACATATTCATCTTTCAATACTTTTTGGTTTGCATCATATCTATCCACACGAACACCAACATTGAAGATAATGTCATCGAATGTGAATTTATCCATCAAGTAGAAGGCATTATATATAGGTCTAAATGCACCAATTAATTTTGTGCTGTATCCCTGGTCATCAACATCATTAAAATAGTCATCGAAGCTTGGATCAGAAGTAAGTTTATTGCCTGTATGGTCAAATCCATAGTAACTAACCAAATTCGAACCGTTTTGCAATAGATCATCAGCACTAAACATATCGATGTTCAACAATTCAACATCCGTTCCATCAATATTTGTTTGTTCGATGTCGTTTAAGCCAAGAGTATTTCGGAAATTTACATTGAACAAAGTTGGATTTTGAGTGGGCGCTAAAACCCAATCATACTGCCAATTACCATCTATCGGAATTGCACTTTGAATGGTATCAACAACTTCAGTTTGCTCCAATAATAACTGTCTCCCTCTACCCCATAATCCTGAAGGTGCTAAATCATAACCTCTATCAACTCTTTGTTCGTACTCAACACCAAGCGTCACAGCGTGGTCACCAACATCAGCTGATCCACTTGCCACAATTCTCACTTGACTATTATCTCTTTTCCTGTAAAAGTTTGGGGAAAGTCCTGGAGCATTCCAAAGACTGTATATATTTCTTTGTGCGTCACCATTTCTCAAAGCCCCTGCTCCCGAAATTAATTCAAGGTTTCTAAATGCCTCAACATCATCAATTTCATTAAAATACTGAGATGTAATACCTGCTAAATCAGGATTGGTTTCAGATGGTGTAAACACAACCAATGTGTCTTCAATTCCATTTTGGAAATTCCCAATACCCTGAACTTCTGTATATGATGTTTGACTAAATATATCAAATTTACCCACATGACCATATCTAAAGAAGTCATCACCATGATCTTCATTTTCAATGGTCGTAGTGTTTTTCGAATAATCAGCACTAATGGTATAGAAAGCATTCTTTACTACCGCTTTATTATCAGCACTTTCATCTGATCTAAATCTTTGTGTAAACCTTGCGAATGTCCTCCAAGAAAGAACTTTTTCATTTTCATTATTATTATAATTAAGCAGCGAATTTGACCGCCCTTGACCTCCAGGGAAACCTGTCGTACCAGTATAACTTCTAAACAAATACTCATTAGTGTTTAGGTAATCTCCAGAAGCACCTAAAGAAAAGGTAACATCGGGACTTACATTAAAATCAAGCTTCCCCGATAGTGATCCACCTGTTTCATCTGCATTTCTACTAGCATCTCTTTTTTCGAAATCACCAGCATCTAAAAAATTCGCTCGAGAATTCAAACTATAAGAAGTTGCTTCACCATCCTCTATAACATCAATAATACTTGGGTTTACTTCCAAGTCCCTCAAAACTTCGTCTTTCACATACCAGTGTCCAACCGCAGATGGTCTTGCATCTTCAAATTTCCTATAATTTCCAGATAGGAAAAATCCCAAGAGCGGTGAAGTATTGGCTCCCATTGAATCTTTTTTAAACAAAATTGGTCCAGCGACATAAGCTTCCAATTGCGTTCTTCCGAATGCATCGAGCCCTACATTCTCATCTCCAGATTGCAATCCGGAAGAAAGAAAATCAAATCCACCGAAGAATGTACTTTGAGCACCCCTTGTTGTAATACTAATAATACCCCCAACGGCATCTCCAATATTTGCTGGTATACCTCCTGTAATTACAGATACCTCTTGGATTGCTGATTTTGGCAGATTAGAACTACCTCTTACTTTAATACCGTCAATATAAAAGAATGTATCCGATCCCCTAGCTCCACGAACAGAAACCTCACCTTCTGTTGTTCCAGAACTTGAGACTCCACCTACAGTTGTTGCAACTGAAGTTGCAGAACGCGCTGACATCTTTGAAATATCTTCTCTTGAAACTGATCCACCTGATGAACCACCATCCTTTTCAATAAGTGGTTTCTTATATTTAGTAATTATTACTTCATCTAGATTCATTCCTGATTCCATTCCAAAATTTTGGAATTTAATTTTCCCACCAGAAATCACAACGCCAGCAACCACCTTTGGATTATAACCTACAAAATCACACCTCACATTATATGATCCAACATCAATTGGTTTGATAGTAAACTTACCGTCAAAATCTGTGGAGGCAGCTGCTACTTGAGTGGAACCATTTAATACTACGACTGTAGCAAATGGCAAAGCTTCTCCTGTGGTCTTGTCTGTGACAATCCCTTTTAAAGTTCCAGAAGTTGCTTGCGCCATGCTTACTGTGGCAATAAAAAAGCAAAATACGATAGTGAGTAGATTTCTTAACATACAATTTATTTTGTTGAATTAATTTTATTCAATTTTTCTAAACAAAGATCGTAAAGATATATATTTTAATATTTCTTTAACAAATTAAAGTCTAATTCTAATCGAATTATTTTTAGGTGAAAAATTAACCCATTGATTCTTCATCATTTAAAAATCATAGGTGAAAATAATATTGTATTCCTGAATGAGCATATAAAATGTTAAAATGATTTTAACATAATTACAGCTCTATGTATCACTTCCTTCTTCTTTTACGAGTAAAAATTCTCTTAAAAAAAGGCTTCCTCTTACCTGTATCATATCTACGGGCAGCTTTCCTAGACTTCTTCATCCTTTTACGCACGGGCTTTTCCTGTAAATCATTATGCTTCTTTCGACCCTTCTCTTCAGCTATTTCAAAGTCCTTTTTCCGATCCTCCTGCTTCTTCATCAACTCTTTCTTTTGACTCTTAGTCGATTTTCTTTTCTGTGCATCAGCCTCAGATAAAAAAGCACTATTAAATACAATTAGAATAAATAAGAGTCTTAATACGAAGTGAAATTTCGTTTTCGAATACATTAATAATATATCTAGATTCACTGGAATAAAATGATCACAAAAAATATATCCTTAATTTTGATAATCTTTTCGCAGCAAAAGCGTTCAGATCAAAGATAACATCTATGCGTAAATTTATTATATTCTTCATATTGTTTTGCACAATTCCATCTTGCAAAGACAATAATAACAACAGTAATATCCCAGATGTATTCGTTGACATCTCCCTTTCATTAAGTTTACCTTCATATAATGGCCTTATGTTGCCTGGCAATTCGATCAATATTACGGGAGGTTCAAATGGGATTATTGTATACGCAATATCAAATGAAGATTTTGTGGCATTTGACCGCCATTGCACTTACGACATTAATGGCTTTCATCGAGTTATAGTTTCGAGTCCGGGAAGCACTGTTGCTGAAGATACTGATGGGTGCGGATCAAGATTCTCAATAATTACTGGGGATGTGCTTCAGAACCCAGCATCCATTCCTCTTAAGGCTTACAATACAGAGTACTTTCCTGGGACAAACGTTTTGAGGATCTACAACTGAAAAAATAAGGCAAAAAAAAATGCCTGTCGTATGACAGGCATTTTAAATTCAATTCTAGACTAGTTCTAATATCTGTACAATTCTGGCTTATACGGTCCCTGCTTAGGAATATTAATATAATCACTTTGTTCAGTCGTCAATTCCTCTAACTCTACACCAATTTTAGATAAATGCAGTCTTGCTACTTTTTCATCTAAATTTTTTGGAAGCGTATAGACTTTGTTTTCATACTTCTCAGCGCTTTGCCACAACTCTAATTGGGCCAATACTTGATTGGTAAATGAATTGGACATTACAAATGATGGATGTCCTGTTGCACAACCCAAGTTCACCAATCTTCCTTCAGCTAATAATATTACGTCTTTACCATTAATGGTATACTTATCCACTTGAGGTTTGATCTCTATTTTTGAATCACCATGGTTGTCATTTAACCATGCCACATCAATTTCATTGTCAAAGTGACCAATATTACAAACGATCGCTTTATCCTTCATTAGTTTAAAGTGATCCGATTTGATTACATCTTTATTTCCAGTAGCGGTAACTATGATGTCACCTTCTGGTGCTGCGTTAACCATTTTTTTAACTTCAAATCCATCCATTGCCGCTTGAAGCGCACATATCGGATCGATTTCAGTAACAATAACTCTTGCTCCAGCTCCAGCCAAGGAAGCAGCTGACCCCTTCCCAACATCACCATAACCAGCAACCACTGCAACTTTTCCAGCAATCATGACATCAGTAGCACGTCTAATTGCATCTACTAGAGACTCCTTACATCCGTACTTATTGTCAAATTTCGATTTTGTAACAGAGTTATTGATATCTATTGCCGGAAGCGTCAATGTTCCATTCGCCTCTCTTTCTACAAGTCTGTGCACTCCTGTAGTAGTTTCTTCGGAAATACCCCTGATCTCATTAGCCAACTCTGGATAAACATCCAAGACCATGTTGGTAAGATCACCACCATCGTCCAAAATCATATTTAATGGTTTTCCACCATCAAAGACCAAAGTTTGTTCAATACACCATTCGAATTCTTCTTCTGACTCACCTTTCCAAGCAAAAGTTGGAATTCCTGCGGCAGCCATTGCTGCAGCTGCTTGATCTTGTGTAGAGAAAATATTACATGAAGACCAACGTACTTCAGCACCCAACTCCACTAATGTCTCCATTAGGACTGCCGTTTGAATAGTCATATGCAAACAACCAGCGATCCTGGCACCTTTTAAAGGCTTTTCTTTTCCAAATTCTTTTCTTAGCGACATTAAGCCCGGCATTTCTGCTTCAGCCAATCCAATTTCTTTACGTCCCCAATCTGCTAATTTTATATCCTTAACTTTGTAAGGCAAAACATCTGTTTTTAACAAGTCCATAAACTATAATTTTTTTCTTTTTTTGAAATATTTTGCAAAAGTAGTCATTAAACTCATGCAAATAAAGGGTTTGTAAATGGTTAATAATTGACACGACTACTTCACAACGTTTAACTATGAGCCTAATTATCAATAACATCATTGCCGGAGAGGATCACTTGGCAGTCTGGCATGTCACAGAATCATTAGAAGAATTGACTGAGCGCTTTTTCGGTAAGACACCTAAAGGAGAGAATTGGGAAACTTATAATGCACTGAAACTAGATAAAGTAAAAAAACAATGGCTCGCCACTCGACTGGCAATTAGAACAATAAGCAACAGTGATCCTGAAATTACCTATGATGAGCATGGAGCTCCGTGGATACAAATCGAAGGTTGGGAATTATCGATCAGTCATTCTGCCGAATGGATTGCGGTTCTTTTATCAAAAAACTCAATGATTGGCATTGATTTACAGGCACACAATTCAAAAATAACAAACATTGTGAATAAATTTACACACCAAACTGAATATAATCACTGGCTAGAAAATGAAAGTATCGACTACCTTCATGCGTTATGGACGATCAAAGAAGCCGTGTACAAATGTTTCAAACACTCTCAGGCATTTAAACAAATTCAAATAACTTCGAAGTGGCCTTTCGCAAGCGCACTAGTTAACTGCACTGTGACTCGAGAAAACAGAACTTATAACTTTATGGTTGAACATCAAAAAATCGGATCGTTCTATCTGTCACATGTCCGATTGTAGTTGATGGATTTAATATTTAAATTTGTATCAAATAATCTTACCCCTTGAACCTATACGAACAAATATTTGAAAGAGCCAAAAAAGGCAAAAAATCTATCGCTATTCTTTTGGATCCTGATAAGGTGGATGAGAAGACACTCGATCAAACATTGGTCGCCTTTCAAGCTATTGGTGTTGATTATTTTTTTGTTGGTGGGAGCTTACTGATGAGTTCTAGTTTTAATGAAAAAGTGGATCTAATAAAATCTAAAAGCGACATTCCCATCATCCTATTCCCTGGTAGCGCAATGCAAATTAGTGATAAAGCGGATGCCATATTACTACTTTCATTAATCTCAGGTAGAAATCCTGAATTACTCATTGGTCAACATGTCCTTGCCGCTCCTTCTCTAAAGAAGTCATCTTTGGAAATAATACCAACTGGTTATCTATTGATCGATGGGGGGAAGTCTACAACAGCACATTATATTAGTCAAACATTACCGATCCCAATGGACAAACCCGAAATAGCATCATGTACTGCCATGGCTGGAGAAATGTTGGGATTGAAACTAATGTATCTCGATGGTGGCAGTGGCGCCAAACTTCCTGTGTCTCAGCAAATGATTTCGGAAGTTAAAAGAAACACATCTGTGCCTCTTGTTGTTGGTGGTGGAATAAAGAATAAAACTTCCGTGGACAAAGCATTTCAGGCAGGGGCTGATATTGTCGTTATCGGAAACTCACTGGAAAAAAATCCCGAGTTACTGGCAGAATTTTTTGAATCTGAATATCTAACGTAAAACAGCTTGAAGTCTTAATGCTTATTCTTAAAATTTAAGATTTACCCCAAGAAGGAAATTTGTTCCAGCTTGAGGATAGTATCCAACATATCCTGGACCCCAATATCCATTCGACTCATATTCCTCATCGAGGATATTATTAATCAATAGTGAGAGGCCGATAGTTTTAAAAGTATTCTTTGGCTTTATTTCATATTTAAAAAGTAAATCGTTGACGAAATAACTTTCGAGTAGAGATAAGGGAGCTTCGACATTACCCATATACTGTTCACTTACAAATTTTGTCAGCAAATCAATATGAAATCCTTTGGAGCTTTGATATGAAACTCTATTACCACAAACCAATTCAGGGGAAAAACTTATTTTAGTATCCCCTAAATTTTCTACTACATTTTCACCATCCACATCAGTTTCAATGTTATAATCTTTGTTCTCATTGCTACTAAATGTTACATTAGGCATAACCCTGAATCTATTGCTTATACGCAGATCCGCATCAAGCTCTAAGCCCATTCTAGTGCTCTTACCAACGTTGGTACGAATGGGAGCGAAATCCTCATCCAATTCTCCTGTCAACACCAGCTGATTGTTGTAATTCATTACATATATATTGGCATTCATTTTAGAGTTTCCAAACACTCCTTTGTATCCCAATTCAAGATCTCCCAACTGTTCGGGCTCCGGGTTACCATTTTCATAATCGCTTCTACTTGGCTCCCTGTTCGCAATGGCATACGACACATAAAACAGATCATTATTCAACTTATATGAAAGACCAACCTTAGGGTTGAAGAAGTCAAATGAATCATCGACTTCTTTGGCAGAAACTCCATCTGCATTATACGTTACCGTTCTATATTGAAGGTCTGCAAATAATTGCATCTGAGAATTTAAATTATAGGTGTTTTTCAGGAACACATTCAACTCATCCTTATTTCCAAAATTATCGTAGTACCTAGTTCTTGGAATACCATTGGAAGCAAACTTTGCCCAGATGACTTCTCCAAAATGATCTCCACGATATTGATTGTAAGAAATCCCCAATGTAGACTCTAACTTTTCCTCGGTATAAGTCAAAGATGATATCGCTCCGTAAAAGTCATTATCTAGCCATTTTCTCCTTACCAGATCTGTTGTTTGAATTGTATCGTTACTAGAGATAATATCTTGCAAATCATAATCCGCTAACGGCTCATCTTCCTTGAATTGCTCATAGTATCCTCTACCCCAAGTGTAGTGACCCGTCAAATTAAAATTCAACTTATCATTCAACTTTTGACTTAAGATTAACTGATAATGATCTTGGCTATAATTGTCTACTTGATTGTCATAAAAACGTTCAGTTCCATCCTCATCATAATATACTCCTGCCCAGTTGAACGTACGATCACTTTCTATGGTAAACTGATCGATTCCATCCCAAGATTGATAAGTTTCCTCAACTCCTCCAAAGGCTAAAGCTTTGATCAAAGTTTTGCCACTCATGTAAGAAAGTTGAGTGAAGTATGCACTTAAATCTGCACTTGCTCTGTCTACATATCCATCAGATTTTATTCTTGATAGTCGACCGATAAAATTGAATTTTTCATTGAGCAAACCGGTGTCAAAATTTACACTTGATTTTCTCGTGTTGAATGACCCAAAGGAAGAATTAATTTCCAAGCCTCCAGTTTTAGAAACACCGTCAGTAACCAAACTAAGGTTGGCACCAAAAGCACCAGAACCATTTGTTGAAGAACCTACTCCTCTGACCAACTGAATGCTTTCAACTGAAGATGCAAAATCCGGTAGATCCACCCAAAACGTACCCTGACTTTCCGAATCATTGTAAGGTACACCATTGATTGTAACATTGACCCTTGTCGCATCGCTTCCACGAACTCTCATCCCAGTATAGCCAATACCTGTACCAGCATCCGAGGTGGTGACAACTGATGGCAAATAGTTTAGAAGAATTGGCAAATCTTGTCCCAGATTTCTTTCAGCAATTTCTTCTTTACTAACCTCTGAATATGACATTGGACTTAGCTCACTTTCTCTCAGTCCTCTAACAACAACCTCATCCATGATTGACGATATGGTAATCATGACTACATCAAGATTAGTGTCTTTTTTAATGTTCAATTTATAAATTTGAATTTCAAAAAGCTCGTTCCTAAATTCAATTCTTCTTAATCCCTCTTCAACGGTGATCGAGTAATTTCCATCTGAATCTGGATAATAAACTGTAGTTCCTTCGTCAATTTTTATCGATGTCTCGTGAATTGGCAAATCTTCCGAAGATTCTATTTTACCCGAAATTGAAAACTGTGCATGAACATCAATTGATGAAAACATCAAG
Source organism: Gammaproteobacteria bacterium (assembly GCA_047638815.1). GTDB lineage: Bacteria > Bacteroidota > Bacteroidia > Flavobacteriales_D > JABDKJ01 > JAJRRH01. The sequence goes on from JBLIMR010000005.1 coordinate 27,122, forward strand.
AAGATTATCGTAAAATATTTAAGCATAACAAAAGTTTAGCGGGGCGCGCTACAAATCTCCCTTTCAAGCATTATCTCGACAGGTTCAATGGGTTTGATCTCAGCCCTTATATTTAAGGCACCCCTAATTATTCAATGGCAAAGATATATCATTATTACAGAAATTAGAGATCTACGAAAACTAAATGTCACAAACTACTCACATTCCGCTTGATAAATTGTAAAAAACTATTTCTAAGAATTGGCCAATCGTCTTTCAGCCAATTTCATATCACGATTCAATTGTAGCTTCAAGTCATCTAAAGAATTAAATTTTATCTCATCTCGTAACTTAGAGTTAATCTCAATTATTACTTTTTCTCCATAAATCTGTTTGTCAAAATTGAACAGATTTACTTCTATGGATTTCTTAGAAACCGAATCATTAACAGTAGGTTTAAATCCTACATTTAGCATACCTTGATACCACAGACCCTTAACCTGGGCCCTTACAGCAAAGACTCCGGTGTCTGGAATTATTTTGTCAGGAGACACCAAAAGATTGGCAGTAGGAAACCCCAACTCTCTACCTCTTTGATCACCAGAGACGACAGTCCCAGAAAATGTAAATTCATGCCCCAGATATTTCCTTGCAGTTGGTATATCGCCTGCTTTTATTGCATGCCTTATTTTAGTTGAGCTGACATTAATATCTTCAATGGTTTTTACTGAAATTTCCTCAACATTATAGTCGTAAAGGCTAGATAAATCTTTAATTAGCTTGAAGTCACCTTCTCTATTCTTACCATAGTGATGGTCATAACCAACAACAACATAATTTGCATTGATAGCATTCACCAATATATCCCTTATGTATAGTTTGGGTTGCATTTTAGCGAAATCTTCGGTGAAAGGGTGTATTATAAGATGTTCCAATCCTGCCGCTTCGAGTAAAGCGATTTTTTCATCCAGAATCGTAAGAAGTTCCATGGACCGAAAAGGTGATAGAACTTGTCTTGGATGAGGAGAAAATGTAAGTAAGACAGAGGATCCTCCAATATCTTTGGCGATTTCATTGATACGATCGATAATTTTTTGATGTCCAATATGAACACCATCAAAAGTACCGATGGTTAATACCGGTTTTTCAATTTCACCAAACTCTGCTAATCCTTGATAAATTTTCAAATTTAGATCTGATTTTTGATGCAAAACTAGTGATTATAAAGCGTGAACTATAATATTGGCGACAAACAATGCCTGATAATTGCTTACAAAAAAGGTGAAGCAGTGCTTCACCTTTTTCAGTACCCGGGGCGGGACTTGAACCCGCACGTCCCAAAGGACACAGGATTTTAAGTCCTGCGTGTCTACCAATTCCACCACCCGGGCAGACCATAAGAAAAAAGGCGTAAACCGCCTTTAATCATTGGAGCGAGAGACGGGACTTGAACCCGCGACCCCGACCTTGGCAAGGTCGTGCTCTACCAACTGAGCTACTCTCGCTTGTCCCCTAAAAAGGGATGGCAAATGTATATAATTTTTTAGTTTCTCAAAACTAAATTTCAATCATTTAAATTTAGGGCCAATTTCTGCATAATAGCGCGGCTTGCGCCACTATTGTCCCTACAATAGTTCCCTGCCTTAATACCAGATTTTGCCCTAAGCTCATCATCATTGAGTAAAGACAGTAATGTTTTGTTGAATTCCGATGGATTTCTCACCTCATATGCCGCACCTTCTTTAATTAGTTCGACCGCCTCCCTGAAATTATGATATTTGGGTCCAAAAACAACCGGCTTTCCCCATACTGCAGCCTCAAGAGTATTGTGAATACCAGCGTTATATCCACCGCCTATTACAGAGATATCCGCATAAAAATAAATTTTCGATAAAAGGCCAATGCTGTCTACTATCAATAGCTGCAACTCAGAAACGTCAGACGAACCAATGTCACTTAATTTGCCACTGACTAATGGGCTATTTTCAACTAAAGAATCAATTCTACTATGGTCAATCTCATGTGGCGCAATAATGTACTTAACGTCAATATCTAAATTTGCTTTGATGAAATTCAAGAGTAATTCTTCCTCCTTTGGCCAGGAACTACCTACAACAATCAATTTAGAATTGCTTTTAAAAAGCTGAATGTCCGCAAGAGGCATGAATTTATCTTTTAGTGCCAAAACTCTATCAAATCTGGTGTCTCCAGCTGTGATCACCTTATCATATCCAATTCCACGCAGCAATGAAGCCGAGCTGTCATTTTGAACAAAAATCTCCTCAAAACCGTTCAATCCCTTTCGGAATATGGCCCCATAGTTTTTGAAAAACACCTGTGACTCCCTGAATATTCCACTGACCAAATAGTGGGCAATATCCTTTTCTCGAAGGACGGAGAGATGATTCAGCCAAAACTCGTACTTTACAATTATGGCCATTTCTGGCTTGAGTATCGATATGAAATTCAAGGCATTAGCTCTAGTGTCCAGTGGCAGATAGCAGATATAATCAGCTTTATCGTAGTTTTTACGGATTTCAAAACCACTGGGAGAAAAAAAAGTGAGAACAATACTATAACCCTTGTGATTGGCCTTAATATCCTCAATAATCGGTCTACCTTGTTCAAATTCACCAAGTGAAGCTGCATGCACCCATACTATAGGCTTCACATTATTCGCAACAAAATTCTCTAGCTCATCCTTCCACCCTTTTCTACCTTCGATCCAAAGTTTGGCTTTAGGATTGAATAGGGAGGCTATTCCAATTACAAATCTATAGAAGATAATAGCAATATTATAGATGACACTCATATGAGGGCTAGTTGTAGTATATTGCGTTTGGCGCAGGTTTGAAAATCAAAATAGACCAACTGGCCTTCAATCCAATTAAGAGGTCCACTCGCTTTTGATCATCTTTTTTCCCTAGATCAAAATTAAAATCTCTTCTACTTTGTGTGAATCCCTCAATAACCTCAAAGCCTACAGTGAAGTTGATCCTTTTATTGTTAGATAAATGTCTGTATCCAACAAATTGCTGAAGCATCAAACCATTTGTTAATCTATCATATCCTTTCCTGAAATCTCCCTCCAAAACATTGACCTCATTCTTCCTTGTTTCAAGCAAAATCTTATGTTGTAGTAATCCAACTCCAAGTTTTAAGTGAAGTCCTGAATTAGGATTAGGCCCAATTATTGGAAGTGTTTTAGCCATAGCTGCATTTATAAGAAATCCTCTCTGAAGCAACAATAGGTCTACGAATGCACCCTCATCATCGAGGATCTCCCCTGATGAAGTTCTAATATCTATCGCAACAGGTATTTTCACCTTTTGACCAAAAATGAAACCACCTTCCAAACTATATGTCCAATTATTTTGATTTTTATATTCATAAGCGCCTCCTATGGAGCTACTATTACCAAAGCGATCTGCCAAATCACCACCAGGAATCTGAAATCCAGCATTTACTGACACTATGCCCATACTGATTATAGAATCTTTAATGCTTGACTGGGCGTTGACCGTTAATACAACAAACAATGCGATGAATAGAACGATGCTTTTGATGAAAATATTACACTTCATAAATCAATGATATCTGGGACAAATTTACGACAATAATGTACTTTTTCATCGTTGTCAATCAGCAAAATACATCTTAAAATTACGTTCTTACATTTTGTTGAAATATTGATTTCAACTCTTTCCCCAGACTAGGATTATCCATATATTTGCATTCTTTTTTAAGAGGGTGATATGAAGAAAATACAAATGGTTGATCTAGGGACACAGTATCAGAGAATTAAGTCTGATATTGACCGTGCAATAATTGATGTTGTTGAATCAACAGCATACATAAATGGTCCCGAGGTTCAAAAATTCAAGGAAAGCATCGCTACATATGTTGGAGTTAAGCACGCTATTCCATGTGCAAACGGAACGGACGCCTTACAAATCGCATTAATGGCTTTGGATCTTGAGCCTGGCGATGAAGTCATCACAGTGGACTTCACATTTGCTGCAACAGCAGAAGTTATTGGTCTTTTGAGACTTACACCTGTTTTGGTGGATGTGAGAATGGATGATTTCAATATCGATCCAGAAAAAATCAGAGCCGCAATTACCCCAAGAACAAAAGCAATAATCCCGGTTCATCTCTTTGGTCAATGTGCTCCGATGGAAGAGATTATGGCTATTGCCGATGAACATAACATTGTGGTCATCGAAGACAATGCACAGGCTATTGGTGCTGAATATACTTTTGCTGATGGCACAACAAAAAAAGCAGGTGCTATTGGTCATATGTCTACTACCTCTTTCTTTCCTTCAAAAAATTTGGGTTGTTACGGGGATGGTGGTTGTATTTTCACAAATGATGAAGCATTAGGCACGAGAATCGCAGCAATTGTTAATCATGGGATGTACAAAAGATATTATCATGATGATATCGGTGTGAATTCGCGACTAGACTCAATTCAAGCAGCCGTGTTAAACATTAAGTTGAAGAGTCTAGATGATTACAACAAGGCAAGATATCAAGCTGCTCAATATTACAATGAAGCGTTCAGAGATCTGAACGAGATCATTACGCCTGGCTATAGTCCACAATCAAGCCATGTTCACCATCAATATACGCTAAGAGTAAATGGTATTGACAGAAATGCATTGGTCGAGTACTTAAAAAAGTTTGATATTCCTGCCATGATTTATTATCCTGTGGCATTACACAATCAAAAAGCATACAAGAGCGACAAATTCAAAGAAGAAGATTACCCGATAACAAATGAATTGTGTAAAGTGGTTTTCTCACTACCGATGCATACAGAATTGGAGCAAGAACAACAGGATTTCATAATAGAAAAAGTAAAAGAATTTATACGAAAATGAAGATAGCAGTAGTAGGTACGGGTTACGTTGGTTTGGTGACTGGAACATGTTTTGCTGAAACAGGAAATGATGTTATTTGTGTTGACATTGATCAAGACAAAGTGGAATTGATGAAGAATGGAATAATTCCAATCTACGAGCCTCATTTGGATACCATTTTCAAAAGAAATATAAATGCAGGAAGATTAATATTTACCACTGATCTAAAGTCTGCTATAGATGTTTCAGATATAATATTCTTGGCATTACCTACCCCACCTGGCGAGGATGGATCGGCCGATTTATCTTACATTTTAGATGTAGCTGATCAGTTGGGTAAGATGATCACAGAGTATAAAGTCATTATTGACAAGAGTACAGTACCTGTAGGCACAGCAGATAAAGTTACAGCCGCAATCAGCAAGAACACTGAAATTGATTTTGATGTGGTTTCGAATCCGGAGTTTCTTAGGGAAGGATTTGCTGTCGATGATTTCATGAAACCGGATCGAGTGGTAATAGGAACCGATTCCGATCGGGCGAGAAAAGTTCTGGAAGATCTTTACAAGCCATTCGTTCGTCAAGGCAATCCTATAATTTTTATGGATGAAAAAAGTGCTGAGTTAACAAAATACGCGGCAAATTCATTCCTTGCAACCAAGATTACATTTATGAATGAGATCGCTAATTTCTGTGAAATTGTTGGCGCAGATGTAGATATGGTTCGGAAAGGAATTGGCACTGATTCTAGAATAGGAAATAGATTTTTATTTCCTGGCATAGGTTATGGTGGCAGTTGCTTCCCCAAGGATGTTCAGGCATTACAATTGTCAGGAAAACAACATGCTTTTAATTTCAGAATTTTAGATTCTGTTTTAAAGACAAATAACCAGCAAAGAGTAATATTGGTTGACAAAATTGAAAGTCACTTTGACTATGATATTAAAGACAAGACTTTTGCAATTTGGGGGCTATCGTTTAAACCAGACACTGATGATATCAGAGAGGCTCCTGCATTGTACATCATAGATCTTTTACTAGACAAAGGTGCTGAAATTCAGGCATTTGATCCTGAAGCAATGAACAATGTGAAGAAGAAATATGGTGACAAAATATCACTTTATGAGAATCAATATGATGTATTAGAAAATGCTGACGCTTTGGTTATCTGTACTGAATGGCAAGTCTTTAGAGCACCTGATTTCGGCAAAATGTCTGATCTCTTAAAAGAAAAGATCATCTTTGATGGAAGAAATTTATTTGATCTAAAGACTATTGCAGAAAAAAACTTTGCCTATTACAGTATAGGTCGCAAAAACATTATTCAAAACTGATATGGCTGGAAAAAGAGTATTAATAACTGGTGCGGCAGGATTTCTTGGCTCTCATTTGTGTGATCGTTTCATTAAAGATGGTCACCATGTAATGGGAATGGACAATCTCATTACCGGTAACCTCGCCAATATTGAACATCTTTTTGCGAATGATAAATTTGAGTTCTATCATCATGACGTATCCAAATATGTCCATGTGCCTGGAGAACTAGATTATATTCTACATTTCGCATCCCCGGCAAGTCCAATAGATTATTTAAAAATCCCTATTCAAACTTTGAAAGTTGGATCATTAGGGACTCACAACTTATTGGGTTTAGCAAAAAACAAGAATGCACGAATGCTGATCGCCTCAACATCTGAAGTGTATGGTGATCCAGTTGTACATCCTCAAGTTGAAAGTTATTGGGGTAATGTAAATCCAGTAGGGCCGCGTGGCGTATATGATGAGGCCAAACGGTTCCAAGAAGCCATAACCATGGCTTACCACAGATATCATGGTTTAGAAACTCGGATAGTTCGTATATTCAATACATACGGCCCAAGAATGAGGCTAAATGATGGAAGGGTTCTACCCGCATTTATTGGTCAAGCATTGAGAGGAGAAGATTTGACGGTATTTGGCGATGGTTCTCAAACGCGCTCGTTCTGTTACGTTGATGATCTCGTTGAAGGTATTGTAAGACTGTTACTTAGTGAATATGCCGAGCCAGTAAACATTGGAAACTCGGATGAAATTACCATAGGTGATTTTGCTGAAGAAATTATAAAATTAACAGGTACGGATCAAAAGGTTATTTATAAAGAATTGCCTAAAGATGATCCAACGAGAAGAAGACCAGATACTAGTCTTGCCAAGGAATTACTCGATTGGGAACCAAAGGTTCACAGGTCAGAAGGATTGAAACTCACATATGAGTATTTTAAAAGTCTGGGTGAAGATGAGCTTTACAAAAAGGAGCATAATACCTTCGAGAAATACATCATTAAATAGATGTCTTATTACTCACATGAAACAGCGGTAATCGATGACAATTGTGTTATTGGTGATGGCACCAAAATATGGCACTTTAGTCATCTTATGAGCAATTGTGAGATTGGTGAAAAATGTAGTATCGGCCAAAACGTGGTCGTTTCTCCGGAGGTTAAGCTTGGTCGAAATGTGAAAATTCAAAACAACGTTTCCATTTACACAGGTGTTATTTGTGAAGACGATGTATTTCTAGGACCATCTATGGTTTTTACAAATATCATCAACCCTAGAAGTGCAATTACAAGAAAAGATGAATACCTGAAAACAGTTGTTCGTAAGGGAGCTAGCATTGGCGCTAACGCCACTATTGTATGTGGAAATGAAATTGGTGAATATGCCATGATCGGAGCAGGTGCAGTTGTTGTGAAAAATATTCCTGCATATTCCTTGGTTGTTGGTAACCCATCAAAACATATTGGTTGGATAAGTCAATATGGGCATAGATTGGACTTTGATGAAAACGGGAGGGCGATCTGCTCAGAATCAGGACAGAAATACTCACTCATTGATAATAAAGTAGCATTGTTATGAGTAAAAAAGTAAAATTCGCAATCGTTGGTTGTGGTCACATTGGCAAACGTCATGCTGAAATGATCACTGGGAACCAGGAAGCAGAATTGCTTGCACTTTGTGATGTCCAGGACAAAAATGATTTGGGACTTGAGGATTATGACGTTCCTTATTTCAATGATTTAAAATTACTACTAGACGAGATAAAAGATATTGATGTCCTTTCTATTTGCACTCCCAATGGATTACACAGTGATCAAGCCTTAATCGCATTGGGAGCTGGAGCAAATGTCCTATGCGAAAAACCAATGGGGCTTTCGAAGGCAAACTGTGAATCTGTCATATTTAAGGCATTGGAAGTATCGAAACAGGTTTTTTGTGTCATGCAAAATAGATATTCTCCTCCATCAATATGGCTAAAGGAAATGATCACAGAAAAGCGATTGGGAGATATTTACATGGTTCAAATTGACTGTTTTTGGAATCGAGATGAAAGGTATTACAAAAAGGATGGCTGGAAGGGCACAAAAGATCTGGATGGTGGAACGTTATTTACTCAATTTGCTCATTTTATTGATCTAATGTACTGGGTTTTTGGTGACATTAAAAATATCGCTGGGAAGTTCAACAACTTTTCGCATAAAGAATTAACCTCCTTTGAAGATTCGGGGATAGTTAATTTTGACTTTATGAAAGGAGGGATGGGTTCTATCAATTACTCAACTTCGGTATGGAATAAAAACTTCGAAAGTAGCTTGACAGTAGTTGGTGAAAAGGGAACCATTAAGGTAGGCGGTCAGTACATGAATGAAGTGAGTTATTGTCACGTAGAAGATTATAAAATGCCAGAATTATCAGCCTCTAAACCAGCCAATGACTACGGGCATTATAAGGGTAGTGCTGCCAACCATAGCTACGTGATTGAAAACGTGGTCGACACCTTAAACCATAGAACAACAGCAACAACAAATGCGCTCGAGGGACTAAAAGTGGTTGAGATTATAGAAAGAATATACGAAGTTAGAAATAGACAAAAATGATATACGAAGATTTAAAAAATAAGGACGCCAAATTGGCTGTAATCGGACTGGGATATGTTGGATTACCTATTGCATTAGAATTTGCAAGAGATGTGCCGGTACTAGGTTTCGATATTAGTGAAGAAAGAGTGAATATGATGAAAAATCATATTGATCCGAGTCAGGAATTAGGCAAGGAAGCTTTTGATGGCTGTGACATTGAGTTTAGCGCAAACGCAGATGATTTAAAGAGCGCTAACTTTTTTGTTGTTGCGGTTCCAACGCCAATTAATGAAAGCAAACAACCAAATCTGGGTCCAGTTCTTTCAGCATCAAGGATGGTTGGAAATGCACTGAAAAAAGGTGATTATGTTGTCTTTGAATCTACCGTATATCCCGGTTGTACAGAAGAAGATTGTATACCAGTTTTGGAAGAACTCTCTGGTTTAAAGTTTAATGTTGATTTTAAAGTTGGGTACTCACCTGAAAGAATTAACCCAGGGGACAAGCACCATACCATAAGAACAATTAAAAAGATTGTCTCAGGCTGCGATGAAGAATCTTTGGATCAAATCGCTAAGGTGTATGAACTCGTTGTTGATGCTGGAGTCCATAGAGCTGCGACCATAAAAGTCGCGGAGGCAGCAAAGATCATTGAGAATACCCAACGTGATGTAAACATTGCATTGATCAATGAATTATCCATAATTTTTGGCAGAATGGACATCAATACATTTGATGTACTAGAAGCTGCGGCAACCAAATGGAATTTTTTAAAATTTCAACCTGGTTTGGTGGGTGGCCACTGTATAGGTGTTGATCCATATTACTTAACGCACAAGGCTAAAAAACTTGGGTATCATGCTAAGATCATTAACTCTGGTCGATATGTTAATGACAGTATGGGTTTTTATGTTGGCAAGCAGACTGTAAAGAAAATGATAGCCAGCGGAACGCACAACCCTGAAGCAAAAGTTTTGATTATGGGTGCTACATTCAAGGAAAATGTTAGCGACATTAGAAATTCTAAAGTTGTTGATGTTGTGAACGAATTAGAATCATTTGGTGTTACTGTTGACGTGGTAGATCCTCATGCTAATTCAGAGCAACTCTATCATGAGTATGGATTCAAATTAGCAGACAAAGTTGGCGATGGTTACGCTGCTGTGATAGTTGCGGTAAACCATGATGAATATGCTGCACACGATGAAAATTATTTTAAATCTATAATGGTAGATAAAGCGGTTTTCGTAGATTTAAAGGGAGTATTTAAAGACAAAATAAAAAATTTACAATACTGGAGTTTATAGACATAGCTATTGAGTTTGTAAAAATAATTCTTCAGCGTTACAAAGTTTATTTCAGATTCCATGTCATTCAAAAATTGACTGTAATCTAGTTACACTCAGAAATATTAGACAGATAAAAAATGAGTTATTCGAAGAAGATATTAATCACAGGAGGAGCAGGATTTATTGGAGCACATCTAGTGAAACTCATGGTACAGAAGTATCCAGATTATGAGATCTTCAATTTAGATGTTTTGACATATGCTGGTAATCTTGCCAACCTTAAAGATGTTGAAACTGCAAAAAACTACAACTTTCTCCATGGCGATATTTGTGATAAAGCCTTTCTAAAAGAAATTTTCGTAAAACATTCTTTTGATGGAGTTATTCACCTTGCTGCTGAATCTCATGTTGATCGATCTATTGAAAATCCTGATGAATTTGCCATTACAAATGTTATTGGAACAATGAACCTCCTCAATGCCTGCAAGACGCATTGGACTGATTTCAGTGAAAAGTTATTTTATCACGTTTCCACAGATGAAGTGTATGGTTCCTTAGGTGATACAGGGCTATTTAGCGAGACTACACCTTATGATCCAAGAAGTCCATATTCAGCTTCCAAAGCTAGCTCTGATCATTTTGTGCGAGCTTATTTTCACACTTACGGATTACCAATTATAATTTCTAATTGTTCCAACAATTACGGCCCCGGTCAGTTTCCCGAGAAATTAGTCCCTTTGATGATAAATAACATCAAAACGGAGAAGTCATTGCCCGTTTATGGTGAAGGCACCAACATAAGAGATTGGCTTTGGGTGATAGATCATGCCCGTGCGATTGACACTATTTATCATGATGGTAAAATTGGCGAAACATACAACATTGGCGGCAATAATGAGTGGCGAAATATCGATTTAGTGAAGAAATTGTGTGCTATATTAGATTCCAAACTTAATAGACCGGTTGGCAAATCAGAAGAGCTAATAACTTTCGTTAATGATAGAGCGGGACATGATCAGCGCTATGCTATTGATGCCTCCAAGATTAAAAATGAGCTTGGTTGGGAGCCGAGTATTTCATTTGATGAAGGGTTTGAAAAAACAGTGGAATGGTATTTGCAAAATGAAGAATGGCTTCAAAATATAATTTCTGGAGACTATCAAAAATATTATGATCAAATGTATAAAAACCGATAATTGAGTTTTCTAAAAAACATATTCTCAAAAAACGAGCTTGCTAACGAGCCTTTTGATCTTTCTGTTTTAAAATGTGATGTTCATTCTCATCTTATTCCAGGAATTGATGATGGTGTGAAAACATTGCATGAAAGTATTGCGATCCTGGAGGGGTTTAAAGATTTGGGGTATCAAAAGATCATTACCACACCTCACGTGATGAGTGATTTTTATCGTAATAGTTCCAGCACCATATTAAGAGGCAGAGATATAGTGAAAGAAGAACTATTGAGAAAAAACATTGATCTTGATTTTGAAGTAGCCGCTGAGTATTATCTAGATGAACATTTTGAAGAATTACTTGCCAAAAAAGACTTACTTACTTTTGGTGATAATCATGTGTTATTTGAACTTTCGTTTCACACTGAACCAATGGCATTAAACAGAGTGATCTTTGAAATGCAAACTAAAGGATACCATCCTGTTTTGGCGCATCCAGAACGATATCCATACTATAATGAAGATTTTGAAAAATACCATTCTTTTGTGGACAAGGGAGTCATTCTTCAACTTAACATTAATTCTCTTTCGGGTGGCTACTCCCCTATGAATAAGAAAGTTGCTAAGCGATTGGTAGAAGAAAATATGATAGAATTACTTGGTTCAGATTGCCATCATTCTGGTCATCTCAATGCCATCAGAATGGAATCATCTAGATCTATAACACTTAAGACCCTCCTTGATTCAGGGAAGCTAATTAATGACAAACTTTAGCCTCACTCAAAGGTGATTATCCTATTCGTGAAATGGAATTGAGCTTGTCCATATGAGCGAAGAAATTTAATCTTCAAATCGCTTCAATTGATTGCTCGTAAACGACCATTCTGGAGTTGATAAAATCTCAAAATCGTTCAATTCATACCAAGGATTATCCTTCACTTTATTGGCTGGATTTCTTAATATTTGAATTTCTTGGGCCGGCATATAACTTTGAGCGAGCATAAATTTCTTTTGACCTGATTTATTGATAATCATGTCAACGACAATAACTGCATGACCAGGTGAACCACCTTTAATGAAAACATCACCAATTTTCATATCCTGTAGTTCAACAGAAATTAATTCTCTATCCAATGACAATGTACCTGCATACATGAATATTTGCTCCAAATATTTCCAATAACTTTCTTCATTTACGGAAGGTTGAACAGATTGCACCCAGGTAGTACTATTTCCATTTAAGACGATTCGTTTCCCCTTTCTCCATTGAGAAAAATCAACTCTGAAACCATTGGTGAAGTTGAAATGAATTTCATCATATCGCTGTTTCTCATAAAAAAAGTCAGCGCGTAAACGCATGACAGCATCGGCACATTGATGTAGATCTTTCTTCCCAATTGACTTATCAACCACGGCCAAATAAACATCACGATCTTTCTTGATTCCACCATTAAAATAATGGACTGAACTACCGTGTTTATTAAGCGAAACATTCCTTAAGTAAAATTCAAAACTGTTGGCCTCTAATGAAACTCTTTCAAAATCAATAGGAGTGACAAATCTACTGGAAATAATATTTTTAGTAGTGTCAATGAAAATTTCTTCCTGAACGACTACATGCTCAACTTGAGTGTTATTTTGCTGATTGCCCTTATCTGCTTGTGCACATGAGAGAGCACATAAAAAAAGAATTACAAACCATTTCATTGCAATTGGCATATGGCGTTATAAGCCATCAATCCCATACCCGTTTTGAGAGCATCTTCGTCAATATCAAAGGTATCTGTGTGAACGGGGCTAGACTTCCCTCCACCTTGCTCTGTCGTCCCTAAACGATAAAAAGTAGCTGGAATGATCTGTGAATAAAACGCAAAGTCCTCCGCGGACATTCTCAAAGGTAATTCTACAACATTTTCTTCCCCCAAATAATCCTTTGCAGCACGTTTACATTTTTCCGTCAGTTCGGGATCATTCATTAAAAATGGATAACCAACCTTAATATCAAATTCACATGTACCGCCCATTCCTTCGGCAATAGATTCAGCCATTTTCTTCATTCTCTTATGCGCTTCATATCGCCATTCCTCATCCATCGTTCTAAAGGTCCCCTCAATTTTTACTTCATTTGGAATTACGTTAGTTGATCCCATTGCCAAAACCTTACCAAAAGATAAGACGGATGGTATTGTTGGGTTTGCAATACGGCTTACGATCTGTTGCAAAGCCACAATAATATGCGCTGATATAAGTACCGGGTCAATGTTACTTTGTGGAATTGCAGCGTGGCCACCCTGACCCTTAACCGTTACATATATTTCATCTGCCGATGCCATATATAAACCTGATCGAAAGCCAACTTTTCCAGCCGGAAGATCGGTAAAAACATGTTGACCGATGATACCGTCTGGTTTTGGGTTTTCCAAGACTCCTTCTTTAATCAACAATGAAGCACCACCTGGCAAGCGTTCTTCTCCAGGTTGAAATAGAAACCTAACACTCCCAGACCAAGTATCTTTAGTCTCATGTAATATTTTGACCGCACCCAATAATGATGATGAATGCACATCATGACCACAAGCGTGCATGATGCCTTCATTTTTGGAACAATAAGATTCTTGGTTTTTTTCCAGTATTGGTAGTGCATCGATGTCAGCTCTGAGGGCTATCATTTTACCATTTTCATTCCCAAATATTTCGCCAACAATTCCAGTATCCGCCACACCAGTTTTATGTTCTATTCCCCATTCACTCAACTTTCCAGAAATGAATTTGGCTGTCTCAAATTCTTGAAATGATAATTCAGGGTTAGCATGTAAATGTCTTCGTATTGACCTTACCTCTTCGAAGTATTTTTCAGATAAGTCTTTTATTTTTTGGATCATTTATTAATCAGAAAAGTTGTTTAGATGATTTTACAATTATTCGAATAGCTACCAAAAACATAAATACACCAAAAATGAATTTGACTTTGACGGGGTCCATCCTCAAGGAAAGTTTAGAACCAACATATCCTCCAACAACAAAAGCCGCTGCCATAATCATTCCGTATTTGATATTAACCTCACCGGCCTTGTAATAGTTCATTACTGCAAGAATGGCAATCGGTGGCAGCATCATCGTCAATGATGTTCCTTGTGCAGCATGCTGAGTAAAACCCAAGAAGAAAACCAATGCGGGGACAATTATTACACCTCCACCAACACCAATGAACCCCCCAAGAATACCTGCTGCCAATCCTGTTAATAGTAAAATTATTAAAGTATTCGCATCCATTTTAAAAATCCAGATTAAAGGATAAATAGAATTGCCTATCGAGAAATCTATTATCCACGATCCCCCATGACCAATCGGCTCGGATGAAATAACCCAAAAGGCGACTCCGCATCCCAAATCCAATGCCCTTTATTACAGGATCCACTTGGTTTTCCAATTCTATTAAAAGTGGGATTTGATCTTCAATGATTGTATTGAATGTATTATCATCAGAGTATGGATTATCTCCCGTCCAAGCAGAGCCCATGTCTCCATATCCAATCAACTGAAAGTTTTGAATAAAGTCTGAGTTTATTGGTCGATTAAGAATATACTTAAAAAGTGGCACTCTTACTTCAGCACTTGCGACTGCAGCACTGGTTCCGTTCCTTGCATTTTTAATATAACCTCTCATTGGAGAAATCAACGCTTGATAAGCATAGTTTTGACTTAGATCAACAGGTATATCCACATCTGATGTTGGTCTTGGTAAAATCCAATTATCCACTCCTCCTAGAAAATTCAATAATTTTTGTGATCCAAAAGAAACATTCCCTGCAAATCGTCCTGCGAAAATAATATCTCTATGAATTCTCTCATAATGTCTGAAGTCAATTCCCGCAACTCCAAAAGTTGGAATATTATCGAAACTAGTTTCATACTCCCCGTAATACTCTGTCCAAAGTTTATAACGGGTACCGTTATACAAATTCAAACCTCGTTGAATTGTGTTATCATATACAAGTTCCAACTTCCCTCCAACAGTGGTGGAGTTCAAATTCTCTAATTCAAGATCAATAGTATTGGTGGCAAGGAATACCATACTTTCCTGACGCCCCAAAAAACTCATTCTCAATGACATTACTTCATTAAATGGATATTTAAGTCTATAGTTCAGGATGTGAGTTTTGAGTTTTACAAAAAATAAATTCTCAAGGTCAGGCCTTGGATCAAGATCTATTGTACCTTTAATCGCCTGTCTTTGGAAAGTCAATTGCTTGTCCATTCTCTTCAAAAGATTATCATATGTAATACCATAATCATTGTTGGCATTAGCGAATCTTACCCCGCCAACAATACGATAGTCCTCAAATAAATCAGACAAGCCGACTTTAACTAGTGGACTCAACCCGGGATTCAAATTATCTGAGCCGTATATTGCGGATTGATAAAATTTGTTGCTGAAACTATTTGTCAACTGTGTTACTGAATAATCCTTCGCAAAATTTACCCGATAGCTTCGTATCGACAATGGTTTCTTTGAAACAACATCATCTTTTTGAACTTGAGTTTCCATGTCCAGGAAATCTTCAAAAACGACAACTTTGGATGTGGTATCAATTGCCTGATCATTTTCAAACTGGTAATTATTGATGTCTATAATTCCACCTGTTTCCTCCTCTACCTGCAATTTACCTTGGACTTCAATAGACGGAACTTTGGTGTCAAAGAATTCGCTTTCGACCTGCTTGGTCTCATATTTTAGCTCGCCTATTTCTTCTAAGTTCTCAAGTTTACTTTTGTAAAATCTATAACGTCCTTCGGAATAAAGAACTTGCGTATAATGACCATCATCAGCATTAACTTCATACTCGAGCACATTTTTTTTGTAATCACTTAACTGCGCTTTCCTTGTAAAATATCTGTAATGTATTGTGGTGTCGATTCGACTGATCACACTATCATATTCAGCGATGTACCTATTGTATATTCCGTTATTATCCCCTAAATATGTATATCTCCTATCGTCAAATTGATTTGGATACTTTTCAGACAAATTAGGTGTGTCAGTTATTCGCTCTAAGTTCGCAGCACGATTATTCAAGTCAAAAACAAAAATATCTTGAGTCATGGTCTCTACTTCTTTGTCACCAAATCTCAATGTGTCATCATCTCGATTTGAAGCAAAGACAACTTTCTGATCATTTAATACAAACCTTGGTGATAAATCATCATTACGGTCATTGGTCAATCGCTCTTGTCTATTTCCTAACATATAATATAAGTACAAATCAGTTTGACCAAATCTTACCCCGGACATGATTGCCGTTTTTCCATTTTGAGCAAAATCAAATGACAACACTTTATCTAATCCTACCATTTGTCTTGGGTAGATTTTTTTTTCCGCAGTTGAATAAACATACAACCATAACTCTCCTTTTTTCTCAATCACAAAAGTTAAGTCGTTGTTATTAGGGTTCCATGCTAAAACTGGGTATGTGTGATCAACTATTCGATCGAGTTTATGTTCACCACGATAGATCTTCTTCCTTTTTCCAGAGAGCTCATCATATATCCAAATCTTGTACTGACCTAGTTCGTTAGAAACGTATGCTAGCTTAGTTCCATCAACGTTAGATTTCAATTGCGAATATTTAAGATATTCTTTTGTTTTTATCGGTAGGGGTTCTAATTCAATATCCTTTTTGCCTGCATCTAGGCCTTCATACAACGTTTCGTAATAGTAATTTTGATCAATTATTAGATCTTGAAGGTCTATCCCAAGTGCATACAACATCCCACTCTCAACATTTCTACTTACTCTTGTCATGTAAAGTATATTAGGCACGATGGCTTCCCCATATATCTGAGCAATATAATACCACATGGCATAACCCGCTCTAGTTGCTTCTTCCCTTTCCAATCTATTGAAATTCTTATATCGTCCAGATTGTATTCCATCTTTAACAAAAGACAAAATCTCTTGATCGTTTGGATCAGCCATATACCTCAATATTCCTTCTTTGTACCATTCGGGTAATTGAATCAATGTGGAATTTTTGATCATTTCTGTCCAACTACCGCCCATGATCATTTTATTGAACAGCACAGTCGCCAATCCGTATCGAATTGACTTATCCAGTTGGGCATAATCTCCTTCAAAATAAATGAAAAGTTTGTTTCCAATAAATTGAGTTTTACCTCCCAAATTGAATCCCTCTGCATCGACCATTCCGATATTACTTTGCCTAAAGTCACTCTGGGTGGTGTATACCACAAAATTCAATCGTTCATCCAATGGGAAATCAAACTTTGTCTCCATTGCGGTCAGCTCCTCAGCTGCTTGTTCATTAACGTAAGTCGCAAGATCTTTACCTCCTTCATAGAAATAAGTGTCGAAGCGGTCACCTCTGACATATTGCCAAACAAAATTCTTGTATTGCACTCGATTCTTACCAAAAGTCTGATTGGATCCATCATAGAACTGTCCGAATGAGGAGAGATGCATTGATAACATTACAATCGTTAGAATGTAAGTTTTTATGTAAGTACTACGATTTGACATTATTAAGGACCTAAAGATACTAACGTTATTAATTAATGAATAATTTTGTTGTCAATAATTATTCCATCATTTTTTCAAGTCAAAGATTGCCAAAAAAAGTTAATTACATGAATATCAAGAAGTTTACATTCAACCCATTTTCGGAAAATACCTATTTGTTACACGAAAATAATATAGGCATTATTGTAGATCCCGGAATGTCAAATCCTCTTGAGGAAAAAGAGTTTGATGATTACATCAAAGAGGAAAATATAGATCTACAACGCTGTATTCTAACGCATTGCCATATTGATCATGTATTGGGAAATCAACATATTTTTAAGACATACAATGTTTTACCTGAGTATAATGAAAAGGATAAAATGCTATTTGAAAACAACGAAAAAGTTGCCGCAATGTATGGTGTACCATACACTCCCTCTCCTGATCCCAAAGGGTATATTGATGAAAAAGACGAAATATTATTATGTGATACCACATTGGAAATACGCTTTGTCCCCGGTCACGCCCCGGGTCATATTATATTTATAGATCATACCACCAAAAGTATTATTGCTGGAGACACTTTATTTAAAATGAGTATTGGAAGGACAGATCTTCCTGGTGGAAATCACCAACAATTACTTGAAGCCATAAGAAAGCAACTTTTTACTTTAGCTGACGATTACATTATATATTGCGGACATGGGCCTGAAACCACTATTGGATTTGAAAAGGCTAACAACCCTTTTCTGAAATAGAAATTATCACTTATTCTTCCAGACCTTATTGTCAAACAATTTATTCTTTTTTCGCTTGTTTGATTTCTTATTGTCTGGGCACTCTAGGTCTGATTTCTTTCTCAACCACATGTACCTTAAGTTTATAACCAAAGGGTGGTACTCACTATGTATCAACTCTTGTCTTGAAAAAAATTCCTTCGTATTATAACTACCATATACCGGCACACTTCCAGAAAGAACTAGCAGTCCTTTTCTCATCCGAAATCCAAGCCCCAACTTATAGGACACATCTCCTTGAAGGTTGCTGCTACTATCTTTTAACTGACTAGGCACAATATCTCCATTGAAATTTACGTCATTATTCAAGGCGTAATTAACGTTAAGGTTTAGGTTGTTTTGCAAATAAAAATATCTGTTAATACTCGTGAGTCTATTCACACCAAAGTTGGCACCTACGAAACTTTGATTCAGATTCCCTATTCCTGAAACCAATTCTGGTTCCTGTGGATCAGTGGCACTTGCAAGAACCCCTGAATATTCCTCTTGTGCCGAAAATGTTCTGTAGTTAAGACCATACTCCAAGATGTGAAAAACACCTGTTTCCATAATGTGATATCGTCCAACTTCTACATTCCAACCCACCTTAGTTTTAGCATTATAAGTGCTATTATAGGCAACACTCGAACTTATTGAGTCAAGTTGAGCGTATTGACTGGGTCTTGGGATCATCAAGTCAGGTCCAGCACCTATGTACCAACCGTTATTACGATGAGCATTGTCTACTTCCAAAATATAATCTAAAGCCTGCTGCTTTTGGCTAAAAACATTGGTCGATAGCAATAAAAAGACTCCAATTAGGGCAATTCGATTCATAATTCCTTTTTTTGATATTTAAAGATAACGTCAAATCCAGCCTAATGTTATGATCTACTGGCAAAAATTGAGCTTTCCATTGTGAATTGAACATCAAAGTTTAATTCAAAGAAAAAGCGTCCCGATAACTCGGGACGCTTTTTATGGTATTAACCAAAACCAAATAACCAATGTTAGCGCTCCATCCTGTGTTTAAGCCTATCTATTAAAAGATACATGACCGGAACAACGACTAACGTTAAGAAAGTAGCAAAAGTCAGGCCAAAGATTATTGTCCAACTCATTGGGCCCCAAAAAACGACATTATCACCACCCATATATATGTTTGGATTGAATTCATTAATCAATTTCGTAAAATCTATATTTAGACCAATAGCTAAGGGAATAAGCCCTAATACAGTGGTAATTGCTGTTAAAAGTACCGGTCGAAGACGTTTTTTACCACCTTCAATAATACTCTCCAACACATCCTTAGCATCTAACCTTTCGTTTTCACTTATGCCCTTATCCAGACGTTTTCTATCCCGCACTAGGTTGGTATAATCAATCAAAACAATGGCATTATTAACAACAACACCGGCTAGAGAAATAATACCAATCATGGTCATGATTATCACAAACTCCATATTGAAAATAACCAATCCTAATAAAACTCCAATAAGACTTAAAAGCACAGCAGTAAGTATTATGAATGGTGTCCCTTTCGAATTGAATTGAGCAACAATAATTAAGAAAATAAGGAATACCGCGACCATTAATGCCGTAGATAAAAACTTCATCTCTTTAGCCTGTTCTTCCTGTTGACCTGTGAAATTTGCAGTTATTCCCTTTGGCAAATCAAAGACATCTATTTTCTCCTTTATTTGCGCAACGACATCATTCGCAATGTAACCATCCAAAGTATTAGAACTTATGGTAATAACACGATCCAAATCTTTACGTTTCACGGCATTGAATGTTGCCGTTCTGTCCTTTGTTGCAATTGCTGATATAGGTACTTGCACGATACGGCCATTACCCTGATTTCTAAAAGTAATTCTCTGATCCATTAATGCATCGGAATCATATGCGTATTCTTTTGAGTATCGCAACATGATTGGGTAATCATCTTCTCCTTCTTTATAAGTTGATATCTCTTTTCCAAAAAGTGAAGTTCTTAATGCATCTCCCACTTGAGAAGTAGAAACATTAAGTCTCCTAGCCTTATCTCTATCAATAATGATTGGCAACTCGGATTTCCCTTGAGCCACATCCAATTTTAATTCTTCAATACCACCAATATTTGAATTGTTCAGGTAAAATCTCAAAGAATCGGCCACAAATAATAGTTCTTCATAATCCTCACCTTTTAATTCCAGATTAATTGGAGGACCTTGAGGAGGGCCGTTTTCGTTTTTACTGACGACAATCTGAACACCAGGAAATCCTTTGATAGCCTTTCTCACATCCGTAAGGATATCATTGGTTTCAATACCCATTCTATCTGCATATTTCAAAAAGGAAATTGCAATACGTGCCTTATGTGGTGTTTGACCAAAAGAAGGGCCCGAGGCTGGATCACTAGTCCCCTCACCTACTTGAGCAATAATAGAATTTACGATGGAGTTCTTCTTCATTTTCACACCATCAACTTCTAAATCAGCACCACCAACTTGCACCTGCTTATCCAATTCTTTAATGACAACAGCCTCTACTCTTTTGGTTACATCATTCATCGCCTCAATGTCCGTCCCAATTGGCATCTCCATGTAAACATTGAGATATTGAGGTTCATTGTCAGGGAAGAATACAACATCCGGTGTTGATACTATGACGATAAATATCGTTGCAATAAGAAGTACGAACATGCTAACCAATAACATTGCTGGTCTGAATCCTTTCAAAATTGCTCTCAAAAGAGCTTCATATTTATTCTCCAACCAGGGAATCACTTTTTCTTGAAATCCTTTTGCGCCCGGATAAAAGACGAAAAGATTAAGCAACATTACGATCCCAATGATGATCATAATATTTGGTGCCCAATGCATACCAATGCCAAGGTCTATTAGTATTCCTGCGACTATCAAAATACCCGCTATTTTCAGAACTCTATCTTTCTTCGGAGCTTTCTCACCGACCCTCATATAAAGGGAAGTCAATACTGGATTGATAACTAGGGCAACAAATAAAGAACTACTTAACACAATGATCAATGTTATGGGTAGAAACTTCATGAATTCACCCATCATTCCGGGCCAAATTGCAAGTGGTAAAAATGCAGCCAACGTTGTTGCAGTAGAGGCTATAATAGGCCAAGCAACCTCTCCTACTCCAAGCTTTGCAGCTCTAGTAGGTTTCATTCCTTCATCCATTAATCGATAGATATTTTCTACCACAACGATACCATTATCAACTAGCATTCCCAATGCTAGTACAAGGGCAAAAAGCACCATTACATTCAAAGTAATACCAAGCGATGCCAAAACGAAAAATGATAGAAGCATCGACAAGGGAATTGCAATTCCAACGAACAAAGCATTTCTTAGTCCTAGGAAAAACAATAAAACCAATACAACCAATATGACCCCGAAAATGATGCTGTTAATTAGTTCATCTATTTGTGTTTCTGTTTGATCTGATTGATCTCCCGTGATGGAAATAATTAGGTTGTCCGGTAGATATTCCTTTTTAGCCGTCTCAATTATTTCATCGATTTTCTCGGATGCGCTAATTAAGTTTTCCCCTCCTCTTTTCATCACATCAAGCATGACAACTGGAGAGGAATACTCTCTGGCATAACTCTCCTTATCTTCTTCCTCGAAACTGACATTTGCAATATCCCTTAGGTACACAATATTGTTATTCTCTTGCTTAACAATCACGTCCTCAATTTCTTTAAACGAAGCAAATTCACCAACCACTCGAATGGATCTTCGATAGTTGTCAATCAATAATTCACCACCACTTATTGTGACGTTTTCTTGCTGAATTGCTTGAGCAATATCATTGAATCCTAACTGCAGACTTTCCATTTTTGGTAGATCAACATCTATCCTAACTTCTTTGTCCATTACCCCTCTAACATCAACTTTAGATATCTCTGACAAATCCTCAATTTCATCTTCGAGATATTCACCGTAAGCCTTTAATTGATCAATAGAAAATTCACCTGAAAGATTGATGTTTAAAATTGGCACCAACTCTGAAAAATTCATGCCAAACACATTCGGATCGGCTGGTAAATCTTTTGGGAAATCAGGATCTCCTTTGGCAGCATCTACCTTATCCTTAACTTTTTGCAAAGCATCATCCGCGGATACGGAGAAGTCAAATGTGACATCTATTGTGGAGAAGCCCTGAATTGAAGTTGAGCTGATTTTATCTACTCCAGTTATTGAGTTAATTTCCTTCTCTAATGGTCTAGTGATCAGTTTTTCAATATCCAATGGTGAGTTACCTGGATAAGGAGTGCTCACAAAAATTTGCGGAATATTTACCTCTGGAAAATTTTCCTTTGGCATAGAAGTAAAAGACAAGTATCCAGCAAAAAATATTATAACCGTAAGAACCAAAACAGTGGTTCTATTGTTTATTGATGCAGAACTCAATCCGAACTCTTTGACTATCTCTTTTTTGTTCTCCATGTGCTTGGTGAATTTTAGATTAATACTTAATCTTATAAATTAGTTAGATTGAATTGTTATCTCCTGATCATTCCTAACTGTTCTAGCTCCTTCATTTATCAGCTGATCTCCTTGAATAATTCCTGCTAAAATTTCAGCTTCACCCTTATACTCTCTTCCAACAGTAATCATTCTTTTTTGTGCAAAATACTTTTCACCTTCTTTTCTTAATAGATAGATGAAATCTTCACCCGTTGAAGTTTGTTGAATCAACGAGGATTTTATAACCATAGCCTCTTCATTAACGTAATCCCTCACTTTCATTCTTGCTAACAGATTTGGCAAATACTTATCATTGGATTGATCAAGGTTGACTTTTACTTTGAAACTTCTATTTTCAGGATTGATGAAATCGCCCATTTCACTTATTTGGGCTTGAATAGTATCTTGTAATGATGAAAACACAACTTCAACGGGAGAACCGACAGATACATCCTTAATATGATTCTCAGAAACTTCACTTGACAGATAAACCACACCATTATTCACAATTCTAAATAAGGGACTCATAGGAGAAGCCATTTCACCAACATTATAAAAAACTTCATCAATTATACCGCTGTATGGTGCTTTCATTGTAGATTTTGCTATTTGAGATTGCAGGGTGCTCATTGCAGATTCCAAAGATTCCTTGTTGTTTTTAGCTTGAAGAAATTCAATCTCTGATCCTATTTTCTGACTCCAAAGTCTCTCTTGTTTTTCGAAAACAGTCTTCGCCAAACTCAGGGAAATCTGCAACTCAGAAAGCTGATTGTTGGCAATAGTGGCATCAAGTCTAGCAATCGCCTGACCTGCACGAACTTTTTGACCTTCTTTCACCTTTATGCTCTTTATTATTCCACCCATTTCTGGGAGTAACATGGATGTTTTATCAGAAGCTACTACACCATGGATGTTAAAGTAATGTGTGAAAGTGGTCGGCTCGGCATTCAAGTATGTCACAAGTGTCGTGCTCTTTTCTTTCTCTGGGTCGGCATCTATGATAAGCTCCTCTATTACACTAATTTGCTCATTGATATTTTTATTGATCTCCATAAGGGAATCCTTTGATGCAATAAGTTTATTCAACTTAACATTTGCAGCAGGATTAGTGCAACTTGATAGGATTAAAATTGAAATTCCTAAGTATATTATATTTTTCATGAATATTTGTATTGACGTGTGTGAATTAATTTCCATAGGCTCTATCAAAAGCCGCTTTAGAATTTAGTAAGGTGAGTATTGACATTAAATATGCTCCTTGGGCTTCAAGGTATTGAGTTTCGATTTGGTTTAATTGAAAGCTTGATGCAAGTCCTTCTTTATACTTGATTAAAGTTTTATTTCTGATCTTACCAGAAAGCTCGTATGATAATTTTTGTGCTCGATGGTTTTCATTCGCAAAATCAAAATCTGATTTAGATTTTTGTGCCGCTATGGTTAAGCCCTGTTCCTCATCTTTCTTACTTAATATGGCGGATTCCAAATCCAACTTCGCTTGATTAACTTTTGCATGTTTCATACCACTAGAAAATACCGGAACGGAAAGTTTCATGCCCCAAAGGGTGGTTGCAAACCAAGATTCATTACTATCAAAAAAATTGAATTCGTTCCTTTGGCCAGATTGACTGTAACTAAAAAATCCAGATAAACTTGGCAGATATTTAGCCTTGGAGTTTTTCACAGTAAGTTGATTCGCTCTAATGTTATTTTCCAGCAACTTAAACTCTGGTAACTTTCCTATTGAGAAAGTAGTCTCATTTGACGCCAAAATTTTAGCATTCAATAAAGCCTCAAGATTATCACTTAATTCCAAAGGTGCAGTTAACTCCATTCCCAATTGCATCTTTAGCAATTGCTTTGTTAAATCGATCTGTCTCTTAGCATTGTTTAGATTATTTTCAATCCCTATCAATGTCAATTGCAATTGATCAACATCATCTTCTGCCATGAGACCCTCATTGAACATAGCACGTACCTCTGTAATAGTTTTCTCAATAGTGGTTTTACTTTCATCCAATATTTTCACATTTTCTTGGGCGATAAGAACGTTATAGTAAGACTCAGCTACATTTTTCTTAATGTCCTTCTCACTGATCTCCGCTTGTATTTCACTGATCCCTAAATACACTTTTGTCGCCTGAAGACCGACTAAATAAGAACCATCAAAAAGCAGCTGACTTAAAGTTGCCCCAGCGTTTAAAGTATTAGAAGTTCCAAAAGAAGCTTCTACAAAATTGGGATCAGAAGGAAACTGAGCAGCATCAATTAAGTCTTCTTGTATCAACACTCCATAGACAGTTGGACTTATGAAATCAGGCAGTACGCTAACTGGGATGTCTAGAAAGTTATTGTACTCAGCGCTTGCATTTATTTGCGGCAGACCAATAGCATAAGTTTCCTTCACTATTTCCTTTGCCTTTGCAATATTCAAATGCGAAGCCTGCAATGTTCTATTGTTGTCTAACGCAAATTGCTGTGCCTGATCAAGGCTAATTGCATCCTGCCCCAGAATTATTCCTGGGATTAGAAAAATTATAAATGATACTATTCTCATTTCCGTTGATTTTTAATATTGTTTTCTAGGTATTTTATTCCCTTTTCTGTAGCGATTCCTCTAATGTGATAATCAAAAAACTCCTGATTAACCTGAACAAAAGTTAATCGTTCTGGAGGGAAAATTTTTCCATCGAAGATTAATGGTATTTTACTCAAATAGAATTTACTAATGATTTCGATATTCAAATCACTTCTGTAATATCCCTCCTTTATCCCTTTGGCAATGTTTTCGCTAACACATCTATAAATCTGACCCTGACGTTCTTCAATTGCCTCTTCAAAGGTTTTCTTATGATATTTCTCAAGATCATAATGAACAGATGGACTTATATTTTTAAGAATCTTTGAAACGTATTCGCTTATTTTAAAAGACTCTTCTATGGCGTTATAATTCTCTGTACATATACATTCAATATCCCGTTGTTCACCATCGCATTGAAATTTCAGCGCTTGCTTAACCAAATCATCTTTATCTCGAACGTACTTGTATAGGGTCTTTTTCGAAATGCCCAATTTGGTCGCCATATCATTCATTGTGATACTTTTAATACCCAAGAGCATGTATGCATTCAATGCTCCTTCAACTATATCTTTATGTACCTTCTCCATCCGAGGGCCAAAGGTATATCAAAATATGAACGTTGGAAACGTTTTACATGTTTTTTGTTTCCAATTGCAAATATTTATTTATTAACTTGAATATTAATTAGTTAACGTTATGAAAAATAGAAGTAAATCACCTTTTAGGCAATTTTTCAATCGAAATTTCTTAAAAATCGAGTGTGTAAGTATACAATGTACCGCTGTTTGTGCCTAGAATAAAATCGTAATAATCGTCCTTATTAATGTTACCCATTATTCTTCGACCGGTACCTGTTAGTGGAAATCCATTTTGCAATACGCCCTCCTCTGAATAAAGAAATACAAGCTCATCGCTAGAGGTGGCACTTAAATAAATCTTCCCTGACCTGTCATCTTCATGAACTTGAACATCCTGTAGGGCATCTTTAACGTCAAACTCTGAAATCAACTCTCCCTTATCATTAAAAACAGTGAATGTTTTATTATCCTGGGCTACCATTCGTGAACTCTTCTTACTCTTATGGAAGAGTACATTTTCAAAAACTGTTTCAACAATGGGTGTTGAGAATCCATCAAATGAAGTTAGTCGCACAAGACCTAGCGTGTCGACATGTAATATTCCAGTGTTGTCAACATTCTTTCTTTCCACGAGCATGTAATCTCCCTTTAAAACGAGACTATCAGAGACTTCATATCTAGTCTCCCCCTTTCGATTAATAACTTTTACACTCCCCATACTAGTTCGATGTAAAATAAAATCCTTTGACCCTATTTTAAAATGTTCAAAGCCACCAACAATTGAATTATTGGCCATTTGATATTCCCATCCTTCAACCTGCTGACCTAAGATGTCATAGTTGTATACTAAGCCATTCTCACAACCAATTAAAATTCTAAATCGAGCATTATTATCATAATCCATAAGTGCCATATCTGAAGTAGCTTTAGACTCCAGTGGTATCGGGAATCCTTCCACAACTTTACCATTACGATCGAGGAGGTGAATCATATTTTCCGTAAGAAATAGCATTTGTAGCTTATCGTTTTGATAGCGATCTACCTGAACAGGTTGCCCAATTATTCTCTCTTCAAACTTTTTCTTCCATAACAACTTTCCTGTATTGCTTATAAGATATAAGTCGTTTCGTTCATCTTGTACTAACAGCTCTGTTTGTTTGTTATTATGATTTACGACTGGAGTAGGTTGATTATAGAGACTAGTGTCTAGAGAAAGCTCCCAAAGTGATGAGGTTTCATTTTTGTAAACTGGATTATACTTACAATAAAAGGTTTGATAATATTTATTCCCCTTTGCCTTTTCAAATTGCAACGAAACTGCCTGAAATTGTCTAAATACATCAAGGTTATTTTCAATGAAATCATCCGCTGAACCATCAATGATGTTCTTATAATAGTATGGTGAACGGGCAATATTAGAATAAAAAGACAAATTTGACTCATTGGCCGCTTGTGACATGAAATTTGTGTAATGGATATCGGTTGAAAGTGTTTGATCACTCAGATATTTATTTATTACTGACTTATTAATTTTCAATGAATTACTTACTAAGAGATAGTCTTCTACAATGCTAAAAACCGGCTGATCTATCATAAAGAATAATGGTCCAAAACACGTTTCAACGATATCCGAACTACCAATACTCCAGGTTTCAAAAGAACGATATTCTAATTTTATCGCCTCCGTATTTACGTCACTAAAAGCACTAAACATTTCATCAAGCAGTTGACTCACTCTATCCTCATTATCCAATTTTACAAAGACACAATAATTTTCAGACAGCAGATCTTTCTTCGGTTCAATTATTGATAACGCGAGTTCTTCAAATTCAATCTGTTGAAGTTCATAAGGGGCCCAACCATATTGCTCAATCACATCCTCAATGCGCGCTTGCCAACTCCGTACATTTCCGTTTTTTTGCCAATAATTCAGACTATTACTCAGATACTTTTTATTGTCTGAGATGTTCGCATGCATATACCAAGCAATATTGTTTGGCATAATTTCGGTGAGGCTAATATCATTGGTTTCTTGACCATCAAAACAATGCAAAAAATAATTCAATGAATCATGACATATCATTAATCCATTAAGCAGAATACTATTAGGCTTAGCTCCGACATCCAATTCAGCCCAGCCTCCTATGATGTGCCCAAGCAATCTATTGTCCAAGTGAGTGATGTACTTCGAACTAATTTCGGGCAAAGCATTGTAATTCAAATATGCATGAATGTTTTTATCTATTGATGCTGTCTTTTTAATATCAGAGTAATCTTTATTCCTAATAATAGAATTCCCATTATTGACTGTTCGTATGGCTTTTTCTAAAATGATGGAGGAAGGACTCCAAAGAAAATATGAATTATATATTGCTGCATAATTTGTACTCTCTCCGTTTGAAATGATCTGTATTATTGCTCCTTCATACGATTTCTGATTCCAAATAAGATCGGGAACAACCTCATTTATTTTTTCTTCAAAAGTTTCTTGTGTCAATGATTTACCAATATTTGAAGAAACAAGGAAATCAAAGTCCTTGCCTTGGGGATGAAGGGAATAGGTAACTGCCTTGTCAATAAAGAAATCTCTATACTTAGGATTCTGTAGAAAGATGGAATCAATTACACTCCAAGAACTATCGAATGCAGTGATTACATCTGCATTTAGCAATTCTTCGTAAAGCAAATTACCGCTTTTCAGATCATGCCATGAATGCAGCGCCTCACCCATCTCTATCATGCCAACAGCATCTGATGGAATTGGGCTTGATAACTTGACGTCTTGGATTTTCACGGCTGTTGATTGGTCGTAGAGATAAAAGCCAATCAAAGCAATACTTGCCAACACCAATACCGAAAATACAATTTTACGTAGCATAGGATTAAAATTCGAAATTAATCCAAATGCGGTGCTGGGATGTAATAGGTCTTGAAGGCTATAAACAGGGTTATGTGAACTTTATGAAGTCTTAAGTTCTAAACCTCCTCTTTCAATAATCGAAAAGTTAATCGGTGAATTGGACTCACTCCAATGTTTATTATTGCCTGCCGATGTTCTTTTGTGGGATAACCCATATTTCGCTCCCAACCATAACCGGGATACTTCTCGTTAAAATCCAGCATTAATTTGTCTCTATGTGTTTTTGCTAAGACAGATGCCGCAGCGATATTCAAAAATTTCTCATCCCCTTTGATAATACATGTATGTGTGATGTCGGGATATGCATTGAATCTGTTACCGTCCACTAAGATCATATCAGGTTTCACCATTAATTGATCCAAAGCACGATGCATGGCTAGAAATGATGCGTTCAAAATATTAATCTCATCTATCTCTTGGTGATCCACAACACCAATGCCATATGCCAATGCTTTTTTCATAATAATTGGCGCAAGCCTTTCCCTCATAGTCATTGATAATTTTTTAGAGTCATCAATGCCGGGGTCACGGAAACCTTTGGGTAAAATTACAGCGGCTGCTACTACTGGACCGCTGAGACATCCTCTCCCAGCTTCATCACATCCTACTTCTATCCGGCCCCTTTCAAGATATCTTTTTAGCCTAGCCATTTATAATTTTTCTATTTCCTTCCAAATTATTTCTTCCGTTCGATCCCATGAGAATAATGCCGCTTGTTTGAAACCTTTCTCCACAAGTTCTTTCGTCAGTTTCTCTTTCGTCATTACTTTAATCATAGCTTGAGAAATATCTTCCACATTGTAAGGGTCAACAAGTAATGCCGCCTCACCAGCAACTTCGGGCATTGACGAGATATTTGAAGTAATGACGGGTATTCCTGACTTGAAACCTTCAACTATAGGCAAACCAAAACCTTCAAAAACGGGCACATATGTCAAGGCCTTAG
The DNA here is from genome assembly GCA_047638815.1 of Gammaproteobacteria bacterium. Lineage (GTDB taxonomy): Bacteria > Bacteroidota > Bacteroidia > Flavobacteriales_D > JABDKJ01 > JAJRRH01. The sequence continues at coordinate 57,128 of JBLIMR010000005.1, forward strand.
CGGCAGCATATATATTCACCAAGTCATCACCATTTACCCGTCCTGTAAAAATGACATCTTCTGAAAAACTCATTTCCGAAAAAGCTTTTTCCATCTCATTCGTCCACACATGTTTATTACCAACTAAGAGAAGTTTAACATTCTTAATGCTAGCGTCATTTGAAGATTTTTTCATCTCATCAAATGCCAACATGAGTCGAGTAATGTTTTTTCTAGGTTGCATGGACCCCACGAACAATAGGTATTCACAACCTTCAGAGTATTTTTCTCGAGTCTGGAGTATTTCTTTAGGGCTTCCTGTTCTATACTGCTCTCCCACACCATTATACGCCACAACAATTTTTCCCTCAGGCAGTTTGTAGTGCTTCAAAATATCATTCTTTGAAAAGTTAGATACCGTAATCACGGTATCAGCTTTGTGTGCGTATTTTGGAAAATACTTCAGGAAATGTTTTCTATCAAAGGATTTAATAGCTTCTGGTTCGTGTACAAAATTAATGTCATGTAAGACATTGATTGTTGGCACTTTGGATTTCAATGAAACGAAACCTTCTGGTGAAAAAAACACATCTACCTTTTCTCTAATTAGAATCTTGGGTATGGAATACTCAAACCACCAATGATAAAGAATAGGGTGTCTCGCTTGAGGGAAAACAACTTTAGCTTTTACATTCGATGAAAAGATGAAATCCTCACTGTACGGTCTATCAAACAAAAATAGAAATTCCACTTCAGGGTGATTCTTGACCATCCTTTTCATCACCTCAAACGTAAACCAACCAATGCCCTCTAGCTTGTCTTTAAGTAATAAACGAGTATTAACAGCAACCTTCATTTGATTCTAATAACAAAAGTGTGAACTTAGATAATCAATTAGGAATTACGAATGATTAATTACGAATTTTACTACTTATGCATGGTTCAGTGCTTTATTTTAACAATTCCTTCTATTAATATCGACCATTAACCTTTGATTAATTATAATATTTCCATTTTTTCGGGGTTCTAATCTCTTACCTTCGCTTTATTCAGCGGTATATGAAGCAAAAATTTGTCAGCAATCTTCTATTTCTGGTTCTCCTGAATATAATAATCAAACCTTTTTATATTTTAGGGATTGATGCCGGAGTGCAAAATGCAGTTGGCGCTAAGGAGTACGGTTTATACTTTGCTCTTTTTAACTTAAGTTTTTTATTGAATATTTTTAGTGATCTGGGCATCACCAATTTCAACAATAGAAACATCGCGCAACATCGCCAGCTGTTGAATAAGCACTTTTCGAGTTTAATCAGTTTAAGATCAATACTCATTGTGTTATATATCATAGTAGCACTAGTAAGTGGGTTTCTTTTAGGCTATTCTGAACGATTGATCTTTCTACTTGGCTGGATAGTAATAAATCAGGCTTTGGCTTCATTCATATTGTTCCTCAGGTCGAATTTGGCCGGTCTACATCTTTTTAAACAGGATTCTATAATATCTGTTTTAGATAGGTTTCTATTGATAATCTTTTGCGGTTATGCGCTTTGGGGAAGACAAAATGCAATTGAGTTTAAAATAGAGTGGTTTATCGGGTTACAGACAATCAGCTATTTAATTACGGTAGTTGTTGCCTTTTTGATGGTTAAAGGCCAAACAAACAAGTTCAACATTTCATTTAATAAACTTTTCTCTATTAGTATCATTAAGAAAAGCCTCCCATACGCTCTACTAACACTCTTAATGGGATTATATCACAGAATGGATTCCATCATGTTAGAGCGAATGCTTCCCCATGGAAGTGAAGCCTCAGGGATATATGCTCAAGGCTTCCGATTCCTTGATGCGTTGAACAATTTCTCGTTTCTTTTTGCAATCCTCTTACTCCCAATATTTGCAAGAATGCTTAAAGAAAAATTAGACTTTAATCCTGTCGTTTTGATTGCCTCAAAGTTATTGCTCAGTGGCGTCATCATCATTTCCTTCACAGCACACTATGCGAGTTTTGGCATAATGGATTGGCGATATGACGAAAATATAGCTGAAGCGTCCAAGACGTTTGGCGTTCTTATATTAAGCTCGCTCTTTTTCGCAATTGTTTTAATCTATGGTACCCTTTTAACTGCGGATGGCAAATTAAAAGAACTCAACTACTTGGCTGTTTTCGGAGTCATGCTAAACTTCATCCTTAACTTTCTGCTTATACCAAGATTCGAAGCATATGGCAGCGCCCTTGCAACTCTAGCAACTCAGTTGATCACCGCTTTGGGGCACCTCATCTTAGCTCAGGTATATTTTAAATTTAAAATCAATTGGCCCGTTATTCTTAAGATGATTCTCTTGATGATCATTCTTATCTTTATCGGACACAATGGTCAGGAAATTAATTTGCATTGGATAAACTCGGCACTATTGATGACCTTTGTCGGTCTTGGTTCTGCTATTATGTTAAACCTAATTAATCCTAAAGATTTTGTTGAACTAATCAAAAGCAAAGAATAATTGTCAAAAAAACTGGTTACCTTAATAAACGGCATTTTGAATAATAAAGCCATTAATTTTTATACTTTTACCCCTCATAATAAGACGCATGCAAAGCGAAATTACATTTAAAAATATTCTTTCCGTTATTGAGAAAAGAATAGCACCACTGGCAATTATTGCCATATTATCCATTGTATTGGCTATTATATTCTCTGGCGAATCATTTCTCAAACCGAGATACAAATCTTCCGCCATCGTGTATCCAATAAATCTAGATCCATACAGTGATGAGTCTGAAACCGAACAAATGCTTCAGTTGTTTGACAATGAGAATATTAGACGAGCAATATTGGAGAAGTTTGAGCTAGGGAGCAGATATGGGTATAAACCTGAGGATAAAAATTACTTGTTCAAAATTAACGAGATGTATAACGAACGTGTTAGTATTAGCCCTACAAGGTACGAGAGTGTTGAAATTATTTGTCAAGACGAAGATCCTGATGTAGCTAAGAAAATGGTTGAGGAAGTAATAAATCAATTCAATTTAAAGACTCAGCAACTTGAAAGAGAATTCCATTTGGAGTATTTTGACATGTTAACTCAAGAAGCTGCCGTGCAACAGGGATGGCTAGATACTTTGAACATGGAGATGGTATTTCTCAAAAACAAATCCGGGATAGTAGATCCGCTCCTTCAAACTGAAGAAATTACTGAGGGTTACATGAAAATGCTCGAAAAAAACATTGATGGACCGCGCATGCGAGAGGTGCAAAAACTATTGGACGGAATAAGAGAGGATGGTGAATCCATTATAAATAAAAAATTGTTAACGGAGCATATTACAAGGAGCCTGGGTGTTACTCTTGACAATAGATCCATGGAATACTCTAAAGTTAAGAGAGATGTCAGCTTCGCAAATGTGGTTAAGAGTCCTGAGTCAACGGACAAGAAACACTGGCCTGTAAGATGGTTGATTTTAGCTGTTGCTCTTCTCTCTAGTTTATTGGCTGCTGTGGTATTCTTTATAATTATTGAAAAATAAATTGCAAAGGATTTTAAATATCCCAAAGCAATTCTTGATCACTGCAATATTTCTATTTGTAGCTATCAATAGCTATTTTATTACAAAAGAAATATATTACCAATTGGTATTACCAATAGGCCTATTACTAGGCTATATTGCGCTAAATAAGCCTAAACTTCTTTTGTTATTTGTGGGGTTGGCTGCACCATTCTCATTGAATCTAAATAAAATAAAAGGACTTGAAGGTTTGGGGTTATATTTCCCAACCGAACCAATATTAATAGGATTAAGCTTACTTCTAATTATCTCCTCCCTAAGAATTAGCGTTTTGGATAAAAAAATTCATAGTCATAGAATTAGTATGGCCGTCTATTTCATGTTGTTCTGGCTTTTAATTACCACATTCACAAGCACGATGCCCATCATCTCTGTAAAGTTTCTTATAAGTCGTTTGTGGTTTGTGATTCCCTTATATTTCATTGCTACGAAGCTATTCCAATCGAAGGAGTATATTAGAAAATTCTTCAATGTATATCTTTTCTCACTTGCGGTGATTATAATCTTGACCGTTATTAGGCACGCAGGCTTTGGGTTTACTCAACAATCGGGTCATTGGGTAATGAATCCTTATTTTAAAGATCACACCTCTTATGGGGCGGCTATCGCAATTTTATATCCCTTATTGATGGGATATTCTTTCGCTCCATTCAAAACGAAAATACCGAAATCAGTTTATCGAATTCTCTTGGTAATCTTTTCAGTGGGTTTAGTTTTTTCTTTTACAAGAGCTGCTTGGCTTAGTTTAGTTATTGGTGGCGGAGTTTACATGATCATGAAACTTAGAATAAAATTCTACTGGGTGTTTACGGTCTTTACATTACTGTTAGGAAGCTACTTATATTTTCAACATGACATAGCCCGGGCATTGGCAAAAAACAGACAAGATTCCTCTGAAGATTTCATGGAACATATTCGATCAATGACGAATGTAAGTACAGACGCATCAAACTTGGAGAGATTAAATCGATGGAACAGTGCCTTAAGTATGTTCACAGAAAAACCATTTTTCGGTTGGGGTCCTGGCACATACATGTTTCAATATGCTCCATTTCAAAAGAGTAAGGATCTAACGATTATAAGTACCAACCTAGGTGATGCCGGAAATGCCCACAGTGAATACATAGGCCCAATGGCCGAATCGGGAATTCTGGGATTGATTTACTTCTTAATGATTTTGATTACTGTACTTTACACTGGCATTAAGTTATACTATATCATTGATGACAAGGAGTTAAAAATGCTTGTCATGGCAGCCATCATAGGTATTGTTAGTTATGCTGCTCATGGATTTTTAAATAACTTTCTTGACACAGACAAGCTTTCTTATCCATTCTGGGGATTGTGCGCTGTAATCGCTTCAATAGACCTTTTCCATCGAACAATATTCTCTTCAACAAATGAAAATAATCTAGAAGAGGTCAAAGGACTCTAAAGCTCAGTAAAGCGATATCATCAAATGGCACTTTTTCATCACAAAAAATAATGAAATCTTCAAATAGTTTTGTGTTAAAATCGGTCATATCCAGGCCATAGTTTGAAGACAGTATAGTTGCTATTCTTTCAGAACCATACTCTTCATTAGTACTGTTTTCCATTTCAACCAATCCATCTGTAAAACTGACCAGTGTATCACCAGTTTCTATTGATCTCTCTCCAATTTCTATTTTCTCAATATCCTGAAGCATCCCTAATCCCACACAACCGTCCTTGAGATAATTATGCTCTTGACCATTACTGAAAACGGGTGGATTATGACCGGCATTGACATAGGACAGCTGCTTATTTTTCAGGTCACACAAACCAATAAAAAAGGTTATGAATCTGTCGCCCCCCGATGTTTCAAAAACTTTTTTATTGAGCAAACGAATAAGAACCTTCAGATTATTGGCGGATGAGACTAAAGATTTAAGATATGCTTGAAAATTTGCCATAAGAAAAGCGGCTGCAATTCCTTTACCAGAAACATCAGCCATGCAAAAAACAAACTTGTCGTTTCCTAATGGAATATAATCATAGTAATCTCCTCCCACCTCTTGGTGAGGTAGATATAAGCCAGACATATCTACGCGATCATTGGAAGGAAAATTATTCGGGACCAAAAATGATTGCATTTCAGCGGCAAGTTCCAGTTCTCTCTTCATTCTTTCTTGCATAAGACTTTGCTCGGCCAAACGCTTGTTTTCAATAGCAACCACAAGAATATTTGTCAAGGTCTGAATAAAATTCATGTGCTTGATGGTTGGACTCATCTTCCTTTCCTCTTCTTTAAGATCACCAATCATCAAATATGCCAATGGGGAATCCTCATGGAATACTGGAATCAGCACATCATATCCACCAACGGAATCAATTTCTACATTGCTAACAACTGTGATGTCTTGAAAGTCTTTAAAGTCTTCTTCTGGATGAACATCCAATCTACTGCCTTCTTGACCAAATTCCAGCATCGTAATCCATTCATCCGTTGATTTTGCAAAGAGTACAAGTTTCGTTATTCCAAGTTCATCTTGAACAATTTGTCGATAAATTTCTAGTAGATCGTCAGTAACCAGCTGGTTGTTAATGGCTTTGGTAATATTAAGTAAAGAGCCGAGTTTAAACTCATTGAGTCTTAACTTCCCGAGAAGCCTTGACTCCTTCTTCACCGATTTTGTATCCTGGTTACTTTCCATTACTTTTTAAGTGATCTTAATATCGCCAATTCTTTATAGGCCTCTCTAGCTTCTTTTATTGGTGTTCCGAAGTACGTTTTACCACCTTCAATAGATTTTGTTACACCTGATTGCCCCATCACTATAGCACCTTTACCAATCAATATGTCGCTTCTTACACCTACCTGACCCCAAAGGGTTACATCGTTTTCAATTATCACACAACCTGCAATTCCAACTTGAGCCGCAATCAGACAGTTTTTACCAATCACTGTATCATGACCAACATGAACTTGACTATCGAGTTTAGTTCCGGCACCAATAAGCGTATCTCCACTAACTCCTCTATCAATCGTGCATGCAGATCCAATTTCTACCAAATCCTCCAAGACCAGACGGCCACAGGAATGCATTTTGGTATAAGTCTCTCCTTTTTTGTTGAAGTAAAAAGCATCTGACCCCAATACCGCATTTGGATGAATAATAACACCATCACCAATAATCGTATTATCATAAACAACGACTCCTGCGTGGATAATGCAATCTTTTCCAATGCTCACATTTCTCCCTAAAATCACTCCTGGATGAATATAGGAATTAGTACCTAAACTTTGAGGTGATTCGTTGATTTTCCATGGTATGAAAGGACTGTAATGTTTTGTCAATTTGTTGTAATCGGCAAATGGATTTTCAGAGAACAACAACGCTTTACCTGTCGGCACTTCAACATCCTTGGTGTTAATTAGGATGGTAGTGGCCGCAGAATCAAGTGCTTTTTGATAATATTTAGGGTGATCAACAAAAACCAAATCTCCGGTTTCCACCTTATGGATTTCATTGATTCCTGATATCATATGGTGATGGTCACCCACAATCTCAACATTTATAATGTCGTTTATTTCAAGAATCGATTGCGGTGGATTTAGTTTCACGTACTCCTATTTAAGCTTTTATTCTCTCCATATAAGTTCCACCATCTCTAGTGTCAACTTTAATCCTATCTCCGACATTAATGAATAATGGGACTCTGATTTCGGTACCTGTTTCAATCTTTGCGGGCTTGGTAGAGTTTGTTGCAGTATCTCCTTTGATCCCTGGCTCAGTATAAACAATCTCCATTTCCATAAATGATGGCAACTCGCAACCCAAAGGTCTTTCCTCTTCTGCATGGAACGTGATAGTACACATTGTTTCATCCTTCAGTAGATGCGGTGCATTGATAAGCATCTCAGGGATTACAGTTTGTTCGTAATTCTCCATGTTCATGAAGTGATAGCCCATGTCATCCTTGTAGAGAAACTGATAGTTCCTAGTTTCGATTCTTACCGTTTCAATCTTAACTCCAGAATTGAAAGTATGATCAATGATCTTACCATTGTTCAAATTTCTCATCTTTGTTCTAACAAATGCAGGTCCTTTCCCAGGTTTAACATGTTGAAATCCTATTATCTGATATAGGTCATTGTTAAATTTGAAACACAGTCCATTTTTAAAGTCTGCTGTTGAAGCCATAATCTCGATCTATTAATTAATTGATTAAATTTCCTTTGGTCCGTAAAGATATCGAATAATAATATCTTTAATCCCATATGGATATTACGCTGGACCACGCATAATTCCATTTTCTGAATTTCTTATAAATTCCAGAATTCTATCCCTTTCGGGTGTTTGAGACATTTCTGCATCAACTATTTTTATTGCAGATCCAATGTTTTTATTAAAAACGTAAATGTTTCTGTAAATATCTTCAATATGTTGGATCACCGTATCTTCAAAACCTCTTCTTTTCAACCCAATGGTATTGACACCAATAAAAGACAATGGCTCTCTTGCAGCCTTCACATACGGTGGTACATTTTTTCTAACCTTGGACCCTCCTGCAATAAAAGTATGAGCGCCAATTTTTACGAATTGTTGAATGGCAACCAGCCCTTCCAATATGGCGTAATCTTCAATAACAACGTGACCCGCTATGGTCACAGCGTTTGCCAACACACAATGATTCCCCACTATTGTATCATGTCCTACATGCACGTAAGCCATTAAAAGACAGCCTGAACCAACCACTGTTTTACCTTTATCGTCCGTTCCCCTATTGACAGTAACACATTCCCTAATGATTGTATTATCTCCAATCTCAGTTTGAGTTACCTCTCCATTGAACTTTAGGTCTTGAGGGATCGCTGAAATAACGGCTCCTGGAAAAATCTTGCAGTTCTTACCGATTCTTGCACCGTCAAGGATGGTTGAATTTGGGCCAACCCATGCACCGTCACCTATGATCACATCATCTGCGATGAATGCAAAGGGTTCAATAGTTACATTTTTCCCAATCTTCGCCTTATCACTTACCGCTGCACGTTCGCTTATCATTATACTTTGTCTTTAATAACCTGTGCCATCATATCCGCTTGAGAAACAACTTCCCCGTTTACGTACACTTTACCCCCCATATGCACGATACCTCTTCTAAGAGGGCTTAGCAGTTCTAAAGAAAATACAAGTGTATCTCCGGGAATAACTTTTTTCTTGAATCGCACATTATCAATCTTCATAAAGTAGGTGCTATACAATTCGGGATTCTCTACTTTACTCAATGAGAATATTCCGCCAACCTGAGCCAAGGCTTCAAGTTGCAATACGCCAGGCATAACTGGATTATCAGGAAAGTGACCTTGAAAGAAAGGTTCATTCATGGTAACATTCTTGACGCCAACGATTCTGTTTTCCTCTAACTCAATAATCTTATCTACCAATAAAAATGGATACCTATGAGGCAACATTTTCGAAATTTGATTAATGTTGTACACTGGCTCTTTGGTCAGGTCAAAGTGAGGTTTAGCTTCTTGTTCTTTAAATGTCTCTAGAAGCGTTTTAGCAAATTCGACATTTGAATAATGCCCAGGCCTAGCCCCAAGTATATGTCCTTTAATCGGACGACCAATTAGCGCCAAATCACCAACTATATCCAACAGTTTATGTCTTGCTGGCTCATTTTGATGCTTCAATTTCAAAGTATTCAGGACGCCTAATCCTTCTACTTTAATATCCAAGTGTTCCTTTCCGATGTGCTTTAGTATCGATCTTATCTCTTCTTCAGAATATTCTCTTTCTACCAGTACAATTGCATTGTCAAGATCGCCTCCTTTTATAAGATTCCTTTTCGCAAGTACTTCCAGTTCCTTCATGAAGACAAATGTTCTACAATCGGCTATTTCCGTTTCGAAATCATCGATCTTATACATTGATGCATGTTGCGTTCCAAGTACAGGAGAATTATAATCAACCATCACAGTTATTCTATACTCACCAGCAGGCTCCGCAACGCCTAGCATTTCAGAATATGCATTTTCATCTTCGTAATAGATGTTATCCTTTATGACATAATAAAGTCTATCCGCATTTTGTTCTATCGTTCCGACCTTCTTAATATCCTTGAAGAATATTCCGGCACTACCATCAAGAATTGGCACTTCCGGACCATCAAGTTTTATCAGTGCATTGTCAATCCTTAAGCCCACGAGGGCCGCTAACAAATGCTCAGTGACACTAATGGTTGCATCACCAATACCTATGGTAGTTCCTCTCTCAGAGTTTACTACGAATTTAAGCAGGGCAGGCACGAGTGGCTGATCCTCAAGATCAGTTCTTTGAAATACAAATCCATGATTTTCTTGAGCTGGTTCAATTGTCATGTTTACCGTATGACCAGTATGTAAACCAACTCCCTGAAAACTTACACTTTCTTTAAGCGTCTTCTGTTTGTCCATTATGAATCTTTGTTGTTTAGTATTTTCTCCAAGTCATCAAGCTTTGACTTAATGTCCGGTAATTTTGTAAAATAGAGGTATGACCTTTTAAAATCTCTATTTGGCAAGGCTGGCGAACCTTGATGAATAGAATCTTTTTCCGTTATTGATTGGCCTATTCCGGACTGGGCAGCAATTTTTACACCATCGGCAATTTCTATATGTCCAATAATTCCAACCTGCCCTCCGATCAAACAATTTTTGCCAATTTTAGTGGATCCTGCAATACCCGTTTGTGCAGCAATGACAGTGTTTTCTCCAATTTCAACACCATGTGCTACTTGAATAAAGTTATCCAGTTTGACGTTCTTGCGAATGATTGTAGATCCAAGCGTTGCTCTATCGATACACGTATTTGCACCAATCTCGACATTTTCTTCTAAAATTACATTTCCAATTTGGACAATTTTTTGAAATCCATCGGCTTTTGGTGCAAAGCCAAAGCCATCTGCTCCGATTATGGCCCCCGAATGAATGATACAGCCATTACCAATGATGGAATCACGATAAACCGAACAATTGCTATTAATAATAACGTTGTCGCCTATAGTTGCATTTTCACCGATAGAAGAGTTATTATAAATCATTGCACCATCACCTATTTTTGCACCATCAGCAATACTCACAAAGGCACCAATAAAAACATTCTTTCCTATCTCTGCATTTTCCGAAATGGATGATTGACTAGAGATTGAGGGCTTAGGCTTTGTGACTGAATCATAGGCTGTTAACAGAGTGGCGAAAGCCACGTATGGATCCTTTACCTTTACAAGTGTTAAGGTTTCAGGCAAGGACTTTTCCGGATTGAAATCTTCACCCACAATAGCAACAGACGCCCTAGTACTGTATATAAATTCGATATACTTGGGATTGGAGAGAAATGTAAGAGAACCCTTTTCTGCCTCCTCGATTTTCGAAACCATCGTTACCTTTTCACCCTCATTACCAGAAACAACACCTTGTATTATTCCTGCAATCTCACTTGCTGAAAACTCCATCCATCAAAAGTATGAAATTGCTAGGAATGTACAAGGAAAATTTAGCAAATCAATGCTGTTTAAAACACGGTGATGAATTATTTCCCCTGAAACTAAGAAATCTCCTATAATGGTTTTAGAATTATTGGGGTTTCCATAGCATTGCTTCTATTAAGTTGCCTATCAACCAAAGTAATCTCGAACATCATTGTGTCACGAGGCCATGCATCTTCTGTGTCGAATAATTTTATACCGACACTGATATCACCTTCCAGGTATTTATCCTGCCCATCTGGTGTCAAATCATCCAAGCCAAATACGCTACGTGGCTTTATATCAGGTCGAAACCAACTGCCATTTTCCATAGCGAAATATTCCATTGTAACCTGATATGAATTTAGGTTAAAGCTATCTGTGACCCAAATATTAGTTGATGGATCTCTAAAAGTAAAGATAAACAATGGATCTCCTGGTAATGGATCCACATTAAAAGGAGGTTCACCAATTTGTTCTGGAAACAAACCAATATCTCCATCTCCATCTATAAAGTGAAATTTTATGACCAATGAATCATTTCTAACAAACTCATATTCCGCTGACTCGATTAATGGTATAGCATCCGCCTCTTTTTTCTTCTTACAAGATGTAAAAACGAGAATGAAAGAAATCAAAAGAAATGGGATGATATATGTTCTTTTTAGTCTCATGATCGGTAAAGTTACTGAAATCCTATGTTGATTGAACGAATATTATGGCCAATTATTTTCATCTCTATGGCTTTGTGTCTTTCTTTGCAGAAGTAAAACTTCTAGTGGAAAGTAGATTTCAACATTTGGGTTTAAGAGATATTGATCAAAGTAATTTTGAGTCAGTTGCTTTAACGATCTTCAAATATCAGGCGGACAACTGCTTGATTTATTCGGAATTCCTCAGGCACATGAAGGTTGATCCTATGAGCGTAAATACGTTAGCGGATATTCCATTCTTGCCGATTTCTTTTTTTAAAAGTCATCAAGTACTCAGTCAAAAAGAGGAGGCCTCGGTAATTTTCAAAAGCAGTGGGACATCTAATCAAGTGAGAAGTCAGCATTTTGTGTCTGACATAAGCGTCTATGAACAAAGTTTCATGACAGCTTTTGTGCGTTTATATGGTCCCGTAAAGGATTATTGCGTCCTAGGATTATTGCCTTCATATCTTGAACAAGGAGAGTCTTCCTTAGTTTACATGGTTGATCATCTCATCAACAATTCGGAGTCCAAAGACAGTGGTTTTTACTTGAATGATTATAAATCGTTATTTGATATACTCGAAAAACAGAAAACAGATGGAGTTAAAACAATTCTGTTCGGAGTCACTTATGCCTTACTTGAAATGGCAGAACAATTTCCTATCAATTTCAAAGATCTGATAATCATTGAAACCGGAGGAATGAAAGGAAGAAGAAAAGAGATTATTAGAACCGAATTACACCAAATTCTTTTCAATGCATATGAGAGTAAATACATCCATTCAGAGTACGGTATGACTGAGTTACTCTCACAGGCTTATTCTGCCGATGATGAACTATTTGTTTGCCCACCATGGATGAAAGTGAAAATCACGGACCTCCATGATCCGGGGAAGCCCGTTAGAAATAACAAAACAGGCAGAATAAATGTTATTGATCTCGCCAACATTAATTCCTGCTCCTTCATTGCCACAAATGATTTAGGTTCCGCACATGAAAATGGAAAATTCAAAGTACTCGGAAGAATTGATAATAGTGATGTGCGAGGGTGTAATCTGCTAACCTTTGGTTAGGAGTGGGTCGTAAGTCGTAGGTCCTAAAAGTCGGGAGTCGGGTCTTAATCATTGAATATTTCCATCACACGCCCTTTTATTCCCTAAAGGGGCTTGCGCACTTCGAAGAATTGAAGTCTCTAGAATATTGAGTATTAAAATCATTTCTACAATATCGCATTTTTCCATTTCAGCATTGAATCATTGAATCATTCCATCATTGAATCATTCTATCATCGAACCATCACTCCGCAATAAGCAAGTAATAATTCTTCTTCCCCCGTTGCAACAGCACGTATTTATCATTAATCAAGTCGGCACTTCCAAGAACCTTCTCTTCAGTCACCTTTTCCTTATTTACCGAAATAGAATTTTCTTTTAACGCTCTTCTCGCCTCTCCTTTCGATTTAAGGAAACCACCTTCTTGGGCCAAAACCTCTATGATTGCTTCTCCATCACTCAATTTTGATTTTGCAATTTTACCTTGTGGAACACCTTCAAATACAGCCAGAAAATTTGCTTCAGAAATCTCTCGCAATTTCTCCGATGTTGCCTTTCCAAAAAGGATGGATGAAGCTTCAATAACCCCAATGTATTCCTCTTCCCCATGCACTCTGACAGTTACATCTTTAGCCAATGCCTTTTGTAAAACTCTAGCCCCAGGATCTTCCAAATGCTGCTTTTCAATTTCTAATATTTCTTCCTGCTTTAGCAAAGTGAAAATTCTGATATATTTACTCGCATCATCGTCAGACGCATTGATCCAGTATTGGTAAAAAGCATATGGGCTGGTCTTATCTTTATCCAACCAAACACTACCACCTGCTGTTTTACCAAACTTAGTTCCATCCGCTTTTTTAATCAATGGAGCCGTTAGTGCATAGGCTTCGCCAGCACCCATTCTTCGAATAAGTTCTGTTCCAGTGGTGATGTTTCCCCACTGATCGGATCCACCCATTTGCAACATGCAATTTTTGTTTTTCTTCAACCAATAGAAATCATATCCCTGCACCAATTGGTAGCTAAATTCGGTGAATGACAATCCTGTTTCCAGTCTCGTTTTCACAGAATCTTTCGCCATCATATAGTTAACGGTAAGGTGCTTACCTACATCTCTAATGAAGTCTAAGAAACTAAACTCTTTGAACCAGTCATAGTTGTTTACAACCTCTGCTTTATTTTCTCCATCATTAAAATTTAGAAAATGGTGTAATTGTTTTTTTTGAGCTTGAAGATTATGTTCAATCATATCCATTGTCTGAAGATTACGCTCTTCAGATTTTCCAGACGGATCGCCAACCATTCCGGTCGCACCACCTACAAGAACATAGGGTTTGTGTCCGCATTGCTGAAAATGAACAAGTAACATAACAGGAACAAGATTGCCAATATGCAAACTATCCGCTGTAGGATCAAATCCAACGTAAGCGGAGGTCATCTCTTTCATCAATTGTTCCTCGGTGCCAGGCATCATATCATGGATCATACCCCTCCATTTCAGTTCTTCAACAAAGTTCTTCATCTCTAAATTTTATTTCGAAGGTCAAAGATAAATGTTAATTGCATTAATTCCCTTTTTGATTAAAAAGCTTGGCTCAGATTTATTGTTAATCCAATATGAATTATTTTATCCCTTTTTGATTAATATTTTACCTTTGCTTTGCACTGGTTGCAGAAATAAAGAAAACATTGAATACTCTTTTGACCGAAAAGCAAAAACAACAAATCTCATTTACCAATACGGAGATTGCCTTCAAACGGATGACTAATGGTGATCTTAAGAAAGCCTACTGGTTGTTTCGAATGATTTCCAATCCTACCATGGTAGTTATTGGCAAACACCTCACTAATTTCGCTTTGACTTTGAGACTTCCTATAAAAGGCCTCATTAAAAAAACCATCTTTGGTCAATTTGTTGGAGGAGAAACGCTTAATGATGTTTCAAAATGCATTGATCAAATCAAAAAAGACAATATTGGATCCATTCTGGACTATTCCGTTGAAGGAAAAGATGATGAGGAGAGTTTTGATGAATGTCTGGATGAGCTCTTGGAAACTGTAAAAGTTTCAGGGGAATTTGATAGTGTTCCTTTCTGCGTTTTCAAAATGACTGGCATTGGATCACATAGGCTTTTACAGAAACTCAATAACAAAGAGGATCTTGAAGAAGATGAGCAATCAGCCGTTGATCGAATAAACGGGCGGTGTGATAGATTGTGTAAGGCGGCATTTGAAATGGACACCCCTATTTTGGTTGATGCCGAAGAAAGTTGGATTCAGGATGCGATAGATGATATTGTTGAAGAAATGATGAAGAGATACAACAAGGTAAAACCTATTGTTTATCAGACTATTCAAATGTATCGGCACGACCGATATGAATATTTGAAAAAGGTTCATCAAGATGCCATAGACCATAATTACATATTGGCCGTTAAAGTTGTAAGAGGTGCTTACATGGAAAAGGAAAGGGATAGAGCCGAAGAAATGAACTATCCAGATCCTATCCAAATAGACAAAGAGAGTTCAGACAGAGACTACAACAAGGCGCTGGATTATTGCATCGAAAACATTGACAAAATAGCGCTATTGGCGGGCACTCATAATGAAGACAGCAACATGTACTTACTCAATTTGATGGAGAAAAATGGCATTAAAAAAAATGACAAGAGAGTTTATTTCGCTCAACTACTTGGCATGAGTGATTGCATTTCATTTAATCTCTCTGAGGCTGGTTATAATGTTGGAAAATATGTTCCTTATGGTCCAATAAAAGAACTTATGCCCTATCTCATTAGAAGGGCTCAAGAGAATACTTCTGCGGCAGAACAAACAGGGCGAGAGTTGAGTTTGATTATGAAAGAATTGAATAGAAGGAAGCTTTAGATTGTTGAGTGTTAATTTTTGAAGCAGGGAGTTGAATAGAGATTGTTGAATAGGGATTGACTGTCATGCTGAGCGCAGTCGAAGTGAACAGTGAATTGGAGATTGGAGATTGGAGATTGGAGATTGGAGATT
>JBLIMR010000006.1:0-71241 GCA_047638815.1 Gammaproteobacteria bacterium
CTTAACTCCAGCAAAATTATATTGAGGCATAGGGGTAGATATATCGTTTCCTGCAAGTTTAGAAAATTCAAGAAATTCTTCTGTAGCAATAATACAAACTGTGTGCATGCCGGTATCAGTAGCATCGGTATTACAACATCCATCTCTAAAAAAACCAGTTAAAGGTTGGTTACTACATGTAATTAAAGCTTCTCCAAATATGTTCTTGTTTTCCATTATTATTAAATTTTCTGTAATATCGGTATTTTAACCCATTCCGCCTTCCGGAACTAATACGCTTTGCTGTTGGGCAGGTTTTAAATTCTTTATCCCCGGGATTCGAATGCATCAATCTGCTGGCTGAATTTTGCAATCCGAATCCCCAGCTCCCCATCATTTGCAATCCTGCGGAAACGTGTTATGAAACGTCATTCATAAGTATTACCTTCAAAAATCAAGCAGGGGGTAAAACATACAATAAAAAAAGAAGCTGTTTATAGCTAGTGTTTGGACGGAAACACCCCATAATTCAAAATTTTCTTTTTACGATAATTCATTTGCAAAAAAATATGTCTGTTTCCTTCCATACACTAATAACCATGACAGTGGTGGATTGGATAGATGTATTCACAAGACCCAATCATAAAGACGCTTTATTGAATCAGTAAAATATTGCATTCAGAATAAACAATGGCACTAGCGCTTACATATGGAATGCCGCAGCATTGCAAATGCTGTGGGGCTGTAGTATAAAAAGTTCACGCAAATAATGGCTAAAGATAATTTACAACTATCTTTAGGCTAAACATTTCCAACAAGTAGAATAATACAGAAGTAAATAATGAAAAAGATAGAAGTTGTTGCAGGAATAATATTTTTTCAAGATCAGATTCTATGTGTTCAAAGGCCAAAAAATAAACTCCAATATATTTCTGAGAAATTTGAATTTCCTGGCGGGAAAATTGAAGATGGTGAAACTAAAAAGGAAGCTTTGCAACGAGAATTATTTGAAGAATTGAATCTTACAACTAATATCAAATCCTTATACCATACGGTTGTTCATGAATATCCAGATTTTGAATTAACAATGCACAGTTTTATTTGTGAAGTTGAAACGAAAGAACTCATACTTCATGAACATATAGATCAAAAATGGTTAAAACTGAAGGAACTTGAAAAACTTGATTGGGCTGCGGCTGATATTCCAATAGTGGATAAATTAGTATCGCATGGATAAACTAGCCCAAAGTTTCAATTACAGCTTGCAGACAGGTTTTATAGATAAAAGTATTTTATCAAATGTTAATTACCAGCCAGAGTTACTTGTCAATCAAAAGAATCCTCCACTAAAGGTTCTTTCAACCATTATTCATGAGCTTGAAAATTGCAATCAGTTTTTTATATCTGTGGCATTTGTCACTACGAGTGGAGTTGCTACAATAATTAACCAACTTAAAGAACTCGAAAACCAGGAAATAAATGGCGAAATTTTAGTCTCGCAATATTTAAACTTTACACAACCTGAAGCACTAAAAAGATTATCCCAATTCAAAAATATAGACCTGAGAATTGCCACAACAGGTAATGCTCATGCAAAAGGGTATATCTTTAAAAACAAGGAACATTATAATCTAATTGTTGGTAGTAGTAATTTAACAGCGCAGGCTTTGTCAACTAACAAAGAATGGAATATTAAAGTTTCTGCATTAGATGAAAGTGGTCTTGTTGAAAAGACACTCAATGAATTTCAATCTGATTTTGAAAAAGGAACCCCCGTAACGGCTGAATATATTTTGTCTTATGAAGAAGTATATAGGAAGCAATTTCTTTTGAATAAGAAAAACAAACTTGAAAACTTAATTGAACCCGAAACTCTTATAACTCCAAATTCAATGCAATTAGAGGCATTGAAGAACCTAAAATATTTACGAGCAGAAAAAAAGAATAAAGCTTTAATAATTTCTGCAACTGGTACAGGGAAGACATATCTATCAGCATTCGATGCCAAAGTTTTTAACCCGAAAAAGCTATTGTTTGTAGTTCATAGATTAACGATTGCAAAAGACTCCTTAAACACTTTTCGAAGAGTTTTTGGTAAGGGTAAAACGATGGGTTTGTATTCTGGTGATAAAAGAGAACTAGATTGTGATTTCGTTTTCTCTACAATTCAGACTATTTCAAAGTCCTTACACCTTGAGAAATTTCAAAAAAATCATTTTGATTACATAATTATTGATGAAACGCATAGGTCAGGTGCAGATTCATATTTACGATTAATACACCACTTTGAGCCTAAGTTTCTCTTAGGAATGACAGCTACTCCGGAGAGAACAGATGGGAATGACATATTTCAATTATTTGACCACAACATTGCTTATGAAATTAGATTAAACAGAGCAATGGAAGAGAATATGCTTAGTTCATTTCATTATTATGGAGTTACAGATTTATTAATTGACAAAACTGAGATTGATAATAAGTCTGATTTCAACCTATTAATTTCTAGTGAAAGAGTTAGCAGAATAATTGAGCAGGCAGACTTTTACGGAAGTGATAATGGTATAACTAGAGGCCTAATCTTTTGTTCAAGAAAGAATGAAGCAATTGAATTATCTGCTTTATTTAATTTGAAAGGGTACAGAACTGTTGCTTTAACAGGTGATAGTTCAGAAGAAGAGAGAGCAAAGTCGATTGAGAAATTAGAATCGGATAATTTACTTGAAAAGCTAGATTACATTTTCACGGTTGATATTTTCAATGAAGGGATTGATATTCCAAAAATCAACCAGATTATTATGCTACGACCTACAGGATCAGCAATTATTTTTATTCAGCAATTAGGAAGAGGATTAAGAAAAGCTGAAGGAAAAGGTTATTTGACTGTTATTGATTTCATCGGAAATTATGAAAATAATTACCTTATTCCCATTGCGTTATATGGCGACACTTCTTATAACAAAGACTCTCTTCGAAAATTAATAACTGAAGGAAGCCGAATGATTCCTGGAGCATCAACGATTAATTTTGACGAAATAACGAAAGAAAAAATATTCCAATCCATCGATTCTGCTAATATGCAGTTGTTTTCTGATTTAAAAAAGGACTACAATCTCTTAAAATTCAAGTTGGGAAGAATCCCCATGATGATGGATTTTATTGAACATGGTTCTAGGGATCCGTACTTATACGTGAACTATTCCAGTTCGTATTACAATTTCATGATCAAAGTTGAGAAAGAACGCAACTCTGATTTATCCAAACAACAGGTTAAACTATTGGAACTATTTGGAAAAGAAATAAATAATTCTAAAAGGGTTGAGGAAAGTTTAATAATCAAATTATTAATTGAATCGGGTAAACTTTCCGTAAAGGATTTAAAAGAAAAAGTATTTAAAAAGTATAAGTATCCCCTCTCTGACGAAACCATCAAATCGTGTGTCCTCAATTTAAATTTTGAGTTTATTAGAGAAAAGAAAGGAGGTGAAATGCTTTCAGCAAAAGAGATTTATAATTTTGATGTTTTAAAAATAGAAAATGGAAAATTTGTCTTTTCAAGCCATTTTATTTCGTTCTTGAACCAAGATACTTTTAAAAAACATCTACTAGACTCCACTGAATATTCAATTCATGAATTCGATAAATTATATGAGCCCGAAAATTGGCAGAATGGCTTTGTGCTTTATAGAAAATATTCCCGTAAAGATGTTTTTAGAATATTGAACGTATCAGTAAATCCTGTGCCGCAAAACGTTGGAGGCTACCTAGTTAGTCCTGATAATTCTCATTGCCCTATTTTTGTAAATTATCATAAAGAAGACCACATTTCTGAGTCAACTAAATATGAGGATGAATTTGCAAACAACAAAGAATTTGATTGGATGTCAAAGTCTAATCGAAAAATCAGAAGTAAAGATGTTCAATCTATTTTAGGTCATAACGGGCCTATCCGTCTACCGTTATTTATCAAAAAAAATAATGATGAAGGAATGGACTTTTACTATATGGGAGAGGTAAGTCCAGAGCTGAATCAGGTTGAGCAAACCAAAATGAGCAATGACAATGGCAAACAAATTTCAGTTGTGAAAATTCGTTTCAATCTAGCAAATCCCGTAACCTCGACCATATACAACTATTTAGAAGAGAACATAAAGGTTCATGATTCCAAGTCAGAAAAGAAGATCAAATTTGTTCCAATACAAGGAACTATGGATTTTGAGCGAAAATTAAGAAACCCTATCCCCCTTTATGATTTTTATGCTGCTGCTGGGTCGTTTAGTGAAATGCAATCAGAAAAGGATTTCACTTTAATTGAAGGTTCAGAAAATAGCAATCTAAACAACGATTATTTTGCGTGTAAAATAGTTGGTGAATCAATGAATCGTGTAATACCGAATGGTTCAATTTGCTTATTTAAAGCATATAATGGAGGTAGTAGAAATGGAAAAATTGTTTTGGTTGAAAACATTGACCTTCAAGACCAAGATTTTAATTCCGCTTTTACAATCAAAACATATTCAAGTGAAAAAGCGATTTCCGTGGAAGGTTGGAAACACAAATCAATTGTACTACGACCAAATTCGTTTGATGATTCGTACAATAACATCATTATTAATGAAGAAAATGGTGCAGAAATGAGAGTTGTGGGGGAGTTTGTTGAAATTTTGAAGGATTCTAAAAGCAATACCAGTTGGTAACAATGTTTAATAATCCCCAGCTCCCCATCATTTGCAATCCTGCGGGAACGTGTTATGAAACGTCATTCATAAATATTACCTTCAAAAATCAAGCAGGGGGTAAAACATACAATCAAAAAAGAAGCTGTTTATAGCTAGTGTTTGGACGGAAACACCCCATAATTCAAAATTTTCTTTTTACGATAATTCATTTGCAAAAAAATATGTCTGTTTCCTTCCAGACACTAATAACCATGACAGTGGTGGATTGGATAGATGTATTCACAAGACCCAATCATAAAGACGCTTTATTGAATCATTAAAATATTCATAGCACCCTGCGGGATGCTATGACACCATACACGAAACGTTAGAAACAAGTCTACGGAGCTATTATTGTAATAGCCATATTTGATAAAATAAAGAGGCTGTCTCTTTTCGGAGACAGCCTCTTTATTACTATAAACTTCTTCTAAATATTTATGGCTGTGTAATAGTTGCCTTTTGCAAAACTACTGCTGTTTGAGCTAACATCCTACCATTTGAAGTTGCACCTGTCAGCATATTAATACCAGTTTTACCTAATATTATTCCTTCAAAATGACTTGATGTTCCCAAAGTAACAATACCAGCAACTTGCCAGAAGATGTTCTCAGCTTTTGCACCACCGCTCAAGGTAATACTCACTCCTGAACTCATATCAAGAGTCTGTGCAACCTGAAATATCCAGATATCGTTAGGACCACCCGAAATAGTTATACCCGATGGGATAACTAATGGACTTGTCCAATTATATAGTCCAGGTGCAAGCGTAAAGCCTCCAATATTTCCTGCACCCAATTCCAGATAATTAGGGTTACTACGTCCCGCGGCATCAATATATGCTGTGCCCATGTCTGCAACAGCTGTAGTTAATCTACTAGAATGATTTACGACACAAGGCAGTGGCCCGGCAGCATTGACTGAATATATTGTACCATCTACTTCTGTACATGTTACCAGAATTGCAGCTCCGGTAATTGGACTTGATCCAACATCTCCTTTAATAACTGAAGGATAGACATCAGTAATGCCCGTTTGCGATAATATTGCAAACTCACCGGCAAGCCCTAGATTTACTGTTTCCAATGCCCCTCCAGTAGCTGCAGAATTTTTCAATGCCCCTTCAGTAGCCGCAGAATTTTCAATTGATAATTCTGAAGATAAGTCATCATTTTCCTTTTGACAACTTGATAATAATCCTACCGTAAGTATTAGGATGATAGGTACTATTTTTGATATATACATATTTTTTATTTATTTAATGAAACTAAATTGTAATGAAATTAAGGGCTAAATATAACTCAATTATCTAGAATAATTACAATACTCACACATTAATGAAGACTTCGATTCGAAATTTATTCATATTTGATATGATAATGAATAGAAAAGGTCTGTTTCTAACAATGTATAAAAGCAATAACGGTTCTTGTGCAAACTTGAACCGTTTTTGCATTTAATTAATTATCTTACTAACCTAAATTTAGGTGCATTGAAAACCACTATTGCTCTTATACTAACCGTGAAAAGTTTCTTTTTACGATAATTCATTTGCAAAAAAATATGTCTGTTTCCTTCCAGACACTAATAACCATGACAGTCGTAGATTGGATAGATGTATTCATAAGACACAATCATAAAGACGCGGTTGTTGAATCATTAAAATATTGCATTGAGAATAAAGAATGACATTAGCGCTTATATATGGAGTGTCGCAGCATTGCAAATGCTGCGGAGCTGTATGCACTTTTACAAAGCATAGCCCTATCTAGACTTCTGAACTTCTCAAAATTTCATTACCTTGTAAGAATCCAATAAAATCCTCAACAACTAAAGAAATAAATCAACATGAGAACCCTAGCAAACATAATCTGGCACATTCCTTTTTTAGGCTTTCTGAATGCTTTGTGTACTTTTTTAATTGGCTCATTATTGGTAATTACTATTATTGGAGCGCCCATCGGATTGGGATTAATTGAATACTCTAAATTTCTAATGACTCCTTTTTCGAGTGTAATGATTGACAAGAGAGATCTTAAGAAAGATCAAAATATATTATGGGCGTCTTATGGGCTATTAGTAAGAATTCTATACTTTCCTTTTGGGTTGGTTTTGGCAATTATCACGCTTTTTCAAATTGCTTGTTTGTTTGTCTCTATTGTTGGTATCCCGCTCGCATACATTCTGGCAAAATCATTAAGCACTTACTTTAATCCTGTAAACAAAAAATCGGTAGATAGAGAAGTTGCAAATGAAATCCAAAGAAGAAAAGCCAGGGAGCATTTAGGAAAGCGTTAATAAGTCGTTTCCTTCAGAGATTCAATCCTTAATGTCATAACGGCTATCAAAAATGAACATCCCAACTATTAAAATTGCCTCTTAATCTACATTCCTACGCCAAAAACATCATTGGGGAGTAAAAAATATTATCTTCAGTCCCACTAACCAAGTATGAGCGAAGATAAAAAACCTATAGAGGATGAGTTGCGAAGACTTACCCTAGAACTGGAAGCCAAAAGTCAAGAGTTAGCGCTTGATGAATGGAGACGAAGAAGATCCTAGGCTTCGACAAATTGATCCATTGACATACAATCTCTATTCTTTTGGAAACGGTTCAATAGGAATCTCGAATTTCTCGAATTAACAAGGCCTGAAGGTCTTCAAGAATTTTGGATTCAGTGGAGACATGAATCGCGACAGGCTCATTGTAAATAAAATCTTGAATACTCAAAAAATGCTAAAACAAACCTTTGTAAACCTGATCGAAAAATATATCTCCAATCAAGATCTGCTGGATGAACTCTGGAACGAACTTGAAAGTAATTATTCGCACAAAAAACGTTTTTATCACTCTTTAGACCATCTAGAAAATATACTAAAATCACTTCTAGATATTAAAATTGAAATCAAAAATTGGGATTGTATATTATTCACACTATTTTATCATGATATAATCTATAAAGCTCATAAGTCTAACAACGAAGAAAAGAGTGCTGAACTTGCTGAGAAAAGGATGCGGCAGATTTCTGTTTCTATTGATATGATCAAGCTTTGTACAGAACAAATTTTGGCCACCAAATCACATGACTCGTCCAATAACATTGATACTAATTATTTCACAGATGCTGATCTTTCCATATTGGGAAAGGGTTGG
Source organism: Gammaproteobacteria bacterium (assembly GCA_047638815.1). Taxonomy (GTDB): domain Bacteria; phylum Bacteroidota; class Bacteroidia; order Flavobacteriales_D; family JABDKJ01; genus JAJRRH01. The sequence continues at coordinate 7,849 of JBLIMR010000006.1, forward strand.
GAGTCATACGAGACGTATTACAAAAACGTAAGGAAGGAGTATTCCATTTACCCTGATCTGGTATATAATCCAGGGCGAAGAAAAGTGCTGAATCATTTTTTATCTATGGACAGAATCTTCAAGACTGAACATTTTTATGCCAAGTATGAAAGCAATGCTAAGGAAAATTTAGAAAAGGAGTTGACTATACTAGGAGTCTAGACTTTATATAACATATCGCATTTTCGCAGTGACCACTTTTGATTCCCCCGCTTTCAACTCCATGTTAAATTTGTCTATGTCCGGTTTTGTATATCCGCTATGATAATAATCCCCAAATCCGAACCCCTCTTTCGGAATGCCAAAGAAATTATAATCCATTTTGTTGTTATCGTTCTCATCGTCCATTAAAGAAAAACCATAAGTCCCCGCGGGAAGATCAAAATTTACCTTCAGCGTGCCTTCATCTATATTATCCTTGTCAAAATGAAATGCATAGGTTGACTCTTCATTCCTAAAACTGTCATTGTCAATAAAAGCACCTATCTGTATTTTACCATTATTCGTTCGAATACCTGTAACAATCATCTCAATGTGAGTCATCGTTTCCTGAGGGCCATCAGATGAAGGCTTAGTGGTCCAAGAGAAAAGCACAGTGGATATCAGAAATATGATAGTATAGTAGGAATGTTTTCTCAATGCGAATTAATTTTATGTCCGGAAGTCAATATTTTATGGATGGTGAATATAGCATGTAGATTACTGCAACCACAACATAATTATTGTTCTGTCCACAATACTTTCACGTTATGAAGCCAGAGTTTAGTTCCTGGAAGTAATGTCGTTTCGCATTAAACATTTCAGAAATATTACCCAACAATAGGTTGATTTAAACATATTAGGTAGAATATCGTTATTTCTTGAAGTATACTTCCTTTACTATATCTTCCGCAGGTTTATTCTGCGGAGAGTAATTGGAATGAGCATCGCCATCTACAGATTTATCATCTGGGTACCATTTCCAAATAAATCCACCAGCCATCCAATTGCTATCCCATACAGAATTGTAGAGCGCTTGATAACCGATAGTCTGAGCTTCCAGATTCACCAACTCATCTGATGGAACTGACTCTATTCTCCATTGCTCCCAACAAGCTCCATCAATGCTACGATATCCATACTCTGTAAAAATAACTTGCTTGTCGTTATCCACCGCTATCTTACCTATTTTTTTCACTATTGATCCCCAAGATTTCTCCAATTCCTCCAATATGGGCTCTAACTTTGGTGACAAAGGAAAATATGCATCCAAGCCGATAAAATCCAGATCAGCCCAAAACTTTATATTGTAATAATTGTCCCAATTGGCCGCATACGTTAATTTACCAGAATACACTTCACGCACATCACTTATTAATTGCTTCCAATACTCTGGTCTTTCATTTACTGAATTTTTAAATTCTGTACCTACACAGAGTATTTCCACATTATACTTCTCAGCCATTTGAGCGAGTGTTAAAATATAGTTCGTGTAATTTTCTTCCCAAACTATCCAGTTTTTATTGCTTAAATCGAAATCACCAACCCAATTCAAATCTTCCATGATAAAATGTGGTTTTAACATGAGTTTAAAGCCGTTGTCTTTTGCTTCTTTAATCAATCTTTTGATCCCATCTATGGAATCACCCATCCAGTTACGGGTAGAGTCAAATTCAAAGATTGGGTCATTATCGTTTAAGAAAGTAAAGGGAGTCAAACTAACCCAGTTAGCATTGATTCGCTTTATCGCTTTCATTTTACCGAATTCAGCATCATTTTGCGGTGACACATAATTAACACCATTGATCTTAGTAGAAAGAAATTCCTTTTGACCATAGCTCTTCATGCCCACTAGACCCATTATCGTAAAAAAGAAAATGCTTTTTATTTTCCGCACAACACAAATTTAATGCAACAAGATCTATAATCAAAGCCATTAAATATGTCATTTTAATTGCAAAATTTCACATCATTTACAATAAAAGTCTAATCTTCAGTAAATACCTAAATGACACCAAACTGCTTTCGGTTACGTGAATATCAATGTATCTTTGTAGTCTTATTCTAAATTTTTATTTTCACATTAAGAATATGCTACTATCACCACGAAATATGTTCCAAGAAATCGTCAATACAATGTCCTTTCGTATTATCTACATTATTATAATATCTTTATTTTTAGTTGGTTGCGAAACTTTCGAATATAGTCCATATGAGATTGATCGTGATGGACCGACCGATATTAATGCCAATAATATTGCCCGATTCATCAATAGTGAGTCAGACACTTCAATCATTGCTGTAATTGGGGATACGCAAAGATTTTATGATGCAACCGATGATATAATTGACAAAATAAATACCATTAATGAAGTAGACTTTGTTATTCATACTGGTGATTTAGTAGACTTTGGCCTACAACGAGAATATAACTGGATGTATGAACTTTTGGAGAAACTTCACGCCCCTTATGTTGCCGTAGTCGGCAACCACGACCTTATTGGTAACGGTGGTGAGATCTATCAAAACATGTATGGGCCCTTAAATTTTAGTTTCATCTTTAATGACACAAAGTACGTTTATATAAACACCAACAGTAGGGAGTTTGGATTCGAACCAAATGTGCCAGATATTTCGTGGCTTGAACAGGAGTTGTCAGACACTACAGGCTTCTCTCAGGCCATCATTGTACAACATGTCCCTCCGATCAATCAGGACTTCAATGATGAGCTAGTAGATGATTTTATAGAAGTTCTTGGGTCTCATGACAATTTATTACTGGGTATCAATGGACATAATCACAACTATAATTTTACAGCTTCAGAGGATGGCATAAGCTACTTAAATTCTGCAAGTACTACAACAGAGCAATTCATTCTCTTGAAAGTTTGGAATGGCGGATTCGAATTTGAATTAAGATAATGAGACGTAGTTTGCAGAATAAATATCTCGTATTCATCTCATTGATGCTTCTTTCTTTTGGCGCTCTTGCTCAAAGTGATTCTCTTGTTATTAAAAACAAGTTCGCCCCAGATGTCCTTAGGTTTCAGTTTGCCGGGAATGCAGGAATGTTCTCTTTAGGAGCTGATTGGATTTTTGCCAAAGATAAACTGGAACTCGATGCTTCGTTTGGATTTATTCCTGCTTCTAGATCTTCTAGAACATTTTATGCAACAACTTTCAAGCTGATGTATACTCCAAATTGGCGTTATAACTATAAGCAATTTCAATGGAAACCTTTATCAGTTGGTCCATTAGTATCAAGATACAGCGGGTTGGATTTGAGCAAGTATAAGAAAAACAAATACTATCCAAAAAATTACTACTGGTGGAGTATAAAAAATCGTGTTGGCCTGGCTTTGAGTACGGAGGCAAAAATCACCCTTAATAAAGGACCTATTAAAGCCATATCAATATATCTTGAAGCAAGCATGTGGGATGTTTATTTCTACAGCATTTTTGCCAATGGCAATGAAGTTTATTTAAGCCCACGAGATCTTGTGATCATGGGTACTGGGTTCAAGTTTCATATAAAATAGAAGGGTGAAAAATGTTCAAATTTTCTGCTAACTTTTGATCTCACATGCGAGTAGCAATCTTTTGAGCATATTTCATGAGTTTAACAAATTCTAACTTTTCATTTGTAATAAATATCCTATTACCTTCGTTGCTAAGTTCGTAATTGATGAAAATTCTCTCCAAAAATATAGGCCTCATAGTATTTGCTATGATGATAAGCTTTATAGTGAAAGCTCAAGAGGATTCCTTGATGACAGATCAAGTTGTTGTAGACACCCTAAATATTGAATATGACTCTTTTATGGCTCATCCACCCAGAAAAGCAACTATTCTGGCAGCAGTATTGCCTAGTGCAGGTCAACTTTACAATAAGAAATATTGGAAAATGCCATTGGTCTATTTTGGATTTGGAGTGAGTGGATATTACCTTAACAGGAATTTGAATGACATTAAATTTTTCAGGGAAAATTTGCAAGCAGAAATTGATGATGATCCACTGACTATTAATGAAACAGGAGCAACCGAGCAGACACTTCTCAGTGCCCTCGACAGGTCTAAATCTTTACGAGACTGGAGTTATATTGCAATAGTCGGGGTTTATGTTTTACAAATCATTGACGCCAATGTCGATGCTCATCTTTGGCACTTTGATGTCAACGATGATCTCTGTCTCACAACACTGCCAACAATTATTTTGGCGGACAAAGCCCAGCCTGGATTTTCACTTACATTAAACTTTTAATCTTTTGAAAATAGCAATAATTGGTTATGGAAAAATGGGCAAGGAAGTGGAGCGACTGGCCTTGGAAAAAGGTCACGTCATTTCAGGCATTGTCAATAAAAGTGAAGATGCTTGGCCCGAAGCGGATGTCGCAATAGAGTTTTCTACCCCAGAAAATTGCCTCTCGAACTATCAAAAAGCATTTGACCTTAATATGCCAATCGTTTCTGGAACAACAGGATGGTATGAGCATATAGATGAAATTAAAGATTTGGTTGAAGGACAAAACAAGAGTTTTCTGTACGCTTCCAATTTCAGTATTGGTGTCAATTTATTTTTTAAGGTAAATAGATATCTGGCCAAACTCATGAACAAGCATCGGGATTATATCTGTCAAATTGATGAAATTCATCACACGGAAAAGAAGGATGCTCCAAGCGGTACGGCCATAACTATTGCCGATGACATTATTGAGCAATCCGAAACTTTCAAGAGTTGGGTCAATGAGGATACCATTGAGAACAACATTCTTCCGATTCTTTCTCATAGAGAAAAATGGGTGCCTGGAACACATGTCGTGTCTTACCAAAATGAAATTGATGCTCTTGAAATCAAACATGTTGCCAAAAACAGAGAAGGTTTTGCCTTAGGTGCTATCTTTGCAGCAGAATGGATCCATGGGAAAATTGGATTTTTTACAATGAATGATGTAATGCTTTAGGGAAAAAATGCTGTAATGCAATAATGCTTTAATGCGATAATAGAAAATTGGTTGCGATTAAGGGTAGGAATGCTGTAATTCGATACTACTGGAATAGGATAAAAGGATAATGACTACGGATAAGGGGGTATTTATTAAAATGATGAAGCCTAAAACCAAGGCTTTTGCAGTAGATGTGATTCAATTTTGTGATTCCTTAAAAAACACCAAAGCATCCTCAGTCATAACGTATCAGCTCATTAAATCAAGCACATCGGTTGGCGCGAATTATAGAGCAGCCTGCAAGGCGAGGTCCAAAAAAGAATTTTTCAGCAAGAATATGTATCGTTGTTGAGGAAATTGATTAATCACAGTATTGGTTAGAAGTAATAAAAGAAACCAAATTATCTTCTGAAATTGAAGAACTTGATAGATTATATTTGCAAGCAGAAGAAATAAATAAGATAGTCTCAAAAGCCAAAGACTCAACATATAGTTTGAGCTAGTTAAGACAAAGACATTACCCCTAATTGAGAATATCTATGCCTACAAAATTATTACTGCATTATCGCATTGAAGCATTATCGCATTAGGACATTAGGACATAAAATAAATAGAGCAACAAACAGATGACGATTACAATACCACTAATTTTACTAATACTGACCATCATTTCATGGTTTATCAGTTTGCCTGCACTATTTAAAAAAGCGGGAGGAAATTCCACTGCGGGTTACGTTCCAGGATGGAATTTTATTGAATGGCAAAAAATTACTGAACGACCTTGGTGGTGGGTTTTGATTCTACTTATTCCGGGCGTAGGTTTCTTGATGTTGACTATAATGCATGTTCAACTTGCATGGTCATTTGGTCAAAGAGATGCTAAGAGCACGATATTAGCGGTTGTAGCACCTTTCTATCTTCTACCACTAATGGCTAAAAAAGATGAGATTGTTTATACCGGAAATATTGATTGGAACGTCAGGAAAAAAAGTACTGCTCGTGAATGGGGAGATGCTATACTATTTGCCTTAATCGCAGCTTTTATCATTCGTACTTTCACCTTTGAGGCCTTTACGATCCCAACACCTTCAATGGAGGAATCAATGTTAGTTGGTGATTATCTTTTTGTAAATAAGATTAAGTATGGATCGCGTATTCCTATGACTCCATTGGCATTCCCTTTGGCTCATCATACCATGCCAATCCTTAATACCAAAGCATATTTGGAATGGATGAAATTGGGCTACAATAGACTCCCCGGATGGTCGGATGTAGAAAGAGGTGATGCTGTAGTTTTTAACTTTCCAGAAGGAGATACTGTTCTGGTCGAGGCACAGGATAGATCTTACCACGCAATGAAAAGAGCCAAAGCCTATGAATTGGCAGGGTTTAATGAAGGCAATTTTGAGAAGAATGAACAAAAACTACTGAATAGGGCACATACGAGTCTTTTAAAAGCTCATGGAGGCATGGTTGTTCGACCGACTGACAAAAAAGAAAATTATGTCAAGAGATGTGTTGCTATTGCTGGTGAAACTATTGAAGTAAAAGACCGAGAGTTGTATGTGGATTCCAAGCTGCAGGATCAATATACTAATGTCCAGTTCATGTATATCGTGACCTTTGAAAATGCAATCACCAGATCGATGCAAAAGACGTTAAAAGAAAGATATGGCATCAACTATGCCGATAGAATAGAAGGGTTGAGTCAAGGTAATAATCAAGTTTACTTTTTGACAAAGGGTCAAGCCGAAACCCTTAGTGGTCTCGACAAGATTAAGGGCGTTGTTCCGGTGGAAGATCGCAAAGAGAATTTCCGTGCCGTTTTTCCTAATACAAAAGACAACACGTGGACCAAAGACAATTTCGGCCCACTTTACATTCCGAAAAGAGGAGATAAACTACCACTGACAAAAGAAAATCTTGATTACTATACAAGAGCGATCACTGCCTACGAGGGGAATACTCTTGAGAAAAAAGGAGGAGACATTTTCATCAATGGTGAGAAAACTGAATTCTATACTTTCAAATTTAATTATTACTGGCTCATGGGTGATAATAGACACAACTCACTTGACTCGAGATATTGGGGATTTGTCCCTGAAGATCATGTGGTAGGAAAAGCAGCTTTTGTTTGGTTTTCACGAGACAAGGAAATCGACCTTTTCAAAAAAGGAGGTATCCGTTGGGACAGAGTTTTCACCAAAGTACGTTGATCCGTTAGATTTTGTCTAAATCAGTAAATACATTACCTCTACCCTATTTCGGCAATTTATTTTTCTATGCGGTTCTTTTTCAGACAGATCATATTATCGATGTTCATGAGAATTACAGAAAACAGACCTATAAAAATAGGGCTGAAATTGTGACGGATCAGGGCTTACTGAAACTTACTATTCCAGTGATTAAGAACAGTGGTTTAAAGACGCCATTCCATGAAATACAAATAGATAATGGCGACCATTGGAATAAGATTCATCCTAGAGCCCTCAAAGCCGCATATAGTTCTTCCCCATTTTACGAGTATTACATTGATGATCTTAATCCCATTTGGGAACAACCATGTGATTCTCTTTATGAAAACAATCTACGTTGCCATAAAATCATCTGTAAAATCATGGAGTGGAAGTTGGATTTGAATATTTCAGACACTTATGTCGATGATTTTGAGAATGACTATAGGCCTATGTTCCTTAAAAGAAAGAAGAAATCAGACTTCCAACCATACACCCAAGTATTCAAAAGCAAGACGGAACATATTTCGAACCTGAGTATTCTAGATTTGATATTCAATCTTGGACCAGAGAGCGAGATGTATTTACGCAATCTTAAAATTGAATAATAAGATTGAAATGAATCTCTATACCGATCAGATTCAGAGGCTTCAATTCATAATTAAATGATTCGTAATTCGTAATTAACTCTCTATATTTGAAGTTCAATTGCTAGGTATAAACATGACTAAAAAAGAAGAGTTAGCGTTCAACAAAAATGACGATAAAATGCGCCTTATGGTGTCTGCTATCCGAAGGGAAAAAGAGGAAATTCATCTTGGTGGAGGAAAGAAAAAGATTGCTAGACAACATGAAAAAGGTAAGCTAACCGCAAGAGAACGTGTAGATTACCTTCTTGACAATGATCTCCCATTCTTCGAAATAGGAACTTTTGTCGGTCAAGGCATGTATAAAGAGCACGGTGGCTGCCCTGCGGGTGGAGTGGTTATTGTTATCGGATATGTCAGTGGCAAACAAGTGATTGTAGTTGCCAATGATGCCACAGTTAAGGCTGGAGCATGGTTTCCAATTACTGGAAAGAAAAACCTCCGAGCTCAAGAAATCTCCATGGAAAACAATCTTCCAATCATCTATCTTGTTGATAGTGCTGGTGTTTTCCTTCCTATGCAGGACGAAATATTCCCAGACAAAGAACACTTCGGTAGAATTTTCAGAAACAATGCTGTAATGTCATCAATGGGCATACCACAGATATCAGCTGTTATGGGCAGTTGTGTAGCCGGAGGAGCCTATCTGCCAATCATGAGTGATGAAGCATTGATCGTAGACAAAACAGGATCTATTTTTCTGGCCGGTTCATTTCTGGTGAAAGCAGCAATTGGAGAAGATATTGATAATGAAACTTTAGGTGGTGCAACCACACATTGTGAAATATCGGGTGTGACCGATTACAAATCTGCGAACGATCAAGAAGCCTTGGACACAATTAAAGGTTTGATCGATAAGATGGGTGATAAAGGGGAGTATGCTGGTTTTGATAGGAAAGAGCCAAAGGAACCAAAATTGGATCCGAAGGAAATTATGGGAATACTTCCTATTGATAGATCTAAGCCTTATGACATGCGAGAGATCATCAAGCGATTGGTTGATGATTCTAAATTTGAAGAGTATAAAAAAGATTACGGGCAAAGTATCTTGACAGGATATGCCAGAATTGATGGATGGTCCGTGGGTATTATTGCAAACCAAAGAAAAATTGTGAAAACCAAAACTGGAGAAATGCAATTTGGTGGTGTGATTTATTCTGATTCTGCTGATAAGTCTGCGAGATTTATCATGAATTGCAATCAGAAAAATATTCCCTTGGTATTTCTGCAAGATGTAACTGGGTTTATGGTTGGATCAAGATCTGAACAGGGAGGCATCATTAAGGATGGTGCTAAAATGGTTAATGCCATGAGTAATTCAGTGGTGCCGAAATTTACAGTGATTATCGGAAATTCATATGGGGCAGGAAACTACGCCATGTGTGGTAAAGCTTATGACCCAAGATTAATTGTCGCTTGGCCAACTGCTCAGCTGGCTGTGATGGGTGGATCTCAAGCTGCCAAAACATTGATGCAGATTGAAGTCTCAGGAAGAGAGAGAAAAGGAGAGAAATTTTCTGATAAAGAAAAAGAAGATCTGTACAATAAAATTAAGGATAGATACGATAATCAAACAAAGCCACAATATGCCGCTTCTAGACTTTGGGTGGATGAAATTATCGATCCATTGGACACAAGAAAAATATTGTCTATGGGATTGGAAATGAGTAGTAAAAAGAAAGCTGAAAAACCTTACAACGTAGGAGTGATTCAAACGTGATAAAGAAATTTTAAAAATGAATAGAGTACTTACAATTTGTAGCCTTTTACTTTTAATTGCAGGAATAATTTCCTGTGAGAAGGATTGCCCTGAACAAGATGTTGATGATCTCAATGCGATCTATCTGGATTTTAAATTAAATGGAGATAATGCATTTACACCAGATCAACTAAATGATATTTTCATGGTGCGTTTCCAAACTGACACCTTGGATACTTTAAGTTTTCAGGCAGATACGTTCTTGTATTATCAAGAGGGATTTTATGCTGATGACTATAAAATACGAATCAGTAGAGCCCTACCTGCGTATGAGCAAATAGGTGCACCATATTATTCCGCATACAACTACAGTATACAAAGCACTACTGAAGATTTTGAGATACTAGTAACAAACATAAATCTTGTTGGTTCTTATGATGATGATGATTGCGTGTATACTAATACCCAAAAGTCTTATGTTATTAATGGTGATACAATTGATATTTCTGGTTCGACAGAGTATGTTTTGATGGAGAACAATTGAGTGTTGCGTGATGTCATGCTGAGCGAAATAGAAGCGGATATCAATATAGGTGCTAAAGATTCTATGGACAAAGAGTGAAATCCCTTGTTAAATTCCACCCCGCGCCCTTTAATTCCCTATAGAGGCCAAGGGTTTATTTCATTGTTGCGTGTTGCGTGTTGAAGTAAAAGAAAATCCGTTATTGCATTACAGTATTGTATCATTACAACATTAAGAAATCGAATCATTATCTCATTATACAGACGCATTCACCAACTCCATCAACCGAGGTGTAATCTCCTTAATATATTTCTTCTGACGATAACTTTGTACCCATCGAATACCACTCGAAGCGTTGGTTAAAAAAACCTCATCAGCAACGAGAAGATTTCTTGGTTTGAATGACGTCTCATAAACGCGATAATTATTTGCTAACGCTAAATTAATTACCTGCATTCTCATGGTTCCACCAACACAACCGTCTACCAATGGCACTGTATACAAAACGCTATTACTGACAATAAAAAGATTCGAATTTGTAGATTCAATAATCGCATCTTGATCATTCTGAACTAGAACATCATCCATTCCAGTGTTCTCTGAAAAAATGGAAGCCATGATGTATAATTCACAATTAAGCGTTTTATAATTAGAAGTTGGTGTTATCTGTTTTACCCGTTCTTTGTAGACATCAATATTTAAACCAACTTCATTTAACTCAAAGTAATTTTGCTCTACTGGCATAACCTGTATGAGATAGTTAAATCCAACTTCATTTTTTGGTCGATAATAACCTCCAGAATCTCGTGTTACTGTCAATCGACAACGACCACCTTCTTTGATATTATTGAGCTCAATCAAACTCTGAATTTCGTTTAGTAATCTACCGAAATCAAAATCAGCGGCATATTTTATTTTCAGAGATCTAAGGCCTAATTTTAATCTATTAAGGTGAGCATCGAAAAAACAGACATTACCATTAATGATGCGAATGGTTTCGAAAAGGCCATCTCCAAATTGATATCCTCTATCTCCCGCAGGAATACCATTTGCTGATCCCTCCAAAAGCTCTCCATTATATATCAGCTTCTCATTCGACATTTAATAATCTATTTTTCCATTCAACAACTGGTGCGTTTGCTTTTATCAAAATTCCCTGTACATCAACTTTTTCTGCAGCATCAATATCTCTTTGGCTATCGCCAATCATCCAAGATTGTGAAACATCAACATTAAACTTATGTATGGCACGTTCAAAAAGTATTGATTCGGGTTTACGGCTTAGTGATTTTGAATAATCGTGATGGTCAGGACTAAAATAAGTTTTTAAGATGGTAATCCCTTCTTCCTTAAAACGATTAATCATCCAAGCGTTAAGTGCTCGAAATTCCATAAGGGAATATCTGCCTTTAGCCACTCCCCCTTGATTTGTAATCACTATAAATTCATATCCATGTTCCACAAGCTCATGTAAGGTATCAAAAAGACCAGGAATAAAAACGAAGTCTTCAATTTTATACGTGTAATCCCCTCGCTCATGGTTTATGACACCATCACGATCCAGAAAAATAATTTTTTTCATTATGTTAAAAAGCTAGAGATATAAAACTTTATGTCAAGATAACATTCGATAAGATAGTTGTAGTCAATGACCAGCATAAACAGAATTCCATAAATGGCTCCATAAAAATGGGCATCATGGGCTATATTACCTTTACTTCTTTTGTCCATACTGTATTCGTACCAGAGATATAGCACCCCGAATAAGAAGGCAGGCAAACCAATCATAAAATATAGGTAGATAGAGTGTGTCGGTCGCATTATAATGAACGCATATAGGACCGCTGCTACAGCTCCTGAAGCCCCTAAAGAATTGTATCTTATGTTGTCTTTATGTTTTACCAAGGCCGAAGAGGAAGCAAATGCAATTCCACCAACATACAGTAATACAAAACTTATTCTGCCACTAAACGGAAAGGCATTTGTGAGTTCCGCTTCCACAAATTGACCGAAAATATATAGCACCCACATATTTACTAGAAGGTGCATCCATCCACTATGGATAAAAGCGTGACTAAATAGTCTGTAATACTGTCTTTCGTGATGAAAGAGATAAGAATTGAACAGTAACTTTTCCTTAAACGATCTATTCTTGAATCCCACCACGGAGATCAAAACTGTAATTGCAACAAGGATTAGTGTAATCGATATCTCCATATTTACCAGCCTCAAACTTTGATAAGGCTCATTCTCAACGCACCAACGGCATCATTTATTTCTTCAAGATTGTCTTTAATCTCAAGAATGTCTCCTTTCAATATCATTTTCACCATGGGATCCAATTTTTCCAAATCTGCTAATCGATCTGAGCATGGTTGATAATCCTTAAAATGTGCTAAAATTTTCTTTATCCGATCATAGCTCTTCAAATGATTGAGAAGTTCATTTCCTATTATTTCATTTGGCCATGCACTATTTGCCAAATTAAAATTAATGAAAATTCCCTCGATATAAGAACCCGATAGAATAAGCGCCACAATCTGCGCTCTGGCATCGCTATCAATTTTTTCCTCCGCTTCTTTGACCAACAGCTCTAAGAAGTCAATCTTCTCGCTCTGACTCAAAAGACCATCCGACAATAGAACATCAAATTTTCTACGGTCAAAAGCATTTTCTACATCCAATTTTTCAGCCAAATAAAATATAGCATCCAAATATGTATCTCGTGCTTGATCTTGCTCATAGGCGAATAGATAATTAAGATCTGCTATATAAACACCTATATTGGTTGCCATTTCCAATGAGTTAATATAGTTTTTGCTGTTCAGTGGACTGTTGAGTAACATGTTATTAAAGGGCACATCCTGGTCTCTAATTAATTTATTGAGTATGCTAGACTCCACAATCTGTGAACGAATCAAGGAAACTTCTTCGTTAAAAACATAGGAATTATCAGACGCTGTCTGCATGCTTTTCTTAGTGTCCATCTCACTCGCACAGCCTTGAAAAATGATGAGTGACAGGAATATTATTGCGAGAACATAGAAGGAATTATTTGTTCTCAAGAAATTATAATTTCTAAAAAGGTGTTTCATATTTACCAGCAACAGTTAATAAGCTAAAGTATATTTTTAATCCTTACCAAGCTAACCTGGTACGGTTCAACAATAAAATTGAAATGTGGATAGATTGACGATGTGAAAAATGAACCTGAGAAGCTCAAAGTTTGGTTTAAAGCATCATAATTTGACTCTATCGCGCTTGGGTATCCGACCTATTGATCGAATGTTCTAATTTAGCATGAGCCAAGGAGGTCTTGTCTGTAACTATCTGATCAGATTAGCTCCGCTGATCCCTAGTGCGAGGAACCTACATATAGCCAGCTATTTCCGCGAAATATCTTGGCTTTTTTTATGAGATATTTTTACTCACGCGAACTTGGCAAAATATCTCATAAAAAAAGCCCGAAATCTTTTGGATTTCAGGCTAAATGCCGAGAGAGGGGGATTATTAAAGAATGATCCCTGAATGGGGAGCTGCAATAGACATTGAAATCGCTTCGCTCTTTTTTTCATTTCAAACATTTTCAAATTGAGAGATCTCATTTAAAAATGTTTGAAACAAAAAAACCCAGCCAATGGCTGGGTTTCAATGTATATTGCGGAGAGAGGGGGATTCGAACCCCCGGAACAGTTTCCCGTTCACATGTTTAGCAAACATGCGGTTTAAGCCACTCACCCACCTCTCCATGGCAGCAAGCTGCATTTTGTGAGGCGCAAAGTTAATATTGTTCCTCGAATAATCAACAAAAATATTGATGTAGGATAATCTAATCTTGTAAGCTCCCAAGATTAGAACTTAGAACTGTGAAAAGTTATGCATGTATTGTACCTTTGCACCGCATTTTCACCACATAATTAGTGGGATGGAATTCTAACTAAAATCGAGAGTAAAAAAATGAAAGACGTATATATAGTAGCCGCAAAAAGAACACCAATGGGCAGTTTTGGTGGAGGATTATCTTCTGTACCTGCAACAAAATTAGGTGCAACAGCTATAAAAGGAGCATTAAGTGCTGCCGGAATGGACGCATCAGAAGTGCAAGAAGTGTTTATGGGAAATGTTCTTCAAGCGAATTTAGGCCAAGCACCAGCACGTCAAGCGGCTATGAATGCTGGTATCAGTGAAAATGTGCCGTGTACAACAATCAATAAAGTATGTGCATCTGGTATGAAAGCCCTTAGCCTTGCGGCTCAGAGTATACGTTGTGGAGACAACGATGTTGTTGTAGCTGGCGGCATGGAAAATATGTCAAGTGTCCCTCACTATTTTAATGCGAGAAATGCAACCAAACTAGGAGATACTAAAATGATTGATGGCCTTGTGAAAGATGGCCTTACCGATGTATACGGAGCCGTGCATATGGGCGTTTGTGCCGACAAGTGTGCAACTGAACACAACATTACTAGAGAAGATCAAGATAATTTTGCCATAGAATCATATAACAGATCGGCAGCGGCATGGGATGCTGGAAAATTCAATGATGAAATTGTTGCTGTAGAGGTTCCTCAAAGAAAAGGGGATCCAATAATCGTTGATCGCGATGAGGAATACAGCAATGTTCGATTCGAAAAAATTCCAACACTCAGAGCAGTTTTCACTAAAGATGGAACTGTAACTGCCGCAAATGCTTCTTCGCTGAACGATGGCGCTTCAGCACTTGTCCTTGTTAGCAAAGAAAAAATGGAAGAACTAGGTTTGAAGCCATTGGCAAAGATTGTTTCTTCTGCAGATGCGGCTCACCAACCTGAATGGTTTACTACTGCACCTTCAAAGGCTGTGCCTATCGCCCTGGAGAGAGCAAATATGAAAGCTGAAGACATTGATTTTTGGGAACTAAACGAAGCTTTTTCTGTCGTTGGAATTGTAAATACTAAATTGCTTAAACTCGATCCAAGCAAAGTTGATGTAAATGGAGGGGCTGTTTCACTTGGTCATCCACTAGGAAGCAGTGGATCTAGAATTATCGTGACACTTATTAATGTTCTAAAACAAAACAATGGAAAGTTTGGAGCTGCAGGAATTTGCAATGGTGGCGGTGGAGCTTCTGCGATGGTGATAGAGAATGTTTAATTAGGGGTCAGGGAGTCAGGAGTCAGGAGTCAGGGAGTCAGGGGTCAGGAGTCAGGGGTCAGGAGTCAGGGAGTCAGGGAGTCAGGGAGTCAGGGAGTCAGGGAGTCAGGGAGTCAGGTAAAATAAATCGTCTGGACGGTATATTACGGAATTAACGCATTCTTTGACCTAAACATTTCAACATTATTGCATTACAGCATTGAAGCATTGAAGCATTATTAAATTATCGCATTGAAGCATTAAGTGATTGAATAATTGTATCATTGAACCAATAATAAAATATAAAACCAAGAAATGACAGGTGTTGTAGGATTAACGTTGGTTCCAGGAAGAAAGGAACCTAATGATCGCTCTGAAATGATTACGCAATTGCTATTTGGGGAAGAGTATGAGGTTCTTGAAGAACAGGAAAAATGGATACGGATAAAAGGCCTTTCGGATGATTACGAATGTTGGATAGATCGCAAACAATTCCTCGAAAGCCCGCATTCTGAAGCCGTGCTGACAACTTCTACAATCGGAGATTATTGGCTCAATACAGATACACAACAAACTATTTCACTTTCTCCAGGCAGTATCATTCGTGAAGAACCGTCTTTTCATTCAAGTTTTACGGGTGAAATAGAATTAAACATGGAACAAGACGAAGAATTAGACATTCGTTCTGTCATTCACCAATATATTAACACTCCCTACCTCTGGGGTGGTAAAACGGAACTCGGCATTGACTGTTCTGGATTTACTCAAGTTGTTATGAGAGCGTTGAATGTACCTCTACCGCGGGATGCTTACCAACAAGAAAATGAAGGAACCATCATCGAACATTTAGAGCTTGCTGGCCTCGGTGATCTTGGCTTCTTCTGTGCATGCTCGGATAAATCTGATAATCCTAAAGTAACACACGTTGGCGTCATTTTGGAAGATCAATATATCATCCACGCCTCAGGGTGGGTTCGCTTAGATCGAATTGATGAAGAAGGAATATTCAATGAGGAGCTGCAGGACTACAGTCATAAATTGATCTCTATAAAGCGGTATTAACGCTCTATTCTAATTGTAACCAATATCCTCGAAAAACCCTTCAGTAATTACAGATTCTGAGTTGTCTTCGTTAAGTGTAGTAAAAGTGAAACTACCAGACATCACCTTACTGTCAGTATTAATCGATGTAATTATACCCTGTGCTTCATGGGTCGTGAAAGAACTCCCTTCACCATCTTCCATGTCTACACGATCTACTTTACCGAGTAAGTAATTTGACCCTACAATATTGTCACCGTTAAATTCTGCATCAATAACAAAACTGTCAAAATTAAAATCCATAAAGTAAAGTTGGATTGTGATTTGTCCTTGACCAAACTGATTAGATCCAGACACAATTATCTGATGTGTTTCGTTAGGAAATGAAAGACTACCACCAATTAATGCCTCATCCGCCTCAAAATACACACCATCAATAGTAGCCCTCAATTTGGGTGTCAACGCAACTGGATCAAGAACATTTGTTTCTTCTTCACTATTATCCTTATCACAAGACAACATAGATATTGACAGCAAACACAGTATTAGGATTGTACTTTTAAATCGTTTCATGGATAGAAATATTTCTAACATCAAAATTAAGAATTTAGAACGAATTCTTGTCGCACTCCCAAAATGTTTCTATTTATATGAATTACTTATGATGTTTTGGAATTGTAATCTACGCTAAAAAAATATCCGATTGTTTCCTGACATTGTCATTATCGAAAAATAGGTCAGGATAACCGATCGTCTCGTAAAGTCAATTTACAGCCAATTTGTATCTCCAATTGTGTCAATGATGCGCAAAAAGATTGATTGTTCTTCCGTTTTTAATCTCAATGTAGAAATTGCACGCTCCGTAATGAGTAGGACTCCTCAAACTAACAAACAAGAAAGGGCTGTTAAACAGGATATTTTCCGTAAATTTTAATCCTGCTCTGTAGTGATGAAAGATTTTGTGAGAAAAAAATCAGTTAGCATCATTCATATGGCACGTTCGTAAAATATCCAGAACTTATATGTATTGTGTTGTCATCACCATTATCATACAGGAAACTAAAAGTTCCTGAGATCGTTTGACTGATAGCATCTATTGCTACGGCTGATCCAGATCCCTCACTAGTGCTAGAATTTGCATCAATATAAACGGAACCATCCCCGCCAATATAAATGAAACCTGATGAGAATCTGCGATCATTATAAGGATTAGTATCAATAAATTCACCCCCATCAAAATAATCCAATAAATTCTCACTTTCAAACCCTGCCCCAACCATGAAAGTATCCATTGGCGTGAACATTCGTCCTGAAACACTTATAAAATACCCATCATTATTTACTTCATAATTTCCATTAATCCATTCCTCGGCAGATTCAAAAACAACGCCATTCACAGATGCACTGAAAGTTAGTTCGGCTACGATGGGCAAATATTGAGAACTATCCTAGGACCGATTATTACTTTTATTTTTGCAGGAGAATAAAAATAAATTGAATATAAAGATTGCTGATATTGCAGATTTTGAAAAGCTCCTTTACTTCGTATTTGATGGTTTACCAAGGTAACCAAAACAATATCGCCAAAATATAAATCAAGATTTTCTTTTTTTACTCGACTTCGCTTTTGGATTGAAATCTAAACACTTCTGAACCCAAAAATTTAAATCTTCGTCCATATCAAATCCTATTTCCTCTACAAGAAGGAAGGATTTCATCGGTCGATCTTTTTGCATCATTTGTGAGACGCCATCTCTTTTTAGCAACTGCTGAACATCATCAATATCTACTCTCACCATGAGTCCATTTAGGATAGCGGCATAGCACATTTTGTCATCCACCATAAAGCAAACACCGCCAAACATCCGCTTGGTTATGTAATTTGCTTTTTTCTCATCCATCAGAGAAGTTAGACGTTCAACAAGATATGGATCATGGGCCATAGAGAAATATCGTCAGATTTTATAGCCTTAAAATTCTATGCACTTCTTGTCTCCCATCAATGAAAATAGTTATGAAATAGTATCCTTGAGCACGTGGTAATTGCACATCAAAGTAATTGTGTCTCAATCCATTAATAGATTCTACCATTTTACCAGAAGCTTCATATATTACAATGGACTCTATTGATTTCCCCGTTGTACTTTGTATGGCTACTCTTCCATCTTTACTTGGATTTGGATATAACAATAAAGTCAACTCATCCTCCACTACTTCTTCGACACCATCAACGAATTCAGATATCAAAGTATCAGCGACCATCATAACAGGAGTATGATCGGCAGCAAGATACATTTCCTGAAAATGATCTATTTGATCGGAAGAATATTCGAACATGGACTCTACCCATTTAGGGGGAACCGATTGATAATAAACTTTGGCAGTAATCTGTATAGGAGTTGTCGGATCGCCTGTGTAAAATTTATATCTAATTTTATCAGAGCCAGTTCCCTGCGCACCACTTTCATCCTTATTAAAATTGACGTCAGTTTCAGCAAGTCCAACAATTAAAGTTGTATCATAAGCAGTATGTAAGGTTGTAAATCCAAATGGTGTCATTCTGTTATCCTTTAAAGATGCTTGAGCCTGGGTAAGAATTGTAGTTGCATTACCTGTTGCATCACTAAACACATTTTCATATATCTGAACATCTTCTTCAGAATTGATAAAATCGAAATGCGGTTCGTATTCATCATCTCGATTAACAATGTTATAATCACCATCCAACAATCCAGAAGCAAAGATTGTATCCTCACCGGTTTCTAAATTTATAGCCAGCAATTCTACAAAAGCCAACCTAGATGGATATCCTGAAGGAAACTTATGTCCAGCTTTATTGACAATTGTCACTTCAACTTCAGTGCTATCATCTCTCGCTATTTCTACAAGATCCAGATCCAAAGTGTTTTCTTGTAACATCGTTAGCGTGTGAGCGATTGTGGAATCCATTTGTGCAGAGTTGGCTCTTATTTCTAATGTGTCAATATTATCCTTTAAGAGTTTTAACATGAATACATTGGCTCCGGCAAACTCGTGTTCAAAGAATGGGCTTCTGGGTGGCAGAAAAAGGAGATTCGCTGCAATAATAACATCTTCATTTACCACAGGCATATGACATCCCTGACATTGTATGCTTGATTTATCATCTACATTGTATGCCGAGTTCAACCATTCGTGATAGGTCGCTTGCTCATAGTATTTATTACCCGTTATGTTGCCATCAAGATCAATGGTCTCCGTTTCAAGGGAGTGACAACCAGCACACGCTTCCGATTTTGTAACATACTCATCATAAACTGGCGTAAATCCTACAAAGGACTCCATGGGTCCGCCAAACGGATTCTCATATGGGCCATATAAATTTTGCTCTTGATAGTATAGTTCTCCAGAGAAATGTTTTCCAACAGAATCTGGAATCAGTTGATGACATGCCGCGCATGAAACCCCGTCTTTAGCAATAGAATCTGCCTCAAGATCAGCCATCGTATAGGTATCCAGACCAATGTGAATGGCATTAAAGTAACCCAGCGGTGCATGACAATCAGTACAAGAAGTTTCAATCTCCGTCTGATGCTGAGGATAAACTAGCGATTCATGATTTACTTTTGCCTTCCAAAATGGATCCTTTGCTGAATTGGCCATCATACTCGATCTCCAGTCGTCAATTACATTAATGTCAAAACCATTTTCATCTACACTAGCAATTTCCAATCCATCAAAGCCGTGACATCCAGCGCATTCTCCCGCAGCCATAAATAATTCATTGGTCTCAAAAAGAAGTCCTAAACCATCTCCGCTTTTCAAATAACACTCAATGTTCTTAAGATCGTATCCCTTTGTCAATGGATCAGAAACATCAAAAGATAGCGCGAATACAAAGACTAAAACAAGCCCTATAAATAATATAATTTTATTGATCATTCCCCTGGTTACATTTTGTTCAAATATAAATACTCTGAAAGCTCAAAGCAAATGATCACTTCAGGACTATTAAAAAATTAACTGCAAAAATTGTAGACCTATAATTTTTATGCGTTTATGGGGCAATATTACTGGCATATACTTCATTATAAATGGTAATTCCAGAACATTTTTATGAAATTCAGCATAATATCAGTTTGTCTTATCATTGTAACCACATTGAACACATTCAAGACAGATCAACAGAAGTACGAAAGAGTACGTGACGCCTACAAAGAAAAAAGCGCATTAATCGAGACTCTGCTGGCTAATCACAACATTTCAATAGATAAAATACACATTTACCTTCGAGCCTTTAAGGAGGAACAATATCTTGAGTTGTGGGCTAAAAATGTGGACGACAAACAATATCAACTACTGAGGACATATGAAGTCTGCAATAACTCTGGCGGCCCTGGACCCAAAAGAAAACAAGGGGACTTGCAGGTTCCAGAAGGTTTCTATCAGATCGATCGATTTAACCCTTGGAGTAATTATCATCTCTCATTAGGCATCAATTATCCGAACAAATCCGACAGAAAAATTAGTTCAGCAAGCAAATTGGGTGGAGATATATTTATTCATGGGAATTGCGTGACTATTGGTTGCTTACCTATGACCGATGATAAGATGAAAGAAATATATATCTTGGCCGTGGAAGCTACAAATAATGGTCAAAATACTATTCCTGTTAGCTTGTTTCCATTTGCTATGAACGAGAAAAAGATAAAACATGCCCTCGAAAATTACGAAGTAAATAGTGAAACAATGACCTTATGGTCTGAGCTTAGACAAGGCTATGAAATATTTAATAAGACAAAGAAATTACCGTCAATTACATTTTTAGTTAGTGGAAGACATTTGATTTCTGAATAATAAAGGTTAAAATTGTAGAAATAATTGACGAAACACAATGGCAAAAACACCAACAAGGATATTTGATTTTTTAACCTACCAATTAGAAGAGTTTCCATTAGAAATATGTGTTTCTTCTAAAGTTCAGGGAAATTGGAAAGGCTATAGCACTCAAAATTTATACGATCTATCACATCAATTTAGCCTAGGGCTTTTGGCAATGGGTATTAAAGCTGGTGATAAAATTGGGATTCTCTCACACAACAACCGCCCTGAATGGAACATTGTTGATCTTGGTGCTCTACAAATAGGTGCTGTCGATGTTCCAGTATACCCTACCATTACAGAAGAGGATTATCTATATATATTTAAGGACGCTGAGATTAAGATAGCTTTCGTAAGTAATATGGATCTCTATAATAAACTTAAAAACGTACAGGGAAAATATCCTAAGCTGGAGTCAATTTATATTTTCGAAGATCATGAAGGTGTACCATCTTGGAAAGAGGTTTTGGACAAAGGCAAAGGTGGAAATATGGAAGACCTTTTGTCATTCAAAGAGACCATTGATCCTGCGTCATTGGCTACACTAATATATACTTCTGGAACAACGGGAAATCCAAAAGGAGTTATGTTATCTCATAATAACTTTGTCTCAAATGTGATTAATAGCAAACCACGTTTACCATTAGCTCCTGGTGCGAAGGGAGTTAGTTTTTTACCCTTGTGTCACGTGTATGAAAGAATGATTACAAACCTATATCTGTATTCAGGCACAAGCATTTATTATGCCGAATCTATGGAGACAATTGGTGATAACATCAAAGAAATCAAGCCGGAAGTTTTCACAGCTGTTCCAAGGTTATTGGAGAAAATATATGAGAAAATTATGGCCAAAGGATCCGCCCTTAGTGGCATAAAAAAAGGATTGTTTTTCTGGGCTGTTGGTCTTGCGGAAAAATATGAAGCATATGGCGCAAATGGTTGGTGGTATGAGAAAAAACTGGCCATAGCAAGGAAATTAATTTTCAGCAAATGGCAGGAAGCGCTTGGTGGTAACGTACAAGTTGTAGCCAGTGGATCTGCAGCGTTATCTCCAAGGTTGGCGAGAATATTCATGGCTGCCGGTGTGAATATTATGGAAGGTTATGGCCTCACAGAAACATCTCCGGTTGTTTCCGTTAATGAACTCGACAATGATGGATTTCGCTTTGGAACAACTGGCCGATTAATCGGAGAAACTGAAGTGAAAATTGCGGAAGATGGTGAGATACTAGTCAAAGGACCTAACGTCATGATGGGTTATTATAATCAACCTGAAAAAACGGCTGAGGCAATTGACAAAGATGGTTGGTTCCACACAGGCGATATTGGGATTTTACAGGAAGGTCAATACCTGAAAATTACAGATCGAAAAAAGGAAATGTTTAAGACTTCGGGAGGTAAATATATCGCCCCGCAACTTCTTGAAAATGAATTGAAGCAAAGCAGATTTATTGAGCAACTAATTGTTATTGGCGAAAACCAGAAACATGCCGCGGCCCTTATCGTCCCCAATTTTGATTTCATTAAATCATATTGCGATATTCAAGGGATAACCTATGATTCCAATGAGAAGATCGTGGAAAACCAAAGAATAACTGATAGAGTAGCACAAGAAATTGATTTTTATAATTCGAAGTTTGCCCAGTGGGAAACCATTAAAAAATTCAGATTACTACCACAAGAATTTTCTATTGCTACTGGAGAGCTGACACCAACGCTTAAGTTGAAAAGAAAGGTTATTATGGCCAAATATACGGATCTGGTGGATGAACTTTATAGGGATTAATTCTTAATCGGGGAAGAGTTAAAAAGTTAGAGGAAATAGTAGTCTGTAATCAGTTCTTAAGTACTCTAAAGGTAGATTCCTGAGCATGTCGTAGGGCCGGTATTATTCCTTCACAAGTTTCGTTGAATAAACTACTCCATCACCTGTCAATTGCATTAAATAAATGCCAGTAGTAAATAATCTAAGATCAACCTCAAACCGATCAGATAAAACATCCTTTTCACTAAAGATCTTCTTACCTAGAGTATTATAAACGGATGAAACGTAGGTGCCTGATAACGGCACGAGGGTCGGTAATTCAATGTAGAAAATCCCACTACTAGGGTTGGGATAAACCGATAAAGTATTCTGTTCATATTCCTTAATACCAACTATCTCCACCATTGATAGTTTTCCATAAACCTGATGCAGATGTTCCTGCAAAAACAACATTCGGATTTCCAAAAGGATCTGTCCATGCACAATCAACCCTTCCCATATAATGTCCGGTATAGCTCACTGGCCCCATTTCTGTCCAAGGTAATGGATTTCCCGATTCACATACAGGTTCTGCTATCCATTGCTCCAAACTTTCATGATAATTACTAAATAATCCTGATGTTGCAGGGTCTGATGTTTCAGCTCGACCTTTCCAATAATGTACGAAACGGTGAAAATATTTAATGTCTTTTTTCAACTCATCACTTGCAGTTGATTCATCATAGTCTTCAAGAAATAGTTCAAAGCTTTCTTCCAAGGCGTGAAATTTCAGCTCATTACCATCGGATTTTCGCCACATCTCTTTATTTATATTTTGAGAATAAATTTTGACAGGAATAAAAAAATAACAACAAGGATACTATGGATAATCGGATGATTGAACAGCCGAAATCAGCAATATTATTTAATTTGATAATGATATAGTTAATTAATAGTTTTTGAATCAAGATTATATCACATTTTAGAATAATATGGTTCGAATGCTCGAATTGCTAAGCGAAAGCTCGCAATTCAGATTTTACACTGCGAAGTGTGACCACTTCCTTTGATAAAACAAAAAATACTTATTCATAATTGACTTATTTGTAAAGCCATATCCAGAAGTAGGAATAATTCAAGCCCTTTGTCTTAAGCATTACAGAGATCAGTAACCTCAGACTTGACATTCTAAAAACTGATAAGTGACCAATTACGTGAACTGACCCAAAAAACCAATCCCCACATCGCAATCAATGATTACCTTTTAATATTTTCAACCATCACTTTCCTCGAACAATCCATTATTCATTGTAAAACTAATATCTTGCTTGATGTGACTATTAAAGTCTACTTTTACAGGCTTTAAAAAATATTAGATGACTCCATTCATAAGAAAGCGTGTTGCCAACGCCAAAAACGATATCCTTTCTGGACTTACTGTTGCATTAGCCCTTGTTCCAGAGGCAGTTGCGTTTGCTTTCGTAGCAGGTGTTGACCCTCTTGTTGGACTTTATGCGGCATTTATGATTGGTCTTATTACCGCAATTTTTGGTGGTAGACCTGGGATGATTTCTGGTGCTACTGGAGCTTTGGCCGTAGTAATGGTGAGCTTGGTGGCAGAAGGAAATGCCATGGGTGAGGCAGCTGAGCAACTCGGTTTGTACTATCTATTTGCGACCGTTATTTTAATGGGAATCATTCAAATGCTTGCTGGACTTCTCAAGATGGGAAAATTTGTTCGGCTTATCCCCCATCCAGTTATGATGGGCTTTGTCAACGGATTGGCCATAGTTATTTTTATATCTCAGTTGGGCATGTTTCCACAATTGGTTCCTGAAGGTATCGAATTTTGGGGCAATATGGGCCCTTGGTTCGGTGAGGTCTTCTCTAACTCTGCCCTTTGGATAATGACAGCATTTGTAGGATTGACCATGTTATTGATGTTTGGGCTGCCAAAAATTTCCAAGAAAATTCCTGATGCTTTGGTTGCAATCCTCGTTGTATCTGCCATTGCCATATTCGGCAACTTGGATTTGGCGACAGTTGGTAGTTTCATAAAAGATGGTGGTGGTGCGGGACTTGAAGGAGGTCTGCCACAATTTCAATTTGACATTTTCAACAAGGTCCCTTTTACTCTGGAAACATTATGGTTCATCGGACCCTATGCTTTGATTCTTGCCGCAATTGGTCTTATAGAATCACTCATGACTTTGAACCTGATAGATGAACTTACAGACACCCGTGGAAATTCCAATAGAGAATGTATGGCCCAAGGAGGTGCAAATATCGTGACAGGCTTGTTTGGCGGAATGGGTGGTTGCGCAATGATAGGACAATCCCTGATCAACATCAAAGGAGGTGGTAGAACGCGATTATCAGGGGTAGTTGCTGCATTGGCATTACTGGCCTTTATCCTATTTGGATCGAGTCTTATCGAACAGGTACCTATTGCAGCACTAGTAGGTGTAATGTTCATGGTTGTGATTGGCACATTTGCTTGGTCTAGTTTTAGAATACTAAATAAAATTCCTTTTTCAGATGCCTTTGTCCTTATATTGGTTTCAGCGGTGACCGTGTTTTTCGATCTCGCTGTGGCAGTAATTGCTGGTGTAATCGTTAGTGCATTAGTCTTCTCATGGAATAGTGCAAAAAGAATTCGGGCAAGAAAACACGTGAAAGATGATGGTACGAAAGTTTATGAAATTTGGGGGCCATTGTTCTTTGGAAGCATCCAAGCTTTCAATAGTAAATTTGATGTGTCTAATGATCCTGATAACGTTGAAATCGACTTCATAGAATCAAAAATTACGGACCACTCTGCGCTAGAAGCGTTATTTGCACTCGTTGAGAGATATGAAAAAGCTGGAAAAAAAGTAACCCTGAAACACTTAAGCGAAGATTGTAAATCAATAATGGTAAAGGCTTCGCCAAAGTTGGCTGGTGTTATCGAGGAAGCTGTTGATGACCCAAGATACTTCGTGATGGCAAAGGCAATGGAATAGTTAGATCTATCATGTAGCCTTTTCCTGGAAATTTTGAGCTTTATTCCTGACTTGCTTTACTATTAAGTTCATCCAAATCTTTTTGAAATCTGGCAATCAATTCGGAAGAAAAAGAATTGATCATAACATTTTCAGACTCCTCTGCTCCTTTCGCTGCATCTGCGATCTTTTGCATGGCTAAAATAAACTCTGTGTATTCTGGTGCTGGGCCATAATCATGGCAAAAATCAATCACTGCCTTGTAGGTCTTCTCCACATTGACATCATTTTCCTGTGCATAATCGAATGACCATTTGATTTCTTTTGACCACTCATGATCTTCTAAAAGAGCAAGTAATGCCTCTTTTTCTTCATTTTGAATAACCCCATCAGCCTTAGCAATAACGTATAGTAGTTCACCAAATTTATCAATCAAACGTTCTTTGTCAAGCATATTTTTTATCGCAGTTAGTTAGTTTTATTCAGACTTACATACTTTCAGCAAGATAATGAATCTAAAAGACTATGCAAATAATTCCAAGAATAGAATAATGATGTTATTTCACTAGAAAATTATTAATTAAAGTGCTTATATCAGTGTACAATATGAGCCTTGGTATTGAATTTTATTTTAAATAATCCCGACATCAAATAATCAGTTTTACCAATCAAGTATTTCAAAAAATTTCGGAATACTATTCTACTTTTTCACAGAATCATCTCGTAATCTCTCCCATCTCCACATTGGTCCATCTTCCTCGTCCTGCACTTCATCTATTTTTTTGAAGCCACATTTCTCTAACAATGAAGCAGATGGGTTGCTTGTTGCTAAGGTATGCGCACGGACCTTTTTAACTGAATCATCCTTGAAAGCCAAATTAATTAAAATGTGTGTTATCTCTCTTGCGTATCCCCTATTTCGATATTGCTCTATAACCTCGTAACCAAGTTCCACCATACCATCTGAATCAGGAGGCCCTTTAAATCCACAGCTTCCGATGACGGCATTCTTCCAAACATGTATCGGAAGATAGGTCCACCACTTCACATCCTGAGGGTTCTCTTTTATTTTACCCAAGGAATACTCAAAGGCCGGTGAGCCAAACTCAGACCAGTTTTCAAGTACTTGTATTTTCAGTAATTCTGCTAAAGCTTCATCTCCCTTAATAATTGCATGAAGTATTTCCTCAGTGCAATTAATTAACTTAACACGATCCTTTGTTGCCTTTCCGCTCATACGAACAAATCTAATTTAATTTAACGAGAAGCTGATTCCAAGAATGAAGAAAAAATTAATTCGATCATTTTTATTTTGTTCTGTATACTCTTTCAAGCTTTTTAAAAATATATCCCCCTTTTTCTGCACCCCATTTGCGAGTTCCCGAAGCATCAAATCCTCGATCCCATGAGATTATTTTACCCTTTAAAATCTCAACTTCACTGGTGGCATACGATGCACCACGCATTGTGCTTTCACATATCTTTTCCCCGGTGGATCCTTTATAATTTTGATTTCCCGCCTTACGCAAAAGAACTTCGCAGCCATTTCGTAATATTAGATCATCTTCCGTTAACCTACTGAACGATTTAGGGTCTTTCCATTTACCAATCCAATCCGAATCGGCCTCCAGTTTAAAGATTTCCGTCTGAAGTGTATTATCATTCAATCGAGAAACTTTATAGACGCGCTGTCTATATGGCTTATCCTGCTTGGTACTGAGCGCTTGCTCAACATACAAGTATAAACCTCTATCCTCCCAAATGGGATACATATGCAGCGATCTGTTATAATACCTTGTATCAAGTTTAGCTTGTTCCGCAGAATTAAATGAGCCCTGCATTAACTCAAATATTTCTATGAGTTCATCATCTTTTTCCATCGCTTTTCGATCAATAACTGTGTCCACCACAATTTCCTTGCTCTGAGAGCATGATGTCGATAGTAAAATGACCAAGAATATATAAAGTATGTTTGACTTTTTCATGACAACTTTTATTTAAGCCAGCCTTTCTTGATGGATATGTTAGAAAATATGACTAAAAATATAGAAACGATAAGAACTGAAATGGTCATAAAGGCGGAACCTTCCTCCAATATCTCCATTGCATTTATTAAAAATAACATATGAGACATTTGAACAATCACCGCAATTAATGATACAAGAAGTAAAGGTTTAGCCAACATATTTTTCAACAGTAAGGCTAGACATCCTAAGACTCCTGTAAAAACAGCAATACCAAATGAAACAACCACCCATAATGGCCTGTTTATTAAGAAGTTTTGTTCTATTTGAGATAATTCAGCCATTTCTGTTGGACTCATCGTCATCTGATGTATGAACATCATCAATCCTAAAATATTCCACAACAAAAGAATTAGTGATATTATCCAAAACCATATCGTAGGTCTTACCTTTCTTTCTGACATAATGAATTATGCTTTTAAATTATATTGCTTGTAAACATAAGGAATTATACAAGATTTAAGGTCAAGATGTATCCACCATATTAATAGTTGATTCAGCATTTTCTATATTGCTATAGTCCTTAAATAATCCATTACCTTTACTTTCATGAGATCGATTAATAAAACAATTTTGTGCTTTGTTTGCCATATTACCTTGTTGATCAGTATAAATTTATCAGCCCAAAATAGAATTTTGGTTGACGGTTTTTTTGATGATTGGGATGATAAACCAGAAATCTATACTGATCAAAATGGAGACGGTGGGGATTCTGACATTGACTTTGGCACCCTAAAAGTTTATAACGATGATGACTTCTTTTTCTTCTATCTTGAAGTTGGAATTGAAATTAATCTCCAAAGTGATTTTGATGTTACGCTTTATATCGATGGAGATAACAACACCAGCACAGGTGAAGCTGTTAATGGTATTGGGGCAGAATTAAAGTATAACCTTGGAGCTCGTGAAGGTGAGATTTTTCTGACAGGAAGCACCTTTGACATTGGACATAATGATGTGGGCATCTTAAATGCTCCTACAGTGACATCCAATGTTTTTGAAATAGCCGTACGAAGAAATTTAAGTTTTTTCGAAGTCCCTTTATTTTCAAGTAACCAGATCTCAATTGCTTTTCTTGATGGTGTAAATGGAGATGAATTGCCCGGCAATAATGATCTCGTTAATTACACGGTATCTTCAGATGAACAGGATGCATTGCCGAGTTATTCCATTTCAAAATCAGCAGATATTGATCTTAGAATACTTTCGTACAATGTCTTATTCAACAGTATTTTTGATTCTGAAAAAGAACCGGCTTACACGCGAATACTCAATGCCATACAACCAGATATTATTGGTTTTCAAGAAATCTATGATTTCAATTCAGCACAAGTAGCAGCACAAGTAGAGTCAATGATTCCTGCTGAAAATGGTGAAGAGTGGC
Source organism: Gammaproteobacteria bacterium (assembly GCA_047638815.1). GTDB lineage: Bacteria > Bacteroidota > Bacteroidia > Flavobacteriales_D > JABDKJ01 > JAJRRH01. The sequence goes on from JBLIMR010000006.1 coordinate 37,059, forward strand.
ATCATGCTCAAGCTGGATCTTCAGACAATCATGTTATCAGCAAACATCCAATAATTGAGGACTATATAATTGAAGGATCTGGATCATCTGTCAATGGCGCCTTTTTGATTGATATATCAAATATAGACGAACCTCTTCTTTTCATTGTGGCACATACACCCTGCTGTGGGAACAATGAAGGTCGCCAAATTGAAATAGACGCGATTATGGCTTTTGTTAGAGATGCAAAAGCAGGTGTTGGCCCTCTTAGCCTGCCGATAAATAGTCCTATCATAATTATTGGTGATATGAACTTGGTTGGATATAAACAACAATTAGAAACTCTATTAACAGGTGACATCATCAACAGTGAAGATTTTGGATCTGATTTTATGCCCGATTGGGATGGTTCCGATTTTGTGGATGCCAGACCATATACAAGCAACCTTCCAATGAACTTCACTTGGTACGATGAAGGAAGTAGTTTTAGTCCAGGGAGATTAGATTTTAATGTGTTCTCCGGTTCCGTTTTGTCATTAGAGAATTCCTTCTCACTTTTCACTCCTGCTCTACCTGAAGATAGTTTAGCAACCAACACCCTATTAGTAACTGATGTAGTTGTAGCGTCAGATCATCTGCCTCAAGTTTGTGATTTTAAACTGTTAATTGCTGATGACATATCAGAATCATTGATTGATGATTTTGAGATTAACGTCTTTCCAAATCCCTCTACATGCCAATTTAATGTTGATTTCGAATTGAAAAATCGAACCGTGGTTAATATCGAAATTCTTGATCTTTCTGGTAAGTTAATTCAAAAAATAATTCATCAAGAATTAGACGCAGGGTCGCAGTTAATTCCATTTAATTTGAAAAGTATTTCGAACGAAAACTACCTTTTGAATATTACAATAAACGGAACAAGCATTACGCATAATCTGATATTAATTAAACCGTGATGTTTTAATTAATGAAGTCAATTACATTTAGTTTGGACAATTTAAAATGCTTGAAAAATGAGCGCGGCATCAACTACCTCTTCACAAACTCTTTAACTTCAGATATTTTCTCACAAGTAAATTCTAGATAATACATGCCTTGTGATAATTTACTGGCATCAATCTCTAAAGAAAAGCTACTTTCCATTACGGCCAATTCGGAATAAATCACTTTACCTAACACATCGTAAATTCTGAGAGAAACTTCTCCTGAGATCATTTCATTAACCTGTAAGTTCATCGTCTCAGAAACGGGGTTTGGAAATAAAGTAATTTCCTCTTGTACTATAGAAACTTCATCCTCAATTCCAACCAGAAGATCCTCGTCCATGATAATAAATTCGTCACCAGGTTCGTAGTCGGCATATATAAAATAACATAAAAACATTTCGTCCAATGTTGTAGAGCCTCCAGTGACTAATTGTGGCGGGTCAAAAGGGTTATCGTGGTTATTAATCGTGTTATCAAACGAACCTTCACTCTTAATAATTGATCCTGCAGGAATATGTTTTACCGTTTGAAAAGTATAATATTTCTGCCAATGAAAATCCCAATGTGGAATATCGATTAGAGGATGTTCATCGCCTGCTGGATCCTCATACCATACTTTATATGATCGACCCAAAAGATGCATGTGTGGACAAATAGAGATTAATGATATATCTATAGAAGTCGGCTGTGTAATCTGATGAAACGTTGTAACCTCATTTGGCGGAATGACCAATGGGCCATCGATCAGCATTGAAGGGCTTTGATTAAGGAACCATTGCACGGTCACCGGCCTTATATCATCACCTGGACTTGTAAGAAATTGTAAATTCATTTTGGTATTATCTGTCAAACCCTGTCCTCCTGGACCATAGTGAATCTCGATGACATAGTCTGCACCAGCTGGAATTTTGATGCCCCAATCAATTGGATACTCCACAATATTGCCACCTGGCTGCCATGCATTGATATAGACACTTGTCGCTGGCCAACTAGTACTTGAATTGAATCCAGGTAGCGGATCCGCATCATCATAAGCCATCGAATTGCCCGATGCATCATAGTATAAGTCTACATGATGGACAACGCTTTCCAATCCAGAAACAACCTCGAGTTTTGAGAGATACACATCTTCTGTACTAGTATTTTCGAAAGCAAACCACCGATATTCATCTCCATTAAATTGCAACGTGTAAGGTTCGATTTCCAAAGTAAGATCAATGGTTTCTAAGAGTGACCCTGGCTCCGGAAAAACAGGCAATGGTGGTTCTAAAGTTATATCTCCAATTGGCATATCATTCTCTGCCCACCACACTATTGCTTCTATATCCTCATCACTTAATACGGCTTCATTGGCAAAATGCATATAGTCAGGATCAGCAGGCCATGGTGGCATGTCTCTATGATTAACCGCCAGTGCTATCGGAAAAGCGCCATCAGAAACTTCAGTGTAATTCACCAAGGTAAATGGTGCAATTCCACCATCTCTATGACACGAAACACAATTTTCGAAAATTATTGGTGCGATGTCTTCGCTCCAGTTATATCCTTGAGCAGTCATATTGATTGAGCAAAATATCAACAGAATTGACAAAGAATTTTTCATGTCAGCAGGTTTAGTAATATCTCATCTCAAATATAACATTTTTTTATTTCACTTTTGAATATCAGCCGTTTAACCTTGGTTCAAATTCAAATATAATTATGTATAATGTCTGACTTGAAAAAAAGATTCAACAAGTAAATTCTATGTTGAAGAAATTTATTTCACTAAAATTAATTGCTCCCCGTAGCTATTTAAAGTATATTTAGCTACCAAAATTAACCTAAACAACTATTCATGAAATCACTCATCTTTTGTATGGGTATCATCTGTCTTATTTATGCCATAAGTTGCAGCCCTGAACGTCAAAACTTTAATGAATATGAATTTGTAAATCAACACTCCAATACACTTGATGAGTTAGTGTTAAGCAAGGAGCCATCAGTGATGATCGACCAAGTTATGGAAGCCATGGGAGGTGCATCAAAATGGCATGATCTGCATTATGTCTCTTGGACATTCTTTGAATCACGACACTTGGTCTGGGATAAAATAAAAAACCGAGTTAGAATTGAAAATCACAAAGACTCTTCTGTTTATCTATTAGATATGAAAACAAATATGGGGAGATATGCTATAGCAGGAAGAGAACTCCCTGAGGGACCTCAATTGCAAGCTAAAATGGTAGATGCCAAAAGCATGTGGATAAATGATATGTACTGGTTATTTATGCCTTTCAAATTAAATGATCCAGGGGTTAATGTACGATATGTGAAAGAAGCTAAATCAACTTTGAATCATAGCTGTTCTGTATTTTCATTAACGTTTGAAGCGGTTGGCGAAACGCCACAAAACAAATACGACATTTTAGTTGACCATGAAGATCATCTCATAAAGCAATGGGACTTTTATCAAGAATCAAGTGCTGATTCTGCGGATGTATCCTGGCCATGGGATAATTACAAATCCTACGATGATCTATTATTATCTGCCGAAAGATCTGATAAAAAAGGTCCTTCAAATGTACGAGTGTATGATACCCTGGATGACAAAGTGTTTTCCTCATTGGAAGGTTTTGAATTCTATTGATAATAAATCAAGAACAAATTCCAGATATATAATTTTAGAATCAATAGATAACTTAACGTTTCACAAACCTCAAGGTCACACTTGATAACTTTGTGCTAAGTCGAATTAAGTACACCCCAGATTGCAATCCAGCAATACTAATTTGACCAACACTATTTTCCAATTGCCCACTTGATATTTGACTCCCAAGTAAATTGAATATTTCAAAATTCACCGATGTCTGATCCATTTGATAATTCAATACATCTACATTATTCGAATTACTTATACTGAAATTGATATCCTCCAATTCTTCCACCCCTACGATCTCCTCACAATTATCAGCTAAATCAATCAACGGTTGCGGATTATTATAAATAGGTGATGTTCCTTGATACTCGAAACTTCCGTCAGGACAGATAACAAAATATCTTGGTTGATAAGTAATGTTCCATAATTCGTCAATCACGTCTTCTGCCTCTGTAATAACCGGACTCTCTATGCCATACATACTAATATATTGCGCTTCATTACTGGTACTGGCATCTCTCTCAAATGACAATAGAACCATTGTTTCGTCACCACCTTGTCCATGAAGATTATAAAGACTTTCCCATCCTCCAACAGACTGTTGGCAATTAGGACACCATGTAGCAAAAACATCAATAACTACAGTTTTACCCTGATCTAAGTATGTTTGTAGATTATGCGTAACACCTTCTAAATCGGTATAGGTAAAATCTGGAAATGTTTCCCCATCCGGCTGCGCTATTGCTGATGTACTTATAAGGAGTGCCAAAAGCAATTGTAATATTCTCTTCATGAAAAATAATTTTAACAAAAATACGACACAATAGCCTTAAGGGAAAGACCCTTGCGGACATTTCCTTAAAATTTAATCATTAATCAACGATCTCGAGGGCTTCCTACCATAAAAAGGACAAGAATCAGGAGTAGGGACACCGCAATTAGACCTACACCGACACCAAAAGTATCCGCACTAAAACCAAGAATTAATGCCAATACTGAAGTAATTATACTGGCATAAAAAGATTCTGCTGAAATTACTGATGTCAGTATTTCGTTTGGAACATTATTGGACAATACACCAGTAAGGATAGGCTTTCTTAGATTTTCAACAACGAATATTACAACAAATAATATGAAGGAGAGTAACCAGAATTCCATTTGAAACATGATTCCACATATGGCTCCAGTAAAAAGCCCAATTAAGATAGAAAATGTTGTGACGTTCTTAAACTTCAAGTTATAAAAACGATTGGAATTTTTGGAGGCATAAGAAGACAAGAGATAGATTATAAAATACAAAATACCGACAATCAATCCGCTTTTTTTCTTTTCCTCCATCGTCAATAATATTGGAGTCATTATAGCTATACTAACCATGATGGGCTGTATATAATCCTTTATGGCCTTCAAAAAAGAAGTATGGATTGCTGCAGAATTTATAACTCTTAGTACCTCTCTCTTTTTAAGCATTGCGGCAAAGTTTTTTACAACTGACCTCAGCGTATTATGTCCTGATCTCTTCTTTGAAGAAAAATTAATCTCCGATGGATAAGAAGCCACATTCAACAAATTCAAGAAATATGGGAGGAGAGCAAAAAGAAAAACAAAACGATAACTGCCCGTATACATGACTAGAAAACCAGCCGCTAGAGAGGACAATGCAGAACCCAACTGAGACCACGATCGAGTGTGACCATAATAGTCTACCTTGTGCTCTTGCCAATGATTAAGGTTGAGATAATCCATTATCATTCCCTTATGTGTCCCCGATCGAAATGCATCTCCCAAACCGTAACATAACATGGCCATCAAAAGCATCGTAAAATTCGCTGAAAAATAAAAAATCAGAAACGATAAAATGTATACTGCAAAAGAACCCAAAAGTGATTTCTTTCTTCCGTATGTATCAGCTATTATGCCTGAAGGGATCTCTGCCAGATTCGTGATGATTTCCCTGGCTGCATATAATATTCCAATATTGGCATAGGTCAAACCGCTTTCCAGAAAAAAAAGCAAAAGAAAGGCATCAAAAAAACGTAAGTTTTTTAGAAAGCCATAGGTGCAGAATTTTCTATACTGGGTGTCCTTGGAATACAAACTGCTTTTTATTACTGATGTGTAGCAAATTAAAGCAATATTCGATTAACGAACATTGACACAGAGTTGCCTTATTTTTTAATTAGAATTCTAATTGCATTTAATCTTCATTCTCCAATGAAAAAAATTCATTAACAGATTTTCCAAACTCCCGAGAGAGTTTAAGAGACAGCAAGGTTGAGGGTACATATCGATTTTTCTCGATCGAATTTATCGTCTGTCTCGAGACGCCAATTCGCTGAGCCAATTCATCTTGAGTAATGTCAAGTATAGCCCGTTCAACTTTTAATGTATTCCTCATGAAGTTACTCGCTTTTTAAGATTAAAATAAAATATTTGAATGGCCAATAAAATCCATAAAATAACAAAGTCCCCAACGTCTTCGAATTTCGGATTCGACTCTGTTACTCCATCAAGAATATAGACTGTAAATGGCATCAAAAAGGCGTAAATTATCGCAGTTATAAAGGCCATAAAATAGGATTGCATTCTTATGTCTTTTATTCTTTCGTCTTCGATAATTTCACGAGATATTGAAACGCTAAACAGTCCTAGCAAAATGACATATTTAGCAACAATTTTTGTCAGCTCAGGAACATTTGTTACACCGTTGAGCAGAAGTGTAATAAATCCGACAACTACCATTATCCAACCGATTTTTTTGTATCCTGTAGGAAGCTGTATTAATTTGACTTTGTCAATACTTTCTAATTCCTTCTCTATATGTGATCGCATTTTCATATTCTTAATTTTATATCACCTCCTTTCCTTTATGGAAAGTTTTATTTACTTTTTGACAAATATACTTTACTTTTTTGAACAAAGCAAATTATGCTTTATTCGATACATTTGAATTTATTTAGATAATTTTAAGTCTTCAAAGTCAATATGAATGAGCAGACCTCATCGTTCAATAGTGAGGACATGCCATAAGCCTTTGCAATGGATTGGATCACACCGTTTTTTGCCCCCAACTCAATGTTTTTTCCCAACCTCATATCTGTTAACATCGAGCTTCCCTTGCTCTCAGGGTAGGCCAAAATAATCTTTATTGCTTCCTCTTGAAAACCGTCTTCGATATCAGCGCCATCTTTTTTGGCAACCGCGATAGATTCCTTCAAAATCAACCTGAGTTTATTTAACATTTTGGGTGTTTTAAAAATCACACAAGTGTCATTTGCCAAACAAAGCAAACCGCCAATGGAAGAACTTAAACACACTTTCTTCCATAGGGCTGAATGAAAATTTGGGGCAATAAAAACATCCGCTTCCTGTAGAAATATATCACGGAGTTCTGTGGCATGTTTCGATGCGCTTAACGTTAATTTTAAGTTTGAGTATTGCTTATATCCACCATTCCTTAATGCTTGCACAGAACAATCTATTATACATTCACGAACATTATCTTCTAGTACAATTCCAGAAACAGATTCTTTTAATTTCAAGCCATTTCTGATAACAAAAACCAAAGTGTTTTTACCAATAAGTTTTTTCAATTGAGAACGCGCAGCTTGATATTGATGCTCTTTGATCGTAATAATCCAATATCTCAGTGATAGTTTCAGCCTCAGAACAATGAATGGGATATTCTCGCAAAGATTCATTTCTCCAAACCCTTAAGGTGTCTTTTGGAGATCTGTTAAAAAAGTGCATTTGCAAATCCTTGTTCTCCAACAACACACATCCCAAAATAGAGCCAATGGCCCCCACCCCGAATATTCCAACTTGTAATTTCTTAGCTCTCATGCAGATTTACAAAGGCCACAACACGACCATGGTTGATTGAATTACAAAATATAGTAAAAATGGAATAACCAGATAACCCATAATATCTCTTGCTTGAATTCTAACTCCAGAACCCATAATTGGCAATACCAACAATAAGAAAAAAGGTTGTAATGCATTTGTTAAACTTTCACCATAGGCCATAGACATGGCAGCACGTGATATCATTTTAGTCACCTCTTCATCTGGCAGACCCGAACCTATTGACTGGACGGCTTCAATAACACTAGGTCCAATGACTGCGAATTCGCCTCCAGCAGATGGAATCGCAAAATTGACGATTGCTCCAGATAGAAATGCGAAGAATGGGTAATTGTCTATGGTCGCAACAGAGGCTAACCAAGTGGATAAATGCTCTCCCAATCCTGTATGAATCATGATACCCATTATCCCTGCATAAAAAGGGAATTGAAACAATATCCCCGACACGTTCGCACTCGACCTTTTCATAGATATGCCATAACGAATCGGAGTTTTGTGAAGCAACATTCCCAACATTAGAAAAATAAATATCATGATATTCAAGTTGAGATCGAAACCAAATAATAAGAAATGACGAATGATATAGACCAATCCAGAAAGACCTATTAACCATGTTAAAATCCAACTATTATTTAGCTTATCCGATAAGGCAAACTCCCTTAGCTTTTGATCATTGGCCTCTTCCAAAATGGGTTTTTCATATTCAGAATAATTGTCAGATAATTCTTGTAAGGACTTGCCTTTTCCCAATCTGGAAATTAAAAAGACCATAAGTATTGGTGTTACTACAATGAAAAGAACAATCATAGCTATGTTTAAACCTGATCCAAGCGTATAGCTTGTTGGAATTATATCACTTAGAAGTCCAGCATCTATGAGATAATTATTTGGTGTATTCAATAGCAAAGGAATCGAACTGGAAAATCCCGTCACCCAACCACTCATTGAAAAATATACACATGCGATAAGAAAGGCGTAATTTACGCCTTCAACCCTTTTTGCTAATTCTCTTGCGAAAAGGGCTGTAATGATTATCCACCCCCAACTTATAAGACCCAATAATATCCCCAACAAAACGGTAACGAAATAGACTTGCTTTGGTGTTTTTATGTGTCCGGTTAGTCCGTTTATTCCCTTTTCTGCCAATGGAGATAAGGCGATGCTATATCCTGTTATGATGAGAAGAACCATTTGCATACCAAATTCCAAGAGCATCCAAAAGCCCTGATACCATGATCCGATAACATCTAACAATGAAGCGTTGGTTGTGATAATAGCAGCTCCAGCTGCAATAAATGTCAAGATGATAGCGAAAACAAATGCATCGGGCATGTTCTTCTTGAACAAGTCAGTAAATTTCTCTCCTAGTTTAGTCAGCATAGTTTTCCGTTTCTTGATATTAAACACGATAAATATATAGGAATTTTATGCCTCAGAAGATTAATCGAACACGAAAATCACATTCACATGTAGTTCGTTAAACACATTGAAGACTTATCCAATGTTTTTATTCTCAATCAACCCGACCTTCCATTTTTATATCTTTGATTAAATCTTTCACAAATTACGTTGTCCAATGAGGTATTCATTAATCAAATATTCCGACATGAAATATTTAATTCTAATCTCTTTTCTCATACTCATAGGATGTAAAAAAGAAGATGAAACGCCAACACCGGATCCTATCACTGAAACTGAAATGTATTTTCCACCTACGGATTCTGACGATTGGTCATCAAAAAGCCCAGAAAATCTCAATTGGAATATTGATGAACTCGAGAATCTATATGACTTTCTGGAAGATGGGCAAACACGAGCCTTTATTATTTTAAAAAATGGGGAAATTGTGGTGGAAAAATATTGGGGAAATAACATATTTGACACTCAGCCTTTTGACCAAAACACACAGTGGTATTGGGCATCTGCGGGGAAGACGCTCACAGCTACACTAACCGGAATAGCCCAAGAAGAAGGACTGTTAAATATTGATGACAAATCTTCGGATTACCTCGGCTCGAACTGGTCAAGTTTGCCGCTTGAAAAAGAAAACCTCATCACTGTCAAACATCATATCACTATGACTACGGGATTGGATTACAACGTTACAAATCAGAACTGCACGGAACCAAGTTGCTTAACATACCTTGCAGATGCTGGAACGCAATGGTACTATCATAACGCGGCCTACACCCTAACGCAAAACATCATCACAAATGCCACCGGAATGTCCTATGATGATTACACCAATCAAGCAATAGAATCTCATATTGGAATGTCCGGCACATGGTTTCCTTTGGATGATCTTGTAATTTATTGGAGTACGGCTAGAGATGCCGCCCGATTTGGATTGTTGTTACTAAATGAAGGACATTGGGGACAAACACCAGTTTTGAATGATCCTGATTTTTTCCATGACATGACCAATACATCACAGGATCTAAATAAATCCTATGGTTATTTGACTTGGCTCAATGGCAAATCTTCTATTATCTTTCCAGGACTACCCAATAGTTTCCCATTTCCACTTTCCGAAAATGCACCTGATGATTGTTATGCCGCCATGGGTAAAAATGGGCAGTATATTGATATGATTCCAAGCAAAGGCCTTGTGATCATTAGAATGGGCCAAGCCCCTGACGAATCTTTTGTTCCCACGGCTTTTCATGATGAAATATGGCAGAAAATCAATGCTGTCATTCCGTAATTGGCAACCTGATAATTGTCCATAATTCGTTGATGGAAACACTGAATTAATTCCTGATTTTCTTTACTAAGAATATTTGATAAATTATTCCTAGAATCCTATAAGCGTGCATTGAACCTTTAACTTAGGAAAAAAATCACGTAATGAATTTAGCCACTATTGATTATGCCATTATAATTTCATTTTTCAGCATCACCCTATTCATTGGATTTTGGGTTTCTAAAAAATCTCGAAAGAGTGCCTCAGAGTATTTTCTTTCGGGAAAAAATATGCCCTGGTGGTTGTTGGGTGTTTCAATGGTCGCAACTACATTCTCAACGGACACCCCAAATCTTGTAACAGATATTGTCCGAACAAATGGTGTTTCAGGCAACTGGGTATGGTGGGCATTCTTAATCACTGGTATGCTTACAGTTTTTGTTTACGCCAAACTTTGGCGTAAGAGTAATGTGAATACGGATCTTGAATTTTATAATCTGAGATATGGCGGCAAGCCCGCCAATTTCTTGAGACAATTTCGTGCCATATATCTCGGAGTATTTTTTAATGTCTTGGCCATGGCTGGAGTGACACTAGCTGCCATCAAGATTGGTGGTGTGATGTTGGGATTATCCCCATTGGAAACGATAGGTATTGCCTCTGTGGTGACGGTTGTATTTAGTGCAGTCGGTGGATTTAGAGGCGTAGTTTACACTGATTTCTTACTGTTTTTTGTGGCCATCGTTGGTGCAATTGGTGCAGCATATGTATCGGTGACTCATCCTCAAGTTGATGGACTAAGCAATCTTTTATCTCATCCAAATGTTGTCGGAAAACTTAACATGATTCCCGATTTCAACAATACAAGTTTATTGATCACCATTTTTATTATCCCTCTTGCCGTACAATGGTGGAGCGCTTGGTATCCCGGTGCTGAACCAGGCGGTGGTGGTTACATCGCCCAGAGAATGTTAGCCGCCAAGGATGAAAATCATGCGATTGGCGCCACATTCTTTTTCAACATATTACACTACGCCCTAAGACCTTGGCCATGGATTCTTGTTGCACTGGCCTCCCTTATCGTCTTCCCAGATTTGGCAAGTATACAAGAGGCTTTCCCTTCGATTACCGATGACAAACTTGGACATGATTTGGCATATCCCGCCATGTTAACTTTTTTGCCTGCTGGATTATTAGGTGTTGTTTTAACATCTCTTATCGCTGCTTTTATGAGTACGATTTCAACACATCTAAATTGGGGTGCATCGTATTTAGTGAATGACTTTTATAAGGAGATTCTTCTGAAAGATGCTGATCCTAAAGATGCAGGAATCAATGAAAAAAAGATGGTCCGATTTGGTCAATTGTCGACCGTTGTTTTAATGGCACTAAGTGCGATTCTTGCATTAATGTTTAACAACGCTTTACAGCTTTTTGATTTTATATTAATGTTCGGTGCTGGTACAGGATTGATCTTTTTATTACGTTGGTTTTGGTGGAGAATTAATGCGTGGAGTGAGATTTCTGCCATGCTAGCCTCAGGTATTATTTCATTCACTTTTCACTTCAACAAAGCTGCCCTCTTTGGTTCCGATATCGTTGATGGTATTTTTGCCGATTACATGCAATTCCCTTTGGTGGTTTTACTCACAACCATCATCTGGGTTGTAGTAACTTTCCTAACAAAGCCCGAAGATGATGAAGTACTCTATGATTTCTTTAAAAAAATACAACCCGCAAAGGCCGGTTGGAAATCCATCTTAAACAAAGCTACGCATGAAAAAATAAACTTGATTACTGAAAAGAAATCAGGGAATTTGTCCAATAATGTTTTAGCCGTTTTTGTTGCTTGTATCTTAGTCTATAGCGCACTATTTGCAACTGGAAATTGGATATACGGAAATATAAGCTTGGCGGCTATATTGACTGGAGTAGTTGTCCTCATGACCATCACACTTTTAAAGCTTTGGAAAAAGATGAAGACTTCGTTTTTGTAATTACAAGATCCTATTTATGATTCGAAGATTCTTTGAATCTTCGAAAATGATTGTAATGTCACTTCCATCTAATTGTGAATGCAAAATGTTTTTGCTAGCATGTCATGACCACCTCTTTTTTGAGCGTCAAAGACGATAATTATCCCAACAGACAATATTACAAGACCTGCAATACCATCGACAGAATTTCCTTCTGAAACAAGGGCAGAGTATTCAACAAAACTTAGCGTATTTTCAAAATTGGCACTACTGAATATGGACATCAGTGTAAAGATATTAAGTACATGTCCAATTATCCAAGGTGAATATCTTATAATCGCTTGGTTCATTGAAATAGGTCCATAATTTAGACTAACAACTTTAATGTTGGTTGCCATTTTACCAAGCGTGGCACCATATTTAAATTCCATCAATGGTTTGTATATACCCGTTATCACTACGAGAAAGAATGCCAAGGCCAATGATTTCATGGAAATGATATTGTATACAATCAAGAATGAAAACGGAATCATTACGAGACCATCTATTATTGCAGCTCCAAATCTTATCCAAAACCCGGCATATTCAACATCTCCATATTTCTTTTCTAATTCATAACTGTCTAATACATCACTCATGTGCAAGTTTTTTTGACAATATACAATTATATGGGATATCCTAAATAAAAAAGAGAGCCCCGAAGAGCTCCCTAATATTACTAACCTAACCTAATTTTTAACAACAAAAAAGGCGGCCTATCGATATGATAAGCCGCCTCAATATTTTTTTATAAATACACGCTTTATCTCATATCATCAAACGATAATCTGTGACAAAAGCAACAACATGTATATCCTTTTACGTGCATAAGATGTAAATATAGCAATAAATCCCCGATTTTGCAAGTATTCTATGATCAAATATGAATAATCTCCTATTCTAACCCCACTTTAGGAAGTGCTCTCGTGTCGCTCTGATACTATCATAAGATCCAACTGCCTGTTTGTGACTTAAGGTTTGTTGGCCATCAGAAAATGCCTTTTGTGGCACTTCATGTACTTCCATAATAACTCCATCTGCACCAGCCATTACGCAAGCCAACGCAACAGGAGTAACATATTTCCTAATACCTATACCATGGGAAGGATCAGCTATGATTGGCAGATGCGTTCGTTCTCGCAAAATCGCCAATGCATTTATATCCATTGTATTTCGGTACGCTTTTTCATAAGATCGAATGCCTCGTTCACACAACATAATTTTCTCATTACCACTTGAAAAAATGTACTCCGCTGAGTGAAGTAACTCATCCAAAGTCCCAGATATTCCTCGCTTAAGCATAACCGCCTTGTCCACTTTTCCGAGTTCACTCAAAAGATTGAAGTTTTGGCTGTTCCTTGCTCCTACCTGAAAAATGTCAACATAGTCATGCATCTTTTGAACCTGATCCAATTCCATTACCTCCGTGATTATTTTAATCCCATTCTCCTGACAATGTTTGTAGAATAATTTTAATCCATCTATTCCCAATCCTTGAAAACTGTACGGAGAGCTTCTTGGTTTAAAAACTCCACCCCTCATAATCCGAATATTGTTTTCTACCAGGTGTTTAACAGTACATTCTATCTGATCTTCATTTTCAATTGAGCATGGTCCAGCCATTAGTTGGAAGTCACCATTACCAATTTTAACATCTCCACCCAAGTCAATGGAAGTCTTCCCAACTTTCCATTTGGAAGATACCAGCTTATATGCATCACTCACTCGGTGAATATCCTTTACCCCTTTAATGCTACCAACAAGTCTTGGATCAACTTCGTCTTTTCCAATACAGATTAAGTATTCCCCGTTTTGAGTTACAACTTGATTGGGCGCATATTTCAGTTGCTTAATTTCAGACATGATATTCTCTATTTGACCCTCACCTATTCCATTTTCTAATTGTATAATCATGATCTTTCTATTTTTAATTGTCTGTTAATATTGAGTCGATATAGTTCTTTATACTATGCTCTAAATTATCTTTTTCCAAGGCTCTAATAAATCCACTTCCAATAATTGCTCCATTGGCATACTTACATGCTTCTCTATATGATTTCCCTGAATTGATTCCAAACCCAATAACTTTGGGCGTCTTGAGGTTAAGGTTATGAATTCGATCGAAATATTCTAATTGTTCCTTTGTAAATTCTTTTGACCCTCCAGTCGTGCTTGATTGAGAAACAATATATAGAAAGCCAGAACTATATTCCGAAGCTTGTTGAATTCTTGCATCGTTAGTTTGTGGTGTAATTAAGAACGACATCCCTAAATTGTATTTTTCTAATGCACTTTTGTACTCTTCCTGATAAATTTCCATCGGTAGATCCGGAATTATAAAGGCTGAAATACCCGCTTCTGAAGCCGCTTTGCAAAATTTCTCTTTCCCATACCTCATCCATTGATTCAGATATCCCATAAAGACAAGGGGCACATTTACTTCTTTCTTAATTTGCTTTAATTGATTAAAAAGCAAATCCAGAGTCATCCCATTTTTCAGGGCCTGAGCACTACTTTGCTGTATAGTTTCTCCGTCTGCCATTGGATCTGAATATGGCATCCCCACCTCAATTAGGTCCACTCCTGATTTTTGCAAACTCAATATGGTTCTGCCTGTATCATCGATGTTTGGATAACCCGCAGTGAAATACACACTGAGTATATCCTTCTTAGCCCTAAACAATTCTTTAATCCTTTCCATAACTTAATATCCAAAGTGTTTTATATATGTACTCAAATCCTTATCCCCCCTGCCAGATAAATTAATGACAATGAGTTGATCTTTCTTGTGCTCTATTTTCTCCAATACGGCAAAAGCATGGGCAGATTCTAAGGCGGGGATTATACCTTCCAAACGCGATAATTCCAATGCTGAAGTTAATGCCTCTTCATCCGTGACTGCATAACTTTTTGCTCTACCACTAGATATAAGATGCGCATGCATAGGTCCAATGCCTGGGTAATCCAAGCCGGCAGAAATGGAATATGGTTCTATAACTTGACCATCATCCGTTTGCATTAACAAGGTTCTACTTCCATGTAATATCCCTTCTGAACCTAGAAAACTTGTCGCAGCAGAATAACCACTGTCAATTCCTTTTCCTGCAGCCTCAGCAGCTACAAGTTTCACTTCTTCGTTCTCTAGATAATGGTAAAAAGCCCCTGCAGCATTGCTTCCTCCGCCAACACATGCTATTATCATATCCGGGTTTTCCCTTTTCTCCTGTGTCAACAACTGCTTTTTTATTTCAGCACTTATCACGGATTGAAATCTGGCCACCATATCAGGATATGGATGGGGACCAACCACAGATCCAATAATATAAAAAGTGTCTGTAGGATTATTGATCCAGTCTCTTATTGCTTCGTTTGTAGCATCTTTGAGCGTTTTGCTTCCAGACTTTGCCGGCCTTACCTCAGCCCCTAACATCTTCATTCGACTAACATTTGGCGCTTGCCTTTCAATATCATGCTCACCCATGTACACAATACACTGCAAGCCCTTCAATGCACATACTGTTGCAGTTGCTACACCATGCTGACCAGCACCAGTTTCAGCGATGATTCTTTTTTTACCCAATCTTTCTGCAAGTAGTATCTGACCAATCGTATTGTTTACTTTATGTGCGCCAGTATGACATAAATCTTCTCTTTTTAAATATATTTTTGATCCATATTTCGCAGACAAACGTTTTGCGAAATACAAAGGTGTTGGTCTACCAACATAATCTTTCAGAAGCGCATCAAATTCTTTTTTGAATTCATCATCTTGGCTAAGGGTCAAATAACAATTCTTTAATTCCTCAATGTTGGCGTGCAACATTTCAGGAATAAATGCGCCACCAAATTCACCATAAAAACCACTCTTCGTTGGATCGTACTTCATATTACAATCTTATTTCTTTAATGAATTTTTCCAATACTGAAATATCTTTTAACGCTGGACTTAATTCAAATCCTGAATTAACATCAATGCCTTGAAGTACGCTTAGCTTAAGTTTTTTCAGTTCTTGTGTATCTTCTATATTTATTCCCCCACTCAAATAGAATGGAACATTCAATTTGTATTGTTCCATTATATTCCAATTAAATTTTTTCCCAGAGCCACCATATTTACTAGTATAAGTATCAAATAAAAAACAATCCACTACCGATGAATAATGATCGACATTATCAAATGTAAAACCTTCATTCACTCTAAATACTTTCATAATACGAGCGCTACATTTCTCCTTCAATTCACCGCAATATGACGGACTCTCATCCCCGTGCAACTGGATAACATCCAGGTGCAATGATTTTTGAATGTAAATTAAACTATCAATACTTTCATTCACAAAAACCCCCGTCTTCTCAATACTTGATTGAATATCGTCAACGATACGCAAAGCCAGTTCTGGCAAGATGTATCTACTAGATTTATTGTAAAAAACAAAGCCCATCATATCAGGATTCAATTTTGAAACTGCCATGGCGTTTTCATAAATCGCGTTTCCGCAAACCTTTATTTTTAACGCAACACTCATTAAACAATTGAGCTAATAAAATTTCTTGCTGCCAATTCTGGATGCTCTTCTTTCATAAATAATTCACCAATCAAAAAGCCATGAAATCCCGCTGATTTTAAAAGCGCTATATCCTCTAATGAATTAATGCCACTTTCAGAAATTAATGTCTTATTGGTAGGTAAAGACTCTTTGATTCTAATCGAATTTTGAATGGATGTTTTAAAAACTTTTAGGTCACGATTGTTTACGCCAATAAGATCAATATCATCATTCAACTTTACCAATTGATCCTCATTATGCAATTCGCAAAGCACCTCCATTCCAAGATTTTTTGCTAGTGTCGTGAATTGTTGTATTTCCGCTTTTGATAAACATTCAGCAATTAATAGTATGGCGTCTGCACCGATTGATCTTGATTCGATAATTTGATATTCATCCACGATAAAATCCTTTCTTAGAATTGGGCAATAATTATAGTTTCTTGCCACCGTTAAATCTGAACTCTTTCCGCCAAAAAACTTCTCATCTGTAAGTATGCTCAAAGCTGAGGCTCCAGCTTGCATATATCCAATAGTCACCTTCTCAACATCCCCATAGACATTGATATCCCCTTTGGATGGCGATCGTCTTTTAAATTCAGCAATAACCCCAGACATATCATCCCTAAGAATGTAATCATTCAAGGAGAGACAAGGCGACTTAAAATACTGAGAACTCTCCAATAACTTAATCGGATAAAGCTCCTTTTTTTCTTGAACTTCTATTCTCTTGTGCTCTTTTATTTCTTCTAAAATATTTTTCATTGCGTCTTTATGATAAGTTTATTAGTGTCGACAAAGCTTTTTTCGCCTGACCAGTTTTTAAAGATTCTCTCGCTTCTTCTATGCATTGCTGAATCGATTTATGCGGGTTCAAACAATGTATCGCAAGTCCAGCATTTGCTTCAATCACCGCATTTTGAGAAGCAGTTCCTTGGCCTGAAATAATGGCGCGAAATAATGAAACACTTTCTTCAATGGTTTCACCACCGTATATATCCTCTGGCTTGACTAATTTTAATCCGAAATCTTCGGGAGAAAAAACTTGTTCTCCAATATTAGATCCAACCTTAAAATCTCCCGTTAGTGATACCTCATCGTATCCATCAAGTGCATGTAGCACCTTATATGAAACATTTTCCTCTTGTAAAATGTAATGATAGAGACGCAATAGTTTTAAGTTAAATACACCGGAAATCTGATGTGTAGGTCTCACTGGATTAACTATTGGTCCGAGCATATTAAAAAATGTTTTTACGCCCAGTTGTTTTCTAATGGGTCCTACCGAAGCCATAGCGGGATGGAATAATGGGGCGTGAAAAAAAGCAATGTTGCTTTTATCCAATTGTCTTTTTAATTTTGAAATATCATTGGTGAAATCATACCCTAAGGCTTCTAGAACATTGGAAGAACCACATACAGAGCTAACTCCATAATTTCCATGCTTAGTAACTTTATACCCGGCACCAGCGACAACAAATGATGAAAGCGTACTAATGTTAAAAGTGTTTTTTCCATCTCCACCTGTCCCACATAAATCAATAGACTCTAAACCTCCCAAATCAACTTTTAAGCATAAATCTAAGAGCGCATCACGAAATCCCATGAGTTCATTTTTACTAACGCTACGCATTAAAAAAACGGTTAGAAATGCAGCCACTTGTGAATCGTTATATTCCTTGTCCGCGATTTTGATCAAGACTTCTCTCGCTTCATCTCTCGAAAGTTTATCATGTTCGAATAATCTGTTGAGCAACTTTTTCATATTAAATATTCATAAAGTTTATCATCATCTTTTTTCCTAAAGGCGTCATGATGGACTCTGGATGAAACTGAACACCGTAAACTGGTAACTGGGCATGTCTAAAGCTCATAATCTCTCCATTCTCGTCATTGGAAGTAACCAACAATTCTTCTGGAAATGAATCCTTACTTGAAGCCCATGAGTGATATCTGCCGGCTATAAACTCAGATGGAATTCCTTCAAACAATGGACATTCAACTTTAGTGCGAATCATTTTCCCTTCAATGCCGTGATATACCGTTGGTAGGTTATAAATTTCACCACCGTAGTTTATCGTTATTGCTTGATGCCCAAGACACACCCCAAGAATCGGTTTTGAAGATGCAAGATTCTTCAGTATTTTTAGCATGTTTCCTGCTTCATTAGGAATGCCCGGACCAGGGGACAAAATTATTTTATCGTAAGAGCTTGCTTCTTCAATATCTATCTCATCATTTCTTTTGACCTCAATATCATAAGTATCCTGAGATCTCAGGATGTGTACCAGATTGTAGGTGAATGAATCATAGTTATCGATTACCAATAATTTCCTCATATCTTCTCTGCTTGTTTTAGGGCTTTAGTCAGTGCGCCTAGTTTATTGTTTACTTCTTGCAATTCTTTTTCTGGGACAGAATCCATAACGACACCTGCACCAGCTTGAAAGTGTAACCTGTTTTTTTGCGACAAAAATGATCGTATAATTATTGCCATATTTAGGACGCCAGAGTCCAATGAAATATAGCCTATCGATCCACCATAAAAAGTTCGATGCTGATTTTCATATTCTTTTATCAGATTTAGCGCTTTATACTTTGGAGCACCAGAAAGTGTTCCTGCCGGAAATGTGTCCCCAAATATTTTTAATAATTTTTCAGGTTCAGTTAACTTTCCCGTAACTTTTGATACCAAATGAATGACGTGAGAAAAGTATTGAATCTCCTTGTAATTTTTAACATCTACTTCATCACAGTTTCTTGAAAGATCATTTCTTGCCAAATCGACCAACATAACATGCTCGGCATTTTCCTTAGGATCATCTAAAAGTTCTTTTGCATGAATCGCATCCTCCTCGTCATTTCCTGTTCTTCTGTATGTTCCAGCTATCGGATGAATCTCTGCCACTCCATCGTCCACCACAAGCTGTGCCTCTGGGGAAGATCCGAAAATCTTGAAAGAACCATAGTCAAAATAAAAAAGATATGGTGAAGGATTTATACTTCTCAAACTTCGATAAACGCAAAGGTCATCTCCTTTAAATTTTACACTGAAGGCACGGGATAAGACAATTTGAAACACATCGCCTTTTCTACAATGTTCTTTGCCCTTAAGGACAGCATCAATAAAAGCTTCATCCGTTAAGTTTGACTGCACCTCCGATGCAATTCGAAATGGGAAGGTGTCCACATCTTGTCTATTGAGCAATGCTTGTACTTTCTTTATCTGAGGCTCATCACCCTCTGGGGTGTTTTCTATGAGCTCAAGCTCATTGTTATAATGGTTAAAGACCAAAACAAATCGATAAAATGCAAAATGTATATCTGGAATATCATTGCTTCTTTTAGTATAATCGAATGTGTGAGAGTCAAAATATTGTGTGGACTCAAAAGTATTGTATCCAAATAAACCTTGATGTCCGTTGGATTGATCAACGTGAATTCTAGACTTAAACTCTCCCAATAAAGACAATGCTTCCTTCGGATCTATCACCTGCTGCTTACTCGTTTTACCCTCCTTTATAGTAAGCTCATTTTGTTTCAAGCTAAAGGACATTTGAGGGTCAAAACAAATAAACGACTTACTGTTCGATGCACTATTGTTATCAGTACTCTCTAAAAGAAGCAATTCACTGTAACTACCCCTAAATTTCATATAGGCGTTTACAGGTGTTATTAGATCCGCAAGTTGTTTGATATATGTTGATTTAAATTTCATTGTAAAAAAAAAGCGGCCTACCAAAGTGGTAAGCCGCCAAAATATATTTAATAATATACAAGTAGCACTACTCCACTCCGCATGAGGAATAATTAAGCCACCAACTTGTATATATAACTGTCAAATTCATAGTAAGGCAAATATTGTCATTTCTTTTTTATCACACAAGGGTGAATATTAATTTTTCTATTTCTGAGTTTACAATTCCAAATTGAAGATAAGATATACATTATTAACTAGTAGAACGTGTAATCAAAGTTCATCTCCGAATACAACTTACCATTATTGGATTTTTTGATTTTCGAAATGTAACCGTGTTTGTTGTATAATATATCCTCCTCCATTAGTAATGGCCTAGCTAATAATTCCGCCAAGGACATGATCGTTTTCTTTACAAGATATCCTGACTCATTATAGTCATAATAGATTTGAGAATCCTCCTCCGCCTCTCTACTGGGATTATCAAAAGCGAATAACTTTTCTTCTACGATCTGACCTTGTTTAAAAATGTAGACCGATTCATTTTTTAACTCGCCCTTGTGCGTGCTTTTTTTTGATCTAATATCACCCTCCAAGTCATAATCAAATTGATAAACCCAAATTTGGGATGAATCATTATCCAAAACAATTTCAAATTGAAGACTACCATCTTCATTGTAATTCCGTACAATTTTTTCAACTTGTGTTCTGTTTGTTAATGGATAATATTTTTCCTTTTTCACCAAAAGCCCCTTGTCATTATAGTCATACGCGAGCTCTTCTTGAATCTCTTTGAATTTTGAAAACCTAGTCTCTATAGCCAACAATCCAATACTGTCATATTTGTATTTTCTTATACTAGTTCTCTCTTTTTTGGCATAATTAACCTGCTCAATGAGTTGGCCGCTTTCATTGTATGTCTCTTCGATAACTGAAACAGTTTTGCCTTGAAAATTAGATTTAGTAATGATTTTAGACTTGATGACTTCTTTTTGACCCACAAGTGGCGAACAAAAAACAATAAGAAATAAGGTAAATACAAGCCTCATAGAGTTTATTTGACACAAATCTAGTATAACATTAGCCTCTTGTCAATATCAAAACTTGTAAGAATATTGTTACTCATAAGCCCGAACAATTCCCAAACAAACCTGATTCATATAAAAGATCCCTTCCATAGGTCCTTTTTTACTCCACAACTACTTTATAAACAGAGTTGCCATTTTCCGCAGATACATGCAGCATATATATGCCAGCGCTAGCATCCTTAAGGTCCAATCGCAAATTATTATCTCTAATCTTTGATTCATTATAAATAACCTTGCCCTGACTGTCCATCAAAATAACAGTTTCTACACTCTTTAACGATCCGAAATCAATGAAAAGAATGTCACTAGTTGGATTAGGCGATATGGAAATATTGTTGGTCGTAAAATCCTCAATACCCACTATATTGAAAGTGATACAATCAGACATTCCAGCACATTCGTTTTCCGTTACTATTACCGCATATTCACCTGAATTATCTGGATTGTATGACTGATTTGTAGCACCATCAATACTGTTGTTTGTTTGACAATCAACCCATTGATATGAAACGCTAACATTGTCGTTATCTGCAATGAGTGTATTTACATCTACATCAACATCAACGGCTGTAGAAAATGTGACAATTGAGGTCACTACACTATCACAACCTCCAACGCTAGTGAAAACATCTTCATAAGTTCCTGGAGCATCAATTACGTTCCCATTGATCTCAATGGTCTCCCCTTGACAAATTTCAAACTCTTGCTCAGGTCCATCTACATCTGGAATGTCAAAAGCTTGAGTTTGATCAAATCTATTAGAAGCACTTCCTTGATTCGCACTAGCACCCAATCCTCTATTTGCAAAAACTTGCCAAATTAGGCATTGATGTATGCCTCCATAATTCAACATATCTGCTTCCAAAATGGCATCTCTACCATCAACAAAACCTGGGCCACATGGTTGAAGTTTAAGTCCATCAATGACCAATTGCATGGCAATATTATTACCTCCAGTGCCATTGTAAACATCAGAATCAAAACCATATTGTTCTATCAGTGCCCAGTTAAGATCCCATAAAATTGTAGCCCATACAAAGCCAATGCCGTGTGGCTGTGAGATATTATCATTGTTTGTATCACCATAAGTGAAATCATTTACTGCTGGATCTGTACTATACGGTGCTGGTCTGATGCCATTGCCATTTGTTGCTTGACCAATAGCATATGTTCCAACACCCCTAGGGTCACCTGGAAGATCACCATCAAGCATTGTTAGCATTATGCCAAACCAGTCGGACCATCCTTCACCCATCTGTTCGTCATTACTTAGGCAGTTTGAATTGTTTGCTCCGCCAGTTAATCGTATTGATATGCCATGACCATATTCATGAGCGATTATTCCGTTATCAAAAGAACTGTCATTGGCTATCAATTCAGCTGAGTCATCAACTATGGTACCATTGACCAAGTCACCATTCGCCAGTGCATCAATAATGGCTTCGCCCTGACCAGAAGAAAGCATTAAGGAAGGGATAGTAACACTGCTGCCAAGAGCGCCAGCACCCATTGCTACAGGACCTCCAGCCACATTATTCACAATGATGACAGCGACAGCGCCTTCATCTTCAGCAGCAAGAATCTTGAACCCAAATTCACACTCCCCTCTTCTTATAACAGCAATCTTTCCCTCGATATCATCTCCATTCAAAATGTCCTCGCAGGCATCATTAGGATCACCTCCAGTCTCATCCGTTACTAGTACTAGATCTGCTGTAAGAGGAATCGTAGGAATATCAGGACCGAAACCTGCCAAACTATTCGCATATTCTACATCCAAAGATTCATCAGAAGGTGGTGCATTAACAATGAAGTTATTACTTTCACTTGAAGTCCACAGATACATTTGCATTCTGGGTCTGGTACCATCCGCTGGGGTTGAGAAGTTAGCGTTGTTTGTATCCCCTCCATCCTGAGCTTCAGCACGGACATAATCATTTTCGAAACCACCTGTTCCTGTGTAGTTCTCTTCTTGAAAATTTCCACTTGCTTCGTCAAATCCATATTGGTACCATACATCATGCATGATATTATTCATGTAAAAAAGATTGGTAGTCGCAGCATCCAAATTAGCTTGTGCAGGTTGATCTCCGTCATATATAAAATTGAAATTTAATGCCGCTCCACCATCTGGGGATGCACCTGCATTATTGTTGTTGTTCAAGTCTTCATAGGCATGAACATTATTTCCTCTTGTTATAGCGTATTCATCACCAGGGATACCATTATCATCATGCCATCCAAATGGAGAGGCCTCCAAATCTTCTGGATCTTGAACCGTGATTCTAGGGCCATGTGTTGGGCTCTCAGTTGGAATAGCAAACACATTGTATGATCCTACAACTGGCAACGGAAGAGGTTCTAATACCAATGGGCTATTATTTTCAGAACGGGTATTAACGTTTGCATGGTTTTCATGCGAACAGCTTTCAAAATCGCATTTTGTCACCCAATTATTCTTGCTGATTATTTCTCCTGTTTCAGCATCTACTCTTACACTCCACCAGTTTTCAGCATCCAAAGTATTGATGCTCAAATCCCATGAAAGTCTAATTTCCTCATTATCGGTATATTGATAAACTAACTTTACTGGAATATTTTCCAAAGAGATTCCTGTTTTATCAAATAGGAATTCGTGTGTACTTATTGGGTTTATAATTTTCAAGGGAGCGTTAACTTCTATACCCAATTGCTCCGCTGCATGCTGGATGGCAAGTTGAGGGCTAAGAGTTGGTGATATTGCATTAGCCTTTTGCGAAATATTTTTTACCAAGCGATTACCCATACTATATACTTTGGCATCTCGAATATTGAAATTGGCGGTTCCATTGACAATTTCCAATCCATTGTGCATTTGATTGATATACACATGTGTTACATTGGTACTTTTGGAATGAAATTCTTTGGAGATAATCCAATCACTGAAATCTCCTTTTTCCAAATCAAATTCCTCTTGATTTTCAAAAAGGTAATTCTGAATTATATCTGTAGACTCCTGAGCTACAATAATGCTTGAAAAGAAAGTAATTGCTAATATTATTATCCCCGTTAATCCGTAATTTGATCTGTAATTCATTCCCCTAATATTAAAATATATTTTTGTGAGCTAATTTAGGTGTAATAAACCAAGAAGCTTGTTGCAAAAACAAATTTAGTTGGAAAGCTAACTCAATAGGACATAATACGCTCCCAAATTGCTATTTGTCAGGTCGTGGACATGGCACAGTTATAGCTTTGACGATAATTAAAGGCCTGATATATCACCCGACCAACACATTCTCTTTGATTCCTACTTACTCATATCATAGAAAATTCCTATTGAATAGCTAGGTCTTGCTGCTATTAGTTCACCATGAAATGCTGTGGCATTTCCGAATGAAAGCCCTAATCTTTTTGTTGCATATCCATTTATCTCTATCGCTGTGCTTCCATACTCCAGATTATTAGCATATATGTTTGCACTATTAATGGTTGTTGTTTCATCCCCATTATTAAATGAACTAACACCGTATACTCGTGCCACCAACCAAATTCTATTTTTAAGCAAGCCAAGTCCCAATTCGGTGCCATATCTCAATTCATCAGAGAAAGATTGCGTTCGATTGTTTATTCCTCCGTATCCTGATAGGTATGCACTAACATTATCATGCAATTGAAAACCATAACCTAGATCCAATTGTATCATTTGATTGAATTCACCATCCCCGGTATTTAAGAAATTTCGACTGCCAGCGTCCGTGCTTCCTGTTGGCACCCCAATGTATAGTGACGCGGCAACAGGAATTTTTGAACCTGCTTTTGTTATCCCATATTTAAGTCCCAAATCAATATCCCCAAGAGCGTTTAATTCATCACCCGGGATCACAATTTCCCCAGTATTGGACGATACTTGATTGTTCGTATAATTCCGGCTAAAGATATTTCCATTAAAAATACCGGTTAATCGATCTGTCAATCCATATTCAGCATATAAACTGGTGTTAAAGACTCCAGTTGTTACGTTCTTATCGATGTTCCCCTCTGCATTAAAATGTTGATCAAAGACCACCCACCATTCGGACAACTTAAAGAAACCTATTCCTTTCTTTTGCGTCCAGGGTCCCCCTGCCATGAGTGTATTAGAGATTAACAAAACAATTAGTAAACCAAATAAACTTTTTTTCATTTTCATCTTTTAACTAGGAATTATTAACCGGCAATTTCAAGCATCAAATACCATGCTTCCTTTAAATTGCACTTGTATAATTCTTTTCTGTGATTGCTTAGTTCTGGTAGTTTGTAGAACCACTTTAATTGAGTTGGACTCAAATACTTTTTCGCGTCCTCCCCACTGCCTAAAGCACTATTTATTTTAGTCCTCTGTAGTTCGCTCAAAGGCAAATATTTAAAGTTAGAATGCTGGAGTTGATACTTTGTGTCTTTCTCTGAAAATTGGAACTTTCCTTTTGTGTTTAATGGTGAACATTTGGCAGTTGCCGCATGTTCCGTCAGATCAGATTCCGAAAGTACATTAGGATCAAAAAGAACCTTCACTACTTCCTTTCCACCTTCAAAACCAGCCTCAGTTCCAACAACACCATCCAGTTTCCCTAGATGTTTTTCTCCGCTCCAAAAGCAGCACATGCTGTACGTTTTTTCTTCAATATTTTTGGATTCAGCAAGCAATTCTTGCTCCAAAATTTTCAAATATTCTGGCACTTCTTTTTTACTTGATTTCAAGGCGCTTATCATGGCCATTAACAGACCCAATGAAGAATAATTTCTATTGACTCGGTCAACAATATCTATCCCATTAGCGTTCACTATTCGAACAACAGGATTGTTCCAAGTCGGCTCATTGTATTTTTCTAATATTTTTTTATCCTCACCTCCCTTGTTGTTGTGAATGGCTAGTGGAATAAATAAATTTTCAATTGCATCAACCATTAATGGATGACTGAGAACATCTTGACCGTAATTACGACAAGTAGAACATCCCGGCACTTCTTGAAATAATATGAGAACATCTTTATCTTTATTGGAAGATTCAACGATGGCCTCATCAAAATTTCTAAGCCAATCCACAGTGCCGAGTTCTACGGCATGGGTTCCATTTTTTTGACTAAAAATGACAGCTGTAAATAAGAGATTAATAGTAATAATCATAAGAGCGTTTTTCATATTACATCAAGTTATTTTAAGATCCGACACGATAATATTATATCCATCGGGATCCTTAATTAACATTCCTTTGGTTTTCCAATATGGGTTCTTTGGCTCTAGTTTGCTAACAGCGTATGTTTCTATATTCTCAATAACGGCATTAAAAGTTAAAATATTTTCCGGATAAAAAACCAAAATATCATCCTCATCAAAACTAGGATGGGCAACATCTTTTGATTGGGTAAATTCCAAATGCCAGCCCAACTCTTTTAAGCCCAAGAAAACACCATCATATCCACTGTGATTCGTAAATTGACCAAGTAACTCAAAACCCAATATTTTTTGATAAAAATCCTTTATTGCATTCAGGTTGTTGGTATGTCTAGCTACTCGAAATATCATTGCAATTTCGCCCCTATTTTATTGATCAAATTTTGCTTTGCAGAATCGTGCCACTCACTCTCCAATATGCTTAATACAATACTGTCTCTTCTGCCGGTAGAACTTGCACAATTGTTTCTTAATACACCCTCAAATTGGCATCCAATACTCTTCATTGCTGCTATGCTTCTCTCGTTGTTGTTATCTGCTCTAAATTCAACCCTAGCTAAATTAAGCGTCTCAAAAGCAAACTGTAACAGTAGAAATTTACAGTTCTTATTTAGACCTGTACCTTGGAATTTTTCACCGTACCAAGTGAAGCCAAGTTGCACGGTGTTGTGTCTTTCTTGATAGTCATAGAATCGTGTAGATCCAGCATAGGCCTTCATCTTTTTATCATAAACTAAGAATGGGTATGCTGATTTAGACTTTCTAGTATCAAGAGCATATTGAATGTACTTATTGTAATTTTCTGTCCCGTTTGCTGGCAACAATGAGTAATCCCAAAGATTAGGCTCTTCTAGAGCAAAATGTGCTAACTCTTTTTCATTAACCTCATCTAATGGGCTCAAGAGCACTCGATCATTCTCTAAAATATATTCTTTATCAAAAACCATATTAAATTATTTCCCAATTGCTTTAGCGTCTAAAAATAAATAAAACTTATTGTAAAAAATGTGTACTGGGAGACAAAATTATCGATGGGAATTTAATATAAGTCTCAGTAAATAATGTGCCTAATACAACTAATCCTAGATCCACTCTTTAACATATAGCACACAAGACTTAATCCTGCTATTTTCTAATAACAATGAATGATCAAACGTACTATGATAGGTCATCCCTATCTTCTTCATTATTGCTATAGATGCTAAATTTATTTCGGATGCCACAGCATAAATTTTATGAAGATTTTTTATCTCAAATGCAAAGTCCAAACATCTTTTGGCTCCTTCCGTTGCAAGGCCTTTACCCCATTCACTTTTTTTTAACCGCCAACCAATATCAACGCATGGAGTAAAGTGACTGTCATAAGTTTGTTCGCACAACCCAATAAATCCAATAAGCTTCTTCTCATCAAGTCTCTCAACTGCAAAATAACAGAAGCCCGTTTTGCTATGCTGTTCTTGCATTCTTATTATAAATTTTTCAGTTAATTCCCGGTTGCTTATAGATGGGAAATACTTCATCACGTCATGATCAGTAGTTATCTCAGTGTATGCGTCCAAGTCGCTCAACGTCCAATTTCTAAACCCTAATCTTTCTGAAGTAAATAAATAACCGCTCATGTTTATTATATCTGTGCAAGTTTAATTTTTTCAAAATTACCATATACTTCAATGTGAATTGAAACGAATACACATTTTTAAACTCATAAATATTTATCATTTAGCCCAATTTTCGCAGTACATTCGCGCCTTATCGTAAATGACCGTTGCCAAGTGATTGTCATTTTTTTAATTTTATTGAAATATGACATTCAAAGAACTGGGCTTGATCGATCCTTTATTAAAAGCTGTTGCTAAAAAAGGATATAGCGAACCATCGCCTATTCAGGAAAAGGCAATTCCAAGGGTGCTTGAGGGCAAAGATGTTCTGGCATCTGCTCAAACAGGTACAGGTAAAACGGCTGGATTTACACTACCTATTTTACAGCTCTTATCTGCCAAGAAACTGAGTAAAAGACCTGTTAGATGTTTGATTTTGACTCCAACAAGAGAATTGGCAGCTCAAGTTTATGAGAATATAAGAGAATATAGCGAATTTCTTGACTTGCGCTCTACTGTGATTTTTGGGGGTGTCAATGCCAATCCTCAAAAACGAAATCTCAGAAATGGTGTCGA
Organism: Gammaproteobacteria bacterium; assembly: GCA_047638815.1. Classification (GTDB taxonomy): domain Bacteria; phylum Bacteroidota; class Bacteroidia; order Flavobacteriales_D; family JABDKJ01; genus JAJRRH01. The sequence continues at coordinate 65,925 of JBLIMR010000006.1, forward strand.
CATTCTTGTCGCAACACCCGGTAGACTTTTGGATCTGCACGATCAGAAAATATTCTCCCTATCCCAAGTTGAAATATTCGTATTGGATGAAGCGGATAGAATGCTAGATATGGGTTTTGTGAGGGACATCAATAAAGTCATGGCACTTATGCCAAAAAAACGCCAGAATTTGCTTTTCTCTGCTACTTTTTCGAAGGACATTAGAAAACTCGCGAAAGAAATTCTATTTCAGCCGGTGTCTGTTGAAGCTACTCCTGAAAAATTAACTGCGGAAATGGTAAAGCAGAGAGGATATCGGGTTGATAAGGGCCTTAAAACAACGCTGATCATTAAGTTAATCTCTGATGGAAATTGGAATCAAGTTTTAGTTTTCACTCGTACCAAGCATGGTGCAAATAAATTGACGAAAAAAATGGACGCTGCAAAAATATCTGCTGCAGCCATCCATGGGAATAAAAGTCAAGGGGCCAGGACTAAGGCATTAGCGGCCTTCAAGAAAGGAGATATACGCGTGCTTGTCGCTACCGACATTGCTGCACGTGGATTGGACATCCCACTTCTTCCGCATGTGATAAATTTCGAATTGCCTAATATTCCAGAAGATTATGTCCATAGAATTGGCAGGACAGGTAGAGCCGGTGCTAGTGGTGAGGCCTTATCCTTAATTAGTCTAGATGAAATGGAGTATGTTCACAGTATTGAAAAACTGTTAGGTCAGAAATTAGATACTGAGATTGTTGAAGGATTCGAGCCAACGGAAACATTAGAAAATTTACCTCCAAAGAAAAAACAATCTTCAAACAATAGATCTCGAAACAACAATAACAACCGGAATAATAAAAAGTCTCCTAGAAGAAATAGTTCCGGAGGCGGAAATAATTCTGGAGGTGGAAATAATAGAAGAAGAAACTAAAGAATACTTATAGTTTCCGTTGTCACCTCACCCTTGTAGATAATTTCTAGGATATAAGTTCCTGTAGAGATATGACTCACATCGATGTTGAAATTTGATTTATTCGGTATGACCGTCATCAAATTATTACCTGATAAAGTTCGAAGATTTATTTTGGAAACATCAATGTAATTTTCATTAAACACGAGTTTAATCTCGAGATCTGTTGGATTGGGGTAAACTACAAAATCAATGATTTTTCTCTCTTGAATATTTGTAGGATCTTCAACAAGAAACTGATCTATATATGATTCTATTTCATTTTGGATCGCATTGTAAGAACCTTCTCCATTGGTTAATATTATCAGGCCAGTGCTATCCGATGGATAATAATTGAGCTGGGTACGGACGCCATTCATATATCCCCCATGGCTCCAATAGTTTCCTTGTGGATCTCCCCACCAGGTATCGGTTCCCCACCATGCTAATCCATTAGTCAATGACTCAGGAACAATTGCCTGAAAGATCTCTTGGCTAAATAACGGTTCATTATTAAAAAGCCCACCTTGGGTATAACAAATAAGAAAATTTGATAACTCCAAAACATTAGCCTTTAACATGGCTGCCGGATATTCAGGTACAGAATAATAACCATATGGAATCAAATTGGAATTGTATGGCATCGCAAGATCAGTTTCATCAATTTCTGAATAAAACCATCCTGCAGATTCCATTTCTAAAGGGGCAAGAATAGTATTGTTCACATATTCATTGAACGGCATTTCACTAACTGATTCCACAATGAAGCCCAAAAGAGTAAAACCAGCATTGCTATACCAATATGAGGAACTCCCAGGACCATTTGATCCCCAGTTGCCAGAATTATATAAGGCCCCACCTTCAATAAAATATGCCTCGCAGAAATTACCTAGTGAATATACAGGATCTCCAATTTCGATCCATAATTGCAGATCAGATTCTGAGTCAGATAGACTAGACTTATGAGTCAGTAATTGTCTAGTTGTGATTGGAGCATTTGGGAAATTAGGGTTGGAAATTTGAAAAGGCAAGTAGTCGTTAATGTCAGCATCAAGATCCAACAATCCATCTTCCATAAGCATTGCACAAGCAGTTGCCGCGAATAGTTTTGAAATGCTGGCCAAGGTAAATTCAGTTTCTAAAGTTACTGGTGAATTTGTTTCAATATTTGCCAATCCCATTGCTGTTGACCAAACAACTTGTCCATCCTTGATGATACTGGCAGCCAATCCTGGAATATTATTTATTTCCATTTGATTGGAAATGAAATTTTCTAAATCTTCGGCAAGCTCATCGTTACCAGTTTGCCCGGAAATTTCACATCCTATGCATGAGTAGAAGAATAAAATGAAAATATATTTCATATTGATTGTGCTAAGGGGTTCTTATTCATCAAAGATGCTAAAATTAAATTTGTGTTTTTCTTGTGAATTCTAACCTTACATGATAAAAAAGGACCGACACTTCGATGAAATGTCGGTCCTTTTTAAATTTGAATTTAATGATTGATTTATTTCTCTACGTGGAATTTCTTTCGAACGATTCCTGTAGAAGTTTCCATAATCAAGATATATATACCCGATTTTAAATCAGAAACATCAATTGTCTTATCTCCTTTAGACCAATAAGCGTTGTTTGTTCTAACTCCGGCCGTTGTTATAATGTAAAGTCCTTCTACGTCAATATTGTCAGATATTGCATAGTTTAAATTATCAGTAGCTGGATTCGGATATAAATCCAATTCCTCAATTAATGAGCCTTCCTCAATGCCCTCAGGACTTAGTACTGTGATAGTACCAAACTGAGTGTCTGCGTGATCGAATAAAGTACATTCGTAATCATAAGTACCAGCAACCTCAAAAATGAACATAAATTCGTTTGGTGATTGTAAATCTCCAGAATCTATGGTAACCGGACCACTTGTTGTTGTAACATTGTGTGTCCCTAGTACAAAATCCCATATTACCGTATCACCTATGTTAATCGTTAGGAATTGTGGCAAGTAATATGGTGTTACATTTTGATTCCCACCTACCTCGACAATAAACGTTTCTGCATTTGCGTAGCCATTTGATAGGAAAAGGATAATAAAGAGTAATAGTTTTTTCATAGTTGTTAATTTAATTTTAGCGCAAAACTATTAAAAAAACCACGAATCACTTCCTGCATCAAGTAATATAATTTGATAATTATTAAATTCCCATGCCACACCATGGCCAAAAAGGGGAAATTTTGTTTATCTTCGATTAAAATTGATTAAACAGTATCCAAGTGAGCATAAAGACGAGTTTCACAATCAAGGATTTAGAAAATCTTAGTGGTATAAAAGCCCATACCATAAGAATATGGGAAAAGAGATATAATCTGCTTCAACCTGAACGAACGGACTCGAATATTCGCACCTATAATCTTGATAGTCTTCAAAAGATATTAAGCATATCAATCATTAATAATCAAGGAGTTAAGGTATCTAAAATAGCCTGTTTGAATAGACAGGACATCAATGATAAAATTCTAGAAATAACCGCAGTCAGCAAATCAATTGAGCCACATGTAAATGAGCTAAAAATGGCGATGTTAAAGTTCGATCAGAACAGATTCAACGAAACTTATAAAAAGTTAGCTGCTGATTATTCAATTGTCGAGATATTCTCCAAAGTATTCTTTCCGTTACTGGAAAACATTGGTTTGTTGTGGATTTCGAGTACTATTACTCCGGCTCACGAGCATTTTATTACCAATCTTGTTAAACAGAAATTACTGATTGCAATTGGTCAATTGACTGAAAACATACCCCCTAATGATAAAACTTTTGTTTTATTTCTGCCGCTAAATGAGATTCATGATATTGGTCTCCTTCTAGTGCATCATGAGTTGCTTTCCAGAGGCTATAAATCTATTTATCTAGGGCAGAGTATTCCTATTGAAAACCTGATTCTGATGCAGAATGTTTTTGATAAAATTACGTATGTCAGTTATTTCACGGTATCTCCCACTGAAATCTGCCTCCAAGATTATTTCAACAAAGTGCATGAAACGGTACTTAAACCGAAGAAAGAAAAATTGCATCTTCTTGGCCGAAAAATAAAAGATTGTACCGCGAGTATTCCTTCCAGTATTACCGTTCATACTGATGCTTTAGAAATGATCAAGCTATGGTCTTAAATTCTAAAGATTTCTTGTCATATTTGCAACTGAATTAACAGAATTATGGCACTTACCAATAATGATATTCTAAAAAAATTAAGAGTTGCTCTAAAACTTAGGGACGATGAAATTGTTGACATCTTGAAACTTGTCGATTTTAAAATAAGTAAAAGTGAACTCGGTGCTTTTTTCAGAAGAGAGGATCATCCAAAATACATGCCACTCCAGGACCAAATATTAAGGAATTTTCTTAACGCCTTGGTCATACACAAAAGGGGACCTATGGAGCGTAAGTCGTCTGACATCAACAAGTTATCTAAAGATTCTAATAAGGGAGATTTTAAGAGAAAACCTGCAGGCACTTCAAATCCTACAAAAAAAGGAGGAAATAAACTGAAGATAACAAGACGTCCAGACAATTCATAAAGCGTATCAATATCCAAGCGAAAAGAACGCTTAAACTAAGATCACTTTAACCGATCATTGGTTTTTATTCGATGTAAACTGTTTCAGAAAATTATGATCTTGAAAAAATCTCACAAACTATCTATTTTTATCATGCTATTGGTGGTAATCGTATTAACATCAGTAACTTATTACAATAATGCCAAGAATGATAGACTCCCTGTTCTTAAACCTACTGATGTCAATCCTGAACTGGTTGATCCATCAGTTAGGGTGGCTGGTTCTCATACAATTGCCGACTTCGAGTTATTGGATCAGAGGGGCAAAAGCGTTGACAATAGTGTTGTAGATGGAAAAATATATGTTGCTGATTTTTTCTTTAGCACTTGCCAAACCATTTGTCCCATAATGACAGGGCAGATGTCTCGAGTTGCAACAGCATTTCAAGGAGATCAAAGTGTTAAATTCATGTCCTTTTCTGTTTTGCCCGATGTAGATGTACCTGAAGTCCTAAATGCTTATGCCGATAAAAACAAAGCAAATTACACGCAATGGAAATTTATTACTGGTGATAAAAAAGTAATTTACGAATTAGCTAGAAAGTCATACTTTACTCTCAAGCAAGCTGAAGTTGGAAATGGTGATGGCGGTGACAGTGATTTCATCCATACCAATAATTTCGTGCTAGTAGACACTAAAGGTCAAATCAGAGGGTATTATGACGGAACATCCTTACGTGAAGTTGATCAATTGATTGAGGATATTGAGTTATTGAAGAAAAATGGTTAATCTTTAATTAACCACCGCGATTGAAATAGATACCACCTGATCATC
>JBLIMR010000007.1:0-70712 GCA_047638815.1 Gammaproteobacteria bacterium
TAATTTGACCACTATCAATAGCGGCATATTGATACCATGAGGCGTCATTGACAGTTCCTTCGTTAAAACATAAATCAATGCCACCGTTAAATCCATTTAAAGGACCTGAATCGGTGTACATTCCTACATCAATTGGTGTTGCAGTCTCACAAATCTCATTCGAGACAATAGTAGGTTGGTCGATACCTGTTACACACGTTTGATCCATGGCAAAAACTTGGGTGGAATTGTCATCAATGAATATAACTGTTCCAGTGTTTCCGCCATCATATTCCCAAGCAATGCCTGACATTAGAAGGGATTGATCTTGAATAGGAAAATCTAGTGTCGCTAAATATGTCGGAGTGCTAATTTGTTTTATTTGTACTCCTGGACCATCCAAGAGTGCAATGTTCAAGGAGTACAATCCAGGCTCCAATTCTACAATTGTAGGCAGACTATAATTAGGTTCTTCTATGTTAGCGTTGATAATTGTAGGCAGACCAAGAGCACCAGGAGCAGTGGAAAAAACCAATTGGGAGGAACCCAATAGAAATTCCTCATTTGTATACATTTCTATATCCAATACATAATGGGTTGCAGTATTAGACAATTCGTTGAGTTGCAAACAGAAAGTTTGAGCTATGGATACAGAAATACCAGAACTAAGGCTTAGAATTAAAAGCCAAAATTTAATAGAAGCTAAATTCACTTTAATTTTATTTTATTCATCGACTGATTATTAAATTGACGTAGACAATTTAAGTCAGCATTTATTTCATCCATCATAGGGGAACAACGTGTTTCTATGAATGGATTACAAGATTGTTAGTATTATTAGGCTATATGAGTACAAGTTACATAAAAGTTGAATTGCACGAAAGTTTATGATCAATATTTGATGATGCAGCATAATCAAACTGTAAAGCTCAGATAATCTGTGCAATACGATGCTGAAGTTTGGTAAGACAGTAGAATGTCTGTTGATTCAGAAGTTCTTGTGTTCAGATTTTAGTCGGTTTATACAGCTAATGTCTGTAAATGAATATGGTATGTTGTCTCCGTTTTGACCTGTTATTTCATGAATCCTTGACGAAATAGTGCTGCTATTAATGTTCAGTGATCTATGGAGCAAGGTTCTATTTCATTAATATTCTTTTTAGACAGTTTTCTCATCCATTGGATCTATTGGTGAATTCGCAACCTAACGGTAACAAAAAAGGCCCTAACTCGATGAGTTAAGACCTTTTCAATTTCTTAAGACAACATTATTTCAAAGAAGAAACGTGCTTGGTAAACTGTGATTTCAAGTTTGCAGCTTTGTTCTTGTGAAAGATGTTTCTTTTAACCAAACGATCTACAGCAGATACTAATCCAGGGAATAATTTAGCGGCATCTGTTTTCTTTTCAGTTGCTCTAAACGCCTTGATAGCATTTCTTACAGTCTTGTGATTGTACTTGTTTCTTACCGCTCTAGGAGCAGTTGAACGTATTCTTTTCTTTGTTGACTTATGATTTGCCATAATTTCAATTTTAATAGTAGCCCGTAGGAGAATCGAACTCCTGTTGCATGGATGAAAACCATGAGTCCTAACCACTAGACGAACGGGCCATTGTGTTCTCTAATTTTTAAGGATTGCAAATGTAGAATTTTTATTTATTCTGTCAAAATATTGCTCTCATTTTTATTTACAAAATTTAAGGTCTTGATAAATGATATATATCTGCTTGGAAAACTGTTAATTTAGCATCGAAAATATACTACTTAACTAGCTGGAAATCAATGCGAATCAAGCAATAGGTCCTTTCGACTCATCACTAAACTGAAAGCCCAATCTTTTACCAGTTTTAATCTGAAGACTGGCGCCTTTTTCCATAATTTCTCCCACAGTCACCATATTGACCTCGTTGTATGGTGGAACATGTAGGTTGAAATCAAGAGTATACATCAAACAGGTGTTGATGATTTCCACCCAATTTTTCTTTGTCATCTTGCTATTCACAAAGTCATTAAATCTATATCCGAGCTCTTTTTTCCCCTCTGCGAAGTAATGATCTTCCTTGTTAATGAAGAGTCGGGCAATCAAATACCCCAAATCGTTATATCTATTGTAGTCGAATGAATCATTTAGAAAATTATAAATATTGATTGTCCCTACAAAGGCATTGTTTTTATTCTCTTTTACGTACGATGATTGCCAAATGTGATGACCAGGTTCAAAAGAAAAAACATTACTATGCATTTGAAACACCAAGATGTCACCGGCAACAATAAGATGAACTTCAGCTTTGCTCTTTTCAACATACTTAACTCTTATTCGTTCATCATGACCTTGAATGTCTGCTTTAAGATTTTCAGCATATTCCTTGAGAACTGACTTTAAATCCTCAAATTGTCGTATGATGTTCTCATAAACGTCACGCTTAAGGCATGATCTATTTTTGATCATACTTAACAACTCCTGATCTTCACTGTTTTCTTCTTCTTTCATATAATCGATTTCAAACCGTTTTGCGGAAATTTCTTAGATGATAAACTTAAATGTCCCATGCCCTGTATGCCATTAATACGCCAAAGCAAACATCACTTTTCTTTTTGACGGCTTCCCAGTTACCATGCAGTTTCCTTCTTCAAACGGACCATCAAAAGGCATGTTCCTAATTGTGGCTTTAGTATCATTTGATATTTTATCTTCTGTTTCCTCCGTGCCATCCCAATGTGCAAATACAAAGCCACCTTTCTCTTTTATAACTTTTTTAAACTCATCATAACTATCGACATGAGTTGTGTTTTCTTCTTGACGCTTCTTAGCACGACTGTACAGATTATCTTGAATCTCCACCATCAAAGAGGATACTTTTTCAGTGACATTTTCAAGAGATATCAATTCCTTCTCCTTTGTGTCTCTTCTTGCTATTTCCACAGTCCCATTAGCTAGATCTCTTGGGCCAATGGCAATTCTTACAGGAATTCCCTTTAACTCATATTCTGCAAATTTCCATCCTGGCTTTCTGTTATCAGAATCATCAAACTTCACCGATATACCTTTTGACTTGAGATCTGCTACAATAGTTTGAGCAGTCTCAGAAATCATTTTTAATTCTTCCTCTCCTCTATATATTGGTACGATTACAACCTGTGTAGGTGCTAATTTTGGTGGTATAATCAATCCGTCATCGTCAGAATGAGTCATTATAAGTGCACCCATTAGTCTGGTTGATACGCCCCATGAAGTAGCCCATACATGTTCTTGTTTGCCTTCTTTCGTTACATATTTAACATCAAAGGCTTTAGCGAAATTTTGGCCAAGAAAATGCGAGGTTCCCGCCTGTAACGCCTTTCCATCTTGCATCAATGCTTCAATTGAGTATGTATCATCCGCTCCAGCAAATCGCTCACTTTCTGATTTTACTCCCTTTATAACTGGCATAGCCATATATTCTTCAGCAAACTGCGCATAAACCTCCAACATTTGCTTTGTTTCTGCCAATGCTTCATCCTTAGTTGCATGAGCGGTATGACCTTCTTGCCATAAAAATTCAGCCGTTCTAAGAAATAATCTCGTCCTCATCTCCCAACGCATAACATTTGCCCATTGATTGATAAGAATTGGCAGATCACGATAAGATTGGATCCACCCCTTATAGGTATTCCAGATGATGGCCTCGGAGGTAGGTCTTATGATTAATTCTTCCTCCAATTTTGCATTAGGATCAACAATTAATTTACTCTTATCCTCCGGATCACTTTTGAGTCTATAATGAGTTACAACCGCACATTCTTTAGCAAAACCTTCAGCATTTTTTTCTTCGGCTTCAAACAAGCTTTTTGGTACCAGCAAAGGGAAGTAAGCATTGACGTGCCCGGTTTCCTTAAACATATCGTCTAGCTGACGTTGTATTTTTTCCCATATTCCATAGCCATGTGGCTTTATAACCATACAGCCTCTTACCGCTGAATGTTCTGCTAGATCCGCCTTTATTACTAGCTCGTTATACCATTTGGAATAATCGTCTGCCCTTGATGTCAATTGTTTTCCCATTTGTTCTGATAAGATTATCTATTCCTAGATTTATTGTTTGATTATTGGGTATATTTAAACTTTGATATGAACAATTCTCCCTAATCCTCCATTTTTGGTATGATATTTGGTTTATGTTCAGTGTTCAAAATTAGTAAAATTTGACTCAGTTCCAATTAAACCAATTTTGACAACAATTGTCAAACTTAAAACATACATTATGAAACAGTCTTTATTTTATTTCGGAGCAATAGCTCTAATGTTTCTTTCTTCTTGTACTAACAGTGAAAGATTAGTCTCTTACGAGGAAGATGATGTGTATTATTCAACAGCAGACCAAAGAGAACCATTAGCGCCAGTGACTTATAGCAGTGACCCAGGTAATGATCAAGCGTATAACAATGACGCTGGTTATGATGACACTAACTATGATGATACAAACTATGATTATCAAACAGATGATAAATCATATGATTCTGAAGGGGACTATTACGATCCTGAATACACTGAAGCCGATGAAACTTATAAAGACGGTCAAGGCAGAGTAGTAAATAATTATTATGATGAGGACGACTATTTCTTTTATAATAGAATTAGAAGATTCCATAGACCAAGATCAAGTTTCGCTTATTATTCTCCTTATTATACAGGTTGGGGAAATCCATATAGATTCGGATATTATAATCCAGGATTAGCTTGGAGCTTTCAATATGGATATGGTTGGAACAACTATGGCTATAATAATTATTACCCATTTGCATCTTCATATTATGGATACCCAAATTATGGATATGGATTTAATGGAGGGGGATGTCCTTCCCCTTATTATGCGAACAATGGATATTATGGAAATGAGTTTTATGCCAGTACGGGAAATGTAATTTACGGTCAAGTTGATCCTATGAATGGTAGATCTACCAGAACGAATGCTTTGATAAATAATGGTTCAAACTTAAATGATCTTGCCGATCGAAATAGTCGAGTAAAACCAGCGTCTAACAGTCTGGATAAGCCTAATGTAAGGCCAACGGATAAGCCGGTGACTAAACCAAATGTAATGCCTAAAAAGGATGGAGTAAATAAGCCAGCTACTAGACCAACGACAAAACCTATTGATTCAAAAGGGGATGCTAGTGCTAAGCCTGCTACTCGGCCAACGACAAGACCTGTTGATTCAAATGGAGGTACTAGTACTAAGCCTGCTGCTCGGCCAACGACAAGACCTGTTGATTCAAATGGAGGTACTAGCACTAAGCCAGCTGCTCGACCAACGACAAGACCTATTGATTCTAAGGGAGAAAGTAGAACAAAGCCTAGCACTAGTCCTAAAACAAGTCCAGGGACTAGACCAAACACACGTCCTAGCACGAGACCAAAAACTCGTCCAAGTACAAGTCCTACTAATAGACCGTCAACGCGGCCTACCTCGAGACCATCAACAAGATCGGAGAGGACGGCACCGAGAACCTCACCTCAATCGAGACCAACTTCTCGCCCTCAACCGAGGCCACAGACTAGGCAAAACAGACCTCAACCAAGGCCACAAACACAGACTCAACCGAAGCCTAGAACCCAACCTTCTCCGAGGTCAAGTACTAGAACTCAAACGAGAACGACACCGTCTAGACCTAAACCAGCTAGAACCACACCATCTAGATCATCAAGTTCTAGTAAAAGTTCTACTGGAAAAAGAAAATAATAAAATGGGCAGTTATACAATTTTTAACTGCCTTTTTTTTTCAAAATATTAAATCAATTAATTTCATGAAATACTTGCTCATATTGGCTGGGCTAATGCTATCCAACAGCTTTGCTTTTGCCCAAAATTATATTACAGCGTATCAATTGTCATCCACTGAATTTGGAGGAACTTCCAGGTATAATGCCATGGCAGGATCATTTGGAGCTCTTGGAGGAGATGTTTCTTCACTCTCACATAATCCTGCAGGTATTGGGTTATTCCGAAGAAGTGAAATATCTGTGACTCCCGCTTTGCAGATAAACACTGTTAGTAGTAATTATCTTGGGACCAATTCTGAAGATATTAAGCCAAATGCAAATTTCAATAATTTGGCCTTTGTCTCTTCGAAGAAACTAGATGATGATCTATGGAGAAATGTACAGTTCGGTATTGCTTATAACAGAATTAAAGATTTTCACAGCAATGAATCAATAATTGGCAATAATAATGGGACGACATTTGCTGATGAATTGGCCAACAGTGCATTTGGAATCCCTATCGATAACTTCGAGTCTTCAGACCCAATTTACGTTTATCCTGCTTGGGAAACTTATGTTTTTGATTCAACCAATGTGGATTTGGAATACGTTTCAGGATTTACCGGTAATGATGTTAGGCAAGTGTATAATAGAGAAATGACTGGAAGAATAAGTGAGACAGCAGTTTCTGTTGGATCCAATTATAATGATCGATTGTACCTCGGAGCAACCATAGGTTTTCAAAGGATAAAATATAGTGAAGAGAGTACATTCTTAGAATCGGCAGAATATGAACTAGAGGGTATGCAGTTATCCAGTTATAGATTTATCAAATCGGAAAATGCGGTTGGGGATGGAATCAATCTTAAGTTGGGGGCCATTTATAGAGTAAATAATATTGTGAGGGCTGGATTCGCATATCATAGTCCTACTTTCATATCAATGAATTCAAGCACTGAAAGAAGATTTTCCAGTGACCTTGCTGATGGCCAAGCATTTGGTGAAAATGCACCTACACAAATTAATGAATACAATCTATCGAGCCCCTCAAAGTTGATTGGTAGTTTGGCCTTTATCATTAATAAAAAGGGCGTCTTGAATGTTGACTATGAATTCGCGGATTACAGCAATATGAAGTTGAGACCGAGTGGCCTAGTTAGTAATGACTTTTCTGAAGATAATCAGGATATAAAAACATATTTTCAGTCCACCAATAATGTTAGGGTAGGTGGAGAGGTGAGATTGCAACCATTTAGCTTGAGAGGCGGAGTTGCGTATTATGAAAACCCTAATACTGATGGCACATCCCTGTACGCTGCAGATAAATTGTTTTATACGGCAGGTGTTGGATACAAAAGAAATGATACGTACTTGGATTTTGCTTTCAGGTTAAAAAGTACCAATGAAGACAAATATCTTTATAGCTCTGAATTTTCGGAGCTAACAGAACAAGAGTATACCGGGACAAGCATTTCAGCAACTTGGGGTGTAAGATTCTAGATGCAAACGTATAATTAAGAGCAAAAAAAGCCTCGATGAAATATTCATCGGGGCTTTTTAATATTATTGAGAAGGAATTTTTAAGCTTCCTCTGAAACCTCTTCTTCCTTATTCACCAAGATTCTACCGCAATATTCACAAACGATTATCTTCTTGTACGTTTTAATGTCCAATTGTCTTTGAGGTGGAATCTTTGAGAAGCATCCTCCGCAAGCATCACGAGTCACATTAACAACAGCCAAACCATTGATCGCACCTCCTCGAATTCTTTGGTAAGCCATTAATAATCTTTCTTCTATTTTGCCTTCAGCCTTTTTAGAACTAGATTCAAGCTTGTCCATATCCTTTTTAGTTTCCTTGACGATACCATCAAGCTCAGCTTGTTTCAGCTCAAGATCCTTCTTTCTATCTTCTAGAACTTCCTTCGTATCTTCTATAGTAACATTTTTGTGTTCTATTTGAACTTCAGCTTCTCTAATTTTTTTCTCAGCCAATTGAATTTCCAAGTTTTGGTATTCAATCTCTTTGTTCAACGAGTCAAATTCTCTGTTATTTCTAACTTTCTCTTGTTGTTCGTTGTACTTTTTGATAAGAGCTTTGGAATCTTTAATAGCATTTTTATGATCTGAAATCTTATCTACTACCTCCTGAACACCTGATTCCATTTTTGCAAGTCGAGTTTCTAAACCCAAAACATCATCTTCAAGATCCTCTACCTCCATAGGTAATTCACCTCTCAATGTCTTTAACTTGTCAATTTGAGAATCATTTAATTGTAGGTCCCAAAGTGCATTCAGCTTATCTTCAACTATATTTCCTTTTGCTGCCATGATATTTTTTATATGTAATTAACGGGATTGGTATTAATTTCCGTAAAAAGGACTGCAAAGTTAGGGATTTTTTTCTTTAAATAGTCTACTAATAATGAGATGGTAAATTGTTCAGACTCATAGTGACCAATATCTGCAATGATTATTTTATCTTCTGCATCAAAAAACTCATGATACTTGAAATCTGCGGTAATGAATATATCCGCATTCTGTGCAATAGCTGACCCCAAGGCAAAACTCCCTGATCCACCAACCAGAGCCACTTTATTTATTGATTTGGCTAGGGTTTTGGTGTGTCTCACACAATCAGTATTCATTGATGTTTTCAGTTTCTTGAGGAAGTCAATAGCTTCCATGGATTCTGTTAAATCACCAATCATGCCCGATCCTAATTCCATATTTTCATTGATCAAGGATTGCACAAAATAAGCTACTTTTTCATAGGGATGAACCTCTTTTAATCTATGGACCACAGAATTTTTAAGATGTGACGGCAAAATCATTTCTACTTTATCTTCATTTTCTTTATGTAATTCCCCGATATTACCAATAAATGGATTCGATCCGGCAAGTGCTCTATACGACCCTTCACCTGAAGTTTTGAAGCTGCAAGAGTCATAATTTCCAATTTTACCTGCACCCAACACAGACAATTCAGCCGTAACAGCTTCAGTATGTTCCTGAGGACAATAAAAACTTAATTTAAGAAGACTTTGACTTTTGGGCATTAGCACCTTTCTATTGATAAGTCCAATCTTATCAGCGATCTTATTGTTTACACCATGAGACATGTTGTCAAGGTTGGTATGGATGGCATATATAGCAATGTCATGTTTGATAGCCTTTATGACTGTTCGTTCAACGTAGTTTTTGCCATTTATTTTTTTAAGTCCACCAAAAACTATCGGATGATGAGACACAACCATATTGCACTCCCTTTTTATCGCTTCCTCTATTATGTCTTCTGTACAATCGAGGCTTACAAGTATACCTTTTAACTTGTTGTTGGGGTCACCAACAATGAGACCAGAATTGTCATATGATTCCTGATATATTGGTGGTGCCAACAATTCGAGTTGTTGAATTACGTTCTTTATCAAAGTCATTCTAAGAAATTTGTCCAAAGTTAGTTCTTAAAAATTATTGAAGGTATCTTAATTTTTGGTCTTTTATTATGATGATGTTTGCGTCTTGTGTTTGACTTTAGTTCTCTTTTGAACCTATATTTACATACTTAGCAAAAAACCAACCTTGAATATAAAGAAGTTAAAATTATTATTGTACCCTTTTTCTGTGCTTCACGGTTTGGTTATAAGGACGCGTCATTGGCTTTATGATAAAGGCCTTAAGAAGTCAAAGTCTTTTGATGTTCCAGTAATTAAGGTTGGGAACTTAAATCTTGGCGGTACTGGTAAAACGCCACATGCAGAATATATCTTGGGGATGTTTGAGGATAAATTCAAATCTGCACTACTTAGCAGAGGCTATAAAAGAAAGAGTGTTGGCTTTCAGCTAGCTTCAAAGGACTCAACACCAGATCAATTGGGTGACGAGGCTTTTCAGATTTTCAGAAAATTTCCAAACGCAATAGTAGCTGTTGATAATAAAAGAGTCAATGGCATGGAGGAGTTGTGCAGAAAGAACATAGATGTAGTCGTTTTAGATGATGCATTACAACACCGATCTCTAGATGGTGGACTTTCGATTCTGCTGATGGATTTTAACAGGCCTTTTTACAAGGATTTTTTATGGCCATCAGGGACTTTGCGTGATGTAAGGAATCGAATAACTCGTATGGATGTTATTATCATTACAAAGTGCCCTACTGACTTAACTAAAGCTGAGCAACTCAAAATGGTTCAGAAACTACAGCCTAAGTTATCCCAACAGGTGTTTTTTACGTGTTATATGTATAATGGTCTATTGCCAGTTTTTAAGCAAGAATCGCTCAATGGTCAATATGTCAAAGCGGACAATGTGCTCCTATTTTCTGGAATTGCAAATAATGAAGCACTAATTGAAAAAGTGTCTGATTTTAGTGATAATGTTAGAACAATTACTTTTGGGGATCATCATAATTATGGAAGCCCTGATATATATAAGCTTATAAAAATATTTGATAGCTTTGCCAACGGTAATAACTTGATAGTTACAACTGAAAAGGATGCTGTGAAACTGATGGCAATGGTGCTACCACATGAATTTAAATTGCTCCCGATTTATTACTTACCAATTAAGGTGCATTTTTTAGATCGCAATGATTATTTTGAAGAGTTGATATATGGATATGTTAGAAAAAATAAAGGAAACAGTTGAATTTATTCAATCAAAAGTAAGCACTAAGCCTGAGGTTGGAATTATACTTGGTACCGGACTAGGTGCTTTGGGAGAGGAAATAGAAGCTGAAGTAAAAATACCTTATGGGGACATACCTCATTTCCCTGTTTCAACGGTTGAAAGTCATCAGGGTAAACTGATTTTCGGTAAATTAGGGAATAAGAATGTTGTAGCCATGCAAGGTCGTTTTCACTATTACGAAGGTTATGATATGAAGGAAGTTACCTTTCCTGTTCGTGTCATGAAGTTTTTAGGAATAACCAACTTATTTGTATCCAATGCAAGCGGTGGTGTGAATCCTTTGTATGAAGTTGGAGATCTAATGATTCTAGACGATCACATTAATTTATTCCCTGAACATCCACTGAGAGGAAAGAATATTGTTGAGCTGGGACCACGATTCCCGGATATGAGTCAACCATATGAAAAATCTCTAATCGCGAAGGCACTTGAGATAGCTACAAAGGAGGGGATTCGAACTCAGGTGGGATCCTATGCAGGGCTAACTGGCCCAACTTTGGAAACACCGGCAGAATATAGGTACATATATAAAATTGGCGCTGATGCAGTAGGTATGTCTACTGTTCCTGAAGTAATAGTAGCGAGACACATGTCCATACCGTGTTTTGCGATTTCTATTATTACGGATTTAGGCGTGGAGGGTAAAATCGTTGAAGTAAGTGTGGAAGATGTAATTGCTGTTGCTAAAGAGGCTGAGCCAAAAATGACGAGTATAATGAGACAACTTATTGCAGGTCTTTAATGGTAGTAGATTACGACAAATATGAATTGGTCTGTGGCCTTGAGGTCCACATTCAAATGCTCACTAAGACTAAGGCTTATGTTAGTGATTCATACACCTATGGCGCATTGCCTAATACTCAGATTAGTCCAATTACCCTAGGTCACCCAGGAACTCTGCCAAAATCGAATAAAAAAGTTATTGAATACGGCATCAAACTGGGTTTAGCATGTAACTCTGACATTTCTCGTGAAATGTATTATGATCGTAAAAATTACTTTTATGCGGATTTGCCAAAGGGTTATCAATTAACGCAAGATGCAACACCGATTTGTCGTGGGGGTTATATCACTATTCATGATAAGGAAGGAGTAAAGACCAATGTGGAATTGACTCGAATTCATATGGAAGAGGATTCCGGTAAGAGTATCCATGACCAAGATCCTTTCAACACACTTGTGGATTTTAATAGAGCAGGAGTTCCATTGTTGGAAATTGTGACCGAACCTGTGATTGAAAACTCAGATCAGGCGTATGAATTCTTGTCTGAAGTAAGAAAACTGATTCGTTACCTTGAAATATGTGATGGTAACATGGAGGAAGGGAGCATGCGTTGTGACGCTAATGTCTCTGTAAGATTGAAGGGTGAAAAAGAGCTTGGACAGAGAACGGAGGTTAAAAACATGAACTCCATTTCGAATGTTAAAAAGGCAATAGAATTTGAAACCAAAAGACAGATAGAAAGGTTAGAGGCTGGAGAAAAAATAGTGATGGAAACAAGGAGTTTTGACGCTGTGAATCAAACAACTTTTAGTTTAAGAGCGAAATCAGAGGCACATGACTACCGATATTTTCCAGAACCGGATCTGCAACCTCTGAGACTTACTGTTGAAGAGATTAATGATATTCAGGATGCGTTGCCACCATTGCCATGGGAATTGAAAGAAAAGTATACCGTGAAGTTCGGCCTTTCAGATTATGATGCGTCTATACTCACGGAAGATAAAAGTTTGGCCCTGTATTATGAAGAGGTTATCAAAAGTACGGCTGAATATAAAGTTGCAGCCAATTGGGTTATTGGGGATGTCAAATCTTGGTTAAACCATCAAGCCGTGGAGATCAGCAACTTTCCTATAACTCCGACAAGAATAGCTGAGCTAATGGACATCATTAAAGAGGGAAAGATAAGTCACTCTGTGGCAAGTCAAAGTGTTTTTCCAGCAATGGTAAAAGATGTTAATAAATCACCAATACATATAGCAGAAGCCTTAAATTTGCTTCAAGATTCTGATGAAAGCAATATTACAATATTTGTAAAACAAGCTTTGGAGAAGTATCCAGATAAAGTTTCTGAATACAAGAATGGAAATAAAGGATTGATCGGATTATTTATGGGTGAAGTTATGAAGCTGTCGCAAAGAAAAGCCGATCCAAAGGCGGCTAGTAAAATATTAAAAGAATTATTAGAGAACTAAGTTATGAGAAGCATTTTAAAATCATTTTTATCAATTGTAATATTATCCATACTTGTTGTTTCCTGTGGACAACAAGACACTACAGATGTTACGGAAGGGTATACGAGAATCTCGGGTACACTAACTAATGCTGCAAATAAGACATTATTTTATAATCAATATCAATTGCAAACTCCACAGGACAGCACTGTTACGGATGCAAAGGGGAATTTCTCAATTGATGTGCCAACTGGGAAAGTGGATTATTACAAGTTATATTTCGATCAGATGAATATGATTGTGTTGATCTTGGACGAAACAACTAAAGATTTAAAGGTGACAGGTGATGGCACAGATTTTACAAATTCATATACGGTCTCAGGATCCAAAGATTCAGAATTAATGAATAAATATTTTGTTGCAAATAGAGATTATATGGCTTTGGAACAAGAAGCTATAGCAAAAATAAATTCAGCCAGTGCAGCTACAAAAAGTGGACTACAGGCCGATTATAAAGGATTGAAGAAAGTATATCATGAAAAACTGAAATCTATGGCTTTGGCTAACCCCGCATCACCAGCTGCCTTATCTATGGTTTCAAGCTTAAATCCAAGAGATTATATGGATGTATATGATAAAGTTTTTTCCGAATTAGATAATGTCATTCCGCATTCAAGTATCTACACAGATATGAAGGTGGACATTGCTAACTATAAGAAAAAAATGGACAAAAAGAAAGCTGCTCCTACTGGCAGTATGATTGATGAAATAGCCCCTGAAATTGCCATGAAGAATCCAGAGGGACAAGTTGTATCATTGTCTTCGTTGAGAGGTAAATATGTTCTTATTGATTTTTGGGCCTCTTGGTGTGGGCCATGTCGTAGAGAAAACCCAAGTGTTGTCGCGATGTATAACAAATACAAGGATAAGGGATTGGAAATCTATGGTGTTTCACTTGACAAAGACCTAAACAAATGGAAGAAAGCAATAGCTAAGGATGGCTTGGAGTGGCCACACGTTAGTGATTTGGCAGGGTGGAACTCAGCAGCAGCAGCTAAGTATGGCGTTAAAAGTATTCCTCATACGGTGTTGCTTGACAAAGAAGGTAAAATAATTGCGACAAAATTGAGGGGGAATGCTCTTGAAAATAAAATTGAAGAGCTATTGGGTTCATAGATTTAGTCCGCTACAGTATAGCGGTTAAACATTCTGATATATATTAATTTGACACTTAACCAAGGGAAAAAAATATACTTCATTTCTGATTTTCACTTGGGAGTCCCTGGAAAAGAAGATAGTAAAACCCGAGAACGGAAGTTAGTTAAGTGGTTTCAAGCAATTTCTAAAGATGCTCAAGAGATACATCTAGTTGGGGATATTTTCGATTATTGGTTTGAGTATAAAAGTGCCGTTCCTAAGGGATATGTGAGAATATTGGGTGAAATAGCTCGCCTCTCGGATTCTGGAATTAAAATCTATTGGTATTATGGCAACCACGATATGTGGATATTTGACTATATACCTGATGAACTGGGTGTTGAGATGGTTCCTAATTCATTAGAGAAAGAATATAACGGTAAAAAGTTTTTTCTAGCTCACGGTGATGGCCTTGGACCTGGTGATAGAGGATATAAATTCATAAAAAAAGTATTTCGAAATAGATTGTGTCAGTGGATTTTTGCTCGATTTCACCCTAATTTCGGAATGGGTCTTATGCGATTTTTTTCTACCAAAAGCAGATATGCAGAGCCTGAAGTAGAAAAGGAATTCAAAGGTGATGGTAAGGAGTGGTTGCAGATCTATTCCGAAGAAAAACTAAAATCAACATACTTCGATTTTCTTGTTTTTGGCCACAGACACCTCCCACTTGATATTAAAGTAGGCGATTCGAGCAGATATATCAACCTCGGAGATTGGCTTTATCATTATACCTACGCGGTATTTGATGGTGAGAGTATGGAGCTTAAAAAGTGGGAGTGAGCAGGCAATCTAAATTGATTTTATGAATAGAAACTTGAATCCTGCAACGGATGAATTTTCCGCTATTCTGAATCAATTGGAGAAAGATTTCTCCTTGTCAGGGTGGCCCTTCCCAGATCATCTTAGACATGAAAATTACAGTCAATTATGGCTGGATGAATTTGGGCTGGTTTTAAGAAAGGAATTCTACCGTGAAAAATCAAAACTTTTTCAGCTATTATATCGTATTGACATTGGAGAAAAAGAGCTAGCAAAAGCGGCCCTTATTAAAGATATTGAATCAGTTACGGAGAAGACTTTTGTTATTTTTGCAGAATTGATCTTCCTGAGAGAGCAAATAAAGGTTCATTATCGGATGAAGAATAAGTAGAAGATTAAAATAAATAAAAACAATTTTATACTTTTTAATTATAGATATATTTGTCATTAACCTTGAATAACAAGAATTAAGAATTTTGAAAGGTTGGGATAAAAATTCCGAAAAAAGCAATGGATAAGTTTTCATATTTAAGTAATACAAGCGCGGCCTATATTGAGGAGCAATACCAACAATACTTGACAGACTCTGAGTCTGTTGAATCTGGTTGGCAGAAATTTTTTGAGGGTTTCGAATTCGCACGAAAGAATTACAATGTGGATGCCGAGGTGTCCGAGAACATAGGTAAAGAGTTTAAGGTTGTAAAATTAATTGAAGGTTATAGAACCAGGGGTCATCTTTTCACAAAAACGAATCCTGTAAGAGAGCGTAGGAAGTACCTGCCAACTCTGGATATTGAAAACTTCGGATTGGATCAATCCGATATGGATACTGTTTTTGCCGCAGGAGAGCTAGTTTCTATTGGATCTGCTACCTTAAGACAAATATTAGAGAATCTTGATAGTGCATATCGACAGTCAATAGGCATTGAGTTTATGTACATTAGAGATCCAGAAAGATTGGATTGGTTTTTCGAAGAGTTTAAAAAGGATAATAATGTCCCTCAATTTTCCAAAGAGGAGAAGTTAAAGATTTTCGATAAATTGAATGATGCTGTTCTCTTTGAGAACTTCTTGCATTTGCGATTTCCAGGGCAGAAGAGGTTTTCACTGGAAGGTGCAGAATCGCTAATCCCTGCAATGGCGGAAATTGTAAATGCAGACTTGCAACTTGAGATAGAAGAGGTCGTAGTTGGAATGGCTCATAGAGGTAGATTGAACGTTTTGGCAAACATTTTCAAAAAAGATGTTAGTCATATATTAAGCGAGTTTGAAGCAAAAGATTTTGGTGACGAATCATTTGATGGTGATGTAAAATACCATCTAGGCCATAGTGCTGAATATAAGCTAACTAATGGAAAGAAGATAAGATTTACAATGTCTCCAAACCCATCACATCTTGAGGCTGTTGGCGCTGTGGTAGAAGGGATGTCACGAGCTAAAATTGATCAAAAGTATGGTGGCAATGAGAAGAAAGTTCTTCCAATTTTAATACATGGTGATTCGGCAATTATTGGGCAAGGTGTAGTCGCGGAAACTATACAAATGGCAGGTTTGGATGCCTATAAAACCGGAGGGACTATTCATATTGTAATTAACAATCAGGTTGGTTTTACAACGAATTATCTAGACAGTAGAACGAGTACATATTGTACAGATGTTGGAAAAGCAACTTTGAGTCCAGTGTTTCATGTGAATGGAGATGATCCAGAGGCCCTAGCACACGTAATGAGACTTGCACTTAAGTATCGTCAGAAATTTCATAAAGATGTGTTTATTGATTTATTGGCATATAGGAAGTATGGCCATAATGAAGGGGATGAACCAAAATTCACACAACCTCTTTTATACAAAGCAATAGCAAAACATAAAAATCCAAGAGCATTATATCTAGAGAAGTTGACTGCAGAAAATATTCTGTCGTTAGAAGACGCTAAGAAAACTGAGATCACATATAGGGATCACATGGATAAAGAGTTGGCAAAGGCAAAAAAGATTAAAGTTGCTTCTGTCCAAAGGTATCAAGACAATGAGTGGAAGGGATCAGTGCACTCTGTTCCTAAGGATTTTGATAAATCTCCTCAGACTGGTGTATCAAAGAAAAAATTGATTGCCATTGCAAAAAAATTGACTGAAGTCCCCAAGGGAAAGAAATTTTTCAGAAAGCTTGAAAGAATTCTCAAGGATAGAGATGGTATGATCAAGAATGATAAACTTGATTGGGGAATGGCTGAATTATTGGCATACGGTAGTTTGGTTGATGAGAAAATCCGAGTGCGTTTCTCCGGACAGGATGTAGAAAGAGGAACATTCTCTCATCGTCATGCGGTTGTTAAGGAAGAGGATAGTGCCGCAGAATATTGTCATTTGGCTAATGTGAGTAAGAATCAAGCACCTTTTGAAATATACAATTCGCACTTGTCCGAATATGCCGTAATGGGTTTTGAATATGGATATGCGATGGTTAGCCCAATGACATTAACTATATGGGAGGCTCAGTTTGGTGACTTTGTGAATGGTGCTCAGATTATTATTGATCAGTTCTTGAGTAGTGCTGAAGATAAATGGCATGTCATGAACGGTTTAGTTTTATTGTTGCCGCACGGATATGAAGGTATGGGGGCGGAACATTCAAGTGGAAGAATGGAGAGGTTTCTAACTTTGGCTGCAGAAGATAACATGCAAATTGTAAACTGCACTACACCAGCAAATTTCTTTCATGTACTTAGAAGACAACTTACACGTAAATTTAGAAAGCCACTGATTGTTTTCACACCAAAAAGTCTATTGAGACATCCTCGATGTATTTCAACGGTGGATGATCTAGTAAAAGGAGGATTCTCTGAAGTGTTTGATGATCCAACAGCAAAGGCTACGACAGTGGATAAACTTGTGTTTTGCCAAGGAAAGATATATTATGAACTCCTTGCTAAAAAAGAGGAATTGAAGGCGAAAAATGTGGCTATTGTAAGATTAGAACAATTATATCCTCTGCCTACTAAGCAGATTGATAAGATCATAACAAAGTACAAGAAGGCTAAGAAAATATTATGGGTTCAAGAAGAGCCTGAAAATATGGGGGCGTGGTCATTTTTGTTAAGAAAATTGAGACATATTAATTTAGAACTCATCAGCCGACCGGAAAGTGCAAGCCCCGCTTCAGGATCGCCTGCTCGAGCAGAAAAAAGACAAACCGCCATTATCAATAAAGTATTTAAAAAATAGTTAAAAATGTTTGAAGTAAAAGTTCCAAGTCCAGGTGAATCTATCAGCGAGGTAGAGATAGCTCAATGGTTAGTTGAGGATGGTGAATACGTAGCCAAAGATCAAGTGTTATGTGAAATTGATTCAGATAAAGCAACTTTAGAGTTGGTTTCTGAAGAGGCGGGGGTCATAACCAGATTAGTTGAAGACGGTGATACCGTTGAAGTTGGTGGAATCATTGCGAAAATTGACACCAAAGCAAAAGGGGAACCTAAAAAAGTTGTTGTCGAAAAAGTTGTTGAAGCCAAGTCAGAGCCAGCAAAAGTGACTGCTCCAGCCGCAGCAAATGTTGCATCTGCATTTACAGCGCAATCAGGAGGTACACCTTCTGTCGCAGCGGCTAAAATAATGCGTGAAAACAACATTGGCAATGGTAATATTTCAGGGACTGGAAAAGCAGGAAGGGTAACTAAACAAGATGTTTTGGCATATATTTCTGGCGGTATTGATGCCGGAGCTATTATGAATGGTTGGGGTGGAACTAGAGATTCTTCTGAAAAGAAGATGTCTAGTTTGAGAAGAAAAATCGCAACACGTTTGGTGGCTGTAAAGAATGAAACAGCAATGCTTACGACCTTCAATGAGGTGGACATGAAACCAATCATGGACATGAGAAAGAAGTACAAGGAATTGTTTAGAGAAAAGCACGGTGTTGGACTGGGCTTTATGTCATTCTTCACAAAGGCTGTTACGGAGGGATTGAGATTATTTCCATCTGTTAATTCTATGATTGATGGAGATCAACAAGTTTTGTTTGATTATGCGGATATAGGTATTGCAGTGAGTTCACCAAAAGGATTAATGGTTCCAGTTGTAAGAAATGCTGAGCAAATGTCATTGGCTGAAATCGAAGCAGAAATAAAGCGGTTAGCCATCAAAGCAAGAGATGGTAAGATAAGTCTTGATGAAATGACGGGTGGTACTTTTACCATTACTAATGGAGGGGTATTTGGCTCGATGCTGAGTACTCCAATCATCAATCCGCCTCAGAGTGCAATTCTTGGAATGCATAATATCGTTCAACGGCCCGTGGCCATTGATGGGGAAGTGCATATAAGACCAATTATGTATGTGGCACTATCCTATGACCATAGAATTGTTGATGGTAAGGAATCTGTTAGTTTCCTGGTTAAGGTTAAGGAGATGCTTGAGAATCCTGTTAAGTTGATGTTTGGCGCTAAGAGTCCTGAAGAAGTTTTGCTAGGCTTGTAAATCAAGGCATTAACTCTAGCTCAATTTCGTCAATCGATCACTGTCCAATTTTATCAATATAAATACTAGGAAAGAGAATGAAAATAGGGATGATCCACCATAACTGAAAAAGGGGAGAGGAATACCAATAACCGGCACGAGTCCAATCGCCATACCTATATTTATTCCGATGTGCATGAATAGAATGCAGGCGACAGAGTATCCGAAAATTCTATTGAAGGAACTACGCTGTCGTTCAGCTATCATGATAATTCTTAGCACAAGGGTGATTAGTAATATGATGACCACGGAGCTTCCTATAAATCCCCATTCTTCGCCTACAGTGCAGAAGATGAAATCGGTTGATTGCATGGGGACGTATTTGAATTTTGTTAATACACCATCCAAATATCCTTTCCCAGAGAAACCACCTGAACCAATAGCTGTTAAGGCTTGATTAACATTGTAACCGGCTCCACTTGGATCTTCAGTATGTCCAAATAAAATGTTTATTCGATCTTTATGATGTGCTTTTAGAATTTTATCTGATTGATAAACAGTGTTGATCATCCATACACATGCCATACTTGCAATGGTAGCAAAGATTAAACTTTTGATTGTTTTTTTACGAGCTCTGGGAAGAACGTAGTTTCTAATTATCAGGAATGCCATGGAGGCTATCATCAGGATTGCTATAGTTAGAATGCTTAAGCCGCTTATCTTCCAAGCTTCATTGAAAATATATGTTTCATAGACTATTAGCGACATAGTGGCAATGATTAAGACTAGCAAGGAGATTCCAAAAAGAACAATGTTACCAGTGACTCCTTCTCTATATAGAACAAGTATGAATGCTAGATATACCAGTAAGGTTCCAGCATCAGGTTGCATGAGAATAAGAAAAGCCGGAATTAGGATAATGCCTAGCGAAACACCAAGTATTCTAAGCTTATTGAATTTTATTTTAATGTCACTCAAGTAGAACGCCAAGGCGAGGGACACCCCAATTTTGGAAAATTCGGAGGGTTGAATACCAAAACTGCCAACACCAAACCATGATTTCGCACCATTTACTTCCTTCCCGAAAATGAGTACAGCGACCAGAAGTAAGGTAAATATAATATAAAAGATAAAGGCAAAATCCTTAAAGAATTGGCTGTCAATAGCGAGTATAACAAGCCCTAGTGTGAATGCAACACAGATCCAGATAAACTGCTTACCGTATTCTTTACCTGAATCAAAAATCGAGGGATGATCAAGATCAAAGTTAGCGGCATAAATATTAAACCACCCCATCAATACGAGAACAATATAGAGTAGAACCAATATCCAATCCATGTTGCGGAATATGTTATCTCTTCCTTCCATTAATTTTCTTTGAGCAAATCTGCTTCTAACATTTTTTTCTCTATCAGTGGTCTATTTGTCGATCGTGTCAAATATTTTTCAATTATCAAACTTGTTATTGGTGCAGCCCAAGTTGAACCATAACCCACATTTTCGACATAAACAGCAACGGCTATTTGTGGGTCATTCTTTGGTGCAAAAGCGATAAATATTGAATGATCTTTTCCATGAGGATTCTGGGCAGTTCCCGTCTTTCCACAAATTTTCGTCTCATCATATTTAACACCACGACCAGTTCCATGATCGATTACATTTTCCATTGCATCAATAACGATTTCAAAGTTTTCCTCACTGATTCCTGTTTCGAATTTATCAATGGACTTCAAGTCAATAACCGAATCACCGATTTGCTTTATTATATGCGGGGTGTAATAATATCCTCTGTTGGCAATGGTTGCGGTGTAATTTGCCATTTGCATAGGCGTTACACCAAGCTCGCCTTGACCGATCGAAAGCGAAATCACGGTGTGTGGTTTCCATGAACCTTTGCCATATATTTCATCGTAATATGTGGTTGGCTTTAAAATTCCAGGTTTTTCATCAGTAAGATCCAAATTTAACTTACTACCGAGTCCAAATCGGGAAACGTAGTTTCTCCAGACTTGATAACCTTCTTCGGCTGTGGGATACTTGTCAATGATATTCTTAAAAACGTTGCAGTAATATGCATTACACGAAGTTGTGATAGAATATTTCAGATTAAGAGGTGAAGAATGAGGGTGACAACCCAATTTTCTCCTTCCAAAGAAATATCCACCGTAACAACTATGATATGTGTTTGGAGTGACAACTCCCTCTTCAAGTCCTATAAGAGCATTGAGTAATTTGAAGGTTGATCCCGGTGGATACTGAGCTTGTAAAGCACGATTAAAGAGGGGCTTTAAAGTGTCCCTGTTCAAGGCTGAGTAATTTTTCGAACGCTGTCTTCCGATTAGGACGTTTGGGTTATAGGATGGATTGTTGACCATGGCCAAAATCTCTCCAGTTTTAGGTTCTATGGCAACAATTGAACCCCTTTTCTTGCTCATCAAAAGCTCGCCCCATATTTGTAAATCCAAGTCGATAGTGGAAACAAGATTTTGACCGGACACTGAAGCTGTGTCAAAGCTACCCCCAGAGTATTTACCTTTTACATTGTTGTGTACGTCCACGAGCATAAAGCTCACGCCTTTCTTGCCTCTTAAAACTTCCTCATACTGTAGCTCTATCCCATTATCGCCAATATAATCTCCCGAATGATAGTAGGCATCGTCCTTTACTTTTTTAGCATTAACCTCGCTTACAAATCCAACGGCATGTGGTGCAGCGCTATCTGGATAGATTCGCATGGTGTTTGGAACGCCATAAAACCCTTTAAATTGATCCAGATTTTCCGCTATATCTGCATAATTATATGCCGGAATTTGTGCGATTAAAATCGATGGTTTGTACCGAGAATATTTTCGAGCTTTTTTGAACTTCTTTTTAAATTCTTCTTTTTCTAACTCAGTAATCTTACAAAAAAGTGTCGTATCAAAGGATTCGACATTTTTTGGAACAACCATGAGATCGTATACAGCAGTATTTCCAACCAAGACTTTATTGTTCCGGTCATAGATTAATCCTCTTGAAGGATAATTTGTAACCGCACGTTCTGTGATTTTTATTGCTCTAACTTTCCACGAGTCCTGTACTATCTGAACATAAAAAAGTCTAGCGATAAATATAACTGTGACAAATAAAAATAAAGCCACAATCACATATGTCCGGTCATTCGATTTCATTAGGATCTAACGGGTTTAGAAAATAAGTATTGGGCAATAATTAGGAGTGTAAAAGTGAAAATGCTGCTCAAAAAAGTTCGCTTAATTATCATCCAAAGGTCAAATGCTCCGATACCGTCCAAAATAAAGAACCAGGCGTGATGAATTACTGCAAGAATGATAGCGTATCTTAAATACCAACTTAATCCCATACTATAAATTGTTGGCCGGTCCAATAAATCATATGAGTCCCGTGGAGCCAAAGTTCTTATAAGGAAGTATCTCATGAAACCAATAACGATACTCGCAGAGGCATGTATGCCTGGTGTATTATAGAAACTGTCGATGGCCAAACCCATGGCAAAGGATAAAACCAATACCAAAACAGGTGATGATCTCAGAGGAAGCATTAGTATAAAGTAAATGTAGAAAAAAGGAACACTAAGGCCATTAAATAGATTGACATTGTAGAGTATCAGTCCTTGAATTAGAACAAGGGATACAAACCGTATAATATTTTTAAAGAGTGTTCTAGTCATCGATTTTAGCTTCCTCTAATTCGTCTATCTCAGGTTTCAAAATATTGAATACCAATGTTGCTTTTTTTATCCGTCCATAGTCGGTATTCATTAGGATTCTTATGGTGTGAAAGTTGTCTCCCGGTGAAGAGAATACCTCAACAATTTTACCAATTTCAACACCACCCGGAAATAGTTTACTCCCGGTTCTAGTCACAAAAACATCTCCTTTTTCTAGTGGAGTGTCTTTTGTTATGTTCTCAACCCTTGCGTATCTGAAATCGTGCTCTTCCTTCCAAGTTAACAGTCCTGAGTTTCCTGTTCGCAGGGCAACAACATTTAATGTGAATTGACCATTTATTACCGGCATCACAAGGGAGTAATTCTTCGTGCATTTTATTACTTTCCCTATTATGCCATTGGTCGATAAGACACCCATTCCTGGCTCAACTTTGGAAGATTCACCTTTGTCGAGTGTTATATAATTGTTTGATTGGTATATGGATGATTGTACTATATCAGCATAAGAAAAACGGTATTGCTTACGCCATAATGAGTCA
This sequence comes from Gammaproteobacteria bacterium, assembly GCA_047638815.1. Classification (GTDB taxonomy): domain Bacteria; phylum Bacteroidota; class Bacteroidia; order Flavobacteriales_D; family JABDKJ01; genus JAJRRH01. The sequence goes on from JBLIMR010000007.1 coordinate 23,222, forward strand.
TCAATCAGCGCATATTCGTCATTTACTTTGTGGAAAGAAAGCTTGGAATTTTCACGAAGCTTATTATTCTCTTCAACTAGGGCATCATTAATTTCTTGTAATGCAAGAAACTCAGCTATCTCCGCTGATTTTTTTGAAACTAAGCCCACCATACTATTGGTTGAACTTAAAAACGTTGCCTTAGGAAAACTATTATATTTAAATATTAAGTTGAAACTGACAAGTTGCAAAATAAGAAAGAGTAGGAAGAGTTGATATTTACGTAAGAGCTTAATTAAACTTCTCATGCCTATTCAGAACTAATATTAATTACGAACTATCTCGCACCAGTCATTAAGAATTGATATTTCCCTATGTTTTTTAAAGCAATACCAGTACCTCTTGCCACTGCACGGAGTGGATCCTCTGCAACGTGAACAGGCAGCTTAGTTTTTTGTGATATTCTCTTGTCCAACCCTCTCAACAAAGAGCCACCTCCCGCAAGGTAAATGCCTGTTTTGTATATATCCGCAGACAGTTCAGGTGGAGTGTTTTCTAAAGCACTAAGTATTGCATCTTCTATTTTTGAGATAGATTTATCAAGAGCATTTGCAATTTCAGTATAAGAAACTTTAATTTCTTTCGGAGTACTAGTCAAAAGATCTCTTCCTCTTACAGCAAAATCCTCAGGTGGATTATCAAGATGTGGAATCGCAGCTCCAACTTGTATTTTTATTTCTTCAGCTGTTCTTTCACCAACTAATATATTGTGTTGTTTTCGCATAAACTCCCGAATGTCATAGGTGAACTCATCACCAGCAATCCGAATGTTCTTGTCGCAAACTATTCCTCCAAGAGCAATTACAGCAATCTCAGAAGTCCCTCCACCGATATCAATAACCATATTGCCCATTGGTTCCTCAACATCGATGCCGATGCCAATTGCCGCTGCCATTGGCTCATGAATTAAATAAACATCTTTCGCGCCAGCATGTTCAGCACTGTCAACAACAGCTCTTTTCTCAACTTCTGTTATACCTGATGGAATGCAAATCACCATTCGCAATGATGGTGGGAATATGCTTTTACCGGGTTTGACCATTTTGATAAAGCCCTTAATCATTTCCTCTGCCGCGTTGAAATCAGCAATAACTCCATCCTTCAGTGGACGGATAGTTTTTATTTCTTCGTGAGTTTTCCCATGCATTTGCTGGGCTTTTTTCCCAATCGCAATGTATTTGCCTGACATACGGTCCATCGCCACTATGCTTGGTTCATCCACAACAATTTTGTCATCGTAAATGATAATCGTGTTTGCAGTTCCTAAATCAATAGCAACTTCTTGCGTAAAAAAATTAAATAAACCCATCTATATTATTATAGTAAAATGCCTTGTTGTAAATCTCGGTTAATAAGCAAAGTTAAGTTTTCTTCCTCCCCTTATATAGGTGTAGCTCAATTTAATCTACATCCATTTTTTGATAAAAGTCTTAAAAAACTTAATGTTTAAAGTGTCTTGTTCCTGTGAATACCATTGCCATTTCATTTGCATTGCAAAAGTCAATAGACAACTGATCTTTTATTGATCCTCCTGGTTGAATAACGGCCTTTATGCCAACTTTATTAGCTATTTCGACACAGTCTGGAAAAGGGAAAAAAGCATCTGAAGCCATTACTGCTCCATTGAGATCAAAGCCAAAATTTTGAGCTTTCTCAATCGCCTGATTTAATGCATCAACCCTACTTGTTTGACCAGTGCCACCCGCGAAAAGTTGATTGTTTTTAGCTAGAATGATTGTGTTAGATTTTGTGTTTTTACATAGTTTGGAAGCAAAGATAAGATCATTTATTTCACTATCGCTAGGGGTTCTTTTTGTTGCATTTTTGAGGTCTTCCTCTTTGTCAGTTCGGATATCCTTATCCTGCCATAGGTAGCCGTTCAATATAGTTCTAATCTGATCTTTAGAAATCTCATTCGATTTCTGTTTTAGAATGATCCTATTTTTCTTGGACTGTAGAATCCTAAGTGCCTCTTCGTTATATTCTGGGGCAATTACCACTTCACAAAAAAGTTCGTTAATTTTCGAAGCGGTTTCAATATCCATTGTTTTATTGCAAATAAGGATGCCGCCAAAAGCAGAAACAGGATCTCCAGCAAGAGCATCAACATACGCTTCAGCCAACGAAGATCGAACGGCCATTCCACAAGCATTGTTGTGTTTTAGAATAGCGAATGCAGGCTGAGAATCATCAAATTCATTCATGATTGAAACGGCAGCATCTACATCCAATAAGTTGTTGTAAGACAATTCTTTTCCATGAAGCTTGTCGAATATTTGTTTTAAATCACCAAAGAAGATTCCTTTTTGATGAGGGTTTTCACCGTATCTCAGATTTTGACCTTCTCCTAACTTGAGGGTTGAAGGTTTACTATCATTGAAATATCCTTGTATGGAATTATCGTAATTCGAAGATATAACAAAGGATTTTCCAGCCAAATGTTTTCTTTCTTCAATACTCGTGGAGCCATTATTCTTGGTTAGAATATCGCTAAGGAAGTTGTACTCATTTTTTGAAGGCACTATCACTACGTCTTTGTAGTTTTTTGCTGCGGCTCGTATGAGGGAAATACCACCAATATCAATTTTCTCAATAATTTCATCATGTGGTGCACCTGATTTCAAGGTTTCTTCAAAGGGATATAGATCCACTATAACCAAGTCTATTTTTGGAATTTCGTATGTCGCCAATTCAGTTTCGTCTTGATCATAATCTCTTCTGCTAAGTATGCCACCAAATACTTTTGGGTGTAATGTTTTGACTCTACCACCTAAAATGGAAGGATATTCTGTGATGTCCTCTACTGGAATAACGTCAATTCCTTGACTTTCAATAAATGCTCTAGTTCCACCAGTGGAATATATTGAAACATTTTTTTCTTTTAATATTTCGAGGATGGGTTCAAGATTTGATTTGTCAAAAACCGATATTAGGGCTGATTTTATTTCTTTCAAGATTAGAAAATATTTAAGTGATCAATGATTTGCAATTTTATAGACAATGGTTGATTTAACTGCGTATTTCTTTCAGTTTTTGTTAAAACATACTCACAATTTCTTAAGGTTTATAATCGGATGTAATGTTGAAACGAAATTGTCAAGTTTCATTTTGGTCCTGATTTTGGACTTATCTTTGTATTGTAGCATCTTTCTGCATCATGGGAAAATTACAACGGACGATAATCTCTTACCTTTTTTCAGGTTCAATCCGCTCATATTTAAGACGATGGATCTGGGAATTGCCGCAAACTCTTCTGGGAATAGTATTGTCTTTTATTTTCGCTATAAGTGGGAGCGTCATGTATGCCGAGGAGGCTGAAGGTGTTCTCGTAATAGTCACTAAAGGAAGGTGGGGAGCCATGTCTCTTGGCAATATTATCATTGGATCTTCTTCAATTGCACCAATTGTTGGAAATCAATTGTTTATGCACGAATATGGACACTCTATTCAGAGTCGTTCAGTTGGGCCCATTTACCTTCTGATTTACGGACTGCCTAGCTTGTTTTCAGTTATTTTTCACGGAACTACTCATCATAAAACATATTTGGAGCGGTATGCAAATAGACTTGCGTACAAACATTTCAATACAAAATATCTTTTTGAGCATTGGGATGTAGGAAACTACCCGATAGTTTAATCAAACTCTTTCAAAGTTGATTTTGCTTTTGAGGCATAAAAATGAGGCGTATCTATCAAGTCATTCAATATCATCATACACTTCGATTTCTCTCCTTGCTTCAAATATGCCATGGCTAAAAACCAGTCGCTTTCTTCATTAAAAACGTTGAATGAATGTTCTCTGGATTGCTGTAAAAAGGAAACGGATTTTTTAGTGAGTCCAATATTGTAATATGCTAAACCACCATAAAACAGAGCATTTGCATCGTTAGGGTAATGCCTTAATATTGTGTTGTAACCTCTTATTGCTTTCTTTAATTTTTCATTTTTAAAATCACGCATACAATCAATTAAAAATTCGGTATACAATATCTTCTTGGTATCCGTTTCCGTAAATTGAGCCGAATCGTTATTCTCGTATTGGGCAGAGACCGAATTTAACAGACTTTGTTCAAAGAGAACTCCTGATCTATAATTTTTGTAATTGGCTACTTTGAAATTGAACAAATAGTATACAGGATGTTCATTTTCTTTTATGTTTTGATCGGGAATGACCGCAGTGATACTTTTTATGGTTTTAGTCTGAACTGGGTCAATATAATTCTCAACTTGGGGCTCCATAGCTTGATTTGAAATCTCTTCAGGACTTGTGTTTTCCAACCATAGATTCTTGGGCAATGTAACAGCCTTATTGAGCTGGACTTCTTCCTTCTCTTCCAAATGTACATCGCGCTCAGGCTCTATTCCTCTTGAGATGCTCATTTCTGATGAAGTGTGTAAATCATGATTTGGAAATGATTTGTTGTCATCTTGAACGAGTGGGCTAAGAAAGTAAAGTGCAGTGACAAGCATAATGCCTGGAGCAATAAAGGAATTGTAAAAAGGTTTTGGCCGCATTTTTATCACAACTTCCTTCAGTAATTGATCGTGTCCAAATTGGTTGATGTCAAGTTCGAATCCATCCAAGGCATCACTTAGAAACGGATCATTTGAAGCGTCCATTTCCAATTGGTGCATTTCGGCATCGCTTAGCTTTCCTTGATGATATTTAACTATCATCTCTCTGTGTTGTTTATTGATCAAAGACATGATTTTTTTCTAATTTTATTTTTAAGTTTCTTTTGCCATTCTGAATATAACTCTTTACTTTCTTTTTTTCTTCACTCATAATTGCAGCTATTTGATCATAAGATTTTTCTTCAATGAAAAATAACTTTATGCAAAGCTTCTGTTTGTGGTCCAACGCATCAATTGCGCTTATCAAATGCGTCAATTGATCTTCCTGCAATAACTTTACATTTAGTTGAAAGTGAGAGTTGTCGGCAATTTCATAGTTCTCATTTTCTCGAACGGTATTAAGTTTCTTCTTTTGTCTGAGATACATCAAACAGTGATTTTTGGTGAGCATATACAGCCATGATTTAAAGGCACTTACTTCGTGTTTTTTTAATTTATTCACCAAGATTTCAAAAATCTCCATACTGAGATCCTTAGCTGTTTCGACATTTTTTGAATATTTCAAACAGGTACCATATATCAAATGGGAATACCTTGTGTAAAGTATTCCCAAATCGTTCATCCTCCCAAATGAACGATATGACCTAATGAGTGCATCATCAGATTTTTTTAATATTTCATCTCGTTTACTCAATTGTTTCTTTTACGGTAGAAGTCCATGTAGGATTTGGTTTCAAGAATAATAACACCACCAGTTATATCACCATAAGAGGCAGGTACTCCACCGGTATATACATTTAAACTTTTAATGGCGTTTGAGGGCACGTTGGCAAAACTGTTTCCAATAATCCTTACTCCATCAATAAAGGTACTAATACTTTGTGGACGTGATCCTCGAAAGTACAATTCCTGACCATCATTCCCTGAGTTGATTCCAGGCAACTGGGCAACGATACCCATTGGACTTTTTGAACTAGCGTTTCTTTTTAGGTCAACTTCGTATATCGCTATAAGAGAAGGGTTGTCTCTTATTACTAATGGAGGTTCCCATGTAATATTTATTACGGGTAGCATGTTGTTAGCGAGTTCTAGGTTGTTTAAAAAAGTAGTCTGGTCTGCGATAACAACTATATCAGACATAATTAGGTCGCTAAATTCGAGCGTGGTTATTTTAAGATTGTATTCACCGGGTTGAACCGGAGAAAAGTCGAATTTCCCTTTAACATCTGTTTGGACATTATAAGTGACTACATCATTTGTTAATCTAACAGTCGCAAATAAGACAGGTTCTTTATTTTCTTGTGAAATAATGCTTCCATTGATTTCTCCAAAATTCTGAGCGCTAATTTGTACCGTTAATAGGAGTACGGCTATTGCTAAATATTTTTTTTTCATCTCTATAAGTTTTATTGTTTTTATTGAGATGCATGAAATAAGGCTATTCCATAACAGATGATAAAAAAAAATTATTTTGAAAAACTTGAATTCTCAAAGGGCTATATGCAGGCGAGCCTAGATTCAGTTACATCTCAAATGCAACAACCTCACGAACCTGAGGAATCATGCTCTGAAGCAAGCTTTCAACGCCATTTTTGAGCGTGACAGTAGATGATGGGCAGCCAGAGCAAGAACCCTTAAGAACAACAGTTACAGTTCCGTTAACAAATGATTTATAGTCAATAGCACCACCGTCTCTTTCTACTGCGGGACGAACGTATTCTTCGAGGATGGATTGTATCTTCTCATCGAATTCAGACGGTACTGAAGAGAAATCAATTTCTTCCTTCTCGTTATTTTTCGAAGAGTTTCCTTTAGCAGGTACTTTTTGTACAGCCAATTGTGAGCCCATCAGATCCTTTTGAATAAAGGTTCTGAGTTCGTCTTTAATATCATTCCAATCAAGATCTGGCGTTTTCGAGACAGTAACGAAATTACTCATAACGAAAACGGCTTTAACAAAAGGAAATTGAAATAATTTTACTGCTAATTCTGATGAGCCCTGGGCATCATCGATATTCTGATACTCAGCAAGCTCACCATGCTCGATTAACATTCTATCAGCAACAAATTTTAAACTTGCCGGATTCGGGGTCATTTCTGTGTACACGTATGTTGGGATGATTTGACTCATGAGAATTATTATTTCTACAAATTTACAACTTATATAACTATTTTGGCCTCAATTAAAATATTGAATATGTCACAGATAATATCATGTAGAGGAAAAAGTCCCGAAGTAGGGGAGGATTGTTTTATTGCCCAAAACGCAACTTTAATAGGCGATATCATATGTGGTGATCAATGCAGTTTTTGGTTTAATGCTATTGTTCGTGGTGATGTGCACTATGTGAGAATGGGGAATAAGGTCAATGTTCAAGATGGAGCCATAATTCATTGCACCTACGAAAGATTTCCAGTTAATATCGGCAATAACGTTTCTATAGGTCACAATGCTATTGTCCATGGTTGCACTATTCATGATGACGTATTAATAGGTATGGGTTCGATTGTCATGGATAATGTGGTTGTGCATTCCGGATCCATTATAGCCGCTGGTGCAGTTGTTCTGGAAAACACCATTGTAGAGGCAGGGACGGTATATGCAGGTGTTCCTGCAAAGAAAGTAAAGTCAGTGGATGAAAAATTAGCAAGTGGTCAAATAAATCGTATTGCCAATAGCTACACGAAATACTCCTCTTGGTTTAAGAAATAAAAAAAGGATGCCCATATGAGCATCCTTTTAAAAGTCTATTTTATTGGAGAGTTATTTTGAAACGATAACCTTCCCAGCTTTAAATACCTTGCCATCTACATTAACGGTAACAATGTACGTTCCTGTAGAAAGATCTGAAACATTGAATTCAATGTTATTAGCACCTTGTTGTAATTTCCCCTGATTGAAAGCAGCTGCTTTCTTGCCGAACAAGTCAAACATCTCGATGTTTACTTCACTTGTGTTTTCAAGAGTAATGTTAAGTCTAGCAAACTCAGCAGTTGGGTTTGGATAAATAATTAAACTACCATCAGCATTCTCAACTCCTGCCGCTATTTCTTCAACTCCTACCAGGTTGAATTCACCCGCTGAGAAGATTCCACCACCATGAGTACCAGCATAAATGTTACCAGTGTTCACTTTACCTTGAACTGTTTGTTGTTTTAAATCATAAACTGGAACTCTGTACAAATCGTTGGTGTTGCATTCTTCCCATTCTGTATCCCCCATGTCTGTAGTTACCCACACACCATATTCCGTACCAGCTAAAATATTTTCACTTTCCATATCAAATGTAACAGAGTAAACAGGCATTCTCACAAGATCTCCATCAATGTTCCATATTGATGTGAAATCGTCATTTCCTGTAGCAGAAAGTGCATTGTCAGTATATACAACATGGTCTATTGCTGCGTAAGTACCTCTAGAGGCCAATAGTCTATCGTTATTTTCAACATCAATACTAATGTCAGTAACAACGGCACCACCACTGTATATTTGTACAATATCCAATGCGTTTAATTGGTCCGGTGTATATGCACCTGTCAATCCAGATATTCTGTAAATTCTACCCGAAGTTGTTCCAATGAATAGTGAATTTCCGTCAGGAGTGTATTCAAAACAAATTGGTGCCCCACTTATATTGTAATCTGCCCAATCCGTAGCTGGATTCAGAGTATTGTTTACAACATTTCTAGTTAGACAAACAGCCCCATTGTCACCATAAGCATACAATGTTTGCACAAAATCTTGCAACATAAGTGTGTCTCCAGCGTTTGCATCTGTAAGTGCATTGGTTGTCAAAGCTCTTGAGAATGAGGTGCTAACGTAATTTATTTCATCACCCTCTTCGATGCCACCTGTTGGCACTATGTATTGAATGCTTTCTGGTGCATTTAATTCATTGAAGTTCTCATAATATTTAAAGCATGAGTAGAATGGAGCCATGCCTTGTCCCGATGTGCCGTCTTTCAATCCGATTGGTCCACCACTACCACCGCCTTCTAGGTTATAAAATACAATACCAAGTGAGTTGTACTGAGAGCCAACAAATATTACAAGCTCTTCTTGAGAAGACTCCACATCAAATCCATCTCCACCGTTAACTTCAAACCCTTGAAGATTTGTACTTCCTCCGTCACCCGCTATAGCAGTAGTTCCATTGTCCTGCATCCCACCGAAGATGGCTCCTTCGCCACTAAAGGCTATGCCATAAAATTGAGAAGTTATGTAGTTGTAATTTCTTGACCAATAGCCCGTAATTGTTTGATCGGTAGATCTAAACACACCACCATCACAACCAATGTAAAATATTCCATCCGAGTCCCATTCAAAAGTTTGGATATCAGAATGTACATAACTGTCATCATTCGGCATATCAAAATTGTTGTTTATTTGATCCCATCCACCATTAATGTTAGTCTCTGTAGATCCAGGACTTATATTCCAACGGTGCATTTCTATACCTCCAAGGATTATGCTACCCGGTTGACTTGGAACAACGGTTAAACAATTGTCATACCATCCCTGAGTATTAGACCCAAATGGGCAGAAAGAAAGTGGATTACCATTACATTCACCTGCTATTTCAGTAAAGTACTCACCACCGTTTATCGAACCAAATACACCTTTTAATGCCCCACTAGAAGTAGTGGTAGCATACATGTAGTTTCTGTCTGTAGGAGATATAGCAACAACCTTTCTGCCAGAACCAGATGTTGGTATATCACCGTCTGAGCTTCCCATCACACTTGAGAAGTTATCTCCACCATCCTGCGAAACTCTTATAATTGAATTGTTCACAGCAATTATTCCCAATCCATCATCGGAAATATCAAAATCTTGAACTTTTGAAGAAATCTTATCATCGAATTCTTCAGTTACATCGTTATATGTTGCTAGACCGCCACCATAAGCAACCCATACAACATCGTCATTAACAGGACTGGCAGCAACCTCGTCAACAGTTTCCCATACCCCAGTACTGAAATCAATTCCACTAGGTTCGAATATCGCAGTAAACGTTTCTCCTTCGTCTGTAGATTTAAACAATCCATGACCAAGAGTCCCGGAACCAGTGTTCGAGCCACTCTCGAATTCAGGGCTATTTCCAGAACCAACATAAATAGTTCCATTTCCCAATCTTGTGACTGAAGAAACACCAATGAAGCTGTTTAAACCCTCAAGTCTATTCCATGTAGCACCATTGTTGTTTGACTTCCATAATCCACCAGTAACTCCACCAGCTAGTATTTGATTTGGATCATCTTTGTATACGTGTAATGCTCTTGTTCTACCGCCAATATTGTCAGGGCCTTGAACAATCCATTCATACTGATCGTTTTTGTTTTCTCTGTTTGACGGTCGCTTAGCCATTGCCTTTCTGACCTTAATCTCTATGTCTCTGTCAATTTCTCCTGTTTCCGGATTTGCCCTTAACAGTTTATAGTGCTCAGCAGCGCCATTGGCCTCAGCCTCTATTTTGAGATCCGCACGGGGAGTGTAAGTTTTCTCTGATACATTAGTTGTTGCGAAATATGCTCCAACAGCTATAAGTCCAATAAGAAAGAGATAAGATTTCTTCATGTTTAAAAAATAAATTTCACTTGTTAATACAAAACCTCGAACAACAATATGAGTGGCATTAATACCGACTCTATTTCGGGGCGATCACAAAGATAAAAGTATTCTATAAAGAAAAAAATGTAATGTGCTTTGGGAGTGAAGTTTTTAGAATCAAAATTTCAGTTCTGTGATTAAAAAAGATGTTTCTCCGCATGATAACTTGATCGAACCAATGGGCCGCTTTCCACAAATCTGAATCCTTTTTTAAGCCCAATCTCCTTGTATTCAGCGAATTGCTCAGGCGTTATAAAAGAATCTACTGCTAAATGATTTAATGTAGGCTGGAGATATTGACCAAGTGTCAAAATATCAACTCCAACACTCCTTAAGTCATCCATTGTTTCAAGTACCTCTTCTTTACTTTCACCCAAACCCAACATGACTCCAGATTTAGTTTTCATACCAGATTTTTTCAACCTTCTTAATAATTCAAGACTTCGATCATACTTGGCTTGTATTCTAACTTCCTTTGTCAATCTTCTCACAGTTTCTAGATTGTGAGAAACTATTTCAGGTTTTTCATCAATAATCCTTTGTAGATTTTCCCATTTGCCAGCAAAATCTGGAATTAGTGTTTCAAGAGTTGTGCTAGGAGACTTTCTTCTAATTGCCCGAATGGTGTTTGCCCATATTACAGAGCCTCCATCTTTGAGGTCATCTCTGTCGACAGAAGTTATTACACAATGTTTTACTTCCATAAGGAGCACAGATTGCGCAATCTTCGCGGGCTCAAAAGTGTCAACAGTATCAGGTCGTCCAGTGGCCACAGAGCAAAATCCACATGAACGTGTACATATATTACCTAGGATCATAAATGTTGCTGTCCCCGCGCCCCAGCATTCTCCCATATTCGGACAATTTCCACTTTGACAGATAGTGTGTAAGTCATTGTCACTAACTATCTTGCGTACTTTTTTGAAGTTTTCTCCTGTAGGTAGCTTTACCCGTAACCAATCCGGTTTTTTCGCCTTTGTTAATGCCATTTGTGGTTAGCCTTTAGCTAGATTGTTATATTTTTTGCCCATATAGAACCTTAAATAAAATGATAAGAAGAATCTTTTGTTTTTGACCTCTTGAAGATCCATTATTTCAACTCTTTTAGGAAAAGCATCGAGTGCAATTCCGGCCTCCAGCCCTTTAACCCCCGTTTGATAGGGCGAGTATTCAAAGTCGATCCCTAGTTTTGTATGCAGTCCGATAACTGCGGTAGTTTCAAAAATTCCTTCAAAGAATGAGGCCCTCCCGAAAATATTGTTGATATTACTATGGCGATCAATATCAAATCGTTGAATCTCAATAAGATCATCTATATTGCCGCTTCGGTTAACTATGTATTCTATATAAACTGGCTTTAATAACCCAATTGCAGGGCCTATCTCAAAATTCGTTGAAAACGACACCCCATCCTTTCTATATTTTTCCGAGATTATTTTCTTTCGCCCAATTGTTGGCCTGAGCATTATTAGCGCATTTTTTTTTCCAAAGAAGTAGCCTTTGGCGTTATCAGAAGACGGAAAGAAACGTTTTTCCTCTTTTGGATGTTTCATGGTGACTAATTCAATGTTCCAACGGTGATGTTTTACCGCGGTTTTCTGCTTGCTTTTAGTAAAGAACAATCCTGCGCCATGACCATGAAGGTGAACACCTCCGTTTATTTCCTTTTTGTATAAGAGGGTAGTTTCATCATAAATTGTCTGTTGCGCAGTCACATTTGCCGATGGATAGAGCCAGCAGGCTAAGAGTAAAAAAAAGTATGTGGACGCTTGTCGAAACATGAAACAAAGTTACATATTTTTAAACGTAAGGAATGTTGAAATTGTATAATTGAATCAAAAAAAAATAGAAATTATCACTTCAGAATATAGATTAAAACTGAAAATTTAATTTCGTCACTGTAAAAGTTCGTCAATTAAAAAGATAGGATTATTTGAAATGCTCTAAATTTAACCACATTACATCTAGGGTGATTAGGATAGTTCATTCGATTATTAATCAGTTCCTAATTAAAAATATTGAAAGTAGCTTTAAATACTTATTTCAGTATTTGTTTCTACCTCACTATCACTGTAAGCCGCACAAGCTTTCTGTTTATTGCAAGAGCTAAGAGAGATGATGATAAATACTATAGCTACGAATGCGAGAATAACTTTTTTCATTTTTTATTGTTTAGTGCTCAGTTAAAGCACGAATTTAGTGATTATACTGAATATCTTAAGATAAGTTACGTTTAATTTGCACAATTATTACTAATTTACCCTGAAAGATCATCATTTTGACCTGTCTCAATAGTCGTACATCGAATAAACAGAATCAAATATTGACATTGCGAAAGATTATCAGTAACCAATTGGTTAAAATATCAAATGTCACAGCTCAACAATTGTGCCGAATAATACCCGCTCTTATTGTTATGCTCTGTGCAGGTCAAGTTGCTGTAGCACAAGATCATAGTGCTATTGTTGTCCAAGTCTTATCTTTGGAAGAATTAAACTTTAATGATGAGAGTATATTTGAATTGAAGAGCAGGAACCTCTTAAATGAAGCATTATCGGAATTGCAGGATAAAGCTTTTCTTAATTCCTACTTGGCTTTTTCAATAGACTCAATTTATTCCGAGAAAGATACCATTCGTGTTCGTGTTAATAGAGGAAAACGATACATAGTAGATGAGATCGAAATTATTTTTCCACCTTCAGATAGCCTTAAGGATTACAAAGTTAAGTCTGACCTTATAACAAGCAAGATTCAATTATCGAATATTAATGAAGTGCAAAAAAATCTTCTTTCCCACTTCGAGAATAATGGCTATCCTTTTGTTGGAATCAGGATTATTGATTTTAACACAGAAGCAAAGGGAACAAAAGTTTTAATGGAATTGGATCAGGGGCCACTCTATCGGATGGATTCTTTAATTATCAAATCGGACAGTGAGATTTCTTCTAGAATAATTTACAATAGAATTGGGATGAAGAAAGGAGAGGTCTATAATGAGCAGAAAATAAGGGAAATTGAAAGTAGAGTTAATGAAATAGGATTTATTAGTTTGAAGGAGAGTCCTCAGGTTGTTTTCACAAAGGATAAGGCAATTCTTTATTTGTTCCTGAACAAAAAGTCAAGCAATAGACTGAATGGTCTTTTGGGTTTCTTGCCAAACGATCAAGGTAAAGTTGAGTTTACAGGAAATATTGAGCTGCAATTGGCCAATGCTCTTGGCGCTGATGAGTTTTTAGATTTTAATTGGCGAAAGCTACAAGAACAAACTCAGGATTTGAAAATCAACTTTGCATATCCCTATATTGCTAATTTAAATTTAGGGTTCGAACAGAAATTAAGTATTTATAAGCATGATACTACATACACGGAAGTTAAACTGAAATCTAGTCTGCAATACTTGTTTAGTCGTTATAAGTTTTTGAGTGTTTTTGTACAGTCAAGGATCCATAATTCACTGTTGAATTCAATTGAAGGTGAGTCCAACCCTGAAAGTAATACACTTCAGTATGGATTAGGTGGAGGGTGGTCAAATCTAGATTACAGATTTAATCCAAGGAGAGGTGTTGATGGTGAAATCAGTATTGCAATAGGCGATAAGAAATTGCAAGGGATAAATACGGAGGAATTAATGGTTTTAAATCAGGCAACTCAGTTAACAATGGAAGGTCGTGTTGCGCATTATTTTCCTCTGAAAAAAAGAAGTGTCTTGAAAAGTCATCTCACCTTTTCTCATATCGAAAGTGATTTTATAATTGAAAATGAGTTGTATCGTTTGGGAGGAGTGAAGTCTATTAGAGGTTTCGATGAGGAAGCATTTAATGCTTCGAGTTACGGGATTCTTGGATTGGAATATAGATACCTTACAGATCGAAATTCATATTTTTCTGGATTTGTAGATTACGCTTATTTCGAAAAAAACAAAGTGGAGTTCGAGAGTAGGACATCTGGACAGGCTATAGGCTTTGGGCTTGGTGCAGCCTTTGAGACAAAGGCAGGGATTTTTAGTTTGAGTTATGCATTGGGCAGTCTTAATGATGCCCCATTTCTCGTAAGATCAGGGAAAGTCCATTTCGGTTTTAATGCCATCTTCTAGGCATAGTCTTTCGATATTTAAAGTACCTTTGAAATTATGTTGGAGAAGATTGTTTTAGCGTTTATTGCGGGTCTTACGGTGGGATTGATTGTTTATTGGATGAGGTCTAAGGCGATAAAAAAAATCAATGAATCAATTAGGAATGATATCCTAGAGAGGGTTATAAGAATGGAACAGATGGAAATTTCTCTTGAGGAATTTAAATCGAACCTCGAAAAGTCTCGTATAGAAAATGTAAAGCTCAATAGTGAGTATTCTAGTCTTGTAGCCAACAATTCATTTCTTGAAAAAGCCTTGTCCACTCAGAAAGAAGATATCGCCAACTCCCAAGAAAGAATGAAAATGGAGTTTGAGAATCTTTCAAATAAAATATTGGACAAGAACAGTAAGAAAATCACGGAACAAAGTAAAAATGATTTGGATCAAATTCTAAAGCCATTTAAAGAAAAGATAAAAGATTTTGAGACCAAGGTAGAAAATAAGCATGTGCAGGATGTTAGAGATAGGGCGCAATTGATGGAGAAAATCACTCACCTTTCTGAATTAAATAAAAGCATGCAGAAGGAGACTAAAAATCTCACAACGGCTTTGAAGGGAGATTCTCAAAAACAAGGCAATTGGGGAGAGCTTGTTTTGGAAAGAGTTCTTGAGCATTCCGGATTAGTTAAAGGTGCGGAGTATTTCACTCAGGTTCATGCTGAAAGCGATACCGGTAAAAGACATCGCCCCGATGTTGTTGTGAATTTACCGGAAAACAAGCATGTAATTATTGATTCTAAAGTGTCATTAACGGCATATGAGGCAGCAATTGGCGCTGATGATTTAGAAGTGAGAACAGGCTTTATTAAAAAACATTTGATCTCGGTGAAAAACCATGTCAAAGAGCTGAATGTAAAAAACTATCAAGGGGCAGTGGGAATTGATTCTCCAGATTTTGTACTAATGTTTATGCCAATAGAGGCATCATTTAGTCTCGCTGTAAAGGAAGACGCTGATATTTATAACTATGCATGGGATCGAAAAGTAGTTATAGTTAGTCCTTCAACATTACTGGCAACTTTGAAGACCGTTTCATCATTATGGAAACAGGAAAAGCAAAATCGAAATGCCATTGAAATAGCTGCACAAGCTGGGGCATTGTATGATAAATTTGTTGGATTTACAGATGACCTAATCAAGGTTGGCGTTCAACTAAAAAACACAACCAAGGTATACGAGGCGAGCATGAATAAATTGACTGAAGGCAAAGGGAATTTGGTTAGACGAGCTGAACAAATAAAGGTCCTGGGAGCTAAAACAACAAAGGATATTAATAATCCACTTAAAAACAGGTCCGCAGTGGTTGAACAAAGTAAAGAATCAAAGGTAGATTGAAAGTATCGTTTGTATTTCTGATTGCAGTATTAACTTTTTCATGTACGAACAATAGATATGTTGGTGTAGCTAAGATGAAAGATTATTATCCAATTCAGGATAACAATCCCCCGGAATATAAAATCTATTCTAACGCAGATTCAATGATGCTTTATTTTAGAATTCCCGCGGCAAGTATTACGGAAAATTTGGGAGGCCAAAAGTACAAGACGAGGCTTAGGGTTGAGTTGTATACTGATTTCACGAAAAAGACATTAATAGATAGTATAGGATTCGATGTGATTTCTAGCTTTAAGAATGTCGAATCAAAACAAATGATTGAGGGTGAGGTTAAGTTAGATCTTGTTGACAATGATATAAGGCCTTTGGTTGTTCAGTTATATTCCAATACGGAAAAGTCAAACCTGTCACCAAGATTGCTCTACCTAGATAGCTTAGAAAATGACGATAGTAATTTCATGTTACTGGATGGAGATAACAAAGTAATACCAAGTAATTTTGTAACAGATGGGGGTGAGTTGAAACTAGTGGCTGGCATTACGGAGGGATCGGATATGCTACTTGAAGTATTCGAGATAAACAGGGAATTGCCTAGGCCTCCTTTTTCAAGTTATGTGCCACCTCCACATCAGCGTAAGCCATTAGATTCTAAAGTTTTAAAAATTGATGGTGGGCAATATAAGTTTAGTTGTCCAGAGCAATCTTTCATCGAAATTAGTTCTATAGATAACCCAGAAATCAGAACGAGCGTTTTTAGATTTGATGAGAGTTATCCCGATGTGCAAGATGTTGATTTTCTTGTTGATGCTTTAAGGTACATTACTACGGAAGAAGAGTATGAGGTAATTTACAATAGTGAAAACAAAAAAGAGGCAATAGATAGTTTTTGGTTGTCGTGTGCTGGGAGTAAAGAGAGAGCAAGAAAGTTGATAAAGAATTATTATGGTCGTGTCGCATTTAGCAACAGGTATTTCACGTCACACGTGCCTGGATGGAAGTCTGACCGAGGCTTAATCTATATGATTTTTGGTCCACCGCAATCAATCTTTATTTCTGTCAACAGAGAGTTTTGGCATTATGGACAGGATGGTAGCATGGATAATATCAGTTTCGAATTTGTAAAAGCCAAAAACCCTTACACTGATTCGGACTTTAGGCTAATTAGAAATGAAATCTATAAACCCAATTGGTATAGGGTGGTTAGCGCTTGGAGGGATGGTAGAATGTTTTACGAATAAAAAATGGCATCATGAAGGATAAGGAAATAGTTATTGGCGGGATATTCCCAGTCTTGGAGGCGCTTCAGAAAGGTGTGCCGCTTGAAAAAATATTAATTAAAAAAGACCTTGGTGGGCCTAATATTATCGAGATAAAAACCTTGGCTATCGAGGCGAAAATTCCAATTCAGCAAGTGCCTATTGAAAAGCTTAATCGGGAAACGGGTATTCGACATCAAGGGGTAGTTGCTTTTCAATCCTTCGTTGAATATCAAGATATTGAAAGTATCATTCCTATGATTTTTGAAAGAGGTGAAACACCGTTGGGATTAATCCTAGATAGAATTTCTGATGTTAGGAATTTTGGTGCGATTTGTAGAACCGCTGAGTGTATGGGATGTCATTTTGTAGTAATTCCAAAGAAAAATGCAGCTAAAATTAATGATGATGCCATGAAAACCTCTGCTGGAGCCATTAATCATTTGAATATTTGTAGAGTATCAAACTTGTCAAAGACGATCTCTTTTTTACAAGAATCCGGGCTGCAAATAATAGGGGCATCAGAAAAAGCGGAAAAAGATTTGTTCGAATCAGATTTCACTATTCCTACCGCGATAGTAATGGGCTCAGAGAAGGATGGCATTTCACAAGATATTTCAAATAAATTGAATGAAGTCTACCAAATTCCTTTGGTTGGAGAAGTTAAATCCTTAAACGTATCAGTAGCGGCTGGTATGTTTTTGATAGAGGTTAATCGACAGAGAAAATGATGCTGTCTGGTCTAACTTCTCATGTTTAGTAAATTCTAATAATTAAGTTTTTTGTATATCATTGTTTTGTAATTTTGTTTTTCAAACACTAAGTAGAGGTTGCAGATATTTTTGCTAAAACGCCTGAAATAAAGGGGTTTACGTAATTTTTTTAGCAATGCTTAGACGAATAATATTAAACAGATGAAAAACGCTTTATTGGTTCTTTCCGCAATTTTTCTTTGCGGGAGTATTTTTTCAACGGATTTACCTAAGAATCCCCCTTATGTCATACTCGCGATCAATGACATGACAAATTCTCAAAACTTAGAGATTCATGATTTGTTCTCAAAGGATACCAAAGTTAAATTGATCAATTCCTGTCAACAGCTGGGACTTCTAGTATTTGAAAGTAAAGATGGCGTGAGGATTTCAAGTTTTGAAATTGAAGCATATTTGAAAGTTAAGCTTGCTGGAACTAGTTATCGAAATAAATCTATTGTATTTCCTGAGGGAATGACAAAAGACAAGGTAAATCAAGATTGCAGAAAAGAGGTGGCTAGAATTCAAAATAGCAATAAATAAGCTACCCATCGATCAAAAATTAATTTTTTTAAAATTTTTATGAAAAGAATCATAAACATCACCTCCACAATAATTCTACTGTTTTTTTCGAATGTGCTTGTCGGTCAATTGACGGTTCAGGAAAATTTATCAGCTGCTGAAATGGCAACTTCGATTACAGGAACAGGGGTTACCATCTTAAATCCTGAAATTACCGGTGCGGTAGGTTCATATGGAGGATTTGAGGCTGTTGGAATTTCTGATTTTGGACTGCAACAAGGTGTTTTGCTAACTACCGGTAAGGCTAGCGATGCAATTGGACCAAACAATTCAGCAAATACTACAACTTCACATTCCAATTCTTTGAATTCAGATGTTCTAGAACTTATTACAGACTCTCTTCCTACAAGAGATGCTGTGACATTAGAGTTTGATATTATTCCTGACGGAGATACGTTGAAGTTTAACTTCTCGTTTGCATCAGAAGAGTATCAGGAGTTTGTTTGTACCCCATATGATGATATTTTCGGATTCTTTATAAGCGGTCCAGGTATAGTGGGTGATCCAGGATTGGGAGGAAGAAGAAACATCGCGCTTATTCCTGGTACATCAACACCTGTTACTATAAACAATGTTAATAGTGGAAATTCTACAGCGGACATACCATGTCCTCCTGTAAACCAAGTTTATCATCATCAAAATCCTTTGAGTGCAATTAATTTCATTGAGTATGATGGATGGACGAAGGATTTAGTAGCCATTGCTGGAGGACTAGAACCTTGTGAGACATATCATTTAGAGTTAATTATTGCTGATGTTAATGATAGGCTATATGATTCAGGTGTTTTTATTGAGAGAATTGAAAGTAACAATCTTCAGGTAGTCGTGAATACGGTTGGTAATACCGAAACCATGATTGAAGAATGTAATAATGGTATTATTGAGTTTTGTTCTACTGAACCTGTTGCTAGTGATTTGATACTTGAATTTCTATTAACGGGAACTGCGATTAATGGTCAAGATTACGATCTTATTGGTGACCCTGATCCAACCGTTCCTAAGCAAGTGACAATTTTAGCTGGAACATCTTGTGCAAGCATTAACCTGATTACTATCGATGATGGGATGGATGAAGTAGGTGAATACGTGGATATTATTTTACTTAATCCTATTTGTGCTGGTTTAATAACAGATTCAACAAGGGCATTTATAAATGATGTTTTAGAAATTGAAATTACTGGTGATAATAGCATATGTTCAGGGGAGTCCGTTTTCCTTTCTGCAATAGGTGATGCTAACACATACAATTGGGGGCCAGCAATCTTAGATTTTATTCCGTCTAATACTGTGGCGGACCCAATAGTTACAATGGATGAGACCGCAACTATAACACTTACTACCACTCTTGCAGGTTGTATAGCAAACGATGAATTTATAATCGATGTCACAGAATTTGATTTTGATTTTGATTTCGTTCCAGATGGTTGTAGTCCAGCGACATGTGACGGTTCAATAAGTCTGAATGTTACTGGAGGAACGGACCCCTATTCATATGATTGGGGTACCGGGGATACTACTTCAGCTATTACAGGTGTGTGTGCTGGATCATATACCATTTCAGTTATCGATGCACTGGGTTGTACAAAACGAGATACTGTGGAATTAGAACTAGGTGAAGAGATGACAGTTCTCTTGTCGGCTACAGTATATCAAGGTGGTTTTAACATCAATTGTAGTGGATTCTCAACTGGTTTCATTACATCAGTTGTAAGTGGAGGTGTTGGAGACTACACCTATTTGTGGGATGATGTTGATGCCTCAACAACTCCTAATCTCAGTGCCGTCCAAGCTGGAACATACACGGTTATTGTAACTGATGAGTTGGGATGTGAGGTTACTCAAACAATTACCTTAACCCAACCACCATTTTTAATAATAACATTAGTGGATCAGATGAATTCTAATTGTGGGGCAAACTCTGGATCTCTAGAAGTATCTGTTTCTGGAGGAACACCTAACTACACTATCACTTGGATGTCTGGGGGTATGGTTGTAGGTTCTGGAACGATGATCGATAATTTGGAAGCCGGATTTTATACGGTTAATGTCATTGATTTCAATGGTTGTATCGAAGCAACGACCTTTGAAATTACGGAACCTGATGTTCCATTGTCAGGATCAAGTGATATAGAAAATGTCTCCTGTTTTGGGGCTGATGATGGCTCTGTAACAGTTACAGGTATTGGCGGATATATTGGAGATACAGGATCTTATCAGTATGAATGGCAAGATGATCTATCAACAAACCCTTTTCGTGATAACTTGGGTCCCGGCACATACATAGTAGAAATTACAGATGACAATGGTTGCAGCTTTTTTCTATCAGTTACTATCGATGACCCTGATGCCCCATTAACGATTGTTATACTTGATCAACAAAATATTACTTGCTCTGGTTCATGTGCTTTTGTTGAAGTTGTTGGTCAAGGAGGGACACCAGAATACACATATCAATGGAATACTGTTCCGACTGGTCCAAATCCTTTCTCAAATTCATCTTCGTTGGAAATTTGTAGTCCTGGCAACTACATTGTCGAGGTCACTGATGTAAATGGTTGTACAGCAACTGAGAACATAACAATCTCAATAATTAGTGCCCCTATTTCAATTAATGCAACGATTACCAATGTTGCTTGTGATGGTGATAATACTGGGGCAATAGATGTTACAGTTAATGGTGGTGTTCCGCCTTATGTGTCATATACATGGACGAGTAATTGTGGTGTTGGTCCATTTTTTACTGAAGACATCACAGGACTTTGTGCGGGACTTTGGACCTTGGAAGTTGAAGATGCAGTGGGATGTACAAATACTTTCACGCTTAATGTGATTGAGGAATCTGATATTGGATTGACGTTTGTTATGACACCAACATTGTGCATTGATGATTTGTCTGGAGCTTTGGATATTACCCCATTCGGAGGAGTTGGTAATTATATGTACGCTTGGTTTGGGCCTGCCCCTTTCATTGGTGGACCATTTGATTTCACCGATACTATTGCCGTTACTCAGGATATTAGTAATGTTGGAAAAGGGGAATATTTAGTTGCAGTAACTGACGATAACGGATGCAGCTATTGGCAAGAAATGATAGTTTCTGCTCCATCGGCTATTGATATTGTGCTGGATGATATGAGTAATTACAATGGCTTCGGTGTTTCTTGCAATGGAAGTTGTGATGGATTTGTAAGTGTGTCAGTTTCAGGCGGAACAACTTCTCCAGTGGGGGATTATACGTTTGTTTGGCAAGATCAAACACAAATGTTCATCCAGACCACAACAGGCGTTGGTGGCGAGGATATTATTGGGCTGTGTGCCAGTCAAGATTTGAATGGTTATGAACTAGTTGCTATCGATGACAACAATTGTATTCAAAATGCATTTTTCGAAATTACTGAGCCAGATCCAATAGTAATAACCTTCATAAATGATACTCCACCATCTTGTAATGGTGCAGTAGATGGATCTGTTGGGACGATTGTAACAGGGGGTGTTCCTGGCTACCTTTATGAATGGCGAGAAGGAAGTAGCCTTGCTCTGCCGGTGATCTCAGGAAGTCCAAGTTTAGATAATGTTCCTGCGGGTGAGTATTGTTTAACTATAACTGATCTTAATGATTGTTCGCAAACTGAATGTATCACGATTGGTCAACCATTACCATTGATCGTTAGTGTCAGTTTTGTTGATCAAGGAGGAGGTTTTGGGTTAACTTGTTTTGGGGATGTTGATGGTGTTCTACTATCTGCGGTTTCAGGAGGAGATGGAAATTACACTTATTCATGGTCCGAATGTATTGGGGCCCCTTTTGCTGTTGGAGTTGTTACGAGTGTATCTGGTTTGTCAGCAGGCACCTATTGTTTAGAAATTGAAGATGGACAAGGGTGCATTGGAAATGCAACTATTGATCTTACTTCTCCACCTGAGATTTCAAATAATGCTGTTGTTGAAAATATTTCTTGTGCTGTTGGCAACGATGGGTCAATAAATTTAAATCTTACAGGTGGCACAGGTATTTATCCTGTGATTGATTGGACTCCAGATGGATTTATCCCTGATGGAACTCAAGTGGGGACAAATTTACCTGCGGATACTTATCTTGTAGATGTTGAGGATAGTAATGGTTGTACAGCCTCATTTAGCTTTGTTGTTAATGGTTCAGAAGCAATTGATGTTACGCTTACAAGCCCACAATTGCTTAATGGATTTAATGTGTCATGTAATGGTTTGTGTGATGCTAGTTTGACGGCTAATATTGTTGGGGGATCTGGAGCACCAGTAATTACGTGGACGGGCCCAGCACCAGTTGGTGGGACTTTAGGTAATGTGACATCATTCGATGGTGTTGTTTGTGCAGGAGTATATACTGTTGAAGTGGTTGATGGTGTATGTGCAGGTATGGATGAATTTACCGTTACGGAGCCATTAGCGATTGTTATTGATATTGTCGAGCTAGAAGAAATTTCATGTTCTGGAGAATGTGATGGCCAGTTACAAGCGACTGCTTCCGGAGGTGGCGGTGGATTTACTTATCAATGGGATGGCGGGCAGGCTGCAGGGCCGATCACAGAGGCAAACTTATGTGTGGGACAGCATTGTGTTACCGTGACAGATGTCAATGATTGTAGCACGACCTTGTGTTACACAATTTCGGAACCAGCGCCAATAGTTCTTGACATTGTTGATACGCCAATATCTTGCAACGCAGTATGTGATGGTGAACTTATCGTGGATATTACCGGTGGAACATTGAATTATGACATTGAGTGGACAGGTCCTGACGATTTCACTTCAGATCAAGTGACCATTACAAACTTATGTGCAGGATTGTATGAGGTGGAGGTTACAGATGCAAACAATTGTGTTCAAAATTCAACATTTAATCTAATGGAACCTGAAGCAATTGAAGTTAATATTAGTCAAAGTGATTTTAACGGTACGGGAGTAAGTTGCTTTGGTACTTGTGATGGTTGGATTAATGTTGATTATCTTGGTTCTGGCACCGCGGATTTCTCTTGGGCTGGTCCAAACAATCCTCCAGCAAATGACAGTATTTTTGATCTGTGCGAGGGACTTTACGTTCTGACAACAAGTACATCTTCTGGAGTATGTACAAGGATTGATAACATCACAATAACATCTCCTGACGAAATTAGTTTTGACCTAATCGCCTCGGAATTTCCTGGTGGAACGAATATTAGTTGTGTTGGTGCATCATCAGGAAGTATCGAAGTAGATAATTTGATAGGAGGTTTTGGAGACTACGAATTTTATTGGATCCAAGATGCTGATACTATTGCTGTTGATGTTAATGAAATTGATGGATTAATGGCCGGGACATATTCGTTAGTAATTGTGGATGAAAATGGGTGTATTGCATCAGAATCAATTACATTAACGGAACCTACGGAAATTCTCTCAGCAGAAATTACTCCGGCTGTATTCGCTAATGGTTCCAACACTTCATGTTATGATATTTGTGATGGGTCTATAGATGCTGAGGTCACGAATGGAATTGGAGATATAACTTATGCGTGGATAGGTCCTAACTTAGATGGTGAGATGGAAGATAGTGTTGATGATTTGTGTAATGGAATCTATGTTTTGGTTGTTACTGATGAGAACGAGTGTACCGCTACGGCAATGGATACGATAATAGCTGCTGAGACGCTGGTTATTGTTTCTTCAATAGATAGTGTGTTATGCTTTGGTACATCAGATGGAAGAATCGAAGTTGTTGTCTTAGGTGGTGATGATTTAACTTATGATTGGACTGGAGATATTACTTCCGATAGCACCATTGTGGATGAACTGGATACTGGAACATATAACCTGACAGTGACAGATGGTTTTGGATGTATGGTGTCAGAAGAATATATTTTACTTCAACCAGACACCATTCTTGTAGAATTTATTGCTTCTGTATTTCCAGACATACCTGGTGACTTTAATCTTTCAGGACCCGAATCAATGGATGGATTTATAATATCTGTTGTTGAGGGTGGGGTAGAGCCGTATTCTTATAGTTGGAATGGCCCACCGGGGGAAATGTTCTCTACTGATAGTGCGGTCGTGAATGTGGATGGCGGTCATTATTGTTTGGTGGTTACAGACGCTAATGGCTGTGTTGATGGTCTATGTATCAGACTAAAAGAACCCGATATTTTACACATGCCAAATGGGATGTCGCCAAACGGAGATGGAATGAATGATGGTTTGATGATCGAGGGAATAGAGCTTTATCCTGAGAATCTAATTAAGGTTTTTAATCGATGGGGTAATGTTGTCTTTGAGCAAAAAGATTATTCCAATGATAGTCCTTGGAATGGAGAAGGAATAGGAGGAAACTTTGTGCCAGATGGTACATATTTTGTATTGCTAGACATTACGGATTCAGCTATTGAATTGCATGGCTATTTAGAGGTTAGAAGATGATAGACAACTATTTTAAAATAAGTAAAATGAACGAATCGCCATTGAAATCCAAGTTCGAAAGAGTTGAGCAAATTACTTCGGGATTTTCAAACTATTGTAATGCAAGAATTATGAAAAAAGTGTTATTAGTTTTTGTTTTGATAACTTCAGTGCTGACATTCAAGGCGCAACAGGAAGTGTTGATAAGTCAATACATGTTTAACGAGCTTTTCATAAACCCAGCGTATTCAGGGAGTCATGATTATTTTGAATTAACTGGTCTTCATAGGTCTCAGTGGGTTGATTTTGATGGAGCACCTGTGACGCAACTATTGGAATTTGAAGGTCCAATTATGAATAAAAAGATGGGTGTTGGATTAACACTGGTTAATGATGTTATTGGTGATACCAAGCAATTTGAAATAAATGGTAATGTTTCTTATCATTTTGATTTGGATGAGCGGAAGAAAAATAGATTATCTCTTGGTTTGAAAGTGGGGGTCTCAAATTATACCGCAAAATTGACTCAGACGGATGTTATTGATGAACAGGATCCTGTTTTCCTGAGAGATATAAAAAATGAATGGGTCCCGAAATTTGGAGCAGGGGTATATTATTATGGAAAGAATAAATATTTGGGAATTTCAATTCCAACTTTATTTTCTGCAGATGCAGATTTAAGATTCGATCTTGATTCAATAAACTATAAAGATGATTTTCATTTTGAGAATCACGTATTCATCAATGGGGGGATAATTTTCCCTATTGGCCGTAACGTCAAATTGAAACCAAATGTATTAGTGAAATATCAGAAAGCGGCTCCAACTGAAATTGATTTCAGTGCTAACTTTTTAATAAAAGAATTTTTATGGTTGGGCGCAACCTACAGAACCGATGACGCAGTTGTGGGTATGATCGAGATGGATATATCAAAGCAATTACGATTTGGATACGCATACGATTTTACAATAACGGATATCGCTACCTACAGTTCGGGTAGTCACGAAGTAATGGTCGGTTACTTATTTGGTAAGGACATTATAAAGACAAAATCACCTAGATACTTTTAATAGACACTACACCTATGAGATTACATATATCTTCTATATTACTTTTTGCACTGATTGTATTGGCCTCCGGTTGTGGCTCGAAGTACTTTTTGCAGTCAGGGATTAATGACTACAACAACTTGTATTACTCTGATGCCATTGATAATTTTGATAAAAGTTTGGCTAAAAATCCTGATAATTATGACGCAAATGTTATGGCTGCTAAGACATATATGAAGCTCCATGATTATAAAAGGTCCGCTGAGTATTTTGAGCATGCAGTTGAATATCCTCAGTCAACAGCTGAAGATAAATTCAACTATGCTAAAAGCTTGATGAGCATAAATGAACATGATAAAGCTGAAGAAATTTTCACCGCTTATTTAAGTTTAAAATCGGACGATGAAATCGCTAGATCATTGAGGCAATCATGTCAGTACATTTCGCTTCTAATTGACGATACTGCCAAATACCATATTGAGGCTATTCCAATGTTTGATAATATATCCATGTTTAGCCCTGTTCGATATAAAGATGGTATAGCTTTTACGGCTGAAAAAAGTGCAAATAATAATCAAGATCCATGGACCGGAAATTCGTTTTACGATATCAATTATCTTGAAAAGGATGGTGATGGCTGGGCTCAACCAAAAATGTTAAGTGGCGAAATAAATGGGAAGTTTCATGATGGACCAATTAGCTTCGATAAAGACGAAACGTTTGCCGTTTTCACTAGAAGTTATAGTGTCAATGACAAAAGGCAAGGAAAGAGTGCTGATAATTTCAATAATCTTTTCTTGCATTCGGCAGATTACGTTGATACATCATGGGTAAATGTTCAACAACTTCCTTTTAATGATGTCAACTATACCTGCATGCATCCGACATTATCTAACAATGGTGATATTTTGTATTTTGCTTCTGATATGCCTGGTGGATTTGGGGGAACTGATCTATATAAATCAAATATGGTAAATGGCATTTGGTCAGTTCCAGTAAATCTTGGAAGAGCTATTAACACTAAGGGAAATGAGACTTTTCCAAACTTAGCGTCTGATACCCTGCTATATTTTTCATCTGATGGACATCCATCGTTAGGAGGACTTGATATTTTCAGTACTTCGTCCGCAAGAGGTGTATGGGAAATACCGAAAAACTTAAATTACCCAATTAACACTGTCTTAGATGATTTTGGTTATGTTTATTCTAAGGCGGATACCGTGGGTTATTTTTCATCTAAGAGAAATGGATTTGATCAAATATTCAAGGTCAAAGAAATATATGAAGGAGTCGTTTCTATTAATGGCTTGATAGTGGATGAATTGAGCGGTGAGACAATGGATGGGGTTTTGATTAAAGTAATTGATAAAAACACAGGAGAAGTTTTGGAAGAGTTTACAACCAATTCTGATGGCACATTTAATTTGGATCTTTTAGCGGGGAAGAATTATAAAATAGAGGCATCAAAAGAAGGATATCTGTTACAAAGTTATGAGCGATCAACCATGAATCAGTTTCTGGATGAAACAGAAGATGTGCTATTGAGCATGAAGAAGGCTGTTATCATTGATCCGGACACCCCATATGATAATACTTCACAGGGTGTATTCGAAATTCCAAACATCTTTTATGATTTGAATGATTATAACATTAGACCAGATGCAGCTTTTGAATTAGAGAAAGTTTACAAAGTTCTCCAGGATAATCCAAACATAAGCATTGAGCTAAATTCACATACAGATTCTCGGGCTGTGGATGCTTATAATATGGCATTGTCCATCAAACGAGCTAAAGCGGCTAAAAGCTTTTTGGTCAAAAAAGGTATTGTTGAAGCTAGAATTAGTTTCAAGGGATTCGGTGAAACTAAATTGACCAACGATTGTGGGAATGATGTAAATTGTTCTGAGGAGAAACATCAAGAGAATAGAAGAACGGAATTTATTATCACTAAACTGGATTAGTAAATAATTCTGAAAAGCATTGAGTTAGCTGGCTAGCACTTTCCAAAAAGGAAAGAGCCAGTTGCCGTTTTTGTTTTTGATAGTGCTTCAGGTGTTCCTTCGAAGACTATTTCACCACCATGTTCACCACCACCTGGGCCAAGATCAATAACCCAATCACTAACCTTGATCATATCAATGTTGTGTTCGATTACAATGACAGAGTGACCTCTTTCAACCAGTGAATTAATAGCGGCTATTAATTTTTTGACATCATGAAAATGCAGTCCAGTGGTAGGCTCATCAAAGATAAATAATGTCTTTTCCTTACTATCTTTTTTACTTAAAAAATAGGCAAGTTTAATTCTTTGGGCTTCCCCACCACTTAAGGTACTTGATGATTGCCCCAATTTAACGTAACCCATTCCAACTTCCTGTAGTGTTTTAAGTTTCGTTACAATGAGATTGTTTTTAGACTTGGGATCACTTTGAAAGAATTCTACACCTTCATCTATTGTCATTTCCAAAAGGTCATATATATTTTTGCCCTGATATCTTACGCTAAGAATTTCTTCCTTGAACTTCTTTCCTTGGCATTCATCACAAACTAACGCGATATCTGCCATGAATTGCATCGAGATGTTTACAAGACCCTCTCCTTCGCATTGTTCACAACGTCCACCCTTGACATTAAAGGAGAAGTGAGCAGGCTTATATCCATTGATTAAAGCCTCTTGTTGCTTTGCATACAACTTTCTAATCTCGTCATAAGCCTTAAGATATGTTACGGGGTTTGAGCGTGACGATTTACCAATTGGATTTTGAGAAACCATCTCTACTGCGTTGATCGTGCTAATGCTCCCCGAAATAGCATCGTGATCACCAGTTATTCCTGTCTTTGTTGAATTAACACCACCCAGTTGAGTATTTAAAGCTGGGAATAGAATGGATTTGATTAATGTTGTTTTACCGGATCCACTGACTCCTGTGACAGCAGTCATGACATTTAGAGGAACTTTAACAGTGAGATCCTTGAGGTTGTTCTCTCTCGCGCCTTTTATTTCAATGTACTCTTTCCAGGCTCTGCGTTTCGAGGGAACTTCAATTTGCTTTTTTAAAGTCAGATAATCGGCTGTTAGACTAGATGAAGCATCAACTAATTCCTGGTGGTTTCCGCTAAACACCACCTCACCACCATGTTGCCCAGCAAATGGTCCAATATCAATAATGTGATCCGCTGACATCATTATTTCTTCATCATGTTCAACAACTACCACGGTATTACCCAAATCTCTCAAGGAACGAAGAACCTTAATTAATCTTAGTGTGTCCTTGGAGTGAAGACCTATGCTAGGTTCGTCTAGAATATATGTAGATCCAACTAGGCTACTTCCTACAGATGTTGCAAGATTAATGCGCTGAGATTCACCACCTGACAAGGTATTCGACATTCTGTTTAGTGTTAGATATGACAATCCAACATCCAGCAGATATTTCAATCTCGTTTGTATTTCCTTTAGAATTCGTTCACCGACAGCGAAGTCATATTTGTTTAGTTGTAGGTTATCAAAGAAATCAGATGCTTTTTCTATTGACATTCTTGTAATTTCGGTGATAGAGACACCTCCAACTTTAACATACTCGGCATCTTTTCTCAAGCGTGAGCCATTACATTCTTTACATTTAGTTTTACCTCTATATCGACTCAAAAGCACCCGATATTGGATCTTATAGGATTTGGATTCCACATGTTTGAAGAACTTATCTATGCCAGCGAAAAACTTATTACCCGTCCATAACAGCTGATATTGCTCATTGCTTAAGTCCTTTATCGGCTTGTGCACAGGGAAATCAAATTTATTTGCGGCTCGGATAAGCTTGTCCTTCCAAGCCGACATTTTTTCGCCCCTCCAACAAACGACAGCACCATCATAAACGGATTTTGTTTTGTCAGGAATTACTAGAGACGGGTCGATGTCAATTACTGAACCAAACCCCTCACAGTTTTTACAAGCGCCCATTGGGTTGTTGAAGGTGAAAAAGTGCAGTGATGGTTCCTCGAAAAGTATTCCGTCCAACTCAAATTTGTTTGAAAAGGATCTTTTCTCTTCATCATGCAATAGGGACAATTCCCCCTTACCTTCAAAGAAAGCTGTTTGGACGGAATCTGCGATTCGGCTCATGTTTTCCTCTGACCGTTCAGCAGTCACTCTATCAATAATGATATCGAATGACTTTAATTTGGCATCTTTCTCAACATCCTCTACTCGCTGGGCTTTGCTATTGGCATATATCCTGAGATATCCTTGCTGCTTGATGAGATTTAGATCTTTATCAAGCTCTTTATGCTTCCTATCGTATGGACTTAGTATGATGAATCTAGTATTTTCATCTAGTGTAGAAACATAATCTACAACATCTGTAGTATTGTGTTTCGTAACCTCATTTCCAGAAATGGGAGATATTGTTTTGCCTATCCTGCTATAAAGCATTTTCAAGTAATCGTATATTTCAGTAGAAGTTCCTACCGTTGATCTTGAATTTCTTGAGATAACCTTTTGTTCTATGGCTATTGCCGGAGATATACCATCTATTCTATCAACATCTGGTTTATTAATCTTGCCCAAAAATTGCCTGGCATATGATGAAAGACTCTCAACATATCTTCTCTGACCTTCGGCATACAAGGTATCAAAAGCTAATGAAGACTTGCCTGAACCAGAAACTCCCGTTATTACAGTTAGCTTATTTCGAGGAATTTTAACATCAATATTTTTTAAATTATGGACTCTAGCGCCCTTAATGTTAATTTCCTTGTGTTTTTTTATTGTTTTTAAAGACTTTGGCATTGTTGTTGCTGAAAGAATAGTAGCAGATTCCAGCAAAAGTATAATAAAATTGACTGTGAATCTGATATTGATTACTTTTGTGAAAAGATTTTTAGTTTCTAGTACAATAAAAAGAATTAGATAACGTTAATAGAGAATCTTAGCACAAATTAAACCATAAAAATAGATAGCGTATAGAGACAGTTTTACATTAAGAATTTTTTCATTAACCTCTTAAATACAAACTGTTATGCTACTATCTGCTTTATCGGATGCTGAATTAGTGAGTGAATACCTTCAAGGCCGTGAGGCGGCTTTCGAAATTCTCATTAAAAGACACCAATCAAGAATTTTTTCCAATATATATTTTAAGGTTAAAGATGAAGATCTTGCCAATGACTTGTTTCAAGATGTTTTCATAAAGGTTGTGAATACTATGAGGTTGGGAAAATATAAAGAGGAAGGTAAGTTTCTTCCTTGGGTGTTAAGAATTGCCCATAACCTTGTTATTGATCACTTTAGAAGAGAAAGCAAGATGTACAAGGTTAGAACTACGGATGATTATGATCCATTCAGAAGTATAATGAATAATGAGGAAAATGCTCATGATGCTATGGTAGATGATCAAATAAACTCTGATGTTAAGGAGCTTATTGTCCACCTACCAAAGGATCAGCAGGAGATTATTCAATTGAGAATATTCAAAGGAATGAGTTTTAAGGATATCTCCGAAATGAAAGATATTAGTATCAATACTGCATTGGGCAGAATGAGATATGCGCTAATAAATATGCGTAAACTGATTGAAGAAAATAATATAATTCTAACGAGATATTAATT
Source organism: Gammaproteobacteria bacterium (assembly GCA_047638815.1). Classification (GTDB taxonomy): domain Bacteria; phylum Bacteroidota; class Bacteroidia; order Flavobacteriales_D; family JABDKJ01; genus JAJRRH01. Next base: position 54,572 of record JBLIMR010000007.1, read on the forward strand.
TATTCAAGACGTTATAGAAAGATAAGCTAAGTTGTTTAGTTTGGTTAGTAGTAAGGTTATCCTGTCCTCTCCTGAGGGCAGGATTTTTTTTTGATCAAAAAGCAAATTGATGGAGTACGTACAATAATGTGATTTAATTGGCGTTTTAATGGAAACAACACAATAATTATAACGAATAGCCTATGGCAAATTTTACTTTTAGAGAATTTTATTCCAATTTTAACAATACAAATGATGACTCGCTTATGAACGTTATGTGCAGTATATCAGCGGACGAATATGTCCCAAGGAAACAGACATTAGATAATATTATGGGCTATAGTAAAGCTCTTAGTGTTAGAAAATCAAAGCATCTTAAGAATATTAAGATGTTGCTTAACTAATTTAAAAGCCATTCCTGATTTTTCTGGAATGGCTTTTTTTTATCTTGCTGCGCATCGAACGCAGAAATTACTTTCCGGTAAAAGCATTAGCCGCATTGGGTTGATGTCTATTCCGCATTTCCCGCAAAGCCCATAGCTGTCCTCTCGTAATCTTTCTTTCGCTCTCAGTAACTTTCGTAATTTCAGTTCCGAAGACCTTAAGGCTGCTTCATTGACACTTTTGTTATTGATAGCATCCATTCGACTTATTCTACCAATTGCATTCTCTGGTGGAATGGGTTTCGTCAATTCCTTCAACGTTACAATCTCCTTTTCAAGCTTTATGATGTTATCTTTAATTAAGATTTCAAGTTCATTCTTTTTATCAGAATCCATAGGATTTTAGTTTAAGGAACTAAGTTTTTCCTCGAGGACACTTACCTTATTCATAGCATCGTCCCTCTTCTTTCGCTCTATTGCAACTACGGTTTCTGGTGCATTATCCACAAATCGAGCATTGGATAATTTTTTATCTACAGCTTTGATAAAGCCTTTTTGATAATCTAGATCCTTTTGAATTTTTTTCTTTTCCTGTTCGATATCAATCGTATCTCCAAACGGAATATAATATTGATCTGATCCCACAAGGAAGGAATTGGAATTTGGCACCTGATCATCTACAACCTGATACGACTCTAGCTTGCATATGTGCGTGATGAGTGCGTTAAAGTCATCGTTCAGTTGTCTGTTGCTTTTTAAGGTACTCATGTTGAGCAAGACATGATTGGCAATATTGTTCTGTTTTCTGATCTTACGTACATTAGAAATTATTTGAGATGCATATTCGAAATCATTTAGGAGTTTGTTGTTTATTGCACCAACTTTCGGCCAAACATCAATGGTCAAAGCTTCTTTTTCCCCTCTAACTCTTACGCTTTGCCATATTTCTTCAGATAAGAATGGCATGAACGGGTGAAGAACTCTTATCATATCTTCCAATATTGATATAGTCGAATCGTAAGTTGCTCGATCAATTGGTTGCTCATATCCTGGCTTTATCATCTCCAAAAACCAACCACTAAAATCGTCTTTCATGAGTTTGTAAGTACCCATTAGAGCTTCAGACAATCTGAATCTGTCAAAACTGATGTTGATTTCAGTAAGTTCTTTTGAGAATGTGGAGGACATCCATTCAACAGCCAATTTAGCGTGCATAGGTTGATCTATATCAGCCACTTCCCAACTTTTAACCAATCGGAAAGCATTCCATATTTTATTGCTGAAGTTTCTCCCCTGTTCACATAATTTTGAATCGAATGGAATATCGTTTCCGGCAGGAGCTGTAAGAAGCAATCCAACACGTACACCGTCTGCTCCATATTCACTAATCAGTTCTAATGGATCTGGCGAGTTACCCAATGATTTACTCATCTTACGCCCGAGCTTATCTCGTACTATTCCAGTAAAGTATACATTTTCAAAAGGAATTTGCTTTTTGAAATGTTCTCCAGCCATGATCATTCGGGCAACCCAAAAGAAAATAATATCTGGTCCAGTAACAAGGTCTTTGGTAGGGTAGTAGTAGTCAATCTCTTCCTTGGAATAAAAGCCATCAAAAACAGAAATAGGCCATAGCCATGAAGAGAACCAAGTATCCATCACATCTTCATCCTGCTTTAAATCTTCTAGTTTAAGATCATTATTTCCAGATTTAATTTTAGCTGATATCAAGGCTTCTTCTAGAGTTTTAGAAACTACAAAATCATTCTCGTTTTCACCATAATAAAATGCCGGAATCCTGTGTCCCCACCACAATTGTCGACTAATGCACCAATCACGTATATTCTCCATCCAATGCTTGTACGTGTTGACATATTTCTTTGGATAGATATTAATTTCTTCATCAAGAACTACCTTAAGTGCAGGTTCTGCCAATGATTCCATTTTCACCCACCATTGTAAGGATAATCTTGGTTCAACAGGGACATCGGTTCTTTCCGAAAATCCAACTTTGTTGTCATAGTCTTCAACCTTAACTAGATGTCCGCTTTCTTTGAGTTCCTGTTCAATTTCGGCTCTAACTACAAACCTGTCTTTGCCAATGTATAGTTGTGCGTTTTCATTCAGAGTGCCATCCGCATTCAGGATATTAATGATCTCAAGATTATGTTTTTTACCCAATTCATAATCATTTACATCATGGGCAGGAGTTACCTTAAGGCAACCAGTTCCGAATTCACGATCAACATAGTCATCAAGAATTATTGGTATTTCACGTCCAATAAGCGGAACAATGGCTTTTTTGCCATGAAGTGCTATATGTCTTTCATCTTCGGGATGAATGCATATAGCAGAATCACCTAGGATTGTCTCAGGTCTTGTTGTGGCAATTGTCAACCATTCATCAGTGCCAGCCACCTGGTATTTAACATGATATAGTTTTGATTTCACTTCTTTGTGAATGACCTCTTCATCACTAAGTGCAGTTTTAGCTGCAGGATCCCAATTTATCATTCGTTCTCCACGATAAATAAGATCCTGATTGAACAGCTCAATAAACGTGTCAATAACACTTTCGCTATATTGTTCGTCCATGGTGAATCTGGTTCTAGCCCAGTCACAACTAGCTCCTAATTTTTTTAACTGATTGAGAATCAGCCCGCCATGTTCCTCTTTCCATTCCCATGCATGTTCAAGAAATTCATCTCGACTTAAACTGGATTTTTTAATGCCTTGTTTACGTAATTTTTGAACGACCTTGGATTCAGTTGCGATGGATGCATGATCGGTTCCAGGTACCCAACAGGCATTGTAGCCTTGCATTCTGGCTTTCCGGATAAGGATATCCTGAATTGTGTTATTAAGCATATGACCCATATGTAGAACACCAGTAACGTTTGGAGGTGGGATAACAATAGTGTAAGATTCTCTTTCGTCCGGTTCAGAATGAAAAAAATCGTGCTTAAGCCAATACGCGTACCACTTACTTTCTGTTTCGCTCGGATTGTATTTAGAAGGAATCTCCATTGTCTTTATATGTCTTAAATATAGTTTCATGCAAAATTATCTATTTACTATTACGATTCAAGCAATTGGCAACAATTAATTATGACCTAAATAATTAAAAATGCGCCTTAGAAATGACATTTGAATTTTCTAAACTAACTCATTGTTAGGGAAAAGACTTTTCCAACATACCGGATTTAACGATGGATAAAGTTGATTTTGAGGATAATTTGCATTAAAATTGCAGGTAACTACGAAAAAAATAATGGAGTGAGCGACCAAACCAAACTATTCCAAAAAATTCAAATGTGCTTTTTTGCAATAGCATTCTTAGTGAATTTATCTTTTACAAGTCCAAATGCTAATATCGACTATCTAGATAGTTCTGAAAAGTCAATAACGGCTATGACTTATAATATTCGTTTTGATATACCCGGAGATGAGAACTATAATTGGGATGAGAGGAGAAATATGATTTCTCAAACGATAAGCTCTAATTCTCCTGATGTTATGGGAGTGCAAGAGGCTTATTACAATCAAATTAAATGGCTAGAAGACGAACTTAAAGTATATGAATGGTATGCGGTTGGTGGAGAGGATGGAGAGTTTAGAGGGGAGTATTGCGCTATTTTCTTCCAAAAGGAGAAATATGAATTGTTGGATTCGGGAACTTATTGGTTGGCTGAGGATGATGCAAAGCCAGGAAGTTTAGCATGGGATTCTGAAGAACCAAGCGTGATGACATGTGTGAAATTAAAAATGAAATCCAATGGGGAAACAATTTTTGTTTTTAATACTAGGTTAGGTGAAACAGATAAGGCTAAGATTGAAGGATCTAAAAAGTTATTAGAGAAGATTGGTGAAATTGCTAAGAATAACAGTTTTATTCTGACCGGAGATTTTAACTCCGAACCTGAGCATAAAAGTATTCAATTGATTAAGGAGCATTGCAAAGAGGCGAAAGCAAGTTGTTTTATTAATGCTTCAGATCTTGATTACACCTTGATTTTTGATGATAATGGCAACAAAGTTCATAAGAGACAGGACTATGTTTTTTTTAGTGATAATTTTCCAGTAAACTCATATGAAGTACTAAATAATACTTTCAATAAGAAGTATCCATCGGATCACTTACCTGTTCTTTGTAGGCTACGTTTGCCCTAGCAAAAACAGATTTCAGAATGAAAATAGTATTAATGAATGTCCTAAGCTTTAAGTAATTTTCGGTTCTTTATTGACTCAGAAATTGTACATCCATTTAATTTTGAATGGACCCAAGCATCAAAATCAAAAAACTTTAATGCAGCCATTTCATACTCGTCATCTTTTAATTTATCGATCTCGTCACTCAATTCTTGGAGAATATTATTGTACTCATCTTTTGACTTGTTTTTGGATAAAGACTTTAAGGACTTAATCATTAGCTCTTCAATTTTATAGGCTAGCTGTCTTTTATTCAGGTACCTATGAGTTGATTTAATAATGTATTCTAAAAGTTCAAAATTCCCGAGTTCAAAATGAATTAGTAGATTAAAGATTCTTGAGTAACCATAAACATCCTGTCTTAAGCTTGGTTCATTATCATTTAATACTTTGTTGATCCAGAAAAGAGCTACATTATAGTCTCCATAGCAAAAATAAGCATAGGCGATTTTGTAGTGGAACAAGACCTCTTGCTCCTTATTTATTTTGTTCTCATATTTTTCAAGTTGTTCTATTATTTCAGGAGCCAATTTCACTGACTCCTCAAAATCACCTTTTCTTGAATTGAGCGTCAATTCATTTAGGTATGAAGATGTAAATATTCTAACTCGAGAATCATAGTTTGAAAAACTTCTGCTACTATCTGGCAGAGCATTCATTTCCTTGATCATGTTTTGAGCTTGGCTATAGTTTCCGAGTTCAATCTGACTTGACAAGATACTGGCAACGGTATTGATATATCTTTTGGTAAGGTCATTTTTAATTAGGGGGTTGTCGTCAAATACTTTTTTAACCTTTCTGAAGTTTTCAATACAAAGGTCAAGATCCTGATTGGCTAGGGCGCAATAGCCTTTTATGTAATAACAGATGGTAGTTGCTCTTTTGGAGAGTGCTGTATTTTTATCTGAGATTAAGGGGTGATTTGAAATTTCCGCAACAATTTTCTTATCGACTAGATTCCTCACGTAGCCACCACTTCTAAAAATATAGTTTATTTTGGAGTAAAGAATGTGATATGCAGCAAGATTTCTCAGTTTGTTTATGACATTTCGCTCATTAACTATCAGTGAATCAATGTCTTTCGTGAATTCACCTTCCTCATATTCCTCCTCAAGGAGTATTTTTTCCCATAACATGAGCTCGTACAAGTAATAAAACTTCTCGTGTTCATTGGCTTTCTTTTTAGCCCTTTGGAGAAATTTATTTGCTTCTTTATATAAGGCTTTGTGATAAAGGATTTCGATATTCTTTATCTCCTGTTGTAATATTGAATTAATCGTATTGTCAGCTCTATAAGCTCTTAAGCTTTTAAGAATGAGTTTGTATAGGTGATTCTTCTCAGAAGGGAAGTGTTGAACGAAACGCTTATTCTTGAAAGTTCTTTTAATCCCTTCTTCATCGTAAGTGTCTTGCTTGTCAATAACATCGAAGATTTTAAGATAGTTTTTCTTCCCAGACTGTAATGAAGATGATAATTTGAAAAAGCGTTTTTCGCTCTTCGTTAATGATTTTATTAAATCGAACAGGTCATTAGAGGGTTTCATAGGAATACAATATTAACTTACAAGGATTATACAATTATTGTATTCCAAACCCTACTTCAATAAGTGCTTTTATTCAATTTATTTTTTCAAGAATAAAAATTGGCTTGTAAAGCTATTGTATTATGAGGTTGGAATTTATCACGTTGATGTATCATGTTTCACAGCCCATAAAGTTGTAAGTTGCATTTAATCAATAGTATATAATATTGAAAAAGAGATTAATTGGTCGTTAGGTTTTGAATAATAAAAGCCATCATTATAATTTTACCGATGGATTATTTGGTCTATTTTGACCTGTGAGCGAGATTTAATGATATAGTATTTTACAATAGTTATATTGAGATTGGAGCAATGGTTATTTCAAATTCATCGAAAAATGATTGAAACTCATCTATCCAATTGGTGAAATCACTTATGATACCATCAACACCAATTGATATCAACTCAATTATGGAAGATTTTTCATTCACGGTCCATGGAATGACCATAATTTCTTTGTCATGACAATAGTCAACAAGTTTTTTGTCCACCAATTTGTATTGTGGACCAAAAATATCTGGCTTATGTTCTAGTTTCTCAATTTCTTCAATGATATTTTTATAATCATCCTGAAATAGAAAAGAGCACTTTAGTTTAGGATTTGTCGATTTAACGACATTAATCACTCTTCTGTCAAAGGCTTGAATTATAGTCCTATCGAGCATGCCAGCGGTCATAATTTCATCGATCACCTTATTGGTAAATGTTACAGGATCGGGATGAAAATCTCTTTCCGTTTCTTCAAAACACTTAATTTCAATACTGTAATTAATGGGCTTCAAATTGTTTGTCTGAATATGGTTTTCAACCTCTAAAAAAGTTTGCTTTAGCGTGGGTTTGGATGCAAATGCTTTACGTTGTTCCTTAAAAACAGGATGATCTTTACTGCCAACATCCCACTTTGAAATTTCTTCCATAGTCATTTTGTAAATGTTGAAAGACCTTTCGTTGGTAGAGTCGATGGCTCCTCCATGCGGAGGACTACTTATTATCGAGGAAAAGAATGGTTCATGTGAGACTACGACTTCTCCATCTCCAGATAGAACGACATCAAGTTCAATAGTACTTACGCCATGATCTATGGCGGTAATAAATGAAGGAATAGTATTCTCGGGCATTGTGCCTCTACTGCCACGATGGCCTTGCCAATCAATTCTAGATTTCATTGGGGGTAAAAATAACCCAATAAATGATAACGAATGGTATTGACTGTAGAATTGTCGTATAGCTAACGAATGACAGTAACGATACCACTGCTCACCCTAACGTCAGAATTATTCTTTAGTTTGAGACTAATAGACCAAGTGTAAACGCTATTCAAAGCATATTGATCACTATTTGTTAGATATGAGCCATTCCACTTCTTATTTGGATTAAAAGTGTGGAATACTTCATGTCCATCTCTATCAAATATCCTGAATTCATATTGATCAATGTCAGAGGTGTATAATACAGGCCCGAAGAGTTCATTAATCCCATCACCGTCTGGTGTAAAGGCGGTAGGTATAAAAAGATTATAAATAGGTTGTATCTCTAGCGTTTTGCAAAGAGTATTGGAACACCCATGAAGGCTCGTAATCTCCAGACAGGGCTCATATATTGCGGCCCTATCATGAGGATAGGAGTGTGTGGGATTGGGTTCATTAGTATCGTATCCATCACCAAAATTCCAATTCAAATATAAAACATCCGTACTGAGATTTTCAAACATTATCTCTGGATCACTCATATCCCCAAACTCTGGATTAAATGTGAAGTCAACTATGGGCTGAGAGTTGATCGAAATCATATCTAAGACGCTACCCGTGCTTGCACATCCAAGTGGCGTTGTGATGGTTAGTCCAATATCATATATTCCAGGGGCGGTATAACTATGATTAATTGTTGGAAGGGATGACGTTGTTCCATCACCCAAATCCCAGACAAATGTATTGTTCGTGGTATTTACAATAGAATTATTGTCAAAAGCAATAAGGTCATTTGGACAACTTATAGTTGGTTCTGAAGTAAACATTACAACAGGATATTCCTCAACACTTATATCGGATGTCGCATTAGTTTCTACATTACAAAAATCTGAAACACCTAAAGTTATAACCCCTCCTGAAATCGGGTTGTATGCTAATATTGGATCAGATGATATGAGGATATTATCTTGAAGCCAAGAGTATTGATAGGTATCCTGATCACCACCGGTAATTGATAAAGGAGTTATCTGAATTTCATCACCTTGACAGATATGATATTCACCTTCTAAATCAATAGAAATGATTGAATGAAAATCGACTGAACACAGTCCCTCTCCTGCAGCAGAACAGTTGCTGTCAGAAATACCGCCTATGGTATGATCACCCTCGGTTGATATGGACAATATAAACGGGTTGTCACTGGTTGTGATTGTCTGATTCACCGTACCATCTATTAAATATTCAAACGTATAAGGCGCAGCACCGATAAAACTTATTGGTGCTAATAATGTTGTCCCAATGCATATTGTAGTGTCATTTATTTCCATTATTGCACTTGGCTGTATATGGTTTGCAATAGTGAATGTATTATTGGTAATTGGCTGGGTGCAGTGATCATCAGATATAGAATCTAAGGAATATATTCCAGGTGTTGTGAGAGGGAAGTTTATCGTTGACTCGAAGGAGGTTATTGGTGATTGCCCTACATTATCAAGGCTATAGTTCAATGTAAGCATTCCTGATCCAGTATTTGAACTTTGCATGTTTACTATATCTCCTGGGCATACGATTATATCATTGTTCAGCAGAGTAGCAGTAGGTATAGGGTTTAATTGAATAGTATAAGGGAAAACATATTCAATGCCACATGCATCCTGAGAAATTGTTAAAACATAACTAAAGAATTCTGCAGTGCTTGGATCTGATAAGACTGGTGTTACACTAGTGTTTGGTAAGATGGAAAACGATGATCCAGCATGTTCCCAATCATAGGTATAGTCCTGTTGAATTCCTCCCGAAATATTGGAGCTAAGGTCAATTGATTCTCCACCACATACAGAGAAAAAAGTTGTGGTTGAATTTGCTATAGGTGAAGCAATGGATATATTTACCTGGCCACTAGATGTTCCAGAACAGTATGCATCTGTAATACTTGTTATTATTACCGCACCTGAAGCGTTAACTTGTATCTCGTCATTGTCAGAGAAAGTAAAGGGACCAAATAGAGCTCCAGCAACTGTATATTCAATAGTCCACGGAGCCGAACCAGTAAATGTCACGGGTATGTTTATTGTATTTCCAATACATATGGTTGAATCCATATTAGGTATTGACGCTGTTGGTAATGAAAAACTTTCTACCACAGTAGTTTCAGATATCGTATTACTACAGAATGGGCTAATTCCACTTGTGATAGTATTGAAATGATATATTCCAGGATCGTTGGTTTGAAAGAAGTCACCATTATTAACATCCATAATCGGGGTGCTTTGAGGCACGCTATTATAATCATATTCTATCGTCCAATTAGCTCCATTAGCCATAACAAAAAGGATGTTGGCTTGTACTCCAGAGCAAATTGCAACAGTGTCAGGAGCTGATAATACGGGCAGATCATGCTCAACCATAGTCACACTTCCTGTTATCGTACCTGGACATGAAGAAGTAGAATGGCTAAAAATACTGACAGGTTCAATTACCGAACTATTACAAATGCTAATTGTTTCTGTGAAGGCACTGGTTACTAAGTCAGGTTGAATAATGTTGTCAATTTTATATGAAATGGTAAAAGGTGGGGTGCCAGACATAGTCATTGCAACATCCATACAAGTTCCTGAGCAGAAATCTGTTACGCCACTAATGTTAAGTGTTGATGTTGTTGGCGCGACAATGGTAGCAGAGCCGATGGCAAGACCAGTACAACCATTTGCAGTCACCCCTGTAAGAATGTACTGTTCTTGAAAACTAGCGTATATGATGTATGGATTAGTATTTACAGTCTCTGCTATAGGCACTGAATTTACAGTGTATTCAATTACCCAAGGAGCATTCCCGGTAAAATCAATTTGGATTGGCAGAGAATCTCCAGGACATACCGCTCCACCACCTGACATAACCGCGGTTACATTATCATTAATGGTAATGCTAACGTCTGATTCTATTGGGCTTCCACAAAATGTAGTGCCGAAATTCTCAACGTGAATGTCTATTGTCTCAGTGCCTTCAATCGTTAAGTCTGAATTAGGATGTATAACAATTGAAATAGTGTCTTCACCAGTTGGAAAAGTAATTTGTGATGGTAGATTCGTATAATCCACACCATTGGTTGCTGTTCCACCTATTGTAAGGCCCACAATCTCAGGCATACCAAGATCCCCATTTCTTACGAAATCAAGAACAACTGAATCACAACCTTCTATAATGGAAGTGTTGATATTCGCTGCAAAAACTTCAACAGGTGTTATTGCTGAGAAACTATTCTCTCCGATAAAGACATAGGAATCAACCTGATTATCCTGAACATCGGCCAAGGCAAATTTTATATAGTATTGTTCACCGCATTGTACTGGAAATTTTACGGTGAGTGGCGTTGTAAATCCGTCAGCTTGAATGTATTGTGGATCTGAATCGTATGGAGCAGTACTTCCATCTCCGTTGGATATATAATATGAGGAGTTTGTTGTAGAATTAATGCTATTTATTGATACTGGGGTGGATGTACCGGGAATCAAGGCAACATTAATAGAGCCGTTTGGGAAACTTGGAGATCCCAAAATTGGACTACTGTATGGGCCTGTTATGCCTGGGCCAGCAACAAAAAACCCAAAAACATCGTTGGTGCTAGAGCCCACAAATTCAGGATATTCTTCCGAAGCAAAGACAAAATCAAACTCTACTGTGTCACCCTCTGGTGTAAATATGAATTCCAAAACAGCACCATCAAAAGCAGGTGCAGGACTTGATAGCAGAAGTAAATCAGGATCTGTTGGTGCAGAGTTTGTTGTTGGTAGATCAAAGTGATCTTCATCGTTTGGACCAATAATCGAGTTGATATTACCGTTTGATAGAATAATACCAGAGGTCAAACCTACATTGGCATTAGCGCTATTAAATGAGCCAATTTGAGGATTTATTATATTGCTTGTTGCATGGATGTCATCCGAATTGAATCTAATATTTGTAATAGGAATATCAGATGTAGCGAGTTTCTGAATGACATTTTGAAACACAGTTTGTGTATCGTCAATTATAATTTGCGATTTCAGTGTGTATGTTATCATTGATAACACGAAAGGTAATATGTATTTCCCCCTGTTCATTAGCCTATATCATCGTCATATTATATACTCTATAGCAGGTCTTAAGGTTACAGTTTAATTGAGTTTTGACCAAACGTTCTATTTCTTCGACTTAACATTATGTGAAATCGTATGTAAAAGAAGTGTTTTGTGTGTAAGTGACTCATTAACAATTAATTCGAACATTCTTATTGATAGACTTTAAGATTTTGTCTGTTTTAAACTGCTGTTTATGTTCGATGAGCCAATTTGCTAGAAATTTTATATTCCATACTGTCCTATCTTTAAGACAGTTGTATTTGAAAAAGTCATTTTTTTTATTGAGAATACTTAAAGAAGCTAAAATCAACTAACTATACATTTAGTAAAGAAAATCTGATGTGATTGAAGAGCTGCTCAGTCAATCGCAAGTTAATCAGATGTTTATAGAATTACATTCTCTAAAAGAAGTTATGCGTTTAAAGTGATGTAGGTCAACTAAAACTACACAACTAGTTGTAAATAAAGGGAAATTACATTAATTCACTAATCACTTCGGAAGGTTATCTTTATGAGATGAGTGTCGCGCTAAAAACTTCTTTTGTGTCATTGGTTTCGGTTCTTTGGGTTCTCATAATTGAGGCTCAAGAAATCTCCTCAGTTGTAATTATGGATGAAATCATCGTGTCAGCAGATAATAAATTTGATGTTGAAAATTTCATTGAGGTCGTGATCCATGATTCTACTTTTTATCAATCGTTTTTGAATTTGAAGTACTATCCCCATAAGTTCACAGGGACTATGAATGTGCGGAACAAAAAGGAAAAAGAGAAGGGGACAATGTACCGGACTGCGCGACAAGACTTGAATAATGAAAAGAGATCTGTAGAAATATTGGAAGAAGAGATTAGTGCAAAACTGATGGATAAAAATGGGAATTTCAATTATCTCACCGCTGAAATGTATGATGAAATTTTCTTTCCCAAATATCCTGAACCAGTAAGTACTAAGATGCTTAGCTTATCTCAAAATGAGAAAAAGGGATCTAAAATGGAAAAGTATAAAAGTCAGGTCAAGAAGATGATGTTCAATCCTGGATCTGCAATAAATTCGGTGCCATTCATTGGAGATAAATTGGCTATTTTCAGTGATGAGATGGTTCCATATTACGATTATCATATTAGTTCGGGTTATACAGAAGACTCTACCTATTGTTACATTTTCGAAGTGCAATCTAAAGCCGAAAATAAACGTAATGACACAGTTATAAAATTCATGAAAAGTTATTTTGATAAGGAGAGTATGAATGTGATGAAACGGGAATATAGGCTAATGTACAAAACAGTAATTTTAGATTTTGACATTTATATGGATGTCAAGAATACGATGCTTGGGAATCAATTAATTCCTAAATATATAAGGTATGATGGTCAGTGGGATATTCCATTCAAAAAGGCTGAGGTGATAAAGTTCACCATCGATAATTATCAATGGAAAAGTAAATAGAGGGAATTGAAAGTACATTTTATAGCAATAGGAGGAGCGGCTATGCACAATTTAGCTATGGCCCTAAAAATTAAAGGATACGATGTTACTGGATCGGATGATGAGATTTTCAACCCGTCTCGATCAAGACTTGAAAAGTATAATATTTTGCCTGTGGATATGGGTTGGTATCCTGAGAAAATCACAAAGGATCTTGATGCCGTCATATTAGGAATGCATGCCAGAATTGATAATCCAGAGTTAAATAAAGCGAAAGAACTTGGGTTACCAATATTCTCATACCCGGAATATATTTACGAGCAATCAAAAAATAAAATTAGAATTGTTATTGGTGGAAGTCATGGAAAGACTTCTATAACAGCCATGATACTTCACGCTTTGGAGAAAGCCAAAATCGATTGTGATTATATGGTTGGGGCACAGCTTCCTCAATTTGAGTGTATGGTTAAGCTTTCTGAATCAGCGAAATACATTATTCTTGAAGGAGACGAATACCTCTCGTCACCAATTGATCTTAGGCCTAAGTTCCATCTTTACAAACCTCATGTCGCTCTTTTAAGTGGAATTGCATGGGATCATATTAATGTATTTCCAACTTTTGAAAATTACATTTCTCAGTTTAGAATTTTTATTAATCTCATAGAGCCAGAGGGCAAATTGATATTTTTCGAAGGGGATGATTACTTAAAAATGCTGGCAGTTGAAACTGATAAACAGATAGACATTAATCCATACTCAATTCCTGATCATGTTATATTAGATGGTCAAACTTTTATAGAAACTGATGATGGACGTATACCAATGGAGATATTTGGGGAACATAACCTTCAAAATCTAAATGGTGCGAGACTAGTATGCAATACATTAAATATTAGTGACATAGATTTTTATAAATCTATGCAAGATTTCGGAGGTGCAGCCAATAGATTAGAGCTCATAGAACGTTTTGATAAATCTGTATTTTATAAAGATTTTGCGCATAGTCCTTCAAAATTGAAAGCAACAACAAAAGCATTAAAGAATCAATTTCCAGATAGAAAGCTAGTGGCATGTATGGAGTTGCATACTTTCTCAAGCTTAAATAAGGATTTTTTACCCCTCTATTCAGGGACGATGGATATGGCAGATTTACCCTTTGTTTTTTTTAATCCAGAGGTTGTTAAGCATAAGAAATTGGAGGGAATTACGAAGGATGAGATTTTTGAAGCTTTTAAGCATGAGGGCTTAAAAGTATTTACCAATAGTGAAGAATTAATACGTGAACTAAAACTTATTGATTGGGAAGGACATAATTTACTTATGATGTCTTCTGGAAATTTTAATGGGGTAGATTACACAGTGCTTGCTTCAACTTTGTTTAAAGTTTACAACTAAATCTTTGCAATTATCTTGCGGCTAACAACAAGGAACAACAGCGTTAGAAAAGTTGATAGCATGAGCATGCTCAATACCGAAAAAAGTGCTTGCCCCTGTGGGGACAAAAATGGAGCAGTGGATTCGTTCTTTTTGGTAATGAAGTCGTCTAAGTTTTTTTCCTTAACAGAAGGATTCAATTCTTTGAATGCCTCAAAACTACCATGATATTCTAGAAACTCTTCTGGATGTATTTTGCTGCTTTCGATTTTATTTTGAATAAAGCCAGGATCAACCTGATAATAATAGACAAATATTCCTATTCCTACCAAGAGGACATATAGCGCAGCGGGCTTTAGAATGTCCTTAAACTGTTCTAGAAATCCTCTATTGTTTAATGATTTTTTTAGATTGATGAGAATGATAATTAGAACGAATAGTACATTCAATCCCATACCCATCATGAAAAGATCCTTCCCGGGATAAAAATTAAAGAGTATTATCTTAACAGCAAGCCACGCTATTGCTAAATAAATAGGTGGCTTGCTAAAGATTTTTTCCATTAGGAAAATATTGTTGAATTGATTATCCGTTCATTGATATCAAGAACTCATCATTGTCCTTGGTATCTTTAATTCTATCTCGGACAAATTCTAATGCTTCTACAGGATTCATATCAGCAAGATGTTTACGAAGTATCCAAACTCTCTGTAGCATCTCTTTGCTCATCAATAAATCCTCTCTTCTTGTTCCGGAAGCAGTAATGTCAATTGCTGGATAAACTCTCTTATTAGCAAGTTTTCTGTCCAACTGAATTTCCATATTACCAGTTCCCTTGAATTCTTCAAAGATAACTTCGTCCATTTTTGATCCAGTATCTGTTAAGGCTGTGGCCAAGATAGTTAATGAACCTCCGTTCTCAATATTTCTTGCAGCTCCAAAGAAACTTTTTGGTTTTTGCAATGCATTGGCATCGATACCACCTGAAAGTACTTTTCCCGAAGCAGGAGATACTGTATTGTAAGCTCTTGCGAGTCTCGTAATTGAATCTAGCAAAATGGTCACATCGTGTCCACTTTCAACAAGTCTCTTAGCCTTCTCAAGTACTAGATTTGAAATTTTTACGTGTCTTGAAGCTGGTTCATCAAACGTAGAAGCAATAACTTCTGCATTCACGCTTCTCGCCATATCCGTTACTTCCTCTGGTCTTTCATCAATTAGAAGAATGATAAGGTAAACCTCAGGATGATTTTTTGCAATTGCATTGGCAATATCCTTCAATAACACTGTCTTACCAGTCTTTGGTTGGGCTACGATCATTCCACGTTGGCCTTTACCAATTGGTGAGAATAAATCCATTATTCTTAGAGAAATGTTGTCTGTGTTTTCTCCAATGTTTAATTTTTCATCTGGAAAAAGAGGTGTAAGGTATTTGAAAGGAACTCGATCTCTTATGTAGTCAGGAGTTCTTCCATTAATGCTTTCAACAGAAATTAAAGGGAAATATTTTTCACCAGCTTTCGGAGGTCTTATAGAACCTCTTACAACATCACCACTCTTAAGACCAAATAGTTTTATTTGTGATTGAGATACGTAAACATCATCAGGTGAGTTTAGATAATTGTAATCTGATGATCTCAAAAATCCATATCTATCTGGCATGATCTCAAGAACACCTTCTTGAACGATCAATCCATCAAAATCATATCCTAAATGATCGGATACATTTTTCGGCTTTCTATCGTGTCGGTTTTCCTTATTTCCCTTATGTTCTTTACGTTCAGGCTTATTGTTGTTGTCAGATTTATTGTTGTCAGTTCTTTCACCTTGAGGTTTGTTATCCTCAGGTTTGTTGTTGTTGTTGTTGTTGTTGTTGTTGTTGT
>JBLIMR010000008.1:0-67547 GCA_047638815.1 Gammaproteobacteria bacterium
AACAAAGCCACCTAGTTCCGGCACTATGACACAGTCATATTGATAGAGAAGGTCACTAATGTTTTTATCCAGTTTCAAGTCGTGTTTGTTTGGTTACACAAATGTAATGGAACTATTGAAATATCCAGCACACATGAAATATTTATATACCTACTTTACAACAGGCTGTATGATGGCGATTACTCCTTAATTCCTTCCAGATCCAATAGGAAAGCATATTCCAGTGCAACTTCTTTATATCTTCTGAATCTACCTGAAGCACCACCATGGCCAACTTCCATGTTACAGTACATCATAAGCCTGTTGTCATCTGTCTTTAATTCACGAAGCTTAGCGATCCATTTTTGTGGCTCCCAATATTGCACTTGGCTATCCCAATACCCTGTTGTTATCAGCATGTTTGGGTAGTCTTTTGCTTCGATGTTGTCGTATGGAGAATATGATTTGATGTAGTGGTAATATTCCTCTTCTTTAGGATTTCCCCATTCGTCAAATTCACCTGTTGTCAATGGAATGCTTTCATCCAACATGGTTGAAACCACATCAACAAATGGCACACCAGCCACAACACCACTCCATAGATCAGGACGCATATTTATTATTGCTCCCATCAACAAACCACCAGCACTTCCACCCATGGCATATAAATGCTCCTTGGCAGTGTAGCCTTCTTCGATCATAAATTCACCACAATCAATGAAGTCAGTAAATGTGTTTTTCTTTTTAAGTAGTTTACCGTTCTCATACCAATCACGACCCATTTCTTGACCACCTCTTATATGCGCAATCGCATAAACAAAGCCTCTATCCAAAAGACTTAATCTTACCGAACTGAAATATGGATCCATGCTATAACCGTAAGAACCGTATGCGTATAGTAACATTGGGTTTTTACCATCCTTCTTCAATCCTTTTTTATAAACGATAGAAACGGGCACCTTAGCACCGTCTCTTGCTGTAGCGAAAGATCTTTCAGATACATAATTGTCTGGAGAAAAACTCTTGTCCATTACTTCTTGTTGCTTCAACAGCTCTCTTTCCTTGGTGTTCATGTCATAATCATAAACACTACTAGGCGTAGTCATTGATGTATAGTTGAACCTCAATACGTCCGTGTCAAATTCAGGATTGGCATCCGTTCCACTGCTATATGCTTTGTCTTGATAAGTGATGTAATGTTCTGACTTATCCGCCCACTTAATCACTCTTATCTCTGTCAGACCATTCTTTCTTTCTTCAAGCACAAGAAAGTTCTGGAACAACTCAACATTTTCTAAAAGCACATCCTCTCTATGTGGAATTACTTCTGTCCAGTTTTCTTTAGCAGTATTTGTAACAGGTGTTTTCATCAATCTGAAATTCTTTGCTTTCCAGTTTGTGATCACATAGAAATCATCTCCGTAATTCGCTACGCTATACTCATGATTCTCCTCTCTCGGTTGTACAATCTTAAATTCTCCATTCGGAGTATTAGCATCCAAGTAACGATATTCTGTTGATAGTGTTTGATCACTACCAATCATCAAGAATTTCTTTGACTTCGTTTTGTAAACGAAACAGTTAAACGTTTCATCTTTCTCTTCATAAACGAGTTCGTCATTTGCTGAATCAGTACCTAAAACATGTTTGTAGATTCTATAAGAACGCAGGGTGACAGGGTCCTTTCTCGTGTAGAACAGCGTCTTATTATCGTTTGCCCAGGTCGCTCCACCTGTAGTGTTTTCAATTTTGTCTTCGAGCATTTCTCCAGTCTTCAAGTTTTTGAAAGACAAGTTGTATTGTCTCCTTGAAACTAGATCTACACCATATACCATCAATTCATTGTTCGAGCTTATAGAAACACCTCCTATTGAAAAATAAGATTGGCCTTTTGCCATCTCAGGTTGGTTTAGAATAATTTCTTCCCCCTTCACAGGCTCTCCAGAATTTAAATCTGGCTTATCCTTGCTCCTGCAGCTATATGCATAATCTTTCCCTTTTTCATAGCGTCTATAATACCAATATCTATTTTCTTTTACCGGAACAGACTGATCATCTTGTTTTATTCTGGCAACAATTTCATCATAGAGTTTCGTTTGCAAACCTTCGGTATGCGACATAGTCTTTTTCAAATACTGGTTCTCTTCATCCAAGTTGTCCAACACATCCTGCGTTTGAGCATCAGGAGTTTTTGCTTCCTTCTGCTCGTCACTTAGCCTCATCCAAAAGTAATTGTCCAATCGAGTATCGCCATGAATGGTCATTTCTTTGGCAATTTTTTTGGCTACAGGAGTCTGCTTTTTCTCTAGTAATTCGTTTTTCACTTTAAGTGTGGTGTTATTGGTTTGACAAAATGTAATACTTGGTACAAGTAAAAATGCGATCAGAAATTTATACATGATTGCTTATTGAATGGTGAATATGAGCAAAGATAACTTTCTTTCTAACAATTAGATATTTGCTCGAAGAACAAAGATGAAATTCCTGCCTGGCGCTGATAATCCCGATGCAAAAGCTTTGTAGTGTGTGTCTAAAATATTTTCAGCGGCAAGTTGAACAGTTAGTGACTTTGTGATATCATAAGCCACTCTTGCGTTAATGGTATGCCATGCTGGAAAGTATCCATTCAGCCCTTCATTCGGATTGTCCGTTCTACCACTTGCCATTCTACTTTTGGATTTCACATCGTGATAATGGACGTACAATCCAGCACTAAGATCCTTCTTTTCATAGGAAAGTTCAGCTTTGGCAAAGAAAGGAGGGATGTGCGCCAATGGCTCTTTATCTTCAATGACTTCACCGAAAGTGTAATTCAAGAAGGTATTAAATGTCCATTCGTCATTGAACTCATATTCTAACCCAACAGAGTAACCATAGATTCTAGCCTCACTTGCGTTTTGGTTGCTTTGTATTCTTGAAACCTCTCCTTCCAAAGACAAACTATCGTTGCCATTGAGTAAAAAATCTCTTTGGACAATAGCATCCAGGATCTGCGTGTAAAAGAAGCTTGCATCAACTTCGAACTTCTTATCGAAAAATCGCTTGGTAAATCCAGATTCACCATTGAGCGCATACTCTGGAGTCAAGCGATCATCTGGAACGACCACAAATCCATCTCTATCGAAAACTTTACCGTAGTCATCAATGTTTGGGGCTCTAAATCCTGATGATGTTAATAGTCTAAGAGACAAATTCTCATCGTGGTTATACTTTAATCCTGCACTCCCCGTCAAAGCGCTATTGCTCAAGGTAACCTGATCAAATGGCAATTCGAAAAACTCATTGGTGTTAAAAGTGGATTCCGATTCGATAATATTATATCTAAGGCCAACATTATACTGCCACTTTTCATGAAAAGGATTCAAGTAAGAAATATATCCTGCAGCGGTATTAAAAGTACTTCCTCCGTTTGGGTATCTTGTTAATCCTGGCGCTGTATCCCCTGTAAAAATATCTTCAACAAAAGCAGAAGACACAACATCATTACTGGTTATTTCCAGGCCATAAAAGAGCTTCTTGTCATCACTAAAACCTTTAACCATGTCCGCGTTTAAAGAATAAACCTTTACATCTTCTTCTCTAGTAAATCTATTTGCACTTCCAAACCTTCTGGTGATACGATCTTCATCAATTCTTTGATAGGCAGCCGTTATCGTTGTTTTGTCTGACCATTTTCTATTTGGCTTTAAGTCAAGACTTCCAGATAATAAGACTCTTTGCTGCGGTCCGTAGTACCATTCTGCTTCTCTCAAAACACCATCTCTATAGTCATTGTATCGATCAAATCTTGGAATATCTGAGGTCGTTGAATACTGACCATTGAATTTTAATACCGCTTTGTCTGATAGTTTGAATTTCAGTTTCTGCGCCAGATCGTATTGATGATAACCGGAATTCTTTTGAATATTCGGATCTGAATTTACCCTTTGTTCGTCAACGCCATTGACCGGTACAACAAAATCGTTCACCAGGCCCCATTCATCATCACCGTGTGCTCTATTGGTTCCCATTTTCAAGTCGCCAAAATCGGCATAACTAAAAGACGATAAAGACGTGAATTTCTTGCCTAAATACTGAACATGCACATGGGCTGAGTTTTCTTGAGCCGCAGTCGCATGCTTTAAAGAAGTACTTAATTTAAATGTGCTGCTGTCACTAAATGCTGGATCAATACTATGATAGTGCACCACTCCACCTAAGGCATCACTACCATAAATCAAAGACGATGTTCCAAAAATAATCTCCGTGTTCTCTAGTATATTATTGTCAACGGATATTGCATTTTGAAGATGGCCACTTCTATAAATGGCATTATTCATCCTTACACCATCGATAACAAGCAATACTCTATTGGCCTCAAAACCTCTAATGATTGGGCTACCACCACCTTGCTGACTTCTCTGCACCATTACTTGGCCAGTTCCTTCTAAAAGAGCCGCTGAATTAGCTGGGGCGCTTCTTCGGATTTCTTCCATGCTTAGCACTTTGACTTTTTGGGGTGAACTTATCGCTTTTTCTCTAGCACCATAAATATCAATTGTAGGATAAGATATTGATCCTGCTTCAAGATATATTATATTTAGTTTTTTGACAAAACTGCTTGCAGGCACTATTATCTTGGTATACGTTACATGACTCATGATAAGGGTATCGATTTTTTCCAAACCCTTAAGTGTTACCATTCCTTTGGCATCACTGAACTGGGTCATTATTCTTTTACCCTTAAAATCTATTTGAACACCCGCTACCGTTTTCTCGGTAATCTTGTCTAGAAATTGGATTTCTTGTGCTTGTCCTGTTACATAAAACAAGGCAAACAACACTCCAACAAATAAACTCTTCTTCATAATCTTCCCTTAATACTCGTTAAATGTTTCTTCCAAAACATGGTGCGATTGAATGTTCCTTAGCTGGTCCAAATGAATTTGAAAATAATTGACCATTTGATTCAATAGTTCCTTTCTCATCTCAGACGACATGTTTATCGATGAACTCTCATCAAAATTCGCGCCTAAAAATAAATGCAAATAACGGCTTTTTTCTATCGATAAAAATTCAGGATGAATTACCGGTTTTGATCGAACAAACTCTCCCTCTCTAAGGTCAAAATATGAATTGTCAGCCTTCACGTCAGGATTGGGAGGAAAACCGTAATAAGTACTCAAGTTGACCAAAAACGCAATAGGGAAATTGGTCACTTTCTGGGATAGCTCTAACCAGTGTAAAGCATAAGTTAGAAAATGATAGAGTGCCGGGTTTGGCTCCTCTTCGCGCAATGTCTTATACATTATTTCAGCTACAAACATGCTGACTCCCAGCTTAATCGGGTTCTGATGAATGTTGTTCAGGGGATCTTCTACTCGAGCTTCTTTGATATAATGAAGGCTCGAATTCTCCTTGACCAAAGCTTGAATGTTTAGAATGGTTAGCGGCTGGTACAATGCCGATAGTTTGTTTTTCTTGCTATGAGCACTCCTAATAATAAAGGACAACATGCCTCTCTCTTCCGTAAACAGTTTTACAATAAGACCTTTTTCCTTATACCTTATCTTGTTTATTACTATGGCTTTTGTCGCTAGATGCATGGTCAATTTACAGTTTGCAAAGAAAGCTAAAAGATAAAAAGAAGAAACATATCAAGAATATTTTGCTTGAGGCGCGCAATTTTTTATTTTTACGAACCTTATAAAACAATAATATACAATGTCTGGACATAATAAATGGTCTTCCATAAAGCACAAGAAAGGCGCAGCTGATGCCAAAAGAGGGAAAATCTTCACGAAGATTATAAAGGAAATTACTATTGCCACTAGAGATGGTGGTCCTGACCCTGAGACGAATCCTACTCTTAGGGTGGCTATAAAGAACGCCAAGGGAGCCAATATGCCTAAGGATACGATGGAAAGAGCCATCAAGAAAGGTTCTGGAGCTGATGCGGCAAGTTTGCAAGAAATGACCTTCGAAGGCTATGCAGCCCACGGTATTGCGGTTTTTGTAGAATGTACGACTGACAACCTCAATCGAACAGTGAGTGATGTGAGAGCCATTTTTACAAAATACAACGGTGCCTTGGGGACGAATGGGTCTTTGAGTTTCATGTTCAATAGAAAAGGAGTGTTTACATTACCAAAAGAAGCCATAGGTGATATGCCATTGGAAGAACTTGAAATGTCATTAATTGACGGTGGACTTGAAGAGCTAGAAGCTATTGAAGATGAAATAATTATAACCTGCGGGTTTGAAGATTTTGGCAACATGAATAGTACCTTAGATAGTTTAAACCTTGAGGCAGATAGTTCTGAATTGCAGAGACTACCAACAGATACTAAAGTTTTGAGTGTAGATCATGCAAAGTCAGTCTTAAAAATGATTGATGCCTTTGATGAAAATGACGATGTAAATAGCGTTTTCCATAGCATGGAATTAACTGATGATATTATTACTGCTCTTGAGGAATAACACAAAGCAGTACATTTACTTGAACAAATAGAATTACATGATTACTCAAGAATGCTGATGCGTTCTTGCTCAAAGACAATAGTCTGAACCTAAAAAAATCAAATGGAAGATAAAATCAAGGGGCTGAATCTGAAAAAAAGTGAAGCAAAACTCGGTGGTGGTGAAGCTCGAATCGAATCTCAGCACAAAAAAGGCAAGCTCACAGCCCGTGAGAGATTACATTTTTTACTTGATGATGGAAGCTTTGAGGAGATTGGAATGCTTGTCAGCCATAGATCTGTTGATTTTGGGTTGGACAAAAAGAAATTTTTAGGGGACGGGGTTGTCACCGGATACGGAACAATTCATGGTCGCTTGGTCTATGTTTTCGCGCAGGATTTCACAGTGCTTGGTGGTTCTCTTGCAGAAGCTCATGCAGAGAAAATTTGTAAAGTCATGGATCTCGCATTACAAAATGGTGCGCCACTTATAGGACTCAATGACTCCGGTGGTGCCAGAATTCAAGAAGGTGTTGTTTCTTTGGGTGGCTATGCTGATATATTTTATAGAAATGTAAAAGCCAGTGGGGTTATTCCTCAACTTTCAGCCATTATGGGACCATGTGCAGGTGGTGCGGTGTACTCGCCAGCTTTGACAGATTTCATCTCAATGGTGGAGAACAGTTCGTACATGTTTGTAACAGGGCCAAATGTGGTTAAGACAGTTACAAATGAGGAGGTTAGCTCTGAGGATTTAGGCGGTGCTTCTGCACATACGACTAAATCGGGTGTTGCACATTTCTCCTCAGAAAATGAAATTGCTGCAATCAATCATATGAAGAATTTATTGACTTACATGCCTCAGAATTGTGAGGAAAAAGTGCCAGTCTTTCCATATGTAGCCAATGATGAAGATAGAGATGGGCTCAATGATATCATCCCGACAAATCCCAATCAGCCTTATGATATGAAGGAAGTGATAGCCCTCGTTTCTGATGAAGATAGCTTTCTTGAAGTACAGAAAGATTATGCTGAAAACATTGTTATTGGTTTCGCTCGTCTTGCTGGAAAAAGTATTGGAATTGTAGCCAATCAACCCGCATTCTTAGCAGGTGTTTTGGATGTGAAAAGCTCTAACAAAGCTGCTCGTTTTGTGCGTTTTTGTGATGCCTTCAATATTCCATTGCTTGTTTTAGAGGATGTTCCTGGTTTCTTGCCTGGTACAGATCAAGAGTGGAGTGGAATTATTTCTAATGGTGCGAAACTCTTGTATGCATTTAGTGAGGCGACAGTGCCAAGAATTACGATTATCACAAGGAAAGCCTATGGTGGTGCTTATGATGTAATGAATTCCAAACACATTGGAGCAGACTTTAACTTTGCATGGCCATCTGCGGAAATTGCAGTAATGGGTGCTAAAGGTGCTGCGGAAATCATCTTTAGAAAAGAAATAGCTGATGCGGCCAATCCAGCTGAAAAGCTTAAGGAAAAGGAAGAGGAATATGCGGAGAAGTTTGCAAATCCATACATCGCTGCCGAGAGAGGTTATGTGGATGAGATCATCCTTCCATCGAATACGCGGAAGAAACTTATCCGAGCATTCGCATCATTGGAAAATAAGGTAGCTCATTTACCGAAGAAAAAACATGGGAATATTCCTTTGTAGGCATTATTAATCGTGCATAAGATTTTTTTATTACCTTGAAGCCAATAAATCTGATTATGAGGCAAATATTTTGTTTATCGCTCCTTCTTTTGCTACACTTGAATTATACAGGGCAGTACCTTCATGAATTATCGCCTGAATTAATTGAGTCAGAATATCTTGAAAAATACAAATCATACCTAGAACCTGAAGCTGAACTCTTGATCATTTCAAAATATGAATCTGTAGAAAAAATAGGAGAGGATTCTTACCTAAGAAAAAGGTACAACCCGGATCAAGTTATTCTTACAGAGGTTTTGGGGTTTAAGAATTATCTTAGAAAAATTCTTCATGGTCAATTTGTACAATATTATGACAATGGCACAAAAAGTATGTCTGGTGAGTACCTTGGCTCAAAAGCATCCGGTACCTGGAAATATTACAAATATCCGAATGGCCAACTTATTTCTTATGGTGATTACAAATTAGGTGTTAAGGATGGGGAATGGATAACACTAGACACATTGGGGAACGTATTCAAAAAACAGGATTTTAAGGACTTGGCCTTTAGTGACTGTAATACTTATAATAAAAACGGTGAATTAATCTTTTTTGAAAAATTCAAAAATGATAAGGTAAGAAAACAAACGATATTCGACCAGGAGGCATATGATGACCTTAATTGCAATGGAGTTCATCCATCCATGACACTTCAGAGCTGTATGCATTTGAAAAAAAACAAACGGAAAAGATGTAATAAAAAGACCGTGAGGGATCACGTCAGAAGCAACCTGAAATTTGATGACCCGACAATTGCAGAAGCAAGAGGTCGAGTGACAATATGGTTTAATGTTCGGCCAAATGGTGAAATAACGGATATTGTTTTACCGACTAGTTTGAATGATACGATAAAAGAACGATGCCTCAAAATAATGATAGATTTCCCAAAGTATAGTAAATACACAATTTGCGAAAAACATAAAGGAATTCGTATAGGAATACCTATCAGCATACTAACTGGCAAAGATTTTTTACACGAATTAGAAGAGGTTTGGTAGTAAAAGAACTAAACCATAACAAGATCAATCTCCCTAGAAACAGTATCTGAAGCAAGAACTTTCACTCTTACTTCTGCGCCCAACTTAATTTCTCTTTTCTTCTTGAGGCCTACTAGAGCAACTTTTTCTTCTGAAAAGGCATAAACATCGCCTTTCATAGCTTTAAGCGCAACCAGTCCTTCACAACTATTGTCTCTCATCGTAACATACATGCCCCATTTGGTAACCCCTGACACAACTCCGTCAAATTCTTCACCAATAAACTGTTTGATGTAGTATGCCTGCATGTACTTGGTAGATGCTCGCTCCGCCTCAACGGCTTTACGTTCCATCTTTGAGGAATGATTTGCCATCCTTTCTATTTCAGCTTTATGAATTCCCTTTTTATTGTCATTGAGATATTTCCACAATAACCTATGCGCTATCACATCTGGATATCTTCTAATTGGCGATGTGAAGTGAGAATAAAACTCAAATCCCAGACCATAATGCCCAATATTATCAGTAGTATATTCCGCTTTTGACATCGTTCTGATAGCCATCTGCTGAATCATACCTTCCTCCGAAGTATCCTTTACTGCCGTGAGTAATTTATTTAGTTCGGTATACGCCAAGTCAGGATCAGGATTGAACTTGAAGCCTAGGTGAGAAACAAATTTCATCAGTGTTGTCAATTTCTCCGGGTTCGGCACATCATGTACTCGATAGATGAACGGAGGTGCTGGCTTAAAGCTATTCACATATATTGAAACATACTTGTTCGCAAGTAACATGTAGTCTTCAATTAATCTATTCGTATCCTGAACTTTCTTCTCTTTAACACCAATTGGTTCTCCTTCTTCATTGAAGTCAAAACGCAACTCGCTCGAGCTAAATTCAAATCCTCCAATCTTAAATCTTTCCTTCCGGAGTTTCTTCGCTAAAGTGTCGAGAATACTCAGCTCCTTATGTAATTCACCTTTACCATCATCAAGCACTTGCTGTGCATCCTCATAGCTGAAACGCTTATTGGAATGAATGGCGGTACGACCTATCCAATAATCTTTGATCTTGGCATTCTTGTCAATTTCAAACACGATTGAAAAACATAATTTATCTTCATTTGGTCTTAAAGAGCACAAATTATTACTAAGCACTTCTGGCAACATTGGAACAACCTTATTGACTAAGTATACCGATGTAGCTCTTTTGACCGCCTCTTTGTCTATTACTGAATCTTCCTTTACATAGTGTGCAACATCAGCAATGTGCACGCCAATTTCATATGAATCCTCGCCTTTCTTCTTAAAAGAAATAGCATCATCAAAATCCTTAGCATCGTGCGGATCGATGGTGAACGTTAGCACGTCCCTCATGTCCTTTCTGTACGATAAATCCTCTTCAGTTATTTTCGAAGAAATAGCCTCTGAGGCAGCAACCACCTCCTCTGGGAAGTTGTTGGATAAATCAAATTCGAACAACAAACCATTGATTTCAGCTGCGTGTTCACCTGGCTTACCTAGTACTTCTATTACTTTCCCAAATGGACTGCTTGCCTCTATTGGCCAGTCCTCAATTTGTACGGCTACCTTGTCACCATTATTAGCGTTCATTGTTTTATGCAGCGGAACATATATGTCCACATACAAGCTAGCATCATCAGATATCAGAAAAGCGTACTTCTCTGATATATCTATTCTTCCTGCAAAAACTGTTTTCTTCCTTTCAATGATCTCTACGACCTTTGCTTTAATCTTTCCTTTATAGTCACTGATTTTCACCTTCACTATGTCCCCTCTCAATGCGTGATTCAAATCACGATTGTCTATTTTAATGTCATCCTTTAGTTCATCTGAACAAAAGAAACCAATTCCTCTTTTTGAAACATCTATGGTTCCTACTTTGAGTTTACTTTGTTGCTCTGCAAGTTTAAATTGACCGGAGTCCATCTCTTTCAGCTTTAACCCTGCGGCAAGACTTGTAAGAGATTCAGCTATTATTAATCTGATTTGACTATCTTTTTCGTTAAGCTTATCCGATACCTGTTTGTAGTTTAAGGTTTTATTCGGATTATCCAGAAATACGCCTAAGACGTTGGATTCAATTTTTCTTTTGAGGGCTTTAAGTTTGGAGGGTTTTCTCCTTTTACTTCCCATTTATATGTATTAATTATTATGGGCGCAAGGTAGTAAATGACTGGAAGCCAAGCTCAATAAAAATTAATTAAAAATAAACAGTGATTTCATAATAATTATTTCGCTGGTTATGTGGTGTTTAGGGATATTTCAATCTGCTTCTGTAACCTTTGCTTTTTAATAAACGTAAGTGGAAAAGTAAAATGAACTACAGGCAACAAATAGCATATAAACTTAAATTTGGCTTTACATATAAAATGCCGAAAACAGTGATGCATAGGTTAACGTTATTATTAGCTTGTTTCTTGCTATTCAGTGTGCAGAGTAAAGCACAGTTGGATGAGACAGATACAGGATCAATCATAAAGGCGAGTTACATATATAACTTCGCAAAATTGGTTGTTTGGACAGAATCAAAAACTGATCCTGAACTCACCATTTGTATTTTGAGAGATTCACACTTATACAAGCAACTTGTAAAGAGATATGCTGGCAAGAAGATCGGTAATCAGACCGTTGAGGTGAAACTTCTTCTTGAAGAAAACGACTTTGATGGCATGCATATTCTGTTTGTCCCTAGAAAGCAAAAAGACCATTTAGGCAAAATCGCTGGTAAATTGGCTGGCAAAAACACTTTATTAATTTCTGAAAGCGATGGAGCCCTTGCAAAAGGCTCAGTGATTAACTTTATTACTGTTAACAACAATTTGAAATTTGAAATTAGTGAAGAGAATGGAGCAGCACACAAGCTTATCATTGGTTCAACACTGGTAAGTTTAGCTGAAAAATAATTTGAAAAGATGAAAAGATTAACCATCATATCGGTATTACTTATAGCCTTCGTACAGGTAAATTTTGCGCAAAAATTTCCCCCGTTGACGAATGAGTCTATTACAGAATATAAAAACAAGGATTTTGATGAAGCGAGATCTTTAATAGACCAAAGTGTTAAGTCTGTTGAGGGTAAAAGTCACTCTTATACTTGGCATTTGAGAGGGCATATATACAGGCATTTTTATAATATGGGAATTGATGAAGATTTGGATAATGCTAACCGTGAGGTTGCCATAAAGTCTTTCATGAAATCAATTGAATTAGACACAGAAGGGACTTTTAAAAAAGCGAATGTAGATGGCCTAAAACCACTGACAAATTCCTTTTGGAATGAAGCTGTTGGCGTTATTCATAAGAGAGAAAAAGCCAATATACATAAAGCTGAGTTGTCACTAGATAGGTTTTTAAAAATAAGAAGATCCATTGATGAGATGGAGAGCATGAATCAATACTTAATTGATTTTTTCAAAGCTTATGCCAGTGCAAATAGAAAGTTGATAGAAGTCGAAAGGAAAAATGGTAAGGATATTACATCTTATCAAAATGAATTTGATAGGGTAGAAAAGTCTTATATGAAAGTTCTTGAGCTGAATCCAGATGATTATATCGCAAACTATAATCTTTCGATAAACTTATACAACGAGGCTGCTTATAGAATTGAGAAAATGCCAACAGATGCCGACTTGGGAGAAATTATGTTAACTCAATCAGGTGCTATCAAGATTTTTGAAAAGGCCTTACCTCACGCTTTGAAAGCAGATAACATTCGTCCAGGAAGAGTTGAAACTGTAAAAGCCCTAAGAGCTATTTACCTTGCGCTTAACAATTACGAACAGTTTGATATCTATGACCAAATGGTTAAAAAGATTAAAAGTGATACCGGAGTTATGGGTTCTGTCAACAGAGAGAAATTCGAGCAAATGCGTAACGATAGGAAGAACTTCGGTCGCATTCAACAATCAGATGACGAATAAGTACTATTAGTACTCAGAGATAACATGAGATTTACAATTGGAAGAAAAATATGGTTTGGATTTGGATTGTTAATCCTTCTAAATTTGATCGTTCTCTTGCTTACCAATAAAAATCTAAACAAGAGTAAGGAAATCAATGAAAGATTGACCACTGTATACGCTCCATCAATTGAACGATTGGAGGAATACAAGCTCAGAATTGAACAATCTAGAATTTTGATCACTTATTGGGCCAATGTCGAGTCAATAGAACATGATATTGAGAAAAAGGAACTGATCGATATTATCAATAAACAAATTCCTCAACTAAAGAACGAGATTGATCAACTGTCAGAAAACTGGACCCCTAATCAAATTAGTAATTTCCGTTTATCATATGATCACGTAATTGAACTAAAGGAATTCTACTCTGAAGTTCAATCATATTTACCAGATTTGGCTAGTTATCAAAATGCAACGAATCTCTTTTTGGCTAAGGATCTTACCGACCCAGGTGGTATGATTAATGAACAAATTGATATCATAGAGGGGCTTGTTGTAAATTTACTAGAACAGCAAAGAAGTGAAAGTGATAATTTACTTCAAGGAATGACATTTTCTTTCGAAAATATGCGTTTTATTTTAACCGTGCTGGGAGGTATCTTAATTGGGGCTGGAATTATTATTGCTTTACTTACTGCACGATCGATCGTTAAACCTACAATTAGACTAAAAAACAAGTTAATCTCTCTTAGTAACGGGGTTATCCCTGACCCTGAATTAACCATTTCAAATGACGAGATTGGGGAAATGAAATCCGCGCTAAACCAATTGATCACGGGACAAACATCAGTAAGGAAATTTGTAAACGCATTGGGATCAGGAGATTTTAAAACACATTATGAACCACTGAGTCCAGAGGACGAAATGGCACCTGATTTCATAAAAACGAGAGATGAGCTTGCTGAAAATGAGCGTATTACAGAGAAAAAAATAAAAGAGCGTACTCAAGAGCTAGCCGAAAAGAATCGAATAGTAACAGAACTATATCAGGATCTTAAGGACAGTATTCAATATGCAAAAAGATTGCAAGATTCAATTTTACCTACCGATGAGATCATACAAAATACGTTAGGGAATTCCTTTATCTATTTCAATCCAAAAGAGGTGGTTTCTGGAGATTTTTATTGGGTGAAGAAAATAGGAAAATATAATGCCTTCGCAGCAATAGATTGTACTGGTCATGGAGTTCCCGGAGCTTTTATGAGTTTGGTTGGTTTCAATAGTTTGAATAGGGCTATATCTGAGGTGAAAACACACGACCCTGGTGTTATTTTAGACAGAATGAACGTCCTGGCAACTCAGGCGCTTTATAGAAATAAAGGGGAATATGAAGTAAGAGATGGTATGGATATGAGCTTATGTGTTTTTGATACGGAAACAAGAAAGCTATTTTATGCTGGTGCTGGCAGACCGTTAACATTCGTACGCGATGGTGAAATCGTAAAGGTTAAAGGTGATAGACAAGCAATTGGGGGCGCAACAGATAATAGTCCAAAGTTCACGACTCATAAAATTCAAATGAAGAAAGATGATATGATTTATGTATTCTCTGACGGCTATGCAGATCAATTTGGTGGCAATAATGATCCAGAGAAAACGAAAAAATTCAAGGTCGGTCCTTTTTACAAAATGTTGGAAGAAATGTCAACTCAACAGGTGGATGATCAAAAAGTAACCCTAGAAAATAGACTTGCTGAATGGATGGGGCCAAATCCTCAAATTGATGATATAATTGTCGTTGGTGTCCGAGTACAATAAATAGATTTACTTACGACTCAAAAGAAAATCGTTGAATTCACAATTCAACAAAAAAAGGACCTTGATTGAGGTCTTTTTTTGTGGCATAGATGACGATTTTTCTTCCGCGAGGCTTATGGTCCGAGCTCTAAAAGCTTGTTTAACATGTAACATTACGTTGACTAACTTTTGAATTTCTAATTATTATAATAGAGCTTTTCTACGATTTGTTTAAAAAGAAAAAAGGCGGTTAAAAACCGCCTCAATCTAACTTAGTGACTCCGGCAGGATTCAAACCTGCAACCCTCAGAGCCGAAATCTGATATTCTATTCAGTTGAACTACGGAGCCATTTATTGGCCAAAAGTACCTATTATTTTTATAAATAAACTTCCTAATAACTCATCCTAATGAACCTCTATGCCAATAATTTTTGTTTTTTTTCGTTCCTTCGTGTATTGATCACTTTAAACGATCCAATTCTTTATCCCTCAATAATGAAAAACGGTTTATTTCTTTTTTTCCTTTCAATATCCTTCGGTGCTATTGGACAAAATACTCTTGGCCAATGGAATGATTATCTATCCTACAGAAGTGTAACCGATGTCGTGGAGGCGGGAGATGTAATATTTGCCGCTTGCCAAAACAGCATATTTAGTTATGACAGAAGCGACAACAGTCTATCGAGATATTCTTCGGTAAATGGATTGTCTGATAAAAACATCACTGACATCTCTTGGAACGAAAACAATAGTATTCTATTGATCGGATATGAAAACGGAAACATTGATTTCTTAGGTGCAAAAGGTGTAATAAATTTCTCTGATATTAAAAGGAGTACAATCACAAGTAATAAATCCATTAATGACTTTTACAATGATGGAGACAATGTTTGGATTAGTACCGGTTTCGGAATTGTAAAAATTGATCTCCCAAATGAAGAGGTGATAGAAACATATGTCATTGGTGATGGCGGATTAGAGATAAACATTTCAAATGTGGTGCATACCAACGATTTAGTATTTGCAGCAACCAATGAAGGCTTATTTCAGGCCAATCTTAATAGTTCGTTACAAGACTTTAATAACTGGTCTTTGGTAAATACCTTGCCTGTTGCGAACTATGATCAGGTTTTTGTTTTGGGTAATACCCCAGGGGCCTTCATGAACAACCCCCAAGACAAAAGGGTATTCCGATTATTAGATGGTTTATGGACTGAAGTGCTAACGGATACAAACCTTAATAAAGTCATGGAATCTAATGGTAAACTATTGCTGCTGAGAGACGATGAGCTGCGTGTTAGAGACCAAGATTTTACTGTAGTATATAGTCTCGATGATTATAATTTCACGGATAAAGAGGACATCTTTACCGCAGTTTTAGATTCAGAGGATAAGCTGTGGATCGGTGATATAAATTGGGGCTTGATAGAAGATCTTGGGAGTTCAAATGTGAATTCCTATATGCCAGAAGGCCCTTCCACCAACTCCAGTTGGGAGGTTTCATCAGTAGGAAATCAAACTTGGGTTGCTCATGGTGGTGTGAAGGTTACATTTAATGCGTCAGGTTCAGAAGATTTTTTCTCCGGATTAAATAGTGGCACCTGGGAAACTTACAAAGGGAACGAGTTTTTACTTGAAAATGGTGTTAGGGACCTAGTAGACCTTGCTATAAATCCAAACAATCCGCAACAGGTTTTTTTCGGATCCTGGAATGGTGGGTTGATTGAGAAGATGAGTAATGGGGATGTAGAGATCTACCATGAAGGCAAAGGAAATTCAGTGATTCAAGAAGGTTCACAAGTCAATAATTATCGCATTGGTGGATTAACTTATGATAATGATGGAAATCTTTGGCAAGCGAATTCAACCGGTGAATTTTCAGGAGAGGATCAGGGCCTAAATGAAAATCAGATTATAGTTAGACAACCAGATGCCACTGAGATAGTACTTAGTTGTTTGGAATTGGACAATTCTATTAAAATGAGTAGTTTAATACATACCAGTAACGGACAAATATGGGGTGTAAATGCTGCGTCTAGTGATGGCAGGTTGTTTGTGTTGGATTATAATGGTACAGTAGGCAACGCCAATGATGACCAATGCATGAAAATTAATACAAACGCTGATAGTGGAGGTCTACCAACAAACTTGGTTATCTGTGTTGCTGAAGATCTCGATGGTGAGATATGGATAGGAACATCAGAAGGACCCGCTGTTATATATTCTCCTGAATTTCTTTTTGAGAGCAATCCTCCTGAAGCACAGCAAATAAAAATTGAACAGGACGGTAATGTTGAAATAGTATTAAGTACAACCAGTATAACAACAATAGCAATTGATGGAGCCAATAGAAAATGGTTGGGAACCACTTCTAGTGGTGCATTTTTACTTTCGGAAGATGGAACAGAGCAGATATTACACTTTACTCAGGAAAATAGTCCCTTATTGGAAAATTCCATTCGTGATATTAGCATCAATAGAGAAACAGGAGAAGTATTCTTTGCAACAGATGAAGGGCTTTTATCATACATAGGAGATGCTACCTCTGGAAGCAGAGACAATGAATGCTTTAAGGTTTTCCCTAACCCTGTAAGACCAGATTATTTCGGGCCTATTGCAATTGATGGACTCGCAAGAGACTCTAACGTTAAGATAACTGATATCGCTGGCAACTTGGTCTATGAAACTGTCTCTAACGGTGGGAGAGCCATTTGGGATGCCACCAATTTCTCTGGTGACAGAGTACAATCAGGCATCTATTTGGCATTAATTACTAGCCTCATTGATGATAGGGAGACCTCTTGTATCAGTAAGATTATGGTGATCAATTAAGATAGCAAGGATTTCTGCTTGTAAACCAGCGCGTAAAGCTTTACTTGTTTTATCATGGAACTCAATCCATTGCTTCTAGAAGGAGAAAGATGTTCATTAAGACCAGTTTTTTCGATAAAGTACAAATCCGCATTAAGAACATCATCTACTTTTAAATCAGACAATACACGCAATACGAGTGCAACAATTCCTTTTGCTATTGAGGAATCACTATCTCCCTTTAGTTTTAGAATACCCTTGGATTCTGCAGCTTCAATCCAAACCTTAGATTGACATCCCTTAATGACATTGTCTTTTGTTTTGAAGCCATCATCAACCAGTGTCAAGGATTTGCCTTGCTCAATTAAATGAGCATATTTTTCCATCCAATCATCGAAAAAAGCAAACTCTTCTATTATTTCTTCTTGTCGTTTATCCAGTTCTGACATTATCACACATCTTCAAATTCGTTATCAAAATCATCTTGGTCATCCTTCTCGTTACAATCAAAAATCTCCTCAATATCGAGCCCTAAAGGGCGATCAAATTCCATTTGAAGGTTAATGGATTTGTCCTCCAAAATTTTCTTTGTATAGTATCCCCATATTGGTAGGGCCATATTGGTCCCCATTCCATATTGTAGTGAATTAAAATGGACACTTCTATCGTCTGCACCCACCCAAATTCCAGTCGCAAGATCCGGTATTAGCCCTATGAACCAGCCATCCGATTGATTTTGCGTTGTCCCTGTTTTACAGGCAATTTCTAGAGTCTTTGGTATACCATCATAGTCACGACTATCCAAGTCTGACCTTAGTCTCATTGCTGTGCCCTGAGCACGATCTAGATGTTCATTATAGGCCCCTTCAACTGTTCCTTTCATCATTTCAAGCATAATATAAGCGGTCTTCTCATCTATCGCTTCATTGGTTTCAGGCAGAGATTGATAAATGACGTTCCCATTCTTGTCTTCTATTCTAGAGATAATATATGGTTCGATATAAACCCCTTTATTGGCAAACGTACTATTCGCAGCGGTTATTTCAAAAACAGATAAATCGGCTACTCCCAAACAAAGGGATGGTACTGGAATGAGTTCGCTTTTTATTCCCATATCCTTTGCCAATTGAACAACAGGAGCAGGTCCAAACTCTTTCATTACCCATGTTGTAATGGTATTTACCGAGTTTGCCAATCCCCATTTCAAGTCTGCCATAAAACCGTAATTGCCATCAGAATCTTCAGGTGTCCAATCTTCTTGCAAATTATATGTCCCTGCCTCGATAGTCGTTTTAATCTTCGGAACAGGATGACAAGGCTTGTACCCGCCTATAATGGCCGTAGCGTACACTATTGGCTTAAAAGTTGAACCTACCTGCCTTTTAGCCTGCTTCACATGGTCATACTTAAAATGCTTGAAATCGATTCCTCCTACCCATGCTTTTACAGCTCCGGTTGATGGCTCCATTGACATCATCCCTGCTTGCAAGAGGCCCTTATAATACCTTATGGAATCAATTGGAGTCAATAATGTATCTACATTACCATCCCATGAGAAAATACTCATTCTTTTTGGTGTATCAAAATACTTTTTTATATCAGCTTTAGTGTTTGCTTTTCTGTCATGTTTACAATGAGAGCAGTGATAGTATTCCCCATCATCTTTGGTGGTTTTTTCCATGTATTTATTCCGTTCGCAATTGGAACAAAGTTTGCCAACCATTACTTTATGTGATTTACTTCTTTGGATAGCGGATGTCATGATTTTCTCAGTTTCCTTTGTCGTTAGATCATCGGAAAATGGTCTATTCTTTAGGTTTTTGCTCGATCTATCAAACTGATCTTGTAGTTGGTTTTTTAAATGTGCTGTTACCGCAAATTCCGCATATCCCTGCAGTCTAGAATCTATAGTGGTATAAACCTTTAGCCCATCCTCATACATGTCATAGGCTAGATTACTGTTGGGGTTAACAGCGAGAAGGTTTCCGTTCTTATCTGTGGCTTTGAGTAAACTCTTCACCTCAGCTCGAAGGATTTCACGAAAATACGGGGCAGATCCTTCATCATGCGCTTGCTTCTGATACCTAAGACCCAGCGGCAGCATTCTTAGAGAATCATACATCTCTCTATCCAAAAATTCATGTTTAAGCATCTGTTTCATGACCACTTCTCTTCTCTTTGTCACTCTCTCCACTGCGGATTCTCTTCGTGGATTATAATAAGATGAATTCTTTAACATTCCAACAAGCATGGCTGATTCTTGTATGTTTAATTCTGATGGTTCCTTGCTGAAATATATGTTTGCGGCTGATTTTATACCTACTGCTTGATGAAGGAAATCATACTGGTTGAGGTACATTGTCAAAATCTCCTCCTTCGTATATGACTTTTCAAGCTTTACTGAAATTATCCATTCCTGAAATTTTTGAAAAACCCGCGCAAGTTTGGATTTCGGTTTTTCACTAAAAAGTAACTTCGCTAATTGTTGGGTTATGGTACTACCTCCCCCCTGATTAGTACTTCCTGTGAGAACGCCTTTTACAACTCTTGCCAAGGCCTCCATATCAACCCCTGAATGTTCCATATACCGTTCATCTTCTGTAGAAATTAAAGCATCTATTACATTTGGCGAAATATCTTCAAAATTGACGTTAGTTCTATTTTCTCTATAATACTTACCGAGCAATTTAGAGTCTACGGTGAATATCTCAGTAGCCAAGTTACTTTTAGGATTTTCAAGTACGGCAGTGCTTGGTAAATCGCTAAATGCAGCCATTGTCAACATCAGTGCAATCAATAATATTGGTGAAAATGCCAATAACCAGAACCACTTGATATATTTCCAATTGGATGCTGGAGCTTTAACTGCCTTTTTAGACTTTTTTGCCATAGTATTCTTAATTGTCTGTCTTTAAACGGTGTTGGAATCTATTTATTTTCACGAATTGATATCCCAACATCTGTAATTCCTGGTAATGATTCTTGTCGCATGGCCTGTTCAATACTAACTTTATACTCCCCTTTCATAGGGAACTGCTGATTGTCCTTGTATAAAATTTCGCTATTATGATGACTTCCAAAACCCTTACCAAGCCATTTCCCAGCTTTGTTTGCTAATTCGCAATAAATGGTATCACTAGTAATTCTATTATCTGGAAATTCCAAATTTACGAAGAGATATAAGTTTCTATAAGGATAGTCGTCATCGTTTCTCACCAAGACATGGAAATCATATCCACTAGTAGTATCATCTATAGCGAAATCAAAAGATTTAATATCCTCTGAATTCCACATGGGGCCGTTGATCTCATGAATGTCATTAACCACAGATGTTTTCGTACAAGCCATAAGCAATGTGGTTAAAATTATTATAAAAGATGGGGGTATATGTTTCAACTTTTCTTGGCCTTTTTATGTTTTCTTTTATTCTTTTTCTTTCCTCTTCGCTTCTTCTCGCTATCAAATCTCTTTAGGTCATCTTGCCCAACAACTTGTTGATAGCCAATCTCCTTTTCTATCCGTTTTTCCTGCATACTATTTAAACTATCAGGTAAAACATCCTTTTTATTAAGAGCAATAATCTTATTGACTTGTTCAAGGGTTAGCGCAATGGGATTGATCATCTTATCATCCTTATAGGCGTAAGCCAATGTTTTATTAAGAATATCGGATTTAAAATGAAATGCTGTTCCCTTTTTCGTTTTCAATTTCAATTTTGGCGATGGAAAATCTTTTATAGCTTCCATGTATGAGTCTAATTCAAAATTGAGACAACACTTTAATTTACCACACTGTCCTGCCATTTTTTCAGAATTGATTGACAGTTGTTGGTATCTCAATGCACTTATCGAAACAGATCTGAAGTCGGTTAACCAAGTAGAACAGCACAATTCTCTACCGCAAGATCCAATGCCACCAAGCATGCCCGCCTCTTGTCGAGCACCTATCTGTTTCATATCAATCTTAATTTTGAACAAACCAGCCAATTTCTTAATGAGTTCTCTAAAATCTACACGATCATCAGCTGTATAGTAAAATGTAGCTCTAGTATTATCCCCTGAAAATTCTACATCCGAAATTTTCATGTTTGCCCCCATCTCAGAAGCGATGATTCTCGCTTTAGTCTTAGTCTCTTGTTCCCTGTCCTTTGCAATTGACCAAAGCTCGATATCCTCTTGCTTGGCCTTTCTCAAAATCTTGAGCGGGAGTCGATCTTTCTTTTTGGTTTTCTTTCTAAACTGCAGGTTCGCTAATTCTCCAGACAATGAAACCGTCCCAATGTCGTAGTTCGCATCTGATTCTACCACAACAAGATCTCCAGTTTGCAAGCTATATTTATTGGAATTTCGGTAGTAATCTTTACGGGTATTCTTGAACCTTATTTCAGCATACTGATTCTGAGAAGTGCCAATAGACGGCACGCCTTTCAACCAATCGTATACAGGTAATTTATTGCAACCTCCTGAGGTACAAGAACCGTTGCTTTTGCATCCATTGGGAATGCCACTATTTTTATTGGCGCATGTATCACAGCCCATATGCTATCTTATCTATGCTTGTAGTTATAATTTCACCAACCATCATCGTTATTTCTTAATGAATCTCATTAATTTAAAAGCACAATCAAGTAGTAGAAGTTTTGGGTTTCCGTTTCTACTGAGGTTGTAATGAACCTTTTGATGAGTCATCATTAATTCCTCCACATTTTCCGGTTTTATGAAGGGTGAAAATTTCTTAACAAAATTCGATTTTTCATCAACATGAAAGGGTCTATCCGGCATAAAGTTCATAAGATTCGCCTGTCGATAGATCTCGACACCAAAATTAATAAGATTCATTTGAAAAGTTTTACCTTTTGCTGCAACTTCATCAACCCACTTTATGGCCGCGGGTACGTTCTTTTGAAAGGCTATTCTCATCAGATCCCTGAAGCTATCCAAAAGGGCATCATCAGATTCCATATCACTTAATTGTAAGGCTAAACCAAGACTTCCCTTGCTCTCCATCACGTAATCCATAACGCTTTGATTGTCCACTCCCTTGGATACTAAAAACTCTTTTACTTCAAGATTTTTCAATGGCTTTATTTCAACTTTCTGAACGCGAGATTTTATGGTCGGGAGCATGGCATTGAAATCGGATCCAACCAGT
The DNA here is from genome assembly GCA_047638815.1 of Gammaproteobacteria bacterium. Lineage (GTDB taxonomy): Bacteria > Bacteroidota > Bacteroidia > Flavobacteriales_D > JABDKJ01 > JAJRRH01. Next base: position 22,784 of record JBLIMR010000008.1, read on the forward strand.
ATGATTAATGTCCCTTCTGGTGGTTCTTCAATCAGTTTGAGCATCTTATTTGAACAACCCTCATTCATCTTTTCGGCTTGCCAAACGATTAATGTCTTGTAGCCTCCTTCATAGGATTTCAAACTCAGCTTTTTGTAAATGGCTTCACTTTCGCTCACCGATATTATTGGCGTTTTATTCAGGCTACCCATGACGTCCAACCAATGATTATATAGCATATATGGGTTTGACAAATAGTTTTCCTTGAACTCAACCAACAGGTGATCAGATGTTTTTTCTTTTCCTTGAATTACTGGAAAAACGATATGTAAATCAGGGTGAGTTAAGCGCGAGACTCTATCATCCATACCACCAAACATGTCTGTTTTACCCCCTGACATTACTTCATGAGCATAGGCAATGGCCAATGCCAAATTTGCCGAGCCATCCGAGCCTTGAAAGTATTGCGCATGTGCAATTCTACCGTCCTCGATGCTTGTCTTAAGATTCGTAATCAAATCTTTATGAAAACTGAAGTCTTCAAATTTCATTTAACGAAGTTACCAATTCATTTTGTCATAAAATCAGACTAAAAATTAACTCCTATAAGTGTTTACTTTGCAGCATGAAATTGATAGATACTCATAGCCATATGTATTCCGATAAATTCAATGAGGATTTGGAGTTGGCTGTAAAGAGAGCCAAGGAAGTACATGTTAGTAAAATATACATGCCAAATATTGACTTGGAAAGTATTGAGCCTATGAAAAAGTTGGCTTCAGATTTTCCGGGCTTTTTTGTGCCTATGATGGGATTACATCCCTGTAGCGTAGGAGCAGATGTGGAAGAGGTATTGAGTAAGATAAAATCGGAGCTTGATCTAGGTGGGTATGTTGCCGTTGGAGAAATTGGTATCGATCTTTATTGGGATAAAACATTTTTTAAAGAACAAGAACATGCCTTCCGAACGCAGATTTCCTGGGCAAAAGAAAAACAACTGCCAATTGTCATTCATGCGCGTGATTCATTTGATGAAATCTTTAGTATTGTAGATGAAATGAATGATGATCGGCTTACTGGCATCTTCCATTGTTTTACTGGGGATATTGATCAAGCGCATAAAATAATTAATTATGGTGGGTTTAAAATGGGTGTTGGGGGTGTTCTTACATTTAAAAACTCTGGACTGGATGCTGTTGTCAAAGAAATTGATCTTAAACATTTTGTCTTAGAAACCGACTCCCCGTATCTCAGCCCAATGCCTCACAGAGGAAAGAGAAATGAGAGTGCTTATGTATCTTTAGTCGCTCAAAAGTTAGCAGACATTCATGAGTTGCCAATAGAAAGAGTTGCAGAAATCACCACAAATAATGCACTTGAAGTGTACAAAGAGATCAATTAGATGAATAAAAGGAAGGTACTTATTGTGTACACAGGTGGCACAATCGGGATGGTTAGGGATTATTCCGAAGGCAGTTTAAAGCCTTTTGATTTTAACAATTTGCTTGAGCACATACCCGAACTAAACGAATTCAATTTGGAGTTGGATACGGCTATTTTAAAGGAGCCGATAGATTCATCAAACATGAATCCAGATGTGTGGAAAGAACTACTAGCAATTATTTCCAGCAACTATGACGATGTGGATGGCTTTGTCATTCTTCATGGCACTGACACTATGGCTTATACAGCTTCTGCCATGAGTTTCATGATTGAGAACTTGTCTAAACCTATCATTTTCACAGGAAGCCAACTACCCATAGAGACAATCAGAACAGATGGTAAGGAAAATATAATCACGGCTATAGAAATTGCCTCGTCATATTATCGTGGCAAACCACGTGTTGCAGAGGTCGCTGTTTATTTCGAATACTTCCTTCATCGTGCCAATCGAACAACAAAATACAGTAGCGATCATTTTGACGCATTTAAATCACCTAACTACCCTGTGCTGGCGGAGGCCAATATAGAAATTGCCTATAACAAGCACAGTATGCTGAAAGTCCCTGATAAAAAGGTGACCTTTCACAATGCCGCATGTGGCGACATCACGGTGCTAAAAATGTACCCAGGGATATCTAAGGAAATGGTAAAACATATTCTTTCAAACCCTACGGCAAGTGCCGTGATTTTGGAGACCTACGGTGCGGGGAATACGATTACCGATAAGTGGTTTTTGGACTTTCTAAAAGAGTTTATTGATTTAGGCAAACTGATTATTAATATCAGCCAATGCATGCAAGGAAGTGTAAAACAAGGTTTGTATGAAACCAGTGAGAAACTAAAAGAAATTGGTGTTGTCAGTGCTGCAGATATGACTTTTGAAGCAAGCATTACTAAGCTGATGTATCTTATGTGTAGATATTCCTCTCTAAAAACCATTAGCCGAGAATTTGAAAAGAACCTCCGTGGGGAACTTACTATTAGTGAGTTAGAGTTTACCTGTCTGGAGGTGGATTCTGAATAGGATCAAAAATATTCAAGCTCAATCATAGGATCCCAGAAATAATTTTCAAACTTCTGAATTTTATTTTCTTTAATCGTTAAGCCCTCTTTTTCAAGAAGTAATTGCATCATATTAGGATCAGGAAAATGATCTTTTCCAGACAATAACCCAACGCGATTTACCACCCGATGCGCTGGAAGATTCGGTGCGCTAGAATGACAAGCATTCATCGCCCATCCAACCATTCTGGCGCCCCTAGGGGAGCCAAGGTATTTAGCGATTGATCCATAATTTGTCACCTTTCCTTTCGGTATGAGAGCAACCACCTGATACACTTTACTGAAAAAGTCTTTATTTTTCTCAGAAAGCTTCATTTTATATGGTGTTAAGATCTTTGGATGTTAAAAATTAAAATGCGTAACCAATTGAGAGTCCAGCTCTTAATCCTAGATATACAAAAGGTGCTTCTACTCTAACAAAATCATCACCATGCTCTGTTGAGAATCTTGATCCAATTATTGTAGCATCAGATAAATCTTCGTCTATATCATTAGCCAATTGCTCATAGTCTGTGTTTTCATCATCTGACGAATATTCAATAAATACATTATGTCTGTCAGCACCTAGACCTAGGAAGTATAAGTCTATTACAAAAGCATCTGACACTAACCATTGAGCGCCAAATTGGACACCGCCCCCGAATGTCGAAACTCCTCCTGTAACTTCATAATTTTCTCCTTCAACTTTGTCACTAAATTCAACTGAATATTTACTGTATCTTAAATATGGTGCAATATAAAAACCCCTTGGAGCACCATTGTTGCCAGTATAAAATCGGTATTCTGGTGTAATTGCAAACCCACTCACTCTGTTTATTATTTCAAGCGCATCATCAACTTCTTCTTCGAAAAAAAATGTTGGTAGTTCTCTTGGAATCAACGTAGTTACATTCAATGCAACTGACTGGTTGTCAGAGAGAACATACTCGTAATTAAAGTGTAAACCACCATAAAGAAAGTCTGATATTCCTAATTTAACAGCGTTTTCTTGAGCTGAAATACCGTTTGATGTTAAGCAAGCACATAGTAATAGTGCGATATAGTTGATTTTTTTCATAGATTTATTTTGAATCAGATTTAGAATGATTGTAGTTATTCAGTCTACTTCCTTTAATTTTCGTTGAATATAATGAAATTTACTACCTTGCCTCATATCTAGATATAAAGTATGAATTTACTGGCAATTGCCATTGCCCCTGGTCTTGCAATTGCTTTTTACGTATACTGGCATGACAGGCACGAAAAAGAACCTTTGAGTCTTGTTATGCGAGCATTCTTTCTAGGTGTAATTAGCACATTGCCAGCCGGGTTTACGAATAGTATAGGCGTTGATCGAGTCAACTATTTCTTCTACCCATACATATTAAACGATGCCATTTATCACTTCAGCAATGTAATACAAGCATTCTTTATCGTTGGCTCTGGCGAAGAATTATTCAAATTTTTGATGCTTTTCTTATTCCTATACCCTAGGAAGGAGTTTAACGAACCATATGATGGTATTTTATACGGTGCAATGGTAGCCATTGGATTTGCAACACTTGAAAACATACAGTATGTGATGATGGGAGGAATGGAAACCGCAATTGCAAGAATGTTTACCGCTGTGCCAATGCACGCATCCGCAGGTATCATTATGGGATACTTTGTGGGTATGGCTAAGTTCTCAAAGAAAAAAAATCGGTACTTGTTCTTGGCCTGGGCAGTTCCAGCATTGCTTCACGGTTTCTATGATTATTTCCTTTTTGTCAATCGTTTCCCAGCTATGGCTATTGGAGCACTTGCCTCATTGGTATTAACAGTGAAATTGGCTTTCGGGGCTATAAAAATACATAGAGATCAGTCCCCCTTCAAACCATAAACCTAAGCCAGAAGATATTTTTTGCCTGGTCTGGACAATACAACGCCATTAAATTCAAGATTTAGAAGGTTCGAGGAAACTTTGCTCATCGGTAGCGATGACGACAAACTAATTTCATCGATGGTTATTTCACCATGTTTTCGCAATAGGTCAACTATTTTCTCTTCATCAATATTTAACTCAAAAAACATTTGAGATTGCACATTCTTTGGAGATTCATTCTTCCATCCCAACATATCAATGAGCTCTTGAGCGTTGTTTATTAAATGTGCTCTATTCGATTGAATCAAATAGTTACATCCTTGAGAATAAGTATCCATCGTTCTTCCAGGCACAGCATATACATCACGACTATATCCATTGGCTAAATCTGCTGTAATCATAGATCCTCCTGTCTTTGCGGATTCAACCACTATAACAGCATCAGCAAGTCCAGCTACTATTCTGTTTCTCATAGGAAATCTTTCTGGACCTGCTTTTGTCCCACTGACATATTCGCTCATTACGCCACCTGTTTCCTGCATTTCCTTCGATATGCTTCTGTGAGCAGCTGGATATATTATATCTAAACCATGGGCAACTACGCCTATTGTTTGCAAACCGTTTTTCATTGCCTGTTTGTGAGCCGTAACATCTATACCATATGCAAGTCCACTGACAATTATTGGATCATAAGGTTTTAGATCTTTTATGAACTGTGCAATGAATTCCTTCCCGTAATGTGTCGCATTTCTTGTGCCCACGATACTAATAATCTTTCGATCACTAAAGCTAAAACTCCCTTTACAGTACAATAGAATTGGAGAATCTTCACAGTTTTTCAACTTAATGGGATACTCTTTGTCAAGATAGAAAATGCAATTGATACCTTGCTTCTCAATAAATTTCAATTCTTCAGAAGCACGTTCCATTACGTTGTTTCCAAGAATATTATTGGCAAGTCCTGAATTAATACCCGGAATTTTTAGCAGGTCTTTTCGAGAAGTCTTGAAGACCTCTTCAACGCCACCACAGTATGCGATAAGTTTTTTTGCGTTAATAGCACCAATGCCATCAAGCAGTGTTATGGCGATTTTGTGAATCAAAGAAGTTTCCAATTTTTTCAGATCTGTATTCAAAGATAGAACTAACTTTAACAATTCATTATGAAAGCAGTAGTCATTATTCCGTCACGTTACGCCTCAAGCAGGTTTCCAGGTAAACCACTAGCCGTGATCCACGACAAACCTATGGTGCAATGGGTTCGCGAAAACTCAGCGAAAGCAAGTTCGGTTGATGATGTATACGTAGCAACGGATGACGAAAGAATAGCTGAAGTAGTAAAAAGTACCGGAGGTAAAGTGTTAATGACTAGAGACGATCATCCTAGTGGGACGGATCGAATAAACGAAGCATATAATCAGTTGAATTCTGAGTATGATGTGATCATTAATGTCCAAGGAGACGAACCATTTGTTGAGCCTGAACATATCGATTTGCTGGTAAAGTGCTTCGAAGATCCCGAAGTAAACATTGCGACCTTGATCAAGGCATATAAACCCGGAGAGGATATTTTTGATGAGAATAAAATTCGTGTTGTGATTAATAAAAACATGAAAGCCTTATATTTTTCTCGTTCAGCAATTCCGTTTGTGAAGAATGAAGACCGCAATACATGGCAAGAAAAAACACCAATGTATCAGCACATAGGCATGTACGCCTATAGACCAAAAACGCTTAAAGAATTAACGATTCTTACTCCCTCCGCCTTGGAAATGGCAGAAAGCTTGGAGCAACTTCGATGGTTAGAAAATGGCTATGATATTCATACAATGCTGACACATAGTGAATCTTTTAGTGTTGATACGCCCGAAGATTTACAACGATTGATTCAGCTGCACAAGAAATAGTAGACCTACTATTTACCGTTCTCGCCTTTCCATTGCTCGAACACAATACCCAATTGCTCATACCACTCTTCCCCATAAGCTCGAATTAAGGGTTCTTTAAGAAATTGATGTGCTGTGACTTTCAACTTATCCCCCAGATCACAAGCGGCTTCACAAATGGGCCAATGGTGATAATTTAAAGCGGTAAAATCTGAGAGTTGTTTCACTCGAATGGGATACATGTGACAAGAAATGGGTTTGTAAAAATCTATTTCACCCTCGCGATAGGCTTTTTCTATAGAACATTTTGCGATTCCCTTATCGTCAAAAAAAGTAAAGGCACATTCTTTACCATTAATTAATGGTGTCACTTCATCACCGTCTGAATCAATGACTGAAACACCCTGTTGTTCAACGGCTCTTAGTCCATCTTCCTTCATATAAGGTTTGACCTTCTCGAGAACCTCTTTGAGCTTATCCGACTCTCCTTTTGCAAGTGGTGCACCTGAATCACCTGATACGCAACACTCGCCTTTACATGCTGATAGATCGCATACAAAGTGTTTTTCAAAAAGGTCTTCACTGACCAATTTGTCCCCAATAATTATCATGTAAATGGATTTTTTTTACTCCGTAGATATTTTAATAAACTTCTTGACTACAGTATTTTCTTGTCCGATGAAAGTAATGAAATAAACACCACTATTCAGTCTTGCAATATTCAGTTTGTTGTTCTCTATAGTCCATACACTAATCAATTGACCTTGTTCGTTATTGATTCGAATAGATCGAGCATCCAAAACGGAAGCAACATCTATATATAGTGTGTTGGATGCAGGTACCGGATATAAAGTTATGTCGTCATTCGACCCTATTTCTGCCACTTCGATTTCTGACATGCTAGATGCTCCATCAAAATCAACCTGCTGTAATTGATAGTAGTGTACGCCCCAAGATGGGTTTTTATGTATGAAAGAATAAGACTGTTCTTCCGTTATTGTGCCTGCTCCGTTTTGAACATTAATTTGCTCCCATTCCAATCCATCTATGGAATGATACAGCTTGAAAAGGTTGTTGTTAATCTCTGTAGCCGTCATCCAAGATAAATTGATATCTCTTTCTTGATTTTTAGCCTCGAAAAATAAAAGTTCGATAGGCAGCAATGGATTCAAGATGTCCCCTTGAATAGCAAAATCAGAGAATCCCGTATATGTGCCTGAAGCCGCAGCATATCCAGTAAATGTGCAAATATCCCCTTCATAGGCAGATGCCAATGGCCAAACATTAGTCTCGGCTCCAGCAGTTCCACTTGGAGCTCGCATCAATCTATACTCATTGTTCGGTGGAGGTGCAAATGGAGCATTAAGCCCTGTATTTGGATGCATGGTCACAGTATATAGCATTCCTGCTGGGCCTGTTAAATTCCAATATCCATCATTGGCAAATTCTTCGTAGTCCAAAATACGTTGTGTTGAACTACATAACTGCGTATTATCATATACATTCATTATTCCTGGGCTGGCTGGATCAAATATGGCCGAAACATTTCCGGTGCCGGAAGTAATATTCATATTCACTGGATTGTACCCTAATCCACTAGGTCTATCGCCCACTGGAAAATCATAGATTCCTGTCAAAACAGCTCTTTCAAGTCTGCCTTCAACGAAACCATCATTTACAGGATATACTCCCGTTGCATTTGGCGCTTCATATCCCGTTATTGACATAACAGCATTATTCGTCACAACGACTTTCACATCATCTGATGCCGCGTCAATAATTCCAGTTCCAAACTGTAGCTGATTGCTCACATTCATGTCACTACCTGCCAGTTCCACTTTCGTGCCGACTGGCTTGTTGATAGAAACATTGTAAAAGGTCTCCGTTCCAGAAAGTATTGAGGAGCCATCAATTATCTGAGTTCCCAAGCCGACAAAATCAACAAGCGAATTATTTTCGATAAAACCGTTTGACGCAGCACCATTAATCCAATTTCCATGAAGGGTTAATGTTGAAGTCGTAGTCGGAGAGTTCATATCCAATAAAGAATTGGCGCCTACAAGATTTAAAGATCCTAATATTTCAATATTTCCTCCATCCTGATTGATAAGTGCTGCATTGTCTGCAATAAAAATATCTCCATTCACCAATAACTGATCCGTTGCATCAAATACTTCAACGCTGCCCGAAATGGTCAGCGCATTAACCGAAGCAATCGATCCATAAATACTTGCATCGGCATGTGTTGCATCAATAACCGCATCGTTGGTTACCATAGGAATCTGCACATCTGATGTCGCGGTAGGAACTTTTAGATTACTCCAGTTTCCACATTCAAACCATTGGTCATCTTGAGCACCAGTCCATATGCCTTCTGAAATAGTGCCTGAATTAACAGGGAAACTTACACATGAACCAACATAATCTGGACCATTAGTATTATAACTACCATGATTTGGATAACCGGTCCAATTATTAATATCGCTAATACGAGTTATCCATTCTAACTTCGAAGCAGCGGTAAATAGTCCTACATACTTAACGCGAGCAATATCAGCCAATCCATCCAAATCAGCACTAAAACATTTCGAACCCGTATATAGTGTAGAACCACTAGGGCTATTGTAATTTGGCGCAGATTCCCAGCCAACTCCAGTCCACCCATAAAGAACATTCCCTGAATATAAACCGTCTTGAGAATTACTACCACCAGTCCATACACCACCCTGCATTATCCATATTTGATCTGTAGCTGTAACATTAAAATCTAAAATCCCCCCACCGTTGAGACTGTAAATAGTCCAATTAGCATTATCCAGTACTCCACATAAAAAGACATCAAAATCTGATGATGAGTTTCCAGTTCCTTGGATACAAATCGTTTGTCCTGCCGCAATATCACCTCCTCCAGTTCTCTGCATTCTGACCACACCTTCATTACCGCCCCAAAAACCTGACGCAGTGTGTTCATAGCCATTGTCAGTAAAATCAATCGAAGTGCTCTCGCTAATATCTTCAAAGGCAACAAAACATACTTCGTCACCAATAGTTGGAATGTTGTCAAAAACAGCCACAATTGCAAGATCCCCGGCTTCCAAAGTTGTTGTAGTACTTGGTTCCAAAATAACCTCTTTACCAAGAGACCAGTCCGTGCCGCTACGAACAAATATCATGAAACTGTATTCTGTGGTATTGTTCAAATTTGTCACCATCACGCCTGTCCCAGTTCCCTTATAAACAACAAAACCTGCGGGCGGACCTATTGATGTTCCAGATCCGAATACAGCATTTGCAACATATGCAGATCCATCACCTGTTGGTGTTTGTGTAATTCCCGCTATACCATCAGCCATAATCAATACTTCATCCCAACAACCTGTCGAAGGAAGACTCCAATTCAAAGTAACTTGAGTATCTCCAGCTAATCCACCATAATTAGGAACATCAATTTGATTGATCATCTGACTTGTTGAGGTAGGGTCAGAATAACGATATTCAGTAGTTCCAATTGCATAAGCATAAACTCTAAAAGTGTAACCTACTCCTGTAGTTAACCCTGTAACAGTTACATTATTTCCAGTTCCGTTGTATAATACTCGAGAAAAATCAGGCCCAATGCCGTAGGTTGATGCCAAGCTATAATCAAGATTTTCACCCAATGCAATGCTAGGATCCAAGGCGGTAACTCCACCAGGTGTTGATTCTTGTCTCGCGACTATCAAAAAACCATTGTGATTCCCAATCAATGGGTCATTCCAGCTAATATCTATTGTGTTATTCGTTACACACGGTGTCGCTAAATCATCAATGATTTCGGGTTTGCTAACAAATACATCCGTGCTTGATGATGATATGAGATAATCCTCTTGCCCAGGCAAGCAATTGTATTCGAAAATCTCTGTGAAATATTCTGTTCCTGGGTTTAAGCCGGTGACAACAACCGAATTACCATTGCCGTTGTAAATAATAAAGTTATTGACGTCTAATTGGTCTCCAGTACCGAAAACACTAGTTGCATTGTAGCCACTGTTGTCAATTGGATTAGAGTCTACCGGATTTCCTTCTTGCATTAAAAGCAGTGTGTTGTCACCATCACCACCAAGATTCCAAGCTACATTGGCGCTAGTTGTAGTAACGGCAGAAGGTGAGCTTCCTGAGAATATACTTGTGATTGTTGGTTCGGAGCATGTGCTGCAATCTAATCCCGAGATTGTTATATCATCGAAACCAGCATATTGGCCGTTACCATTTTGAAAAGCTTTCAGGATTAATTCGACTACTCCAACAGAATTCGGTATTGGACTAATAATGTTGGTCCATCCAGACGAACACCCTCCACTAACACAAATTGTAATTTCACCCTGTGGAATTCCGTCATATACGAATTCATACTTTAAATTATCAGTACCATTATAAGCCAGAGCGCTCCATTTAAAATCAATTACTACATTTGAAAATGTACTGATGTCTTTGTTGAAAGTTAATGTGTGAACAACTCCAGCACCAGCTGTCGGATTATCTAAATCCTCCATTCCCCAAAATAAAGATCCTGAAGCAGGATTAATACTCCCAATACTCCCGACAATAGCCCATGTATCTATATTAGAATACGCCAGTGGATTTGTGGTATAAGCCCAACCACCTCCTTCAAATCCCTGGAAATCAATGGGTATGAAAACCTGTTCATCATCGACTATCGTAAGATCATGGCTAACTATAGGACCTATGGTGCAACTCACGGCATTTTGTAATTCAAAAATCACATTAACATCACCCTCACAGAGAGCGTTATCATTTAACGTAATTGAAATGGTTTGCGACATATTCCCAACAAAACTGACTGTCTGAGTCGAATAAGAGTAATGAATGGGATCAGTTGCTGATCCACCTGTGACCACAACATCAACTGTGTGTGCACCTGCTATACCAGAGGTTACCGTAATGACATGAGTGCCACCAATTTCATTTGCAGAAGCTACAGCCACCGCGAAATTCACAAAATTAGTGGTAACCGATCCTGATAAAGCAACGAAAACTGTATTGGCGGAAGGGCCTGAAATATCAAGATCCGATAATCCATAATTTCCAACAAATAAGCCGGACTCTAAGATAACAAAAATGTCTGTAGACACTAAATCACCCAAGCCATCTGTCGTTAAATTAAAAGTAGAAAGGTATCCAGAGCCATCTGTCGTTGATATCAAAAAATTTGTTGGTGCAGTTAGGGTTATAGTTGAATTTGCAGCAAATCCAGTTGCACTTACGGAAAAAGATTGCGAATCAGAACCATCTGCATCACCTTCAATATAATCAAAACCCGTTAACAATGATAGGGAAGTTGTGATTACGGGGCCAGATACACATGTGGTTACACTAAATGTACCAGAGAATGTCTGATTAACCGTATTATCTCCTGACCAGTTTGAAAAGTTATAGATCGCTGCTAATAAATTAGCTTTAGTATCATTAAGTATTGAACCATTATAAATGGAATTATCAATTTCAGCAATTGATTGAGCGTTTACACCTAAAGTCAAACCGCTTGGCAGGTTTCCCTCATTTGCTTGAGAGTAATCACCGCCACCTAAACCATCATTACCAAGTGCGGTAATAAATGTTGGAGAAGAAGCTAAACCCTGATAAGCTATAATTCCATCCCCACCAGTTGAAAAGATTAGAGAGTTAGTTTCACTAACTGTCCCGATAGTTGCGCTTGGGGCACTTGTAATTGTAACTACAGTACCGCAGCTTACTCCACCTGGAGGAGCTGTCCAAATAATTGTCCCTTCACCTCCTGGTATCTCATCCTCTTCGTTATCTGTAAATGATATTACCTCACTCGCTGGAATATCTACCAAAGCAACAAATGCAAAATTGTCAGTTCCATCTGCATTGTATTGAACAAATGCTATATCTCCGACAGCCAATTGAGTGTACCCAGTAGTTACAACAAAAATAAAACCAACAAAGAGTAACAGTCTTTTCATAGAACCCACTTAAATCAATCCACTGACAAAATTAAGGAAACCTTAATTTTATAAGCAATTTGAATATCAACATTATGTTAACATCCGAATTAACAAATTTAAGAAATTCTTATGTTGGAATCAAGGCTAATATATTGATTAACAAGAGACTCAGAGTCCTTTATAAGTCCCTAGATTGGAGTAGTTTGTAACACCCAAAAATAAGCAGGGCGATATAGACAAAGACCACTAAAACATCGAATCCCGCAACATACGTTTGGGTCTCTTGAAGGCCGTATTTCGCAAATGGAAGTCTAATGAGATTGCCTATGGATATTACCGGAAGTAATTCAGCGGCCATTTCAAACTTAAAGTCAAATCTTAGAAAGAGATGAATAATCCATTCAACGAAGGTGTAAAACATCACCAAAGCGATAGAGACTCCTGATTTCCTGACAAGCAAGCCGACAAAAAGACAAAAGAGTTGAAAGGCAAATAGGTGCAAAAAATATGCGGGAACAAAGGTGATGTTTTTCATTATGAACGACATGCCAGTCACAGGTGACCATAGGAATCCGCATACCAATCCAATTAAAAGAACAACTACACTGAAAAATAAGCTGGTGAGAAAAATCATACCTAGCTTGCTAACTAAAATATCTTTCCGACTTAAACCATCTATTACACCTTGCCTAAGCGTTGTGTATGTATATTCATTGCTAATTGAAATTATCACGATGAATCCCAATAAAATTGAGAACCATTTATAAACCCAAGTAAGGTTTTGCCATATATCCACAAAATCAAACAATGGTAAGTCACCCAGTGAAATGCCGTTCATGACTTCGCCAATGCTACCAAGGTAGTTAAGAAAAAGTCTTCCTCCGACAGGAACTAGAATTAAAAAAGTAAGGAATAGGCTACCTAAAACCCAGAAGTATCTCGTGTTTCTGAGTTTAAATAATTCAATATCAATTAATCTTTTCATTTGTTTTGGGCGAGTATTTCAATGAATTGATCCTCTAATTTTCTTTTTACCACAGAGAAGTGGCTGAGGTAAACTTTATTATCCGACAGAAATCTGCTGAGCTCTTCGATGTCTGAAGTTTTATCAATTTTTAAAATGTATTTGTCTTTCCTTTTTTCAAGGGATGAAAGATGCTTGTAGTTTCCAAGCGTCTTCTCTAAGGATATCATGTCTGCACTAGCAACCTCCACTAAATGATGGTCTGAAAATTCTCCTTCAACATTTCCTTGATGCACCAAGTTGCCATTTTTCAGAACAATAAAACTGCTACAAACCTTTTGTACTTCATCAAGAAGATGACTGGCAAGAATTATCGTTTTTCCGCCTTCGGCTATAGTGGTTATGAGTGTTCTTATTTCTGCTATACCCTGAGGATCTAAGCCATTAGTTGGCTCATCAAAAATCAGTACTTCAGGATCATTTAATAAAGCAGCAGCTATGGCTAGTCGCTGTTTCATTCCTAGCGAATAAGTTTTAAAAGAATGGTCTTTTCTTTCCAATAAGGAAACTTGATCGAGAACTTGATCTATTCGTAACTCATCCACTCCCTTAATTTTGCAAGAGATTTGAAGGTTCTTATAACCCGATAAGCTCGGATAGAAATTCGGTTTCTCCAAAATAGAGCCAATTTTCAATCTCAAATGATCAGCGTCTCCTTCCCCAAACCAGGAAAAAGTTCCTGAACTGGGAAGTGTCACACCTAGTATCATTCCCAGTGTTGTCGTTTTTCCACTACCATTAGGCCCTAGAAAACCAAAAACCTCGCCTTTTTTAATCTCAAGATTCAGATTATTAACTGCCCTGACCTTCTTGTAGTTTTTGGTCAGACCATTTATTTCAAGTACGTTATTCATCCTCTTCTATTTCTTCGTATTCACCTTCAGGAAATGATTCTTCAAAATCTTCCATCATTGGCATCATCTTCTTTAGTTTTTCCATATTCAAGCTTGATAGGGCATTTAAATATTTGGTATCAACGCTACCCATCATTTCAAACAAACCGCTCATTTCTCCCATGTTGAATACTACAACCCAACTTGTTCCACTTCTCCCCGATTCCAATGAAAGCACAGTGGCTTTGTAGTCTATATTGTCGAAGTTCATTAGCTCCTCGTACCCCTCATCTCCTAGACCCTCCATTAGGTTCTTATAGAGCATTATTGACTGATCGCCAATGGAGTCGGTCATTAAGAATTTAAGGTGATCCAAGTCCTTGATAAGTAAGTTGAAATCTTCATTTTTATCTTTGTTCAAGACCCTAATAAGACTTTGATAGAGGTATAAATTATATCCATCGACCTGTTCTTCAAATTGGGTTATTGCCTTGCTTTGAGCAGACACAGAATTAACCGTTATTCCTAGAACAATTACTAGAAAAAGAGTGATTATTTTTTTCATGGTTAATCGTCTTTATTTTGTTCTCCACCCACATTTTCCAACTTTTCAAAACCTTCAATATTCATATGTTTACTGAGTTTCGACATTGATTTCAAATCGATATCCCCAACAATGCTCATCATAATCAACCCCCTTTCCTCAAGGGCTATCATTAACAACTCAGAAATAACACCATCAGATTTCTCTTGAATAAAGAACCTCAACTCAGACTCCTCCTTTTCAACACGCATCAATTCGTCCATGTCCTTTTCGGGCATTTTAGATATTTGCTTAAACAACATTGGTGCACCATCCAAGTCATCTCCAATCAACATTTTAAGGCCTTTCAACTTGGATATTGTTTGTATCATTTCTTGACCATCTTCACCGTCTACTTCAAAGTTAGCGAACAACTGAAACATTTTAGCAGAAATAGTAATTCTGGTGAATCGATCGTCTTCACTGTATTTTTCAAAATGTCTTTGTATGGCACTTTGCGCACTTACACTCATCGCAGAACAAATTAATACGATAAGCAAAATGCTTGATTTATAGTAGTTATACTTCATAATTATGGGGTGTTATTTTTTTCAATTTCTTTTTGGGCTTGATCAAACTTTTTGATTTCACCTGCGTAGCTAACGCCTTCATTTAGGTTCGAAGACACCATCATTAATGCGGCTCTAACATTCGCATATGCTTTCTCTGGGTCATCATAGGTGTCAATGAATTCTTCTTCCACATATATCTTTTCCATGGCTTCACCATTATCATCTTTGAGATAATTGATAAGTGTTATTCCTACCATTAATGCTACACAAGCTGCGAGCAGCATAGGCCACATTTTTTTCATGATGATCACTTTTCCATTTTTACTTTCAAGTGATTCAATCTTGCTCATGATATCAATGTCGAAATCATCATCAAGTGTAATGTTGCTTTCCTGTTTGATATATGCAAAATACTCAGATGCAGCCTCGAATTCTTCTGGCGGATTTTGATTGAATGAAAAGTACTCTTTTAGGATACCTTCCTCATCCAGGCTTGTTTCGCCTAGCCAGAATTTTCTTATGAGCTCTTTAATGCTATGATAGTCCATACTTAATTACTTTATCCATTCTTTCTTTTATAAATTTCCTTGCACGAAAAAGATTTACCTTAACCTGATTCATGTCAAGTCCCATTATTTCCTCTATTTCCTTGTAGCTCATTCCTTCAAAATCTCGGAGCCTCACAACTTCTCTTTGTTTGAGGCTTAACTGATCTACAATTTGACCTACATGACTCAACAACTCTTTGTTCTCCATTATTTGCGATGGGTCATCCGCATTGTACTGAAGATCATATTGACCTTCTAACGATTGATTTGCATATGACTTACTTTTCATTCTATCCAGGGATTTATTTCTAGTACATGTCATTGACCATGCTTCAATATTGTTAATCTTCTTATTGTCTTGCAGATCCTGCCACAATTTTATCATTACCTCCTGCACTATGTCTTTCGCTTCATCCTCGTCTCTTAAATAAGAGAGAGCAAACCGAAAGAGTTTATTCTTTAGCGGCAACACAATATTTCTAAACTCGAGACTGGTCAATGTTTCTGTCGGCTTTTGGTTGGAGGGACTGGCTCAGAAATGTCTGAGCCAGATGATCTTAGTTTTATTGAATGATAAATTTCTTTTTTATTGTCAGGCCATCTCCTATAACATGAACAACATATTGTCCTGAAGTTAATCCTGAGGTGCTAAATTGCTGCCCTGACTTATAATGTTTATCGGTTTTTACTAATTTCCCTGAAGAATCATAAATATCGACTTTCACATCACTATTCCCTTCATGAGTGTCAATAGTTATTGAAGCACCTTCGTTAACTGGATTGGGATACACCATAACATTATCTACTTCGTGAGACTTTTTCATAATATCCATAGTTTGAGTACTAATACGTGAAGAGATCTTACCAATTTTTTTGAGATCCATGGAACCTGTAAGACTTACAATTGCAAGTGTGCTATCATTGGCTCCGAAAATCACTAGTTCTTTAACTATACCTCTCGATTCATCAATGAAAAATTTGAACTCTCCTTCTTTATCAGAAAAACTCATCAGTTCTTCATAGTCATTTTCAATATTTCTTAAATCTCTTTTGTAGTCCGCTTTAGCAGTCGGTCTTTCGTTATCCACCAAAACACATAATTGACTAATTTGAGACGCCATATCTGTAATTTCATTGATTTCTGCATCATCACATTCAATTTTCGCCATCAATTCAAAGGCTTTGGAGCTCATATTTACCTTAGTAAATGAATCTTCTGAATTGTATTTTTCAAAGTACTTATCTATTGCGTTACTCTGAGCGTATGAAGCTGACATTCCACACATTAAGAGTGCTATTGCGATTAATTTTTTCATGATATTATGGTTTATTTGTTTTTCAAATCACTCCAATATTAGGAGCCTTTCACAATAAGGACGATTCAGAATACATTTTGTTACAGCATATTTTACATTTTTAAAATTAGGAATAAAATTCGGTCAAAATTTATTTGGAGAATCAAATGCTTAGACGGTATTTTGCGGTATGGAAAAAGTACGAGATCTAAAGACAATTATTGCCCATGCGAAATCATATGGTTTTGTATTCCAATCTAGTGAAATCTATGATGGTCTCGGAGCCGCATATGACTATGGTCCCAACGGAGTTGAACTAAAAAACAACATCAAAAAATACTGGTGGATGTCGATGGTTCAACTCAATGATAACATTGTTGGTCTTGATGCATCCATATTCATGCACCCAAAAACTTGGGAAGCCAGTGGTCACGTTGATGCTTTTAACGACCCCTTGATAGATAATAAAGATTCCAAGAAAAGATATAGAGCAGATGTTTTGGTTGAAGATCACATTGCGAAAATTGAAGGGAAAATAAAAAAGGACGTTACGAAAGCTGCCAAAAAATTTGGTGATGCATTTAATGAGGCTGAATTCAGAGCAACCAACGGTAATGTACTGAGGAGGGCTGGAGAAATTGAGAAAATAGAAGAACAATTGAAAGACGTTCAGGTGCGTGAAGATCTTGCTGCATTTAAGCAGTTGATTGAAGACTTAGGTATCGTTTGTCCTGTTAGTGGAAGTAAAAATTGGACTGAAGTTCGTCAATTTAACTTGATGTTTGGTACTGAATTGGGATCAGTTGCTGGTGATGCATCCACCATCTACTTAAGACCGGAAACAGCGCAAGGAATATTTGTCAATTATTTGAACGTGCAGAAGTCTGGGCGTATGAAACTTCCATTTGGTATTGCTCAAATAGGTAAAGCTTTCAGAAACGAAATTGTTGCGCGACAATTTATCTTCCGAATGCGTGAGTTCGAGCAAATGGAAATGCAATATTTCGTGAAGCCTGGAACGGAGTTGGAATGGTATGAAAAGTGGAAAGAAAAACGAATGGCATGGCATAAATCCTTGGGCCTAGGTGAAGATAATTATAGATTTCATGATCATCTTAAAATGGCACACTATGCTAATGCAGCGGCAGACATTGAATTTGATTTCCCAATGGGTTTTAAAGAACTTGAGGGAATTCACTCCAGAACAGATTTTGATCTAAAACAACATGAAGAATTTTCTGGTAAAAAATTACGCTATTTTGATCCTGAAAAAAATGAAAACTATGTCCCATGTGTGGTAGAGACATCTGTGGGTCTGGATAGAATGTTCCTTGCAGTATTTGCTAGCAGTTTTATGGAGGAGGATCTTGGTGAAGGCAAAAGCAGATTGTTGTTGAAATTACCAGCGGCATTAGCACCAATAAAAGCAGCAATATTTCCTTTGCTTAAAAAAGATGGGCTTCCAGAAAAAGCAATGGCCATTTTGGACCAATTGAAATTCGATTTCAACTGCCAATATGATGAAAAAGATGCGGTAGGTAAAAGATATCGAAGACACGATGCTATAGGAACACCATTCTGTATTACTGTTGATCATCAAAGTTTGGAAGACGATACGGTAACAATCAGAGAGCGTGATAGTATGGAGCAAGAAAGGGTGAGAATTTCTGATCTACAAACATTAATTTCTGAAAAAGTGAGTTTTAAAAACTTGTTCTAGCTAACCAACCAATTCATTAACAATAAATTAAAAAGTTATCTTTGAGGTAGAATTGTATGCTCTATTCATGCCATTTTTATTTCTAAAAAAAATTATCCTCAATCATACCTTACTTATAACATGGAAAACATTATAGAAAAAATAACGGCCCTCTTAATGGGTTAAGGCCCTTCCGTAACAGCTGCTTTCGTAATTCTTATTGTAATAAAATACGTTGTAAAAATGTCTAGGCCTGTGATGGTAAAAAGAGGAATAGATACTACTCTTCAGAAGTTTTTAGGCAACTTATTGGGGTGGGTATTAAAGATTTTGTTATTTATTGTTGTTATATCAAAACTTGGTATAGAAACGACATCTTTTGCTGCAATTATTGCTGCTGCTGGATTAGCTATTGGATTGGCGCTCCAAGGTTCTTTAGGAAATTTCGCTGGTGGTGTGTTCCTGATGATTTTTAAACCTATTAAGGTAGGTGATTTGATAGAAGCTCAAGGTGAGCTCGGTGTTGTGAAAGAAATCGAAATTTTCACTACTAAACTAACTGGACTCTCCAATAGAGAAATTATCATTCCTAATGGTTCTTTATCAAATGGTAATATCATTAACTATACCACCGAAGGAACAAGAAGAGTTGATCTGGTATTTGGTGTTGGATATGATATAAAAAAGACTAAAGAAGTGTTATTGAGTGTACTAACATCACATCCAAAAGTACTTAAGAATCCGGAACCAACTATAAACGTTTCTGAATTGGCAGATAGTTCGATAAACTTTGCTGTAAGACCATGGTGCATCACAAACGATTATTAGGATGTTTACTTTGATATTACAGAAAACACCAAGGAAGCTTTAGATACTGCTGGAATAGAAATACCCTATCCACATGCAGTAGAAATACAGAAAGAGAGTTAATGAATTACCTGAAAACGTTCTTTAACTAAATCTTCTCCTTCTCCAATTTGGAGGGTGTACATTCCGTTAGGTAGTTTACTTGTATCAAATGGACTGGTCATATTACCAATGTGAATAATATGCCCTAAATTATCATAAACGATCATTTTAGTCGTTTGATCATATTTATCTGAATTTATCCTGATCTCTGAATCACATGGGTTGGGACCGAGAAATAAATTGGTGCTGTTGAGTTCATCTATGCCATTTGGTTCCGTAAATTGCATATCATCAACCGAAATCCAACCTTGCCCTGCTGCAAAATCACCAATGGATACAAATACTCTTATCAGAACATGATTAACCTCTGTACCAACTAAACTTACCGGGATGGATATAGGGACCCATTCTGATGTATTTGTTGTAGGGAACCAATTCTCATTAAATACAATGGCCTCATTGAACATGAATAACATCTCCACCCCAACAGCTGCAGTGGCAGTTTTTTCCCACTTGGCATGAAACTCCAATACACTTGGTGAATTTGAAATATCAATGTCGGTGTAGGCATGACCATATTCACCTACCCCAATTGGAATAGGATATACTCGCATTGCCCAATCACCACTGTTTGGAAAACTATCCTTTACCGTGTTTTGAATTAGTTGACCATTTTCTGTGGGCCAACCAACCGGTGTTTCTGTCCAAGTATTTGGGATTTCCCATTCTTCAAACCCACCATTTGGAATTTCTTGAGCGTTTGTTTCAATTGTTGCTATAACCAAGAACATAGATAATATTTGTACCGCTTTTTTCATGATGTTTAGTGTTATCGATTTATAGTGAACTTCCTTACTGTTTGAAAATTATCATTTTGGATTTGCAAAAAATAAATGCCAGAAGGATAATTTTGAAGATCCAATTTTCGAGAGATCAACCCTTGATACAATGTCTGACCGACATCATTAATAACGGCCATTTCACCATGATTATATAATTTCCTATCACACGCAATGTTTAGCAAGTCAGCCGTTGGATTCGGATAAACATCAAGAATAACTTCCGTGTTTTCAGGAATTCCATTGGGATTGCCAAACTGCATATCATCAATAGATAAGGTGGCATATGCTAAATCACCAACTTGAACTGTTGCACGAACTATAGCGTGCGTAATTATTGGTTCAATCTGCGGAAGTGGAATAACAATTAATGTCCAGTCAGATTGATCATTTGTTGGAACCCACGTCTCCGTGAAATATTCATTCGTCTCATTAAAGAAAGATATCTCGACCTTTATTTCGCCTATAATCCTCTCCCATCTTGCGTAAAATTCCAACTGCGCAGGAACAATATCTATTGGGATTAAAGATTCTGCCTCTGCATCACCTTCACCTAATCCATTGATGTCCGGTGTAAGAGTCATGGCAAATTCACCTTCATATGAAGATGTATCTTGAAATACAGGCGCTGAAACTTCGGTGTTGTCAGTATCCCAGTTTACAGGATTATTCGTCCATATTCCTTGATCCCATGCTTCAAAACCACCATTGGGAATTTCTTGAGAAAATACGTTCACTGAGAACGTTAAGATTATTATTCCAATTAAATAGTAAAGCTTTTTCATATCAGTCAGTTTAATGTTTGTATTAGTTTGATGATGAAAAAGCCGTAATGGTTGCATCTACATTTTCAAAATCTTTGAAAGAACTCTAAGAATGTCATCGTACGCTAATTCATTGTGCCCATTGTTCTAGTAACACCCATCGCCATTACCGAATCTACATACTCTGTGCTTTTATCAATAAATGAACCTAAATCGTCAAGTTGTTCATCGGTCCAACGACCAAGTACATATTGGACTTGTTGGCCACGCTGAAAATCATCACCAATACCAAATTTCAACCTGGGATATTTCGAAGTTTGCAAGACCGCTTCAATACTTTTAAGCCCGTTGTGCCCAGCATCACTTCCTTTAGCTCTAAGGCGTAATTTTCCAAATGGCAGCGCTAAATCATCCACTATAACCAATAGGCGTTCAACAGGAATTTTCTCTTTATCCATCCAGTATCGTATTGCCTTGCCGCTCAAGTTCATAAATGTGGATGGTTTCAGTAGTACAGCTTTTTTTCCTCTAAATTTATACTCAGCCACATCTCCTAACTTTTGTGTGGTAAATGTGACTTCCTTTTGTTTAGCTAATTCGTCCAGGACATCAAAACCTATATTATGTCTTGTGTTATGGTATTCTGCTCCTATGTTTCCTAAACCGACAATTAAAAACTTCATTAATTCAAAAATAAAAAAAATCCGCCTCGAATTAACGAAGCGGATTATTTAATAAGTGTAATAATATTATTTCTTCTCTCCTTCTGCGGCAGGTGCGTCACCAGCAGGCGCAGTTCCTTCTGCTCCCTCTGCTCCTTCTGCTCCTTCTTCTTCTTCTTCATCCTCAACTGCACCCCTAGCCATCTTAACAGCTGCTAGTACTACATTGTCATCCGCAAGTATTTTTATTTTTGGCTCATTGATATCTCCAACTTTGATGGATTGACCAATTTTTAATGCCTCAATATCTACCACTATTTCATCAGGGAAATTATCAGGCATTCCTTGAATCATGATGGTTCTATTTGGGGCTCTTAATCCACCACCATTTTTTACACCAATTGAATTCCCTTTTAATCTTACAGGAATTTTCATTTTCATATCCTTACCCTCAACAATTTCTTGAAAGTCAAAATGAATCACTCTATCCGTTACTGGATGTTGTTGAATGTCCTTAAGAATAGCACCATACTCTGTTCCATCAACATTTATCTTAAATTGGTTTACCTTAGGAGTAAAAACAATCTTGTTAATGTCATTCTCCTTAATTTGGATTGACACTTGCTTTTCTCCACCGTAGATTACTCCAGGGACCATTCCCGTTGCTCTTACACTGGCTGCGTGTGTTTTCCCTACGCTCGTTCTTAACGAGCCGCTCAATTTTACAGCTTTCATTATATACTAATTATGTTGTTAAAAAATGTTTGCTTATCGATTCGTGATTCAATAACCTCTTCATAACATCTGCAAACAATGATGCTGTTGAAATTACTCGTATTTTATCACTTTTTTCTTTTAATGGTATCGTATTCGTAACGATCAATTCCGTAAGATTGGAATTATTAATTCTTTCATATGCTGGACCTGATAACACTGGGTGTGTTATAAATGCCCTAACAGATTTAGCGCCTTTATCTAGAAACATATCTGCCGCTTTTGTTAATGTACCAGCGGTATCCACAATATCATCAACCAAAATAACATCCTTACCTTTCACATCACCAATTACCGTCATGTTGGCAATTTCATTTGCTACCTTTCTTTGCTTATAAGTAATGGCCAGATCCGTATTTAAATACTTAGAATAAGCATTTGCTCTTTTTGTACCTCCTGTATCAGGTGCAGCCATAATTATATTGTCAACATCAAGGTTTTCTTGGATGTATGGCAGAAATATGGTTGAGGCAAAAAGATGATCAACCGGCACTTCGAAAAATCCTTGGATTTGGTCCGCATGAAGATCCATAGTTATCACTCTATCAACACCAGCAGCTTCAAGTAAATTTGCGACCAACTTGGCGCCTATTGCAACTCTTGGTTTATCTTTTCTATCCTGACGAGCGAATCCATAATAAGGTATAACCGCAATAATTCTTTTTGCGGAAGCTCTTTTAGCGGCATCGATCATAAGTAATAACTCAAACAAATTTTCCGTAGGTGCAAAGGTCGATTGAACGATAAAAACTTCTTTACCTCGAACAGATTCTTCGAATGATGGCTGGAATTCACCGTCACTAAATCTGCTAAGCGTAACTTCACCTAGGGGTATACCTAAATGGTCTGCCATCTCTTGTGCAAAATACACTGAGCAACTACCTGAAAATATTTTAGCTTCGTCCATCATTTTTCTAAAAGGGGTGCAAATGTACTTATATTCCTATTATTATCAAACGAATTGGTTGTATAGTAAAAAACAAATAGATAAATTCGCACCCTCTTAAAACGGATATGATTACTAATCATGTAATAAATCAACTTTAGGAGACACACAATGCCCGGATGGCGGAATTGGTAGACGCGCACGACTCAAACTCGTGTATCTTCGGATGTGTGGGTTCGATTCCCACTCCGGGCACATTATTTAAGTCTGACGACAGGCAACTTTCACGCTTAAGAAGATCAATATCGCCAAATGTCTGGAACTATTACCGATGCTCACATAATAAAACAAGAAAGGTACGATAAGGCATACCTTCGTATGGCTAGAGAATGGTCTTTTCTTTCTCATTGTGAGAGAAAGAAGGTCGGAGCGATAGTTGTGAAGAATAATATGATCATCTCTGATGGTTACAACGGAACACCATCTGGATTTGATAATTGCTGTGAGGATGAGGAGAGCTACACCAAATGGTACGTCCTACATGCGGAAGCTAATGCAATAATGAAAATTGCAAGATCAACCAATAATGTTGATGGTGCCACGTTATATATCACTTTATCGCCCTGTAGAGAGTGTAGCAAATTAATACATCAATGCGGTATTAAGAGGCTCGTTTTTATCAATAAGTATAAGGATACGTCAGGGATCGATTTTCTTCGTGATGCTGGCGTTGAATTAGTTCAAATAAGTGATTTATGAATCAAAAAAGTAAGACAAGTGTATACTTTCCTATCTTTTTAGCCTTAGCTATTGCGGTGGGTATGTTGATTGGATTCGGACTTTCTGGTAATCTACCAAACAACCAACTCATCCCTTCAAGAAACAGCTCCAATAAATTTGTCCAGCTCGTGAAATATGCGGAGCAAGAATATGTAGACACAATTGACACTGAGCCTTTGGTCGAAGAGGCCATTCAACATTTTCTCCAAGAACTTGACCCTCATTCCTATTACCTTAGCAAAGAGCAGTTGGCGGATGCTACAGAGCCATTGGATGGAAATTTTGAAGGAGTAGGAATAGAATTCAGAATACAAAATGATACACTAATGGTTGTAAATCCAGTTGCCGGTGGACCATCAGAAAAAGTTGGAATATTAGCGGGAGATAGAATTGTTGTTGTCGATGGGGATAGTATCTCAGGTCCTGAGTTGAGTAATAAATTGGTTATGAAACTATTGAAGGGACCCAGAAACACCAAGGTTGATGTGACAGTAGTTCGTAAAAATGCTAAAAAGACATTTGATTTTACGATCACCAGAGGGACAATTCCTATCAATAGCCTTCAGGTGGCTTATAACATAGACGCAAATACAGGATATATTAAAATTAGTCGATTTGCCGAAAAAACCTATGATGAACTTCTAGAAGCATTAACTAAAATTAGAGCTCAAAATCTAGATAACCTGATCTTAGATTTGAGGAATAATGGTGGGGGTTATCTAAGAACAGCCATATCTATATCTGACGAATTTTTGCGTCCTGAGAAAATGATCGTTTATACCGAAGGTAAGGCGCAAGACAGGCAGGAATATTTATCGACACGTATGGGTAAACTAGATGATATAAACCTAGTCGTTTTAATCAATGAAAACTCTGCTTCAGCATCAGAAATTGTAGCAGGAGCCATTCAAGATAATGATCGAGGTACTATTATTGGAAGAAGGTCTTTTGGTAAGGGACTTGTACAAGAGCCAATTCAGTTTAGTGATGGAACGGTTGTGCGCTTAACAATAGCACGATACTACACTCCAACGGGAAGGTGTATTCAAAAACCATATGGTGAAGGCATCGATTATGAAGATGATTATGCAGATCGATACAATAGCGGTGAGCTATTTTCTGAAGATAGTATTGCTGTGGGTGACACACTAAAATACTACACTCCGGGAGGCAAGGTCGTTTATGGCGGTGGTGGAATAATGCCAGACATTTTTGTTCCAATTGACACATCATACACCTCAGACTATTTTTATGCAATTGCTTATCAAGGTTTGATTAATCAGTTTGCATTCGATTATTCAGATAAAAATAGAACGTCAATCTTAAAAAAATACACCTACGCAGACGACTTTGTGAGCGGTTTTGAAGTTGACGAAACCTTGATGTCTACTTTTATAGATTTCACCAAAGGTCAGGATGTAACATTTGACGAGGAAGGATACGCATCGAGCAAGAACGAGCTAAAAAGTCGATTAAAGGCTAATATAGCTCGAGATTTTTGGCAAGATGAAGGGTATTATAAATGCATTCTCAAAAGTGATCCCGTATTGCTTAAAACTTTGGAATACTTCAAAAATCCTGCAATAGCGAATAAATAAAATCTTATTCGTCAGCTCCTTGGGCAGCTGTCTTCAATCTTTAATCCTGGCATAAGAGGAAACAACGATAATATGTATCTTTGTAATCGAAAATTTTAAATCATTTAATAATGGCATTCAAATTACCAGAACTTCCATATGCACATGATGCATTGGAACCAAATATAGACGCAAGAACCATGGAAATACACCATGGTAAACATCATAATGGATATACTACAAAACTAAACGCAGCAATTGATGGTACTGACCTCGATGGTAAAAGTATCAGAGATATATTGACAGGATTAAATATGGATAATGGCGCTGTTAGAAATAACGGTGGTGGTTATTTTAACCATGATCTTTTTTGGAAAGTGATGTCACCAAATGGTGGCGGAGAACCTTCGGGTGATCTAGCTGGTGCAATCAATGACGCATTTGGTTCTTTTGAAGAGTTCAAAACAGCTTTTTCAACAGCTGCTGGAACAAGATTTGGTTCAGGTTGGGCTTGGTTGTGTGTTCATGCAGGTGGAAAAGTTGAGGTTTGTTCTACACCAAACCAGGACAACCCATTGATGCCAGGCATCGGTTGCGGTGGTCAGCCAATCTTAGGGCTTGATGTGTGGGAACATGCATACTACTTAAACTACCAAAACAGAAGACCTGATTACGTATCAGCATTCTTCAACGTTATCAATTGGGATGAGGTGAGTAAAAGATATAACGAAGGGAAGTAATTCTCTTTGAACATTGAATAAAAAAGAGGCTCTAGAGCCTCTTTTTTGTTTCTTAATAATTTCGTCTTTCTACTTAAAAGCATTCTCTCCAGTAATATCCATTCCTGTAATCAACAGGTGAATATCATGCGTTCCTTCATAAGTAATAACACTTTCAAGGTTCATCATATGACGCATAATGCTAAACTCATTGGTAATACCCATAGCTCCGTGAATTTGCCTCGCTTCTCTAGCTATCTTAAGTGCCATATCCACATTATTTCTTTTAGCCATTGAAATTTGTGCAGAAGTCGCTCTACCATCATTTCTCAATTGACCCAAACGGAATGTTAACAGCTGAGCCTTGGTAATCTCAGTAATCATTTCAGCGAGTTTCTTCTGTTGGAGTTGGAACGCTGCAATAGGTTTACCAAATTGAATTCTTTCTTTTGAATATCTTAATGCTGAATCATAACAATCTAGAGCAGCACCGATTGCGCCCCACGCGATTCCGTATCTTGCTGAATCCAAACATTTAAGGGGGGCGCCAAGACCCGTCTTACCAGTCAATAAATTTTCCTTAGGAACTTTTACATTATCAAAAACCAACTCTCCGGTGTTTGATGCTCTTAATGACCATTTACCATGAGTTTCTGGTGTTGTAAATCCTTCCATTCCCCTTTCAACAACAATACCATGAATCCTTCCTTCTTCGTTTTTAGCCCAAACAACAGCAACGTCACAAAATGGAGAATTTGAAATCCACATCTTAGCCCCATTCAATAGGTAATGATCGCCTTTGTCCACAAAATTAGTCACCATGCCGCCAGGATTAGATCCATGATCTGGTTCTGTCAATCCAAAACTACCAATCCACTCTCCGGAAGCTAATTTTGGCAAATATTTCATTCTTTGCTCTTCATTACCAAATTGCCATATTGGGTACATCACCAAAGAGGATTGAACAGACGAGGTAGATCGTAATCCAGAATCACATCTCTCTAACTCTTGCATGATCAAGCCATAAGATATCTGATCCAATCCGGCACCACCATATTCCTCAGGGATATATGGTCCAAATCCACCGATTGCTGCAAGTCCAGGGATTACTTGTCTTGGAAAGGTTCCTTTCTCGAAATATTCTTCAATAATCGGAGACATTTCACTCTTTACCCATGCTCTTGCGCTATCTCGAATTAGCTTATGCTCATCCGTTAGCAACTCATCCATCATATAGTAATCGTGTCCTTGGTACAAATCTGTTCTCATGATATTGTTATTTTTTTGAAGGCACAAAGTTATTGAATAATGCTTGTTGTACAATCATTTGGTTTGAAATAACAACAGTTTATTGTTATGATCATTGCAATGCCATTTTAATTCAGGGCAATAACGGTAAACACTACCCATCCTTTTCCAAGAAGCGAATGCTGAATAATTAGTTTTTAATGCTATTTCGATGACATATTTTAGTTTATTTTGCATAAAATATTTGCCTTGGAAGCTGAGATATTAAATGAGTATATTGTGGGTCAACCATGGATGATTGGGGTAATCTTGATTTCCTTAACCTTATTGGCTATTGTTAGATTCTCTCATAATAAAATCCAAACCTTATACCTTAAATCATTGTTGTCCAACACCTTATCGGGTGATTTTTTGAATGAAGAAAATGTACTTTCTCATCGGGCATCAATAGTCTTGCTCACCAACACTGGTGTTTTCTTATCCTTATTGACCATAGTTTTCAGTAGCAACCATCTTCCAGGAATATTGGGCAAGGTAAGTATTGGCTCATTCTTCCTAACCTTTATGGTGATAGCATTATTTTTTATCGCCAAGTCTGTGTTGCAGTCAGGATTCAAGGTTTTATTCGAGGAAGATTTTGGCGTGAAGGAATACGTTCTTAACGTGAGCTTCGCCACAATGTTTTTAGGTATCGTTTTGATTCCTATTACTCTGATGGCTCTATTTATGTCAAAAGAACATCATCCCGCATTATTTAAGGTCACGATTTGTTTTATTTTATTGGTACAGGCTTTCAAATTGTTCAAAGGATCTTTAATTGCCTTAAAGTATAAGGTTAATATATTCTATTTTATTTTATACCTTTGCTGCTTCGAACTCATACCAATACTGGTACTGATAAAGGAAGTATTTTTAAACCCACGATGATAATTTATGGAAATTAATAGGGTAAAGACAATTCTGGTTTCTCAACCCGAACCCCCATCAGATAAATCACCTTACACCGGTCTTTCCAAAAAGCATAAAGTTCAAGTTGATTTTAGACCTTTTGTTCATGTTGAAGGTGTGGATGCATCTGAGTTTAGAAAGCAGAAGGTTCATATTTTAGAACACACTGCTATTATTTTCACAAGCCGTTACGCGGTGGATCATTTCTTTAGATTGTGTAAAGAAACCCGTGTAAATGTGCCTGAAACAATGAAATACTTTTGCATGTCGGAAGCTGTTGCTTACTACTTGCAAAATTATATTCCTTTCCGGAAAAGAAAGATTTTCATTGGTAAGTTAAGGTTTGTCGACTTGGTTGAGTTGATTAAAAAGCATAGACAAGAGAATTTTCTATTACCCGTATCAGATATCTATAAAGAATCGATGCCCAAGCTGTTGAATGACAATGGTATAAAATATACTATTTCCATTTTTTACAAAACCGTAGCGAGTGATTTGTCGGATTTAACAGATATCACCTATGATATTTTAGTGTTCTTTAGTCCTTCTGGAATTGTTTCTTTGTTAAAGAATTTCACGGATTTTAAGCAAAATGACACGAGAATTGCGGCATTTGGTAAAACCACAGCAGACTCAATTAAAGATCATAAATTAAAGCTTAACATTCCTGCTCCAACTCCCGAATGTCCTTCAATGATAAAGGCATTAGATGAATACATTACGGAAGCCAACAAGAGAAGAAGGTAGATCTGGAATTAGTTAGCGCTTTATTTTTTTCCTAGACACTTTCTCGTGACCAAACATATTTGATAGATTGATTATGGCGTCTTTTGATGCATCGTGTTTAAGAAAACGAAAGCACCTTTTATTGACGATCAATTCCACTCCTTGCCAAGTTTGATTCTTCACTGGGTTAACTGTTCCTAAAGTTAAATCCAACCTAGCTCCTGGTTCTAGAATAATTTTAGTCTCTGGAGACATAACCATGTTACAACTCACTGTTAAGGTTGTGCCAGCCTTCACTATTATATCTTCATATACTTTATAATCTAAATCGACATTGAAGTCCTCAGAAATAACCCATGGGACAGGTGAATACACTTCCTCACTTAGAAAATCACGTATGTTAGACATCCTCATGTTTTTGTGCATTTTACCAATTTCTGTAGGTGGGAAGAAATTTCTAGGCGATTTGCTTTTTTGATTCATAATCGCATTAAAACACTTGTTTATCCCATGATGTTCATTGGAGTGCATGAGGCCCATACTATGACCCAACTCATGCGCCATTCCGCTGCCAATGCTACTCCAAAACCAATAATATATACCTGATTCCCAGGTGTGCTTTTTAGGATTAACTATGGTGTCATTAACAACAAAATTCTTCATCCTAAACATTTTTATCGTCTTATTGGGCATGCTAACCTTGGATGATCTCACCAATTTTCTTCTAGATGGCAATTGCGAACAGGCATTTATGTACCTGTAATCAAAGAGGCTATCTCTTAACTCCACCTCATTGGTATATCCGACCAAAGAGTTTGGGAAATAGATGTTTATGCTATTGGTGTATCTTGGATCATTAAATATTAAAGTATCCACTTTGTTGATAAACCAATCTTTATCATTGGGACACATGCTGCCATTATCTATGTTCCAAACATCATCATCTTGTATTTCAATGATTTCGTTTAATTTAAATCTGATTTTAGAATCAGGTATAAAGTCCTCACCCTTGTAACATAAGCTCGATTTAGGATCCTTTATGTATGCAAATTTGTCATTTATCTTCTTCAATGTTCTTTTCACAAAGTCCATATGTTCTGGATTGTTCTTAGAAAACCCACAGCACCCATTATCTCTTTGAAGAAATATGTAATTAACTTTTAAGGTGAGAATCGGAAAGTCGTCCACGGGTATATAGGCGCTATTATCCTTGTATAGCTCAGAACTCTTATTACAATGATTAATTTCTGTTACTTGCGCATGGCTGACTTGAAAAGTGAGAATTGAAAGTAAAAGTATGGTGTGTTTCATTCCTTCAGTTATAGTAGATTTCATTTTTGAAGCACAACAAATTATATGCCATCCATTTATATTGGCCTAAAGTTAAACTATCTTGTACTTTTGAGATTAAATAACATTCAACAAACAGGTGACATTCAGTTTTACACGTGATTACAGATTAAAAAGCAAGAAGGGGATTGGTGACCTTTTTTTAAAGGGCATTAGAATCAAGGAATTCCCTTTTACCTTGGTGCATACTGTTGATGAGGATAGAGTTGGTTTGAAAATTAAAATAGGATTGTCTGTTCCTAAAAAATTAGTGCCGAGAGCTGTTGATAGAATTAGGATCAAAAGGCTTATGAGAGAATCAATAAGGCTAAATATTTCCGAATTGATAACAACCATTGAGAGCCTTGATAAGGCCTATAATGTTATGATCATTTATCATGGGAATAAAGACTGCTCACATACTAAGGTTGAAAGTAAAATAATCTTACTTTTAAAACGTTTTAAAGACCAGATATCTAAATAAAACTGATTCCGAATCTCAATTACCCCTCGAATATGAAGTCCAACCTATTTTCAATCAAAAGAAGAATTGTAATTTTCTCTATCCTTATTGCGGGTTTAAGCATAAGCGCAACTGTTTCAGAAGACTTTTTTGAAATCTCAAAAAACTTAGAAATTTTTTCTGATTTGTATAAAAAAGTAAACCTGTACTATAGTGATGATACTAAGCCTGGTGAGCTCATGAAAATAGGAGTTGATGCCATGCTTAAATCGTTGGATCCATACACGGTATATATTCCTGAATCAAGAATGGAGGACTATCGCATGATGACAACTGGCCAATATGGTGGAGTGGGCGCATCGATAAAGTTTATTGATAACAAAGTTGTCATTACTGATCCGTATGAAGGATTCCCTGCTCATAAAGCAGGTATACAGGCTGGTGACATTGTGAAGAAAGTAGATGGTAAAACCATACTTGATATGGATCATGATCAGATTTCTGAATTGCTGAAGGGGCAGGCGGGCACCTCTGTAAGTTTAAGTATTGAGCGTTATGGAGATGAAATGTCGATAGACCTGGTCAGAGAAGATGTACAAATACCTAATGTGCCATATTATGGGCTGGTAAATGAAGATGTTGGATATGTGAAACTCAATAAGTTTACTAAAACTGCAAGTCGTGAAATAAAAGCGGCATATGTCGAAATGCAAAAGCAAGGCATGGAAAAGTTAATTCTTGATTTAAGAGGTAATACGGGGGGGCTTCTTGGTGAGGCAATCAACATTGTGAATTTTTTCGTGCCAAAGGAAACACCGATTGTGAGCACAAAAGGTCGTTTGGAGGAGTGGGATAAAACCTATATTGGACTCAACGAACCACTTTCGGCAACTATGCCTCTGGTAGTTTTGGTAGACGGGACCTCAGCATCAGCAAGTGAAGTTGTCTCAGGCGCACTGCAAGATCTCGATAGAGCTGTTATTATAGGCACAGAGACCTATGGTAAAGGTTTGGTTCAACAAACAAAAGATATTGCTTACAACTCAAAAATAAAGTTGACTGTGGCAAAATATTATACGCCAAGTGGAAGATGTATACAAAAATTAGATTACTTCAATAAAGTGGATGGTCTTGCTGAGGAGGTTCCTGACGATAACATTGCTGCTTTCAAAACTGCCAATGGTAGAGAGGTGTTCGATGGAAGGGGAATAAAGCCAGATGTTGTCATTGAAAATGAAAATCTAGCCAATATTGTTTATGGTTTATTTGAAGGCGATCATATATTCAACTATGCAACGCTTTATAAGAAATTGAACTCGGAACTTTCTGGTGAGGAAAAATTTCAAATGAGTGATACGCAGTATGACGAATTTCTTGGGTGGGTTAAACAGCAAAACATTGAATACTCTAACGAGAGTGAAACGATAGTTAATGATCTCATTGAAGTCGCTAAGAGTGAACGTTATTATGACTTAAGCGCAAAGGAGCTCGAGGAGTTAAAGAGCAGATTTAAACCCAATGTTGATAGAGATTTGGTTAAATTTAAAGACCAAGTCACAATGCTCTTGAATAACGAAATAGTGTCTAGGTATTATTACCAGGTTGGTAGAATTAAAAATGTCCTTTCTGACGATCCTTACATGGATCAAGCATACACATACTTACAGCAAGATAAAATGAATAGTGTGCTGAAAAACTAAAGCCACATTTGACATTCTCCATGGATAACATAACCATAAAAAACTATAGTGCCAAGCTATACCTTTTGGGGGTTTTCGTCATGGTATGTGGTTTACCTCTAGGAAACGTTATTATCAGTATTGGAAGTATGATAATTTTTGGTGCTGCGTTAATTCATGGGGATCTAAAAAATAAGATTAAGCTATTCTCAAAAAATAAAAATGCGCTGCTAGCAACGTCTATTTTTATTCTTTACGTCCTTGGTGGTATTCATACTTCAGATACCAGCCAATTCATGAAAGAGCTAAGGATCATAACACCTCTTTTGCTTCTGCCTTTTGCATTTTCTTCCATGCCTGCGCTCAGTGATAAAATGGTCAAAGTAGTTCTTCACTTTTTTGTGCTTGCTGTTTTCTCAAATTCAATTGTTTCCTTCATTTTTCATCTCAATAGTGTTGATCTACGTTATAGAGATGCTGTTTTGTTTGTCAGTCATATTC
This sequence comes from Gammaproteobacteria bacterium, assembly GCA_047638815.1. Classification (GTDB taxonomy): domain Bacteria; phylum Bacteroidota; class Bacteroidia; order Flavobacteriales_D; family JABDKJ01; genus JAJRRH01. Next base: position 56,264 of record JBLIMR010000008.1, read on the forward strand.
GGTATTCGTTAATGCTTGTTTTAAGTCTTCACATCCTACTTTATTACTCAATCTCTGGAAATAATTGGTACCGAATTATCGCTTTACTTTTTGGTCTTTGGTTATTATATTTTATGAATCTTTTTGAATCCGGAACTGGATTTGTAATCGCTATCATAACCGCTGTTACCGGCTTTATTTATTTTATCCATAAGCTTCCCAATCGAAAAATAAAATTGGCTCTGACCACGGCAATGATATTGATAATCGGACTTATCTTTTATAAGATTTTGATATCATACAACCAATACTTTGATGCCGAAGTAGTCGTAGAAATTAGTTTAGACAAAAAAACATTAAATGGTGAGACTTATGTTCATCGGGAGAATTTAGGAACGTTGGAAAACGGCAATTATATTTGGAAATATTATGCGCCAAAAGAAACAAAAAAAGCTTGGAATACGGTTTCAAAAATAAGACACGATGGGCTTGATAAAAATGGCCATAAAATCTTTGGAACTATTGTTAGATATATGACCTCCAGGGGACTTCGAAAAGATGCTCGAGGTGTTGCACAATTAAGCCAAGTAGATATCAGCAATATAGAAAATGGGCAAACCAACTATTTACACGATTCTCAAAAGGGGATTGATCGTAGACTGAATCAAATATTTTATGAAATTGATCGCTACAGGATGGATTTTGACCCTAGTGATAGTCCTACTATTAGAAGGCTTCATTTTTGGAATACCGCAATTGGTTTGATAAAACAAAATCCATTGGTTGGGGTGGGAACAGGGGATGTGAAAAAAGAAATGTTGGTGGAGTACGAAAAGATGAATTCCCCTTTGGCACTTGATGCCAGAAAATTAATACATAACCAATATTTAACCATAGCCGTTCAGTTTGGTTTGTTAGGAATGGGATGGTTAATTTTTGTTCTGCTATTTCCTGTTATTGGGAACATGCAAAGACCAATATATCCCAGTATAATTTTCCTTTTGATTTTTGCCCTTAGCTGTCTTTCTGAGGACACCTTGAATACTCAGGTAGGTTTATCCTTCTTCAGCTATTTCTATTGTTTTTTCTTCGTTAGGCGAAGATCCTAATCCTTGGATAATCTAATGTCTTTAACCATCAGTTGAAGAGTTACTTTGCCCCTCCAATGGTTCTCTTCAATACTGTAAACAACATCAAATAGCTCGCCTGATTTCACAAGCTCCAGATACTCCGGCATGCTGAATCCTATGCCATCAAATTTGATAAGAGGGTTGTCTTCTTGAAAAACGTTTAGCTTTAAATGTGCTTCTTTTAGGAGCCTGCTTGAGCCGCTATCGAAACATCGGTAGGAGACAAAAACAGGCTTCATGTTTCTCGGGCCGAATGGTCCCATCTGTTTTAGTATGTTGTAAAACTTGGTGGTAATATTTACAAACTCCATCTCTTGATCAATTAGCACCTCAGGCTTGAGCCATTCATCCTTCATGTTTTGACTTACATAATTCTCGAATCGATCAATAAAAGTATTAATATTCTCTTTCTTCATCGTAAGTCCAGCTGCGTACATATGACCTCCAAAATTTTCCAATAGATCACTACAAGAATCTATGGCATTGTATACGTCAAAGTGTTTTACGGACCTGGCCGAACCTGTTAATTTGCCTTCATTTTCTGTTAGGACTATTGTGGGTTTGTAATGTGTCTCAATTAATCTTGATGCAACTATACCAACAACACCTTTATGCCAATTATCACTGTGAACTACCGTTGACATTGAGTTTGAATACCTTGGGTTTTCATCAATCATTACCAGGGCCTGCTCTGTAATATCTTTATCAAGGGTTCTTCTTGTAGTGTTGTATTGATTAATTTTTTCCACCATTTCAGATGTTGAATCTTCCGCTGTTGAGCTCAACAATTCTACTGCTCGATTTCCAGAGTCGATTCTCCCTGCGGCATTAATTCTTGGCGCTATTATAAATACTAGATCAGTAATCGTTAAGTCTTTATTGACTTTGGCAACATCTAATAGTTTTTTAATCCCAGGCCGAGGGTTGGCGTTTATTTGTTTCAAGCCGTAATGACATAATATTCTGTTTTCTCCAGTTATTGGAACTATGTCAGCACCAATCGCTACCGCCACCAAGTCAAGAAAAGTAAACAAATGAGTTAATTCTATATCTGATTTTATACAAAATCCCTGAAGTAACTTAAACCCAACGCCACAACCACAAAGTTCTTTATAAGGATAATTGCAATCCTCTCTTTTAGGGTCTAATACCGCTACAGCAGGAGGTAAAATATCACCTGGCCTATGGTGGTCACATATGATAAAATCAATTTTTTTATCATTTGCGTATGCCACTTTTTCTACTGCTTTTATGCCGCAATCTAAAGCGATGATTAATGAAAAGTCATTGTCATTTGCAAAATCTATCCCTTGGTAAGAGACACCATAACCCTCTTTATATCTATCCGGAATATAATATGCCACATTCATTCCTAAGTCCCTTAAAAAGGAATACACAACCGAAACAGAGGTTGTTCCGTCAACATCATAATCTCCGTAAATTAAAACCTGTTCTTCATTGGCCCTTGCAAGCAGAAGTCTCTCTACAGCAATGCTCATATCCTTCATTAAAAAAGGATCATGTAAGCCGTCAATGTTAGGTCTGAAAAAAGTCTTTGCATCATCAAATGAATTAATGCCTCTTTGCATCAGGATGTTCGCAAGACTATCATTAATATTTAATGAAGATGATAATTCTAAAAGCAATTTTTCATCGCCTCTTTCTTTTATTTTCCAGATTTTTTCCAAGAAGAAGTTTTTTCAAAGATAATCTATTAATGTGCGCGAAATTCTAACGCGCTTATCTTAGTTGTTTATGACTCAACGATTTCGAAATTAAATAGCGCTTGAATATTGTTTCTAAGAACCATCTTTACCTCGTCAATATTGACCTCCATTCCAAGTTCGTTTTGCATGGATGTTACTGCCTTATCCGTAATGCCGCATGGAACAATGTTGTTGAAATAACTCAAGTCAGTATTTACGTTAAAAGCAAAGCCGTGCATTGTTACCCAACGGCTACATTTTACTCCTAAAGCTGCAATCTTTCTTACTTTTATTGGATCGTCAATATCAAGCCAAACACCCGTCAATCCATCTATCCTGCCTCCAATTATATTGTAATGATTTAGTGTAAGAATGATGGCTTCTTCAAGAAACCTAAGGTACTTGTGAATATCAGTAAAGAAATAATCCAAGTCAAAAATGGGGTAACCAACTATTTGTCCAGGACCGTGGTAAGTAATATCTCCCCCCCTATTAATTTTGTAAAAGGTAGCCCCCTTATTCTCCAACATTTTTTGGTTGATCAATAAATGTTCTTCCTTGCCACTTTTACCGAGTGTATATACGTGAGGATGTTCCACAAAAAGAAGGTGGTTTTTTGTTTCCACTCTTTCGTCTTCAGGTTTCTTTCTGTTTGCTATTTTAGTATCAACAGTTCCCTTGAAAATACTTTCTTGATAATCCCAAGTTTCTTTGTAATCCTTCTTGCCTAAATCCTCAAAAAAGACCTTTGTCATCTTTTAGTTTTTTGCCAATTCAGCTTTCAAATTATCAATGACTTTTACCTCAACCGGGTCGATATTTTTATTGACTGCCAAATAATAAGATATCCAATCTCCGAAATGGATTAAGTAATAAGATCGCTCAATAATGCTATCACCTTTGGCGTGAATTTCAGTAACATTACTGGTGTATTCTTTGAAAATAGCCTTGCTAAGATTCATTCGTAATTGGGTCTTGGAGTAATCATCTTCAGTTCTGAACATGACAACGGCATATCTCTTATCACCTCCGGCCCATCCAACCAATTCATTATGATTCATTTCTGGAAAGACATTATTCCAACAAAGCATTTTTGAGTTTTCATTGATTTGTTGTCTGAACCTAACCCCTACACCTTCATAGCTAGGGTTAGTATATATAACTGGCACATGGTTGTGTATTTGACCAGCAATTTCTTTAGCCTGTGCTTCTATTTGGTCTTTCTCCGCGATCAACTGATCTGCTATTTTCAATAACTTACTCTCAAAGGCATCCGAAATTAGCCCGTAAGAAAGAAGGATGTATAGTAATTGAGGGCTGTTTAGTCCAAAGCTAGCTCTTGGTGGAAGACCACCCGGAATCTGAATGAAATTCAACCCAAGACTTTTTGCCTTTTCCAAAACCTTACCTCCAGATGTGACGCAAGCAACTTCACACCCTCTTTCAAGAGCTATATTCATAGCGCTCAAGGTTTCTTCTGTGTTTCCGGAATATGAACTTATTATTACAAGCGTTTTTTTGTCAACGAAGTTTGGTAGGTGATAGTCATTGTTTGTAATAACTGGCACTGTCAGTTCGCCACTTACCATCTGAGAAATAATCTTTCCACCTATTCCCGATCCACCTAAACCAGATATAACCACATTGTTAATCGTTAGGTCTCTACTTTTAAAATTTCTTTTGTTTCCAATCTGAACAGCATCTTTTAGTTGCTGTGGAAAATCTTTTATTAATTCGTTCATCTTCATAATCCTTATTTTGAAACCTTTAAGAAGGCCAATAAGCTTGCGAAATAACAGAAAATATTTGATTGATACTAGTATTTATGGGGAAGAAATGCCGATCAAAACACTCGTGAAGGTTTTTAATTTTTATAGGCTGCTTTGGAAGCATGAACTACTTTGATTCTAGCATCTGAGGTGTCAATTAGCAAAAAGCTAACTTAACGACTCAAGAGTTTGGGAATTAATATCCCTTAGGGATTAATCTCCATAAATTGAAATATCTTTGAGGCTTACAATTTTAAAGGCATATAATGATGTTATCCGAACAAGAACTCGTAAGACGAGAGGCGTTGAAAGCTATAAAGGCTAAGGGCATAGATCCCTTTCCGGCAGCCCTATATCCAGTAGATATTCTATCTCAGGACATAAAGTCAAATTATGAAGAGGGTAAGAAAGTTTGTATTGCTGGTCGATTAATGCGTAAAAAGGTTCAGGGAAAAGCTTCTTTTGCTGAGATTCAAGATTCTCAAGGAAGGGTACAGGTATATTTTAACCGAGATGAAATATGCCCCGGGGAAGATAAAGTCATGTACAATGATATTTTCAAGAAATTATTAGACCTAGGTGATTTTGTAGGAATAAAAGGGGAATTATTTGAAACCAAAGTGGGTGAAATAACTGTGATGGTCAAAGAGTTTACTATTCTTAGTAAATCACTAAAGCCGCTCCCTCTTCCTAAAACTGATGCTGATGGTAAAGTACATGATGCATTTACTGATCCTGAACTGAGGTATCGTCAACGATATGTTGATCTTGTTGTGAACCCACAAGTCAAAGATGTTTTTGTAAAAAGGACTAAATTATTCAATGCTATGCGTCAATACTTCAATGATGCTGGATATTTTGAAGTCGAAACGCCTATTCTTCAGCCAATACCAGGTGGGGCTGCAGCTAGACCTTTTGTCACGCATCATAATGCTTTGGATGTTCCGTTATATATGCGAATTGCCAATGAGCTTTATTTGAAGAGGCTAATAGTTGGTGGCTTTGATGGCGTGTATGAGTTTTCGAAAAACTTCAGAAATGAGGGAATGGATAGAACCCATAATCCGGAATTTACGGCCATGGAAATATATGTAGCCTACAAGGATTACAATTGGATGATGGACTTTACTGAGAAGCTTCTTGAACATTGTGCAATTGCCGTAAATGGAACCACAGAAGCTGTTTTTGGCGAGCATACAATTGATTTTAAGGCGCCTTACAAAAGGATAACCATGCGTCAATCTATTATTGACTTTACGGGTTTTGATATTGGAGGAAAAAGCGAAGAAGAGTTAAGATCTGCAGCGAAAGATTTGGGTGTTGATGTTAATGAAACTATGGGTAAGGGAAAGTTGATCGATGAGATATTCGGGGAGAAGTGTGAGGGGAATTACATTCAACCTACCTACATCACTGATTACCCAAAGGAAATGTCTCCCTTATGCAAAACCCATAGAGAAGACCCTGAGTTAACTGAGCGGTTTGAGTTAATGGTCTGTGGCAAAGAAATAGCCAACGCTTATTCAGAGCTTAACGATCCAATTGACCAACGAGAGCGGTTTGAAGAACAAGTGAAGTTGTCTGAAAAGGGGGACGATGAAGCCATGTTTATCGATCAAGATTTTTTAAGAGCTTTGGAATATGGAATGCCTCCTACTAGTGGATTGGGAATAGGAATGGATCGATTGATTATGTTCTTAACCAATAACCCGTCAATTCAAGAAGTGTTGTTTTTCCCACAAATGAAACCTGAGAGTTTTGAAACTAAAAAGTCATTAGAACTAAATGATAGTGAAAAGGTGATTTTCGATATACTATCAGATCATAAGACTATGGCTTTAAGCGATCTAAAAGATTCTTCAGGCTTGTCAAACAAGCAGTGGGATAAAGGAATAAAAGGGCTAGGAAAGCTTGGTGTGACTAAAGTGACCAAAACTGATGACAACTTAATTGTTGAGGTTGTTGAGTAAATGTATCCACCTCAACTTAACGATTTGATAGGGTTGGCCAATGTCCGAGTATTTAACGCATAAGATTTACCCAACCTTGCAGTAATCTGTTGTCACTAGATCCATCTAGTCTTACTATTATTTGCCAATTGTATATGCCATTCATGGCATAATATTGATCATTGTTAAAATAACTGCCATTCCATTTTTCCATGATATCTCTCGATTCAAAAACTAGTTTGCCCGTCCGGTCGTAAATTAGACATTCATAATAATCTGGATTTAAACCAACAAGAAATGGATCGAAAAATTCATTTAAACCATCTCCATTTGGGGTGAATGAATTGGCTATGTGAGAAAGAATTTCGGGTTTTATGCCAATCGGTAAACAGCTGTTGTCAACGCAAAAATCCTCTGTCACAACACTTAGACAAACCAACCAATCATCTGGCCCTTTATCTGCTGGAAAATCATAGCTGATGTTTTCATCTTGAAAATAAGCCAGGTCGCCAATGCTCCATTCAAACCCCGTAACTTCACCGGTAGATTCATTTGTGAAACTAATAGTCGGGTTTACAACACTTGGTTCGTCAGGAGTAAAACTAAATGAAGATATAGGCTGAGTATAAATTTCGAAAAATTCTTCAAATAAAACCTGATTTACACATCCCTCAGGTGAGGTTACCATCAAGTCAATATCGTAGGCCCCAATGTCTCCAAAGAAATAATTGATGTTGCCACAATTGCTTGATATCGAATCTCCATTTACTATCCATTGACAATCAGACCCCACATAATTCAGGGGTGTTGCATTGACTATACTCTCATATCCTATGCCGCATTTGCTTGTGGGGCCACTTAACCCAATTGGTGGAAGCTGGTGTATCGTTATGGGAAGAATTGCCGTTTCGGAATATCCACACAAATCATTTGCAGTAACTGAAAGAACAGTTGATTGATCTCCGAATAATGTTACTGTAGTATCATTTTCAAGTGTCAATTCATTTCCAGTCCAGCTATAAGAATAAGGTTCTCCAATTCCCCCGCTTGCCGAAGCCCATCCCGAGCTTTGTTCGCCAATACAAACGCCAGAGTCCAATGAGGTGGTTAATAATATTGGTGGGTAAAAATCAATGTCAACCAAACCGGCACCAGGGTTATTACAATAGAGGTCATCAATATTCGTCATTGTATATATACCCTCTTGTGTTGCTTGCAAAGAGTAATTTGAATCCGTGGTTGTAATACCAGGTTGTGCGACTCCGTCAATGGTATAATTAATTGTCCAGGGTGAACTACCGGTTAAATTTATGGGCACTTCTTGACTGTCACCATCACATATTGTAAAGTCACCTGAAAACAATCCCGTTGGTAAGGGCTCCTGGGTTACTGAACTTGTTCCTAGAGCAGTGCCAATACAGTAAAGATCTTCAATGCTTATTAAGTCGAATGTTCCCACTTGTGAAACAACCAAATCGTATTCATTCTCATCAGATATGTTTACTAGCGGTTGAATGATACCATCCACAGAGTATTCTAAAATAAAGTTTGGATCACCCATCAAGTTAATAGACAGTTCGACTTCACCTCCTTCGCAAAGCACAACGTCTCCAACCAGGTTTGCTTCAGGAAGGTCATGTACAATAAGTTGGCCTACCCCATCCCCAATGTTACTGCAGACTTGATCAACAACGTTTGTAATCGTATAAAAACCTTCTTCTGCCGTATTTAGGGTATAGGTGCTGCTGGTTGCGCTAATATTATATAAGTTTCCGCTTGTTTCATACTCAACAGACCATGGTCCAGTTCCAGTCAGACCTATTTGAAAAACACCTATTTCATTAAGACAGATTTCTTGAATTCCATCTATTGTCGCTGTTGGTAAGGATATTGGATCAACTGTGTAAGCTTCTGGAAACACATCTGCATCACATATAGCGTCTGAAAGAGCGGTAATTAAATAATCTCCTGGCGTTGTGATATTCAAAGTATATGGATTATCTGAAGTAACTATCACGCCTTGAAACAGGCCATTTAAAGCATAATCGAAAGTCCATGGGGCTGTTCCCTCAAAATCAATAAATATATCATCTGAAGCATTGCTAGCACACAAATTAGTCACTCCTGATAAGGTTGCCACCGCTGGACAAATACAGCTTACATTTCCCGTGACGACCTCAATTGAACAGGCGTTACCATCAAGAATATCGAAAGAATATGTTTCTCCACCCAGAATAGGGTTGCTTGTAAAAATGGAACCCAATATCCCCCCTAGCCCAACAACTTGATAAGATGTTGGGTCACCACCTACTATTTCAAAACTGACGGTATAAGTTAAGCCATCCAAAGAACATTCTTCGCTAAGGTCAATAATTGATGGTGATTCTAACGCGCTAACTTCTGCGGAACCTGAAACTATTCCCTCGCAAATGTTGTCTATTACACTTAATAATTCATAGGTTCCTACATTTGTTACCTGAAGAGCGTGTGGATTGTCAAATGTTGAAACAACTCCTTGAGAAACACCATCTAGTGTATACTCATAATCCCAAGGTGCTTCGCCCGTAAAACTTACAAGTATAGTCGCTGGTTCCCCTTGGCATACGCTTTCATTGCCAGATATTTCTGCAGAAGATCCACATATAACCTCAAGGTTTAGACAATCTGAATTATCACATGGTGCCTCCCCTATTTCATAACACACTTCCCATATTCCAACTCCAGCAATAGCAGGATCAAATTCACCAGTGTCAGGGTCAATACAAGGGCCGCAATCAGCTGACCATATCCCTCCACCAACTTCTGCTACTACTTGAAAGGGACCATCAGCAGTTGATGTGGTGCTAGGTGGTAATTGTATTGTAGCATCTAAAGCGCCAGTTTGAGCATTTGGTGCTGGACCTAATTCAAGGGTGAAGTTTACTTGAGTATCACTGTAATCCTCAATTAAAATCATAATAATATCCCCCGCATTAACATTGGGGGAAGGTGCTTGACTGGAGCAATTAAAAAATGTCCCAAACTCATTACAACCACCGTTTGCGTCTGCAAAATTACATCCAATCTGATTCGCATCGTTCGTTATGGCTTCGCAAGGATCTTCTCCGGGTGGAATGTTGTAAATCGAGACATCAATGTATCCATTACTAACGTTTCCTTCAATTAACAAACTAAGGGGGCCTGATTCGGTAATATAAAGCAGAATAAAACCGTAGTTAGGTGAGTTAAGTCCATTGATAAAAGATTGGCATGTACCAACCTCCTCGGAGGCCGTTACAAAAGTAAAGGGACCGGCCGCGCCTGTTTCACAAATAGAAACTTCCGTATTACATTGAGCCCAAGAATATCTTGGAAATAATAGGGTTAAGACAATAGCAAGCCATATTCTCATTATATAAGGTTGTAGATCATTGGTTAATGGTAAAGCATTATCGTGTCAAGGTACGACTCAAAATCTATTAATGAAAATGATTTTATCGCAATACTTGGATGGCTCTCTTAATAATCCGAACTTCCGATGACCCTTTTAACTTTGCTTTTAAAAACCAATTACTAAGATCGTCTTTGGTGCAATCTACCCAAAGCATTGTAAGCGTTATACTCAGGTCTTATCCGACAGTCGTGATATTCACTCCAATACCTGTACTTTTCGGATAATGTTATTCCCTGAGGATAAATATAAATTTATAATATATGTCCCACTTACTAATTGAGATATGTCCAAATTATTTAGGCCAAAACGCTCTTCTGATAAAACATGGTTCCCTAATAAATCAAACATCTTTACACTCGTGATTTCTTGATCTCCTTGTAATTTAAAATTAACTGTTGATCTTGTCGGATTCGGATAAACCAAGAGGTTATTTGCATAATAATTCTCTGCTATTCCTACATATTCACAGCCATCAAACTCAACATCTCCGCATGCATCAACCTTCAACATCCAAGATGGACCGTAAGGACTTTGCGAATAATCAATAAATTCCCCAACGAGTATATAACCTCCGTCAGGTGCAATTTCATAATCCCAGGTTAGATTACGACAGTCATCACAATCTTGAAAAACATATTCTTTATACCACTCCTGATTGCCTGCGCTATCTACTTTAAGTAGACTAGTGTAGTATTCGTAATTCTCTCCATATCCTCCACCCTTGAAGATAAGACCTCCATCTGCTGTTTCGCGACCAAAACCAACTGCGCCTCCCATTAAATTTTGATCCTGAAGATATTCATGTTCCCAATAAAGGGTTTGGCTTTCAACATCCAATTTATAGACTTTTGTTTTCCAATAATACAAACCACCTACAGATTCACTATAAGCCACAATGTGAGAACATAATATGTCTCCATTGGATAATTTAAGAACGGAATATCTTGAGCTATTCAAGCCATTATCATCACTAACAATTTCCGCAATAAGGTTGCCATTTTCGTCCGCAATTGTAATTACTCCTTCAATTATCAGTGACCCTCCGAAACTGGAATTTTTACTACCGCCCATTATAAATTTATCATTCTTTTCGACAATGCTTCTATTCCGATAATTATAGGATTCAGATTCATGTGGGTGTAAAACTTTGGCCCAAATGGAGTCTCCTGATAAATCTATTTTTTGAATAAATGAACCTGCTCCAAAATCACTAAAATCATCTTGATAATAGCCAATAATAACATAACCATCATCAACTTCAATAAACGAGTCGAAACCAGAATCACCATGAAAATCGTACGTTTTCGTCCATAAGGTA
>JBLIMR010000009.1:0-64099 GCA_047638815.1 Gammaproteobacteria bacterium
AAATAATACCGATTGTGTTCTGTCAAGTCCTTTTAAATAACTCATGCTTTAAGATAATAATAATCACCCTATTATCAACGGTAGCATTTAATAGTTATTCAAAATATTGTGTGATGCTTTTTAGACAGTCTGCCGTCTGGCTAAACGGTCGTTTTAATGCCGTTTAGGTTTTGTTAGCCTTTCGTTTTTATTTTGGAATCATTCACCACTTATTGATATCTTCTTTCAATCGAAAAGTGATTGGCATAACTTTGTATGCTAGTTCTGCGCCTTTGCGATAAATAGGTTACTTCATAACGGCAACGGTCTTTAAGCGGATGTCGCCTAAAAAAGCTCAGACGTTCAATCATCCACCCTAAATATACTAAAAAGTACAAATTAATATATACAAAAAAGTACACTATAAATAATTTCGCTTATCTTTGCAGAAGAAAGTTTGAGTTTAACACCCGAAAAATTCTAAAAATCATGAGCAAAGAAGCATCCACAGAAACGCTTGAAGATTATACTAAGAGTGATTACAAATATGGATTTACCAGTAATATTGATACTGAACTTATTCCAAAAGGCTTAAATGAAGATACGATTCGTTTAATATCTTCTAAAAAGGAAGAGCCGCAATGGATGCTTGACTGGCGTTTAAAAGCATTTAGGTATTGGAAGACCCTGACAGAGCCAAAATGGCCGAATATAAAATATACACCCGTAAACTATCAGGACATCATTTATTATGCTGATCCAAAACCAAAAAAAATACTCAACAGCTTAGATGAAGTAGATCCTGAGCTATTGGCAACGTATGAGAAATTGGGTATTTCAATGGTTGAGCAAAAACGATTAACAGGAGTTGCCATGGACATCGTGATAGACAGTGTATCTGTAGCCACTACTTTTAAAGAGCAGCTTTCAGAACTAGGCATTATCTTCTGTTCCTTTGGTGAAGCGGTTAAGGAACATCCTGAACTCGTAAAAAAGTATATGGGGTCGGTTGTGCCAACTTCTGATAATTTCTTTGCGGCTCTTAATTCGGCTGTCTTTACAGATGGGTCATTCTGTTATATCCCCAAAGGCGTGCGCTGCCCAATGGAGTTGTCCACCTATTTCCGAATCAATTCTGCTGGAACAGGTCAATTTGAAAGAACACTGATCGTTGCGGAAGAAGGCAGCTATGTAAGTTATTTGGAGGGGTGTACTGCCCCAATGCGTGACGAAAACCAATTGCATGCAGCAGTAGTAGAATTGATAGCATTGGATAATGCGGAAATAAAATATTCTACTATACAGAACTGGTATCCAGGAGATAAAAACGGAATAGGGGGCATATATAATTTCGTAACCAAAAGAGGATTGTGTGCAGGCATAAGATCAAAAATCAGTTGGACACAAGTCGAAGCGGGTTCTGCCATTACCTGGAAGTATCCAAGTTGCATTTTAAAAGGTGATTATTCTACAGGGGAGTTTTATTCTGTAGCAGTTACTAATAATTTTCAGCAAGCTGATACGGGAACTAAAATGTTTCATATTGGTAAAAATACCAGCAGTACTATTATTTCCAAAGGTATCTCAGCAGGGCGAAGCAATAACTCCTACAGAGGTTTGGTTAAAGTAGGGGAAAAAGCAGAAAATGCTAAGAACTTTTCGCAATGTGATTCTTTATTAATGGGAGATAAATGTGGTGCACATACATTCCCTTATCTTGAAATTGACAATGATACAGCTCACATTGAACACGAAGCCACAACTTCTAAAGTAGGCGAAGACCAACTTTATTATTGTATGCAAAGAGGATTAAACCAGGAGGATGCCATTAACCTTATTGTTAATGGTTATTGCAAGGATGTGTTTAATGAATTGCCTATGGAATTTGCAGTAGAAGCACAAAAATTGCTTGCTGTAAGTTTAGAAAATAGTGTAGGCTAAACTTGAATTACGAATTAAAATCTTAAATAAATTAAAATGTTAATAGTTAATAATTTACACGTAGAAATTGAAGGAAAAAAAATATTGAATGGTATTAACCTTCAAATAAATGCTGGCGAAGTACATGCTATAATGGGACCAAACGGAAGTGGTAAAAGTACCCTGGCACACGTTTTAGCAGGTCGAGAAGGGTATGAAATTACAGAGGGTAGTATTACCTATATGGGAAAAGACCTCATTGAATTATCAGTTGATGAACGTGCCAAGGAAGGTGTGTTTCAGGCGTTTCAATACCCGATTGAAATACCAGGTGTAAGTACAGCAAACTTCCTTAAACATACCATTAATGCTGTTAGAAAACATCAAGAAAAGACGAAATTGAGTGCAAAGGAAATGCTAAAATACATTAAAGAGAAGGCGAAAATGGTGGATATGGAAGGTGGTTTTTTAAGCCGTTCTCTAAATCAAGGATTCTCGGGCGGTGAAAAAAAACGCAATGAAATTTTGCAAATGGCTGTATTAGAGCCAACCCTTGCTGTGTTGGATGAAACGGATTCAGGACTGGATATTGATGCGCTAAAAACAGTTGCTAATGGTGTGAATCAGCTAAAAACAAAAGACAATGCTTTTGTGATAATTACTCACTACCAAAGGCTTCTCGATTATATTATCCCCGATTTTGTTCACGTACTATACAATGGGCAAATCGTTAAATCAGGAGACAAAAAATTAGCATTGCAGCTCGAAGAAAAAGGTTATGACTGGATTAAGGAAGAAGTAGCAACATTAACAATATCTTAAAAAGATAAGAATGGCAATTTCAAATACATTAGGTAAAAAAGATAGCAGGGAAAAGTTTATTGAACTATTCCAACAGTATGAAAATGCGCTAAACGGACAGAAAGATTATGCAGGGCATGCGATACAAAAAAAGGCGATTCAACGATTGAGCAATGACATAAATTTTCCAACCAGAAGAAATGAGGATTGGAAATATACAAGTGTTACGGAGTTACTTCAGCCACAATACCAACAACCAAAAGTTATAGACATTGCATTAGAAGATATAAAGCCGTTTCTTTTTGAAGGGCTGGATGTATACTTGCTTGTTTTTGTGAATGGTACATATAATGAGGTGCTTTCGTCAAAGGACGAATTATCAAAAAAAATTATAGTACAAGATATTTCGTCTGGTCTGCAAGAAGAAGGACCGACAAAAGCAACGACTTCCGAATACTTGAATAAATGGGCAAGCGAAGCAAAAAAATCCTTCATGGTATTAAATACCGCTTTCGCCCAAAATGGAATCTATATTGATGTACCTAATGGTTTAGAACTGGATCGCCCTGTTCATATACTAAATATCGCTTATACAGAAGAAGAGTCAACAATGATCAGTCCGCAAAAAATAATTGTAGCTGGAGAAAATAGCAAATTAACAGTTCTTGAAACATATCACCATCTCACTAATTCCCAACAAAACTATTTCACCAATACGGTTACACAGTTGGTTCTAAAAAGAAATGCAATTATTGATCATTATAGAATTCAAGATGAAGATGAGACTGCATTTTTTATCAATAACACCGAAATTGAGCAGCAGCGCGACAGTATCTTCAGCTCTTACGTAGTTGATTTAGGTGGAAAATTAGTAAGAAATAACCTTAATTCCATTTTAAAAGATAGCGGAACAACCACCAATTTTTATGGCCTTAATGTTGGTGTAAATAAACAACATATAGATAACCAAACCTTTATAGATCATGCATATCCCAATTGCGACAGTAACGAATTGTATAAAGGAATCCTTATGGATAAAGCTAAAGGTGTATTTAATGGTAAAATAATGGTGCGACCTGATGCGCAAAAAACAAATGCCTTTCAGCAAAACCATAGCCTTGTATTATCAAAAACCGCTAAGATGAATAGCAAACCCCAGTTAGAAATTTTTGCCGATGATGTGAAATGCAGTCACGGGGCAACTATTGGACAATTGAATAAAGAGGCAGTGTATTATATGCGTTCCAGAGGCTTGTCTGAAAAAGAAGCCGTATGCATTTTAAAACAAGCTTTTTTAACAGAAATAACGGAGTTAATTAAGATTGATCCAGTAAGGGAAAAAGTAGAACAGATGCTTGTCGGTAAATTTAAAGAACTACAAGAAACAACAGTGAACTGATAATTAGCATGCCTGAAATAACTAAAGAAGATATACTAAAAATACTGTCTAACGTCATTGAGCCTGACCTTAAAAGAAGCATTGTTGAGTTAGGATTGGTGAATAATATTCATATTGAAGGGAACACAATTAGTTTTAGTGTTAAGATTAGCAGTCCTACAATGAATAGTAAAAAGATAGTAAAGGATGCTTGTATGGATGGTCTTTTGCGATCACTTGGTACAGATATTAAGGTAGATATAGCTATGCAAGCACTACCTGGTTTTAAGGACAGAACTCCTGAACTGAGAACAATACTGCCTGGTGTTAAACATATTATTGCTATTGCCTCTGCAAAAGGAGGTGTAGGTAAGTCTACTGTTTCTGCTAATCTTGCTGTAGCACTAAGTCAATTAGGTGCAAAGGTGGGCTTATTAGATGCCGATATTTATGGTCCTTCAATGCCACTTATGTTTGACTTAGTGAATACAAAACCAGTAGTTTCTAACGATTCTGGCCGAAATTTAATAGAACCAATTGAATCTCACGGAGTAGGAATTTTATCTATTGGTTTTTTTACTGAAGATTCGCAAGCAGTTCCCTGGCGTGGACCAATGGTTTCCAAAGCGCTTACCCAATTACTTCAGGATGCAGATTGGGGCAGTTTAGATTATCTGCTCATAGATCTTCCTCCAGGTACAGGCGACATTCACCTTACGCTGGTAGATAAAATTCCGCTTACGGGTGCTATTGTAGTCAGTACGCCACAAGAAGTAGCCCTTGCTGATGCGAGAAAAGGTATCGATATGTTCAAGATGCCAGCGGTTAAAGTCCCTGTAATTGGATTGATTGAAAATATGGCCTATTATATTTCAGAAGATAATCGGGATAAAAAAGACTACATATTTGGAAAGGATGGCGCAAAAAAATTGGCGGAAGAAATGAACGTTCCTCTTTTGGGTCAAATTCCTTTAATAACAAGAATACGCGAGGCTGGTGACATTGGAGTGCCCGCAGCATTAAATGAAAACACAACAGAAGGTAAAATATTTAAGGATTTGGCCATCAATGTGATAGAATGTATAAAAAAACTAGGTGCTATCTCATCAAAAGAAAAGGTGGAAGTTTCAAAGGATCATAGCTAAAGCATTGAACACAAATAAAAATAATTGCATTAATAAAAATATACTATGGAAATAGCAGATAAAATAGCACTAGAAATAAAAGTTATAGATGTTCTGAAATCTTGTTTTGATCCGGAAATACCCACCAATATTTATGATTTAGGATTGATATATGAGATAAACATTGATGATGATGCCAATGTGCATACCATAATGACACTAACCTCCCCTTCCTGCCCAGTAGCGGAAACACTTCCTCCGGAAGTGGAAGAGAAGATTAGGAATATTCCAGGATTGACCAGCTCTAAGCTAGAGGTAACTTGGGATCCCCCTTGGTCAAAAGATATGATGAACGATGAAGCAAGGCTTGAATTGGATATGTTTTAAAAAGCAATAGTATGGCAAAATCACTAAACAATAGAAAAAAGAAAAAACTGACTTTGCATGACATTGAAAAGGTTCATGCGATAAAAATCAGGCTTGACTATAAAACAGTGATAACTGTTAAAGATACGCAGCAATTGGAAAAGTGGAAAGAACGTTTTCCAGATGCAAAAATTATTACTAGTTAAATTAATTACAAACCTTTAAAATTTGAAATATGGCTTTTGTACCAACACAACCGCCCACCTATGACCCGGTGGCGGTAAAATCAATGAGAGAAGAATTAATAGCTACAGGCTGTGAGGAGTTTTTGGTACCTGATGATGTGGATCAAGCACTCGACAGGAGAGATAATGCAACACAGTTAGTAGTGCTGAACTCTGTATGCGGATGCTCGGCAGGAACTGCAAGGCCTGGAGTTATGTTAGCCTTGCAAAGCAAAATTATACCGGATGAGTTATATACGGTATTTGCTGGTATGGAAAAAGATGCTGTTGACCAATACAGGCAGAAGTACATGGCGAATCATATGCCCTCATCTCCAAGCATTGGACTGTTTAAGAACGGAGAACCAATTACCGTGCTGCATCGTTCTGATATTGAAGGTAATTCGGCAGAGCAAATTGCTTCCATCCTAGTCGAGGCATTTGAACGACTATGCAGTCGAAAAGGTCCATCGGTTTCTATAGAGGAATTTGAAAGAATAACTCAAGGTAAATATGGGTGTAGCTCAAATTTACCTAAGTTTAGGGAATAGATTAATTAAAACTTTCAATTATGAAAATCACTTCAGAAGACGAATATGGGCTAAGGATACTCCTTCGAATTGGTAAATGTCAGGACAAGGATGGAATGAGCATTCCTCAATTGAGTAAAGCGGAGGGTTTGTCCCATCCGTATGTGGCTAAAATTACCAGATCCATGCGTATGTCGGGATTGATAACAAGTACCAGAGGACATAAAGGAGGCTACCTGTTAAGCAAACCTGCCATAGAGATTACAGTGAACGATGCAATCAAAGCACTGGGGGGACAGCTATACGATGATAATTTTTGTGGCAAGCACTCAGGGCAATTCCAAATATGCACTAACTCGGTGGATTGCTCCATCCGTTCCCTTTGGACAATGGTGCAGCAAATGATCGATGGACTATTGGATAAAGTTACATTACATGAACTCATAGGTTCAGAAGAAGATACTGCCCTTACCCTCCAAAAAATTGTGGAGGAAAATATGAAGGAATTATTGAATTAAATAGGCATTAAAAAAAACGTTGTTATGGCGATAATAATCACAGACGAGTGTATCAATTGTGGAGCTTGTGAGCCGGAATGCCCCAATAATGCCATATATGAAGGTGCTGATTCATGGCGTTTCTCTGACGGAACCTCTATGACCGGCTTAGTCAAAGGAAAAAATGGCGGACTTGAAACTGTCGCAGATGAAGCACAGGAATCCCTTTCAGATGAGTACTACTATATCGTAACCGACAAGTGTACCGAATGTGTGGGCTTTCATGATGAGCCACAATGTGCTGCGGTATGCCCTGTAGATTGTTGTGTAGACGATCCCGATTGGCGTGAAACGGAAGAAGAGTTACTAGCGAAAAAAGAACAAATGCACCTGTAATGACAATGATAGCAAAAATAGAAGTAGAGAAGTCAAAGCAATTCGAGGGGCATAACGGAGCCATCTACACGCTTGAACAGGCAAATGAAAAGCACTTGTTCTTTTCCGGTAGCAGCGATTACCTAGTGGTAGTATGGAATATGAAAGATCAACGGCAAAACAAAGTTGTTGCTAAGTTACCTGCCAAAGCCCTGGCATTGAAATATGTTCCGGAAAGAAACGTATTACTTGTTGGACAGTCCTTAGGAGGCGTTCATGTAATCGACCTAAACAAAAATGAAGAAGTGAAGCTGTTACAGCTTCATCGGCAATCCATTTATGATATCCAATATCTTCCGGAAAAAGAATGCTTTTGGGTAGCTGCTGGTGATGGTACAGTTTCAGTTTGGTCAATAAACGATTTCTCATTTATTACCGCATTAAAACTTTGCGATAAAAAAATACGAAGTATAGGTTTCAACAGTGTTTTGAAAGAAGCTGCCATTGGATGCGGTGATGGATCTATTCGGATTTATGACTTTGACACCTACGAAGAAAAGAAAATTATTAAAGGACATCTTGATGACTTTTCGGTAAATTCAGTCTACTACCATCCAAACGGAAAACACCTTTTATCTGGTTCAAGAGATGCTTATTTAAATGTATGGGACATTAAAAACGATTACGCTTTAATAAATCATATCCCTGCACATAATTACGCTATTTACAGCATCGTTTTCAGTCCTGACATGAAACTTTTTGCCACTGGAAGCAGAGATAAAACCATTAAAATATGGGATGCTGAAAATTTTGAGATGCTGTTACGTATTGATAAAACACAACATGAAGGACATAGCCATTCGGTAAATAAACTTTTTTGGAGTGATTTTAATAATTATCTCGTTTCAACTGGTGATGATAGAGCGATAATGGTATGGCAAATTATAATAGCACTCCCATAATGCAAAGGTAATTACGAGAACTGATTAAAATTAATAGTATGTCAGAAATAATTGAAGTAGAAAGAAAATATACTAAAAAACCCGATTGGCTGCGAGTAAAACTGCCGATAGGAAAAGAATATGTGGAAGTAAGACAAATCGTATCTGAACATAAATTACATACCATTTGTGAGAGCGGTAGTTGTCCTAATATGGGTGAATGTTGGGGAAACGGAACAGCTACCTTTATGATCTTAGGGAACACCTGTACAAGATCATGCGGATTTTGTAATGTGCATACGGGTAGACCTTTACCCGTTGAAATAGAAGAACCTAAAATGGTTGCCGAATCTATTCGTTTGATGAAATTGAAACACGCTGTAATCACTTCGGTTGATAGAGATGATTTGAAAGATGGAGGTTCTATGATATGGACAGAAACCGTAAACGAAGTGAGAAAAGCATGCCCAGGAATTACTATGGAGACACTTGTGCCAGATTTTCAGGGCAAATGGGAAAACCTACAACGTATTATTGATGTGAATCCCGAAATAGTGTCACATAATCTTGAAACTGTTCGTAGGTTAACGAAAGAAGTTAGAGTACAAGCAAAATACGACAGAAGCCTTGAGGTTCTCAAAAGATTAAAGGAAGGTGGGATGAAAACAAAATCGGGTATTATGTTGGGTTTAGGTGAAACAGAAGAAGAAGTATGCGAAACCATGGATGACTTGCGAAGCGTTGGTGTTGATATATTAACTTTAGGTCAGTATCTGCAACCCAGCATAAAACATTTGGTGGTTATCGAATTTATTAAACCTGAAATCTTTGCCAAATATAAAGAAATAGGCTTGAATAAGGGCTTTCGCTTTGTTGAAAGCGGACCGCTAGTAAGGTCCTCTTATCATGCGGAGAGACATTTATTTTAGTAAAACGTAAAATATTTAAAAACATGTCAGAACATAAAGTTTATTTAAGATGGAATAATAAGGGCGAAGATTTCTTGTACAAAACTTATGATCGCAGTCATTTGTGGGAATTTGAAGGTGGAACTTTAATCAAAGCTTCTGCGGCTGCGGATTATCTGGGTAAAGCAGAGTTAGTAAACCCAGAAGAAGCTTTTGCGGCATCACTGTCAAGCTGCCACATGCTCACATTTTTGGCTATTGCTTCCTTGAAAAAATATATAGTATCAACTTATGAGGATAATGTAGTAGCCATATTGGGAAAAAACGAAAAACGAAAAATGGCAGTAAAGACATTGTATCTAAGACCGAATATCACCTTTGAAGGAGATAACATACCGGATAATACAACAATAGATGAAATGCACCACCGTGCCCATCAAGAATGTTTTATTGCCAATTCGGTTTTAACAGAGATAATTGTTGAACCGGTTTATTGAAGTAATAGAGAAAGTCTCTATGCTGTTTTGGACAAAAAAGTTAGGATTTAATACTTTCCGAAAAGGGTTAATATATAATAGCAAGATTCGATAAAGAACGAAAAAATAAACAAAAAAAGGGAAAATTATAGAGATGAAAACAGCAGAAAACACTAAGCATTATGGGCTTTATTACCCTTTCCAAAAAATGGATTTCAGTCAACAGAAATGTTTCTTAACTGGTCAAAATATAGATTCTGAAGAAGAACACATCTTTGTTTTTCCAGAGTGGATTATGGATCGTTATTCAATACGTGACAAAACTTTAAAAATGTTAGAGGGAAGTATCCTTAAGTATAAGGATATGAAAACACCTTGTCATAGTAGCTTTATTAAAGACGCTATAGACCCTTTGGAAAGAGAAATTGAAAAAGCTTTTACAAAAGGATATAATGCAGTAGTTAAAGTTCCTGAAGAGCGACTATTTCAATGGATGGCTAAAATAATGTTAGGTGTTTTATACAACGATATTGGTATTGAAAAAAGAAAATTCGATTTGGAGGGAAAAAAATTTGCTTTGCCTGCATTCTTGAAAAAAAGATTCCAAAAGCTTCATTTAATATTACAGTCTTTGGTTTTTCCAATGGAATTTAAAGGGACCAAATTATGGAGCATTAAGGTATTTAAAATCAATATTTCTAAAGATATTTTCAACTATAAAGATGATTCCACCAATCTAAACTTCTCTTTAGGAATGCATGATTTTGGAATCGTTGCTTGCTTGCAAGATAACGGTGCTGTTGCTATTCATGAGCAGGGAATATTAGAAAAATTTTCAAATAAAACTTTACATCCCGTTCAGTTTGAGGAAATTTGTGCAAGATTCATTTATACCAATTACTTATTAAATATTTATGCGGAATACACGATAAAGTCAACAGAAGATAAAGTAATTGTAGAATCTGCTCCTTTGAGTGGAACTAATAATAAACCTTTGTTTGATCGATGGGACAATGATATGTTCGCACAAGTGCTATCACTTTATTGGAAGCCATGGGGTATAACAAAAGATGAAATTATAACGCTTGGGAATTCTCCGATCAGTTATTTAGAAAATAATGATACATATGTAATTGTTGAACCCGAATCTATTAAACTGCAACATTAATAAAAGAACGATGACAATGACCATAATTAAAGAAGGCATGTTTCTGAAAGATTTAAATGAAGAGTTAGATGCCATAATTGAGGAAACATTCATTGATAACGTCTTTGGATTTGTAAATGTTGTGTGGCAAGATAGTCTAATAAGATTCGATAAAAAAGTAAAAAACAAATACCATAAATGGCGGAAATGATATTGACAAAAAATACAGGAAAAGCAATCTTTTTTGATGTTCATGAAATTCGAAAAGACTTCCCCATCCTTTCACGGAGGGTAAATGATAAGCCATTGATTTATTTCGATAACGGTGCTACTACCCAGAAGCCGAAACATGTGATTGATGCCATTGTAGAATGCTACACCACTCAGAACGCCAACATTCACAGAGGAGTTCACCGCATGAGTCAGGATGTAACCAATGAATACGAAAATGCTCGTATTACGGTTCAAAAACATATAGGTGCTAAACATGAAAACGAAATTATTTTTACTAAAGGAACTACCGAAAGTATCAACTTTATAGCTACTGCGTTTGGTAAAAAGTATGTGAATGCTGGAGATGAGATTATCGTGAGTGAGATGGAGCATCACAGTAATATTCTCCCATGGCAGCAGTTATGCGAAGAAAAAAATGCCGTACTGAAAGTTATTCCAATGACCGACAGTGGAGAATTGAGGATAGATAAATACAAAAAATCACTTTCAACAAAAACAAAATTGATTGCAATTGCTCACGTATCAAATACACTTGGCACGGTAAATCCCGTAAAAGAAATGATTGCTATCGCTCGCTCAAAAAACATTCCGGTGCTTGTAGATGGTGCCCAATCAATCCCTCATGTAAAAGTGGATGTTCAAGATTTAGATGCAGATTTTTATTGCTTTAGTGGACACAAAGTGTATGCTCCAGCAGGAGTAGGTATTCTTTACGGAAAAGAACAATGGCTTAAAAAACTTCCTAACTATCAAGTGGGAGGTGGAACCATTAAAACGGTTTCATTCAATACATCAGAATACGCAGAATCTCCTCTCCGATTTGAGGCAGGTACTCCAAATATTGAGGGGTGCATTGGTCTGGCAGCGGCACTTGATTATATCAACATACTTGGTATTGAAAACATTGCAGTTTATGAACAGGAACTACTGGAGTATGCTACAGAAAAACTTTCTGCAATTCACAATTTACAGATTATCGGAACGGCAAAAGAAAAAGCAAGTGTAATTTCTTTTGTGGTGGAAGGCATCCATCCGCTCGACATAGGAATACTACTTGATGCACAGGGAATAGCAGTTCGAACAGGACACCACTGCACACAACCAATAATGGCACATTATCAAATTCCAGGGACTGTGCGTGCAAGTTTTTCATTTTATAATACAAAGGAAGAAATAGATGTTTTGGCTAATGCGATTGTTAAATCAATTAAACGGATAAATCAAAAATGATAGAGATAAAAACAATAGAAAATATAGAGAAGGAACTCGTTGAGGATTTTGCAGAGTTTGAGGATATATTTGACAAATTTGGGTACCTAATTGATTTAGGGAAAAATTTAAAAACATTGGATGAAGTACTGAAAACCGATAACTGTATGATAAAAGGATGCCAGGCACATGTGTGGCTGCATAGTGAATTAAAAGACGGGAAAATAATTTTTCAGGCAGATGCGAATGCAGATTATGCGAAAGGACTTGTTGCTATGATGATTCATGTACTTTCAGGACATACACCTGTTGAAATTATTAATGCACCACTTAATTTTATTGAAAGGATAGGATTTAAAAGTATGCTTTCGATGAAACGTGCCGGAGGATTGGATAGCATGATAAAGCAAATGAAACTTGATGCGATGGTCTACAATGCAAAATCTTCAAATACTTTCTTAACTCAATAAAAAATTGAATTAAATCCTGATAATTATCGGGAGCAACGCTTTATAGAAATAGAGAATATGCAATACACCTAATAATGCAATCCTCTTTTACAATAATGCCCCCTCTCTTATACCGTTGTTTTTTATTGGCTAAAAATAACTGGGATATAAATTACTTAGGTTTTAAATCAGCTTGAAGTTGGGTTGAAAATTGTCTGTTGCGCTATTCTTCTGTTACGTTCCTTGTTCCATTCATTAACCAATTAAAATTCCGATAATCAAAACGTTAGATTCGCCAATAGCTTATAGAAGATACTTGCTATACTTGTTTTCGGTCCGTAATCGTTGCCTAATTTTTCGAAAGAATTTTATCATTGGTTTTTGTTCTAATGTAAACTATGTCCCTTTACCATACCCTAATGTTGGTTAACGACCCGGCTAAGAAACGTAGGGGAGTTTGAACCCCTGCCTTTTCAGTTTAGTACTTAGCCAAGCCAAATGTTTTTGTAATTATTTTTCTTTTTTCGTTATCAAAATTTTGGTTTGGCGGTTTTCAATCGAAGCTCTGAACTTTCAATTTACCACCGAAACACCTATGTTTTCTTAGCCCATGTTATGGGCTTTTATCTTCTAAAACCACTTTAATATTCGAATTCCAAATTCCCTTAATAGTAATTTTGACCACAAAACAAAAAGCAAAGGAAGAACAAAAAAACTTAAAATATTATACTCTAATGCACCATTAAAATCAAAGTGCATTAGATGCATAATACTTCTTGTCATACCTGTTGAATAAACATAATCTTCAACTCCAAAAAATGCAAAAACACTTATACTTCTTCCTTTATCAAAAAAATTTACTGGCATCATCCATAAAGAAATCGGAATTGCTGCAAGTGTTATTATTTTTAGATATTTCCAAGTGTTTATGACTAAATCTTTCATTTAAAGTGTATCTGTATATTCCCCTCCATTAGGTTTTAGGTCTCCTGTAATAATCATTATCAAGTCTATCAGCGCCCATATACCACAACCGCCAAGAGTTAATAATTGAATTATTCCAATACCTATATAGCCCAAATAAAATCTATGTATTCCTAAACCCCCAATAAGAATGACTAATAACAAAGCAACTAATTGACTTTTCCCACCACTAGAAGGTGTTGGTGCGCCTGAAATATTATTTTTTTCTAGCTTTTTTTGTTTTTTATCTATTCTTTTTAATATTTTATTCACTCTTTTTTCAAGTTTAGTATTTAACAGTACTTGGGATTTTTCATTATTTTGGGTAACCGTTTTTCCTAACTCCGATATTTTATTATTTGCGATGGGAACAAAACTTTCAACTGTTGAAGTAATCAGTGTATTGTCAAACGTATTATAATTTATAACTTCTTCTTTTGATTTATACGAAAAATTAGAGATAGATATATTCTTGGGAACTTCCTTGGCTGCTGCTATTTCAGTATTTTTAAATTTCTGTTCTTTCTCTTTTTTCCCTTTTACACTTACATGAAAACCTTGGTTGTATTTTCTTTTTTGAATAAAATTCCCTGTAACAACCTTATCTGATGTTGAACAAGATGCAAATAGTATAGCTATTATAAGTAGTCCGATTAATTGTTTAATAATTTTCATTTTAATTTTCTTTTAATTCTTCCTACTCGTAAGGTTTTTCGGTTTCACCCCGTTTTTAGATCAGTTTCTGGTCTCTGATTATTTTGTTAGTCATTCTTATTCTGTTAGATGGTCAGCCTGTTTTTGACCGTCATGTTATTTTAATTGCCCATAACGGCAGTTTGTCTAAAAACCTAAATGTAGTCGCTGAGATTCGCCTGTACGATTTTTTTCAAAGATAGGAGGACAGGAATGAAATTCAAATTTCATAGTTTTTAGACAGTCTGACGGTTCGGCTAAACTGCGTTTTAATGCAGTTTAGGTCTTGTTGTGTTTAGTTTTTCGTATCTTATTCTAACAAAACAGAAAGGTTCCTTTTACCTAATATAGGCGTTTGTAACGTTAGTGATGTCTTCATTTTAATTATTGGATCATGTATGTTCAAATTAATTACCTGATTCTTCAAACAACTCTTTTAACACCGTTGCTCTATAGCTGAATATTTCGTCCAATTTATTCTTTATAATAAGTTGGTTTGCGATCTTTCCCAAGATTCCGAATGGAGGTTTGTAACTCACAATGTCCGTCATCAACGTCCCTTTAGAAGTTGATTCCAAAAAATGTTGATGATGCCAGATTTTATAGGGCCCAACTCTTTGTTCATCCACAAAATAATGTTTGTCGTTAATATGTGTAATTTCTGTAACCCAAGTTGTTTTTATTCCCAACAACGGGGATACTTTATAGCTTATAATCATGCCTTCGTACATTTTATCGGGAAGGTCTTTGGAAACAATGTCAAAGCCCATATAATCTGGTGTAATGAGTTTCAAATTTGTTGGACTTGATATAAAATCCCACAATTCATCAATGGAACTATTAAAATGTTGACTGTGCTTTTTTTGATAGAAACCCATATTTAATCAGTTTTTTGTAAGTTCTCAATTTGCTTAAGAATTTCATGTGCTTCTGCCGTTTTACCATCACTTAACTTTCTGTTAGAGGTTGACAAATTATAAGCTTCTTTTAATAACTCTTGGTATTTATCTTGAAGCTTGTCGAGCTTTGATTTCTTTTTAAATAGTCCAAACATAAATCCTTGTTTTAAAGTAAAGTGTCCGAATTATACAACACTTCACGATTAGTAATAGCTTCTTTTTAATTAAACACAACGTTTGGCTAAGCAGCGTTTTAATGCAGTTTAGCCGTTGTTTGAAAATCGTATCTTCTTTTAGAAATCAGATATAACCTTTTACTTGGCTTATTCATCTATCCAATATTTTTGTTCGTAATTAATATTTGGTAGTTGCTCTTTTGTAGTAGCAGTAAAATCTGATTTTACTTGACCTGTCAACCAATCTACCCAACCCCATTTCCCATCTTTGCTTACAGCTAAATAAGTTGAGCCGTTATTGTTGTATCGTTGATAGTCTGTATAAATACATAAAACTGTTTGTTTTGCTTTTTTTCCATAAGACCATTCCGTAAGATAGAATCCGACTTTTCCATTATTATACACGGCCGAAAAATTACCATTAAAAGGTATATTTCTTAAGCTATCATATTGCATAGGGATTAATTCTTTAGTTTGAGTTCCTTCATACATCCATTGATACATTCCCCACTTTTTGGTTTTTTTATTTCTTGCTTTAAAAACTCCATCTTCATTTTCTTTATCCATTTCTATATTATCTGCTTTTAGTTTTTTTAGCAGTTCCTTTTCAGGAAATGATTGCGAATAACTAGATAGTGTGAAAAATGCTGTAATTAATATTAAAAATAGTTTTCTCATTTTGTCTTTTTTTATGTTTGCCAACTTGTTGTTAAACCAAATATAAACATTATACATGTTTTAACTCCCTATAGTATCTGTTAATTGAATAATTCTGTCAATTTATTGTAAATTAGCCATATGAGATCAATAGAGGATTTTGTCCGTATACTGGAGTTAAAACGTTATAGTAGAAATACTATTAATAGTTATCAAAGTCATTTAAGGTTGGCCCACGGTTATTTTAATCATCGTGATTTTAAACAAATTAAGGATAAAGAATTGTTTGCATTTATTTATCACATGGTTAGTATTAAAAAAATCTCTTCTTCATATCAAAGGCAAATTGTTGGGGCTTTCAAATTGTTTTATAAGGAAATGTATGCTAGATCGATTCCGTTTGAATATTTAAAAATTCAAAGACACGAACAAAAACTACCTGTTGTTATTGGTAAAGATGAGGTATTACGAATTATTAATGTGCTCGATAATTTGAAACATAAGGCATTAATAGCATTGTTATATGGATCGGGGTTAAGAATTGGGGAACTACTAGAATTGAAGAAATCGGATATTGATTCTGATAGAATGGCGGTACATGTTAAAGCAGGAAAAGGAAAAAAAGACAGATATACAATACTCTCTAATGCTGCTCTTGAAATACTAAGGGAATATTACTTAAAGTTTAGACCCAAAGAGTTCTTGTTTGAAGGTCACAAAGGTGGCAAATATTCGTCAGCAAGTGCGGCACAATTATTTAAGCGCTCATTGGCAAAGGCAAAAATCGGGAAGCATGCAACGCTTCACACCCTTAGACATAGTTTTGCCACGCACTTATTAGAGGATGGTGTTGGTGTAGGACATATTCAGAAATTATTGGGCCACAGTAATATTAAAACAACATTAATTTACACCCAAATTGCACAAGATTCTCTTCTACGGATAAAAAGCCCTCTAGACGTAATCTGAATAATTTATGGCTGTCGAAACAGGAGAGAGCTCAATTTTCCCATAAAAAAAGCCAATCCGATGTGGATTGGCTTAGAATTGTGACCTCGTAGGGATTCGAACCCCAATTCTCCTCGGCCGTAACGAGGTGCAGTATCCAGTTATGCTACGAGGCCAAAATTTGGATTGCAAAGATACACGATTTATTTTCTTAACACGGGCGTGTAGGTGTAGATTTTTTTAGACAAATAAATTAAGTAACATGCACATGTACAGCTAGTTGCGAATTTCGTGCAGGTAACATTTTTGCGGATTAGCCGTACAGTAAAGTTGTATGTAAATACCATACTATGATAATTATGAAGAAATTGAATATTTTATTGATCTTAGGGATAGTTATCATCGTATGCACAAGTCAAGTTATGGCACAAGTTCATAATGCAGCTGATAGAAATAACATTTCCGTTAAAATTCCGGACAGATTTCAGAAGATAGGGCAAGAAGGAATGGGGCATATTTACAAAGATCCAAAGATCAATGCTGTATTTTTCTTTGAGAAAATTGACACTTATGACATTGAAAATTTATTGGGAGATCGAATAAATTTGGACATGGAGAAATATCTAAGTAACCCTAATTATACTAATATTATAGAATCAAAAATTAATAGCTCGTTAGGAAAAGGACACGTTATTGACTTAGAGAAAATGGATGATGATGGACAATTATCAGGTAAAAGTCAACGATTAATTCTAATTGATATTAACGGTACGATTTATAGATTTGCTATGATGTATGAAACAGAAAACCATCTAATTTCATGCTAAACAAAATTATCAATAGTTCAACTCCTTTGTTCATGGAATCTTTTTTCAAAAGCTAGCAAAACTCAACAATTCTCTAATTTATTGGATGAGCTATCACCTTGATTTTTATCTTCGTAAATCATATTATGAAGAAGCATGGCAGAGTTATTAAAGGACAGATATAACAAGGACTTCTGCAATACGTTCACATCAGTAGTCTCGAAGGTAATTGACTCATTTAAAACAGAGAAGTTTTTAAAAAAATATTTTCACATCCGTTTGGATCGAGATGGAGTTAAAGCAAAGAATGTGGCATACAGCCGAGTGTTTGCATAAAGTACTTCCCAAGAATTTCAAATTTGCTATTTCGACTATGTTGAAAATAGTTGAAGTATTAAAAGAACGAAAATTGCATAGTCTGGGCTTGGAATTAATGTTCATTCCGCATTACTATGAGAAGTATGGAATCGATGCATTTGAAATTTCCTTTGACGCATTCGATAAAATCACTCCACTTACAAGCTTCGAATTTGCTGTAAGACCCTTTATTATAAAATAACTAGCGTAGTCAATTGCTGCGATGCTCGATTGGTCGAAGCATGATACTGAACATGTCAGAAGATTGGCTACAGAGGTTGTCGACCTAGGTTGCCGTGGTCCATCGCATTGCCTGAGTTTAAAAAGAATCCGAGTTCAATAATGCCAATTTTATGGAATCTCAAGAGCGATCCAGCGGAGTACGTAAGACTTAGTGTGGCCAACAACTTGAACGATATCGCCAAGGACAATCCTCACATAGTAATTGATATTTTCCAGCAAAGGAAAGACACTTCAAAAGAAACGGTTGCTCTGATCAAGTATGGGGCTAGAACCCCGCTAAAAGCAGGGAATAAGGAGATTCTTGAAATATTTGGTTATAATCCGAAAGATGTAGATTTAAAGGATCTTATGGTGCAGACGAAAACGGTGCATTTAGGAGGAGATTTAACCTTTAGTGCTGTTCTAACAAATCAATCAAGGACAGAAAAAATAGTTCGATTGGAGTACGCCATTTATTTCATGCGAAAGAGGGGGTGATTATGGCAAAAAGGCATTCAAAATATCTGAAAAATTATAGACACCCAACAAGGAGGTGAAAGTTTCTAAATCACATATTTTCAGGCATATAAGCACTAGAGGTACTATCCTATAAATCATTGTGTTACGCTCATATCAAACGGAAAATAATCTAACAAGTTAGCATTCCAGGTGATAGCGTAGTATGTCGGTTAGTGCTATTTAGGTTTCAGGAAATCCAATAAAAACATCAACTACAATCTTAATTAGGAATAGCGTAACATCTTCTGTTTTAGCCCGTATAAATATATATTAAGCTACGACATGAAGAGAATATTACAAACGAGGATCCTAATACTGGCAATGAGCTTTGCTATCATTGGGAGCGGATTCGCACAGAAGAGAATTGAAAGTTCGGCCATCAACATGGAATTTCTTATCCCGAATAGGTTTATGAAAATTTCTGAGGACAAGAAGTCAACCATTTATCAAGACAATAAAACAAAGGCCATTCTTTCAATGGAGAAGTTAGGGTTTTCTGATTTTGAGACAGAAATACTTCTTCAAGTAGAAATGGATTTTAATGACATCATGTCTGATGACAATAACATTGATGTAGAAGAATCATCGCAACTATTCAGGATTTCAAGTGGTTACATCATAGATTGGAAGACCAAGGAAAGAACACGATACAGAGATAATGATACGAATAGACAGGCGCTAATGCAGTTGAATGGAACGTTATATCGATTCACCATCTCATATCCACTGGAGAAGAGAAGGCCAGTATTGTCTCTATTCAACAAAACATTAAACTCAGCGATACCTATTTACGAGTAATTGTGTTCATAAACCATCAATTTTCTGCCTTTTCAAGTGAATGACCAATGGATTATCCTATCGAGGGATAGATATTGACACAATAGTGCTTGTAAATAGAATATATTCTGATCCTAATAAATCAAGCGGTGTATGAAGAAATGTACTATTTTTGCACTTTAATTACTTTGTAGCAATGGCAATAAAAATTACTGAAGAATGTATCAATTGCGATGCATGTGTTTCTGAATGTCCCAATAACGCAATATATGAGCCTGACCAGGATTGGGCTTATGCGGATGAGACATCCTTGAATGGTATGGTAAACATGTTGAATGGAGCTGTCGTTGATGCCGATGCTAGGAACAAACCCAAGTCCGAAGAATTCTACTTTATTGTAACCGATAAGTGTACGGAATGTAAGGGCTTTCATGACGAGCCACAATGTGCTGCTGTCTGTCCTGTTGACTGTTGCGTTCCCGATGAAGATAATGAAGAGACAGAGGAGTACTTATTAAAGAAAAAATCTTGGCTTCATGATGAGTAAACTGAGTTAAAGGTTGATTCGTTTTTCTTTGTTGAAAATTACATTAAAAAATAATTCCACAATCTTAGAGCACTTTATTTATAAGGTTAATATTGTAGTATAACATCAACTATACAATATGCCTAAAGCATTTAATGCTCCTTTAGCTTTTTTACAAAGTGCTAAAATCTCTAATTTTTTTCTCTCAATATTTTTTTCCATATCACTTTTTTCGTTTAGTGCGAATAGTCTTATTACAAACGGGTCAGGTCTTAAAGATGTAGAAGGTTTATTGAAATTTCAAAAGGCGGCAGATGAACTTCAGGAAAGTTATGCGAGAGCATTGCAGAAATATGAAGTGGCTTTGATGAATAATTTTGAAAAAGTAAAATCAAACGAGACTGGTCTAACTTTACCAAACAATAAGTGTGCAGTAGCTTATCACTACGGAGCGGATAAAGAAAACATTGAGCAGTTAGAGAGATTATATTCGAGTTATGGCGCTTCGAACGAGATGCAACAATCCATTGTGGCGGATGTCAAATCCTGTCAAAGGGAAATCAAGAAATTGAATATGTTTACAAAGGCATATGCTGATTATGTGAACAGTCAAAGATATTTACAGGATGAGGGAAAGGGCAACGGCCAACTGATGATTGGTAAAGTGAGTGAAATTATGGATGGACTCAAATTGGATCTCCGGACGCTGGATTTGGCCCTCGATAAAATGAAATATGATACTGAGGAAGTATACTTGGCAGATCATCCATTAAAGATTATGTTGGTGCCTATGGTGCAAGACATGGCATTCTTATCGCAAATAATGGTCGACAGCCGTAACTCAGGAAACCATTCTCAAACATTGGATGATATTAGCAGTAAAAGAATTGAACTAGCGATGACGAAAGAGAAGAGAAACCGAGAGGTTGAATATCTATTGAAAGGTTCTGAGAAGTTGAAAATGTATAATAATTTCTATCAGAAATATAATGCCATTCTAACACAAACTGAATTGAGAATCAAGGATGGCGCATCAGATAATGGAGCTATTGGAAATGAAGGATTGAAGCAACTAAATTTATCCTTTGAAAACTTGAAAGGCCTTTTCACCGCTTCGAACTAGATTCCCCCTTTATATATGGATGAAATACTTGATGATCTAGAAAATCAAGCAGCTAAGAAAAAGAAAGAGAATCACAGATTCTTTGAGCGACTAAAAAAAAAACCACCGAAAGATCTTGACGATGTAACCTATGAGTTGCATGAAAAAGAATTTGAAAACATCAGTTGCCTTAACTGTGCCAATTGTTGTAAAACAACGGGCCCCTTATTTACCCAAAAAGATATCGATAGAATTTCACAGCACTTGAAAATGAGCCCTGGAGATTTTGTATCCAAGTATTTAAGAATAGATGAGGACAATGATTATGTGCTGCAAACGGTTCCATGTTCTTTTTTACTGGACAACAATGAGTGCAGCATATATGATATCAGACCGAAAGCTTGTCGAGAATTCCCACATACGGATAGGAAGAAGTTTAGCCAATTATTGAATTTAACATTAATCAATACTGCCGTATGTCCTGCTGTTTATAACATTGTGGAAGAATTGAAATCGCACTACAAGAAGCCAGAGAGAACGGATAAATTTGGCAGAAAGAGGACTTATTAATACTTTTCAACAGACCAAATATTCTCCTTTATTTTGGCTTATTTTGAATTGTCTAATTGAAACAATCAAATGAATACAGAGGCCTTTATTACCAAGGAAGTAACGAGCATTGAGAATCTCGAAAAAATTGCAAGTCAAGTCAGAAGAGATGTCTTGAGAATGGTGCATGCGGTTTCATCTGGTCATCCAGGTGGATCACTTGGATGTGCAGATTTAGGAGTCGCTTTATACTTCAAAATAATGGAACATCATTCCAAGTCGTTTACGATGGATGGTGTTAATGAAGATATGTTCTTCCTATCGAACGGCCATATCTCTCCGATGTGGTATAGCGTATTGGCAAGATCGGGTTACTTTGAAGTTTCAGAGTTGGCCACATTCCGAAAAATTAATTCAAGACTGCAAGGTCATCCTGCAACTGAAGAAGGACTGGAGGGTATAAGAATCGCTTCTGGTTCATTGGGTCAAGGATTATCTGTATCTCTTGGCGCTGCAATGACAAAGAAGATGAATGAAGATAATCATACCGTCTATTGTTTGATGGGTGATGGTGAACTTCAAGAAGGTCAGGTGTGGGAAGCAGCAATGTTTGCAGCCCATAATAAAATTGATAATGTGATTGCCTTGGTAGATCTCAATGGTAGACAGATTGACGGAGACGTAGATCAAGTGCTAAGTTTAGGAGACCTTGAAGGCAAATGGAAAGCATTTGGCTGGGAGACACATACAGTGGATGGTAACAACATGGCCGAATTAATAGAAAAGATTGAGGAGGTCAAAGGACACCTAGGTGCTGGAAAGCCTCAAATGATTCTCATGCGAACTGAAATGGGTTATGGTGTTGACTTCATGATGGGGACACACAAATGGCATGGTGTTGCACCAAACGATGATCAATTGACCAACGCTTTATCGCAATTAGAGGAGACTATGGGTGATTACTAGAATCATCCTTTATCTATTGGATTATGAAAAGTAATTTATTTTCTGTTTTCTTTATTTTTTTATTTTCCTTCCTGTCGCTAAGTTTTTATGCGCAGGAAAAAACAAGAATCTTATTTGTCTTCGATGCTTCCAATAGCATGAATGGACAATGGCATAACAGTCCAAAAATAAAGCTTGCTGTAAAATTACTCAATGAGTCCATTGAGAAACTCCGAGGTATTGATGATCTTGAATTGGCATTGCGCGTCTATGGACATCAAACAACAATAAGTACCGGTAATCAAGATTGTGATGATACTGAATTGGTAGTCCCTTTTGGTAAGTATCGACACAGAGAGATAAAGGATGCCTTATTGGGAATTACGCCAAGAGGCACGACACCTATTGCGCGTTCTTTGGAAAAGTCAGCTGGTGATTTTGGAGATGAAACTGATTGTAACAATGTTATTATTCTAATTACCGATGGGGTAGAGGCTTGTGATGAAGATCCTTGTGCTGTGTCTCGAGCGCTGCAAGAAAAAAACATAACGCTGAAACCATTTATCATTGGTATAGGCATTGAGAAAGAAATAAAATTTGACTTGGAGTGCATTGGTAATTTTTTTGATGTTAGCAATAAAGAGTCTTTTAAAACCATCTTAGATGTTGTCATTCATCAAGCCATTAACAATACTACAGTGCAGGTTAACCTAATGGATGATAATGACAGTCCAACAGAAACGAATATTCCAATAAGTTTCTATGATCAAAATTCGGGAGAACTGAAGTATGATTTCATTCATACTTTAAACCGTGGTGGATACCCTGACACCTTGCCAATAGATCCGATTTTCACTTATGATTTGTATGTGCATTCCATTCCGTCAGTGGCTAAAAAATCAGTTCATATAGTTGCTGGGAGACATAATACTATTGAGGTGGACTGTGGGCAAGGAACATTGAAATTACAAATAGATAAGAACAGCGCCTACGATGATTTAAAGTGCTTGGTCAAGCGAAGAAATAATCATGAAATCCTTCACGTCCAAGATTTCAATACTTCGGAAGATTATCTAACCGGTAATTATGATATTGAGATTTTAACCCTACCGAGAATAATAATTGAAGATGTTACGATCAATCAATCGGAGGTAAACGAAATTGTCATTCCCCAGCCGGGCGCATTATCTTTGAGATTACAATCTCCTGGTTATGCAAGTATTTTCAGCAAGTCTGGTGATCAATATGAGTTGGTAACAAGGGTGAATGATCGCACGCAAAACGAGAGAGTAATATTACAACCGGGAATTTATAAATTGGTTTTCAGATCAAAGAATGCACGCGAAGCAATTTATACGGAAAAAAAAGAATTTGAAATAGTCTCAGGACAATCATATAGCCTAGAATTTTAATAATAAGCACAGAACAACATTATGAAAAAATACACATACACAGAAAAGAAAGATACAAGATCAGGTTTCGGAGAAGGTTTATTGGCCTTGGGAAGAGAAAATAATAATGTTGTTGCAATGTGCGCAGATTTAACTGGTTCATTGAAGATGGATGCATTCAAAGAAGAGTTCCCAAATAGATTCGTCCAAGCGGGAATCTCAGAAGCCAATATGATGGGTATGGCGGCAGGAATGACTCTTGGCGGAAAAATTCCATTCACAGGTACTTTTGCAAATTTCTCCACAGGTAGGGTGTACGATCAGATTAGACAGTCGATAGCATACTCACATAAGAACGTAAAAATTTGTGCTTCGCATGCCGGTTTAACATTGGGTGAAGATGGTGCAACACACCAGATATTGGAAGATGTTGGAATGATGAAAATGTTGCCCAATATGACCGTAGTTGTACCGTGTGATTTTAATCAAACGAAAGCAGCAACAATGGCTATCGCAAAACACATCGGGCCTGTTTATTTACGTTTTGGCAGACCGAAGGTTCCAGTATTTACTGATCCGGATGAAAAGTTTGAAATAGGAAAAGCACAGATATTAAATCAAGGAAAGGACGTTACAATAATTGCAAATGGACATCTTGTTTGGAAGGCCATAGAAGCGGCTGAAAAATTGGCAGAAAAGGGCATAGATGCAGAAGTCATTAATATGCATACCATCAAACCTTTGGATGTTGATGCAATTCTTGAGTCAGTGGGAAAAACTAAATGTGTGGTTACTGCAGAAGAACATCAAAAGAATGGTGGCCTTGGTTCATCCATAGCACAGGTGCTTGCAGAAAATCTTCCAACACCGATAGAAATGGTCGCTGTAAATGATCAGTTTGGAGAAAGTGGAACACCAGAACAACTTTTGGAAAAGTACAATCTTGAGTCGAAAGATATCGTTGAGGCTGCGGAGTTAGTAATGAAAAGGGTATAAGGAAAAACTATTAATCGCTGGTGTTGAGTGTGTTGTGTTTAGTAATATTGATTAGTAAGTTTTGCTTTTTGATTGCGACATACTACTATTTCGGATTAATTTAGTGGAACCAAAAAATAACCTAATCATGAATTCAACTAAATATATAGCACTTATTGCTATTTCTGTTTTTGTTGGTTTCACCTGTCTCGGCCAGGAGAATTCATCATTTTCTATTTCACAAGCAAAAATGAAGGACACGCAGGGAAAGCGATTTGCAAAAGAATTTAAATACACGAAAGCGATTTCAAAATTTACTGAAGCCATTGATCTTGACCATCGACCGGAATATTCAATCAATCGAGCGAATGCTTTTATGGAAATTCAGAAATTAGATAAGGCACGATCGGATTTCAAAAAAGCCATAGCAACGGATTCTACAATGGGACTTGCTTATTTGGGACTTGCCAAATGTTTGATACGGGAGGATATTAATAATGATTCTTTAAATTGGTATTTAAACCAAGCACTCCATTTTTGTATTGTGAACGAAGATCAGGCGCTTACAATAACGACCCTTGCCGAATTGAAAATGGCAGAAGGGGATTATAAATTGGCTAAGAATTATGTGGTAACCGCGCACAAATTGGATCCTAGTAATGTGTACACTTCGGGTGTATATGCGAGGGTAGCATTCGAGTTGAATGAAAAGGAAAAAGCAATAGAAATCCTTGAAGGGATCGTTGAAAGTAATGACAGGGAGATCGGTTTTTTGATCAACCTTGGTTATTTGTATAACAATGTTGAAAGATATGATGATGCAATGAAAGTCCTGGAACGTGCAATTTTTTACGAACCTGACAACCCATATGTTTTGGCGAATTTTGGATATACTTTATTTATGACAAGAAGATTGGAAGTGGCAAAAAAGGCTGTTGACAAATCTATCAAGAATGATCCGTCTAATGCCTATGGTCATTTTGTTAAAGGTTTGCTAGCTTTAGATGGTGAAAATGTACCTAAGGCTTGCAAGTGTTTTAATAGAGCAATGGATAGAGTACAACTGTACAATGATAGAAGCTTCAAAGAAATTAAAGAAGAAATTAAAGAAGCAGTTACAAGCAATTGTGATTCGGGATCTCGAATAAATTAGAACAGACCTATCTGATCTTCATCGTCCTTTTTACCAGTATTTTTTCTCTTAAACTTTTTCTTAGGCTTTGGTTTTTCTTCTCCTGACGAACTCTTCTTTGAAGGTTTAACACTCATGTCAAGAGTCGCTGACTCCTCGGAGTCAAGATCTAAAGTGATGTCATCCTTTTTCCATTTCTTGCCTTTTTCAGAAAAAGCTTTAGGCTTTTTAGTCACTTCTTTCTCAACTTCCTCTTGCTCGGTGTCAGTATCAAGGATCTCATCCGCTATTTCTTCTTTTACAGGTTCATCTTCTTCAATGATCTCTTCGAAAGGAAGTAGGGTGTAGGATTTCACCTTGTAAGCCGTCAATCTATTGCCAACAGAACTGATGCCTTTAGGCTCGATGAATTTTGATAGGTTGATCT
Source organism: Gammaproteobacteria bacterium (assembly GCA_047638815.1). Lineage (GTDB taxonomy): Bacteria > Bacteroidota > Bacteroidia > Flavobacteriales_D > JABDKJ01 > JAJRRH01. The sequence goes on from JBLIMR010000009.1 coordinate 26,623, forward strand.
CTTCATCGGGTCTATCGTTGCTTCGTTTATCAAACTCCAATTTTATTATTGGCAGGTCATGCGATGCAATTACTTCAATAGTTGTATTCTCATTTTCATTAACAAAACGAACCTCCGAGTTTGACAATTCCGGAATAAATCTTTTTGCGGTCACTCTTTTTCTTTCGCCATCCCAATAGATAATTGATATCGGGATTTTCTGTTTCCATTTTTCAACGGTAGTTAAATCATCCGTAAATCTGAGAGATAACTTAGGTTCCACTAATCGATAAAATCCGTTTTTCGAAAGCAATAATAAACGATCACTCGCTTTAAACGCCCCTAAATACTTTCCTCTTCCATCAACGTTAAGTCTTCTGACGACTTCATCAAACCAAATCTTTCGTGCGGACAGCGTAGACTTACCAGCCTCTTTAAGTTCAATTTTACTAATGAGGTTTTTCGTAAGCGTATTTCCTTTAGCTTGTCGACCTTTGATGCCGAGATCACTAAAGTCAAAATCAAATTTCAGCTTTTTCAATTTCGGTCTGGGTCTCAATTTAACACTAATAACTTCCGCTTGACCATTGGGGTTTTCAGTGAAGTATGTGATACGAGATCCCTTGGTGCCTCTTGTCAGATTGTACTCTTTGTCACGAGTTATGGAAGTAACATCAAACCTTTTGATGTATGAGTTTCCGCCAGTACCGTCTTGATATACCACATTGTATATCGTTCTTCGGTCGCCTTTTTTCCAAACTGCGGCATGAATGATATCCTTACCAACGAATTTTTTAGCATCAACTTTAGTGACCATCATAACACCATCTTTTCTGAAGATGATAATGTCGTCAATGTCAGAGCAGTCACTGATGTATTCATCATGACGAAGGCTGTATCCCATAAAACCTTCCTTATGGTTGACGTATAATTTTTTATTGGCAACAACAACTTTGGTCCTGACAATATCCTCGAAAGATTTTATTTCAGTTTTCCTTTCTTTTCCCTTGCCGTATTTCTTTTTTAAATTTTTGAAATACTCAATAGCAAAATCAGTCAGTGTGTCGAGGTGACCTTGAACTTCTTCCAGTTCGTCCTCAAGACGCTCAATGTTTTTATCAGCCTTTTCCTTATCAAACTTAGATATACGCTTGATTTTTATTTCGGTCAGCCTCACGATATCTTCTTCGGTGACTGGTCTCTTGAGGTGCTTGATGTATTTTTTTAAGCCCTTATCGATGGCACTAATAACACCTTCCCAAGTTTCTTCTTCCTCGATATCACGATAGATCTTTTTCTCGATAAATATTTTTTCCAAACTAGCAAAGTGCCATTGTAATTCCAGTTCTTCTTTTCTTATCTCAAGCTCTTGTCGTAAAAAATCTTTGGTTTGATCAACTGAAATCTTCAGCATTTCACTGACTGTTAGAAAAACAGGTTTGTCTTTGTCGATCACCACTGAGTTGGGAGAGATGGAGATTTCACAATCTGTAAATGCATAGAGTGCATCTATCATTTTGTCAGGAGAAGTCTTAGGCGGCATATGAATAACAATCTCTGCCGTGGCCGCAGTATTATCCTCAATTTTTTTCACCTTTATTTTCCCCTTTTCGTTCGCCTTTAGAATAGACTCAATAAGTGCGGATGTTGTAGACTTGTGCGGAATTTCGGTAACTACTAGAGTGTTTTTGTCCAGCTGAGTTATCTTGGCACGAACTCTAACTTTTCCACCTCGCTTACCATCATTGTAATTGGAGAAGTCGGCTAAAGCTCCGTTAGGGAAGTCAGGATAAAGTCTTTTGCTTTTCCCTTTGAGATGGGCAATAGCAGCATCAATAATCTCGATAAAATTGTGTGGTAAAATCTTACACGCTAGTCCTACTGCAATACCCTCTGCTCCTTGAGTAAGAAGTAGTGGAAACTTAACAGGGAGGTCAATAGGTTCTTTGTTTCTTCCATCATAGGAAGATTGCCACTTTGTAATTTTAGGGTTGAAAACAACATCAAGAGCAAACTTCGAAAGTCTGGCTTCGATATATCTCGGTGCTGCCGCTCTGTCACCCGTGAGGACGTTACCCCAGTTTCCTTGTGCATCGACTAAGAGATCTTTCTGACCCATTTGAACAAGTGCATCTCCAATGGAGGCATCACCATGTGGGTGGAACTGCATCGTGTGACCGATGATGTTGGCTACTTTATTGTATCGTCCATCATCCAATCTTTTCATGGAGTGCATCAATCTTCGTTGCACTGGCTTGAAACCATCGATAATATGGGGAACAGCTCTTTCGAGAATTACGTATGAGGCATAGTCGAGAAACCATTCTCGATACATGCCCGCAACGGAAATTACATTTTCTCCGCCCATTTCATCATCACCATAAACGTCACCACCTTCTTCGGGGTTTTCATTTTGGTCTTGCGAATCTTCTTGATTTTCGTCTTGGATGTTGTCCTCTTCTTCTTCGGCCATTAAGGAATTCAATTAAACTTCTTCTAATATTAAGTCCTTCTCTATCTTAAGATTTTCTATGATAAAATCTTTTCTTTCAGGAGTGTTTTTACCCATATAGAATCCCAACATGTCCTCTAAGGTCATGTCCTTTCCAATCACTACAGGCTCTATACGCATGTCATCACCAATGAAATGCTTGAATTCATCAGGAGAGATTTCACCTAGACCCTTAAAACGAGTCATTTCCGCAGTAGAACCACACTTTTTCAATGCAATATGCTTCTCTTCATCGGAATAGCAGTAGTGGGTTTCTTTTTTATTCCGAACCCTAAATAGTGGTGTTTGTAGAATATACAAATGATCATTTTTGATCACGTCAGGGAAAAATTGGATGAAAAAGGTCAGCAATAAAAGTCGAATGTGCATCCCATCTACATCGGCATCGGTTGCTACGACAATTTTATTATAACGCAAACCTTCTATATCATCTTCAATATTGAGTGCCGCCTGAATTAGATTGAACTCTTCATTTTGGTATACAACCTTTTTGGATAATCCATAAGAGTTGAGTGGTTTTCCCTTAAGACTAAAAACGGCTTGAGTGTTTACATCACGAGACTTTGTTATCGATCCACTTGCCGAGTCTCCCTCCGTAATGAAAATAGTTGTCTCATTTTTTCTTTCCGGATTTTTCGGATCGTTATAATGTAGACGACAATCTCTTAATTTCTTGTTGTGTAGATTGGCTTTTTTTGCTCTATCTCTAGCCAACTTTCGGATGCCGGCCATATCCTTTCTTTCACGTTCCGACTGCTTGACCTTTTTCTCAATAATATCCGCAACATCTGGATTTTTATGAAGGTAGTTGTCCAGAGATTTTTTTAAGAAATCATTGACAAAGGCACGCATTGACTTGCCATCTGGTTCTATTTCGGTAGATCCAAGTTTGGTTTTCGTTTGTGACTCGAATATCGGTTCAATTACTTTAACAGAAATAGCAGCAACTATAGAGCTTCGTATATCCGACAGTTCATAATTTTTACCATAAAAATCTTTTATTGTTCTTGCAACAGACTCTCTGAATGCGGCTTGGTGAGTTCCACCTTGCGTAGTATGAGCACCATTTACGAATGAATAATACTCTTCACCATAAGAATTGGTATGGGTGAAAGCAACCTCAATGTCTGCTCCTTCCAAATGTATAGTAGGGTAGAGTGGAGGGGCAGTCAGTTTTTCCTCTAACAGATCGTATAAACCTCTTTCGGAAAAGTATCTTGTGCTGTTAAACCATAAGGACAAACCTCTGTTGAGGTATGCATAATTCTTTAACATTCTTATCAAATGATCTGCTTTGTACTGGTAGGCTTTGAATATTAAAGTGTCTGGTGTGAAAAATATAAAGGTGCCATTGCGCTCATCTGTCTTGACTATTTTGTTGTCTTTTCTCAAAACCCCAGTGTCAAACTCAGCTACTTTTTTTTCTCCTTCTCTTACACTTTCCACTCTGAAATATGATGAAAGTGCATTGGCAGCTTTAAGACCCACACCATTCAATCCAACAGATTTCTTAAATGCTTTGGAGTCGTACTTACCTCCAGTATTTATTTTGGAAACAACATCAACAACTTTCCCCAATGGAATTCCACGACCGTAATCTCTAATGCTAACAGAACCGTCTTTGACTTTGATATCAATCTTTTTCCCATTGCCCATTACGAATTCATCGATACTATTATCGATAACTTCCTTGGCTAGAATATATATACCATCATCATGAGAATTTCCGTTCCCCAGTTTTCCAATATACATTCCGGGTCTTAGACGGATATGTTCTTTCCAATCTAATGACCGAATATTGTCTTCGGTATAATTACTTTTGTTCTCAGCCATATATTATTCGCGATTCAATTTTGAGATGATGCCTCCGAACCTCAGGCGTTGCTTAGGTTGTAGGCATAAATCCGATTGAAAAATAAAGTATAAAAGTAGTTATAATCCCTATCCAATAGGGGGTTGCGGGCCTATTTTATTAACAATCACTGGAGAGTTAATTTCGTGAAAAGTCAATGAATACGGGCTTTTGGGAAATTTCCGCCATTTAGAGCCGTTTATCTTGATCAAAAGCAAAAAAAAACCTACCCTGATAATACAGGATAGGTTTTAGAATTTTTAAGTTTTCGAAGACTACGCCTTTGGATTAGGAATAGTTAAAACTTGTCCAACTTGAATCATATCAGGATTCTTAAGTTGATCTGTATTTGCTTCAAAAATGTGATTGTAATCCCCAGATTTACCGTAGTACTGCTATGATATTTTACCTAAAGTATCACAGCTAACAACCGTGTGTTTATGGAAGTGTTCAGTTATCTCAATACCGAATATCTGCAATGATATCTAAAGGATTTTCTCCTCCTGCATTCTTGATTTCATCCCAAATTTGATTTTTATCATAAGCGGTTTTTGCTTTTCCGCCAATTTTAAGAACTCCATTCTCTTCGTTTACGAATCCATCTGCAAATTGTAAATATTCTCCTAAACGTAAGGCTCCTTTGTATTTTTCGTGTAACGCTATTGTGTAATATTTAGTTGTAAATTATGAGCAATAAAGGTAATAATAGAAAGCTTTTTGCCCGTATTTTTTCATTCTAAAAAATAAGTCAATTCAGGATTACAACCTCTTGGTGAATGGAGTTTTCAGAAGTCATGGTAACGAAATAGGTTCCTTTCACAAGATGTCCAATGCTCATTTCATGTATTCCGTGATCGGCAATATTCTCTTGTAATACTAACCTGCCCAAGCCATCATAAACTTGCACATTGTATTCCTCAATATCAGATGGAATTTCTATAGCAAATCGACCTTCTGTCGGGTTGGGATAGAGGATTAAATTTTGCAGAGAAATTTCGTTTAAAGATAAAGGAGCATAACCGCTTATTCTAGTAATTCCAGTGCTTGTAGTAACCCAAACATCATTGTTTTGATCCACAGCTAATCTTCGAACAACAGGACCAGCCAAACCATCACTTACATCAAATTGTTCCCATGAGGTGCCATTGTATACCGACACGCCTCCCACGGTTACCAGATAGTCAACATATACCGAGGACCAGACATATCCATTAAGGTCAAAAATCACGTCTTCTACTGGATTTAAAGTATCTGGTGGAGGCAATATAAATAGGGTCGTGTGTTGTCCAACGATTGTGTTGCCTGAAAGTACATTGATGCCTTCTGAAGATGCAGCCCAGAGATTTCCGTTTGGTGCTAACGCAAGTGCGGTCATACGTTCATTGACCAGGCCACTATCTTCATCAATTAGTGAGATGGCGCCATTACTTGCTTGAGTGGCAACACCGCTCAATCCCGTTGCAAAATTCATAAGCATATTATCATCTTGTAAGATGTCATTAACACCCCCAAAAGGAAGCCCTTCGGCTGAACCAAGATTGGTCCATGTTGTTCCGTCAAAGGATGAAGCACCATTTCCAGTGCCAAACCATATGATGCCATCTGCATCTTCATTGATGCATCTTATTTGATCATCTGCGATACCATCATCTTCTGTATAGGTTGTCCAAGAGCTTCCATCAAGGACACTGATGCCAAAGCTTGTGCCCATCCAAACACGTCCATCAGATGCGACAAGAATACTCGAGACATTATTGTCAACCAGTCCATCAGCATCGTTATAATTTAGCCACGATGTGCCATCAAAAACGCCAACACCACCTGAAGTAGCCACCCATACATTTCCTGCAGCGTCAACACTAACATCATTACAACTATTCGATGGCATTCCATCATCCACGGTCCATGAAGTGAAAGTTTGCGCATTAAGAATAATGCTTATTAAAAAAGTGAAGGTTAAAATCGTTTGTTTCATCAGTATCAATTGTTAATTTTCTATTAAAAGTGTATGGTATTCCTGTCCAACATCGGTTCTCAATCTCACCAAATAAAGACCCGTTGGAAGTTGGCCCAATTCAAGTCTGGTTTCAAATCCATTCAAATCTTTTTCTAAAAGTATTTTTCCATCAATTTGACTCAATTGAATTTGTTCAAGTCTACTATCGGAGGTTATAAAAACTGTCTCTTGAGCTGGATTAGGGTAGAGTAGGGCCTGTTTTTTTTCTTGCTCTTCAATGCCAAGAATAAAATTCTCTGCTGCAAATGATGGAGGTAGATAAGTGAAAGGTCCTGTGGCATTTGGAAACCTTCCCCAAGTAATATCCGCATCGATTGCAGGGAAATGTAACGAATCCAGAGTCGTCCCATCCGCATATGCCAATCCGAGATATTCTCCAATTGAAGAGAGCTTGAAATTGCTATGATATATCCCTTGTGGCGCATCTTCATCAGCCCAAATAATGAGATATGATTGTGGATCTAAAGTCTCATTAGGTAATGCCCATTTATCTACATTCAGAATGTCATCACTCAGGTAAAGTCCACTGAGTGAGATTGTGAAATCATTTGGATTATACAGTTCAATCCAGTCTTCAAATTCTCCTGCTTCATCCGTTTGAGAGAAGAAGTTTTGGGACATGACTTCATTGATGACCAAGCTTCCCAGTGGCAGTTGACTTTCGGTTATGAAGTATTCATATGCCGCTCGCTTTGGTGCAAATCGACCTGCTTCATCGTTCTCAGCATAAAGGTAGTAATGAATGCTGTTGGAGGCTTCGGGAATTGTGAATCCATAGATCCCATCACCAGCTGCACCATCTCCTTGACTGCCGTCATCTAGCATATCAACTTTTATAAATAATCCAGATCCTCCATGTCTATAGGCTAATGTCGCGGTATTGGAATTTGTGATTGCGGCAGTAATACTCAAAGGATCACCAAGAGATGGAGTAGGGAGTGAGGTAGAAATGTCGCTAATGCTTGGTCCATTTTGATATCCCGGATAGGTACTTAAATATGTTTTTCTGGCCTCCATTAAATCGCCTATACCTGGATATTCTACCAAGTCAGTAACCGTGATGTCGATGTTGTCCAAGAAGTCATCATAGCCATAAAATTTATTGGTGTCGGCAAGAACAGAAGCATCGATTAGATTATGATATTCGAGCGCTCTTTCGAGATAAAGATCATTCATGAAATTCTCCTCCATGATGGTGCGCATATGTGCTATGTACATTCGTTTGTATGTGTCGTTCTCCCAAAGATTTCTCATCAATGGTCTCGGAATCACCGATACAGAATTCAAATGTAATAATGGGTCGATGGTCTTGGCCTCATCGATTGTAAATCCATCCCAAAACTCTGAAGCATCACTCAATCTGTAACTTGCAAAAGATTGATTGAGGTCCCAGGGGATACAATTAAACAGACCATTGTCATCTGCGTAGAGATAGAAATTTTGTGAGTAACCGATGTAACTGTCAAAGTTGACTAAGGAATAATTAAAGGCATGCATCCATAGGGCTCTGTCTACATTGAGCACAGATTCTATTTCTTGAGGATGTTCGTTGAGAGTATCTAGCAATGAGAGGAGGTCACTCCAACCAGCATCAGATTTGAGATCGTAAAGCTCATAATACGCACTGCTGTCGGTGCCCAAGTTATTATTCAAATTACTGTTCTCACCAAACAGATCTATACTTGCTGGATTGCATTTAAAGAAACTGTTATTCGTATTTCCATAATGATCAGCAAGAAATTCTTTATTTACGGATTCCACATTTGTATATAGTCCCCAATACACATCATTAATAAAAACTTCAGCAAAATTACTTCGAGATGCGGGCATATATTTTCGCGCTATTTCATAGGACATCACTTCACGTAGAAAAGAAGGATCTTGAATGACATTACTGAGTTTTATTTTGTCGATACCTTCATAGTCTTGTCCTGCGATGGTGTAGTCCAAATCTATATTGAAGGGGTTTTTATCTCTGTCGACACTAACAGATGAAAAGCCTTTATATCGAATACCAACACCATTTAAACTTGTTCCATTTATTTCTATGTCACAAAGTGTCCGCTCTTCGTCTCCAGCAATGTATAAATCATCGAGGATCTCATCCCAGTTTGGATCAGAGAAATATATTTTTATCTCCTGAATGGAATCACCATCGTAAAAATCGGTCTGTGCATGACTAGATAAGATGCTGAATAAACAACACAGACAAAATAGGTTTCTCATGAGCATGATTAATCGATAAGACTAATTCGCTCGCTTATCACCTGACCATTTTCCATAATGATACTAACAATGTAAATACCTTGGTCAGCCCCACTCATATCAATTTTTCTTTGATCAAAATTAACAGCCAATTGCTTACCACAAATGTCGATTACTTGCACATTTGTGATCTGGAGTCCGTTCAACAAGCCATTGATATAGACAACTCGATCGCTTGTTGGGTTTGGAAAGAAATAGAGATTTGCTTGATCTATTTCTTCGACACCATCAATAATACCACAAGGATTATCCCCTAATAAAGCCACTATGCCTGGATGATCACAAGTATATCGAAATGCTTTTTGAGGAGATTGAGCATATTGCCAAATCACATCACCATCGGGTGTAGCTTCATACATGTATGCATCTGAAAGTGCTACGAAGATATTTCCATTGGGCATCTGGTCAGCAGCAGATTGTCCTGCACTATTAGCGACACAGTCATGTTCCCAATCTGCAGAAACTGGACCGTATCCAGCGCCAGGAGTATACACATAGTTGTAACCATCCGCATCCATCTCAGGATTAATGGCCGTAACCTGAGAGTCTCCTCCATTGGCTCCGTCATTATTGAAGAACTGTAACCAACCAGCATTTGGTCTATCGGTTTCAAGAAATCTAGCATCGTGGCAAGGACCGTCAATTGTTTGAGGGTTTGACGCTCCATAGTTGGATGGGTTTCCCCATCGATATAGGAAATCACCTCCTTTGCCTGCATTACCAGCAGTGTGACCAGCAGCTTCTTCCGTAGTTGTACTGTGGTCGATAATGAATACTTCTGAAAGATATCTTGAAGAGAAACAAATCTGGTCACGAATAGGATCATGGTATATTCCATTGCAATGGATCCAATCTCCACCACCACCACCAGGGCCACCGCCTCCGCCAGTTTCTACGTTCACGTCCAATAATTGTGGATTCTCCACGATCACACCATAGTTGTCAGACCCTGTGTCAACGTCATTGACCAAATGGTCATATAGTTCCCAAGTCCAAACAATCTCTCCACCGCCATTTCCATCATTCTGAACTTCAATCAATCTAGTCGGATATTTTGAGCTAGGATTGGTCATGCCCATAGCGCCCATTTCAGCAGACGAACGAACGTCCCAAGCAGTTAATAGCACACCACCATTTGGCATGAGTGCAATATCGTGATGTGATACATAACTTGAAGAGCTGTATGTGAAATCCCAAACGATATCTCCGTTGGGATCAATCTCTTGCACTCGACCTGCCACAGCTGGTCCATTGATTGCATTCCCAGAGTTGATGGCGGCACGCATGATATTGCCAGTTTCCATCAAGAGTGTTGCATAACCTGCATCTTGATCACAATTCCATTGATGAACGATATCTCCCTCAATATCCAATAGATAAGCAGTGCTTTGATTTTGAGTGTTATATAGAACATACCCATCGAACTCTTGAGCAGTTAAATTGAAGATGACCATAAAGGCTAAAAAAGGGAGAATTAGTTTCATTTAATGTACGTTTTGCTTTTAGACAATGATTTGCATCATTTCCTTCGCTCAGTGGGAATAAAAATTATATTCCTGTGGATTTTGAGAATGGAGGCCTGGGTTTTTGTTTGATAACTATGAAAAGAAAGATTCTGGAATTGGACTATTTGCGTACTTGAAATAATTTGGAGTCTTTAAATCATCCGACATCTTTTAGACATTAATCACAGTATCATTTATACAGTACTTCGTGAATGTGATACAGTTTTTCACCTATATTTCAGACAGATTTTCTCAGCATATTTAGTTGTTCCTAAGATTTCTAATATTCCCATTCTATTTGTTTAATTATTGCAACTAAAGGTTAATATAAGCAGAACTAAAATGCAATCTAAGTGCAATGATGACTATCAACAGCTCAATTAATTAATTGGTCCAGCGTCTTTTTGTTTTGTTTTTCATATTATTTTATAATTATTGCTAAACGCGTTTTAGTGCTCCTTTATAGAGTGTTGTATGGTTTTTTTTGCATTTATAATGGTGTGTATTTCAACAGTATTATCTGCCTTCTTATACTCCTTGTCGCGTTGGTCAACAATATCCATCTTATTTAATTCGAGAGTTTGCTTTATGGCCCCGAATTGGTGGTGATAGAAATAGGCTCTTTCTCCTGAACTGCCTGCTATAAAACCTGATTTTTTGGGATCTCCAGCTATAAAACTTAGATACAAAACTCCACCTTCCGTTAATATGCTTCCGCAATCTGAGATCATTTTTAAGCAGTCATCCTTTGATAGATAAGGAACGGTAAACCCACAAACTATACCGTCAAATTTATTGTGTATTGATTTGAGATTTCTGCAATCCAAAATCTGAGTGTCAACTTCGGGATTGTTTTTTTTTGTCAGCGTTATCATGTTCTCAGAAATATCAGTTGCCAAAATTTTTAGTTTTGGTTTCATATTCAAAATATGACGGGTGATGTTTCCGGGGCCACAACCTATTTCAAGTACAGTGGCATCTGGTTTCGATAATAAATTACAGAATCTTTTATAGGTATCGTTATAGAGTTCAATATCCATGAATTTCTCCTCATAGGTATGAGCAATGTTATTCCAAGTTTTATGTGTTTCTATATATCGATCTTCCATTTTTGAAATTATATCCAGCAGTTATTTGAAGAACAGGTAGGGTAGTGGTCCTTGTTAAGCTTTCTGACCTCCATTGATTCCAGGCACAATATATTGTTTTTAGTACCAGGGTCCCTCTTGATTAACATTAATAATCGTTGAGCCATTAAATCGAAAAAGTCCACCAGAGAAGCCGAACCATATCCTTCCTTTGCCATCTTCCAAAATACTTTGAACACTAAAACTTGGGATCAAATCCATTCGGTTGGTCTCATTAAACAGGGTGAATTTTGTCCCATCATATCGGTATACTCCGGAACCAGCGGCTCCAATCCAAATGTTGCCTGTTTTATCTTCGCAGATTGAGTAAAATGATTTTTCATTTAGGCCTTCGATTTCGTGGTATTGGGTGAAGTTAGTGCCGTCATAGCTACAAACACCTCCTTCTTTAATTTCTTCTGGAGAACTGGATGGAATAGCTGTAAACCAAATGTTTCCTCTCGAATCTTCGATGATACTGTTGACATTATTACTGCATAGTCCATCTTTTTTTGTAAAATGGGTGAAAGATTTTCCATCATACTTGCAAGCACCAAGGCCATCTCTTCCAAACCATAAGTTTCCAGCACTATCCTCAATTAAACTCCAAACTTTACCGGGCACCCAATGATGTGAAGGGTTTTCAATAGCTGGATTAGGAATGTTGACCTTTGAGAAAGCCTTGCCGTCAAATCGGAAAAGACCATCATTCGTACCTGCCCATATGTTACCACGTTTATCCACTAGTATTTTACTGCCAAGTCCCGTAAGGCCATCTTTGTTGCTATAATTGACACATGATTTGCCATCATATTTGGTAGCACCACTATGAGTGCCAAACCACATGTTTCCTTCGTGATCTTGGGTAATACTAGCAACAGTGTTTCCGAGCAATCCGTCTTTGGCAGAAAAGTAACTTAGCTTTTTACCATCGTTATGCGCAGCGCCTTTCCCCATTGTTCCAAACCAAAGGCCTCCTTTTTTATCCTCAAATATTTCCACAATAAATTCAGCGATTTGTGGAGGCGCAACCAAATCCATTATCATGTTGTTTATAAGCGGAAGCGTTTCGGTTGTCACCTCTTTTGTCTTTGAAGTACTAGGAGCGTCTTGACTGTTGCAAGAAGTGAAAAATACCAATGATAATAGGATTAAGAATATATCATTAATTAGGAATGAGGGTTTCAATGTTGAAGTGTATTTAAAGTTGTTTGATTTGAAGATGAAATGAAGCAACCATAGTTAATCGCCAGTAGGGGACAAGATACTAAAACTGTATCAAGTTCGCTCAGAGTCTCAGCGTTGAATTTTGTTTTTAAATTATAAAACCAACAATTTGTCGGTGTGTTATAACCTTGAAAACTTGTGTGTTACGAAAACTCTATTTGCTCAATAACTTGCTATTGACTCTTCAATCTTAGTTACTTAAACATGTAATATAAAGATAAATAGAGCGGAACAGTCAAAACTAAGCTCATAATACTGTCCAAAATTTTGAACGTAAAAAAGCCGGCTCTTAGTTTAGCTAAGCCAATAATCATGATAGATGGAATTACGATTGCCAATAGTGTTACTACCAACCAGTAGGTATACTCCATCAATCCAGTTGCTTGTTCAATTGATATTTCGTGGATTGCCGATGAAAGAACGATTGTGAAAAGGTAAATAGCAATGGCTAAGGAGGTTGCATGCCCGAATATTATTCCAAATCTCTTTGGTTTACGTAAACCAATACCTGCGATGATTGAATAAATAGCAATTAAAATTAATCCTTTGGAAGTCCAAAAAAGTTCGAAATCACCAATGTGCCCTCCGCCAAATCCAGTGCCAACGGCCCTCATCCAAATCCAAAATACATAAGCAGCTAATCCAACTATCGAGAGTAAGATAAATACTATGGTTAAAGTGATTTTTAATTTTTTAATTGCTTTCATTAGATAATTGTCTTGAACGTTCCGGCTGAAAAGTGTTGCCATCCCAAAGTGTGAAACGATATTATACGCATTGTTGTGCTTTTGTTATTTGTTTCCTAAAGAACCTAGCCGTTCTCCCATTAATTGGTGTTGATATGAATTGCTTTTTTCTTTCGTTGGTGCATCCAAAACGAATTGTGCTTTTTCTTGGAATATTGTGATGAAATCTGACCCTCCAAATAGAAAGTAACCCAACATATCTCCTTTTGAAACCTTACTTCCTACGTGTAAATTATCTTCGAAATTAACTGAAGACACCGGCCACATTCCAATAGGAAGAAGAGCAACCAAGCCATATTCTTCAGTTTCTAAAATTACACATCCTCGAGTCTCGATAGCCTGCCAAGCAACAGATGAAGCATCAAATTTGTATCTTTTATTATTAGGGTCCCAAGTAGTATAACCACCTGAGACACTTTCACCAGAAATAATGCGTATTTCTTTCACAACTCCATCAAGCGAAAAATGATATCGATGGTAATCACCTACATCTAAAAATGAATGTGTAAAGGTTCCGTTAGCAAATGAATTTGAATATTCACTGTCCTTTCCAATTAGATTTTTCACATCGTATAAGGTTCCTGATTTCACTACAATCCCTTCTTTTTCGACAATCATAGAATTGTCATCAATTGCCCAAACTCCTTGAGGTTGAGCATCTGCGGCAGAAACAACTGTCTTATTGTTATCTGGGTCGGTTACTGGCCTTTCCTTTGGAGTTTTAAGATTTCTTGCGAAGAATTGATTAAAGGTTTTCCAATTGGATGGGTCTTCATACCATTCATTTTGTAGACCAAAAATTCCATCTGACAAAGCAATTTGATAATAGTCCTCGTTCCATGAATCTTCTGAATCCATAAACTCACCATACGTTTTGTTGAAGCTCGTTAACCATGATTTATATGGCTCATGATACTGCAGTGAGTTGTTGAAGTAATCCTTTCCCTCCAGTGCTTCAAGAGGCTGATCATTTATAAAGAAAAAATAACACAAACTTTGGTCAATTCTGTCGTAGAGCGAATTTGCATAATCGACTTCTAAAAATTGCCAAGGCATTACATTTTCTGTCCATGATACAAACTGGTAGTACTCTTCTAATGTTTGCGCTGGATTTGTCTTTTTATCTGGATTGACTTTCTTGGCCTGTTCTATTGAGGTTAAAAGCAAGGACTTTATTTCAGAGTTTTGTTCTACAAGATCGATTAACTCTAAGGTTTTCTCACCATAAGTTTTGGTTTGACCCTCATGGTTGACTAATTCTGAGGTTGTTGCACCAGGATCACTTTTGCTTTCTTCAGTGTTATTTACACAGGAAAATATAAGTAGGAAAGAGAGCGGCAATACAAATAGATTATTTTTTTTCATGAATTATTAATTTAGTTCTGTTAATACGTGACAGTAGTCACTTTTGTTGGTTGTTTTAGCTGATCCAAATTTAACAGCGTTTTCCTTTAAATAATCAAAAATGTCATTATAACTTTTGTTGCTAATTACTTCTGCGACTTTAGTTGCATCTATTCTCAAATTCCATTTATACAATAGCGTTTAGAGTTTTTTATTTTTGAGCAACGCTAGTTTTCCAGAACCTTCCAATTCTTTCAAAACGATAGAACTAGGAGAAAACGTAGGGTTTCCCATTGTGTGATTTAGAAGTCTGTCAAAAGATTCGGGTTTGTCGTCAAAAGGAATGTTTTTACTCATAATTTATAGAATACTGTCCATACCATTTATGCGTTTTCTCATATAAAAAACTGCTGTGTCTAGTTGTATTAGATTGTTCTTAAACTCTGTATTAAGGTTAAAAATAATACTCTGCTCTACTTTTAATTCTTTTCGATTTTCATTCCAATTATTTATCTGTAATGCAATAATAATTCCAATAACAACAAGGACAATTTCGCCAATGGCATATTTAAAATACTTTCCAGTTTTGTTTTCCATAAACAAGTTTTGGCGAATTTTTCTAAAGAATTTTATCATTGGTTAGCGGTTTGTCATAATGAAGCACAACTTCCTGTTAAACCAAATAAAGGCAATTGGTGGGTTTTAACTTATGGATGTAGCTGTTAATTGCACCTAATTTCCAATTATTCATTAAAGGTAATATAATGTCAATGGAAGTTTATGTGCCAAAATGGGCGTTAAAACGTCTTAAAGAATATGTTACTAGATTCTATCGAAGTCACACCACTTATTCCTGCAAACACTCAGCTACTTCGAAGCTGACTTTGTTAAAAAAGTGTCAAATCTTTCAAAATGACAAGTATACCCATTGGGATTTCGCTCAAGATAATCTTGATGTTCAGGTTCTGCTTTCCAAAAAGGCGCATAAGCTTCTAGAGTGGTTACGGCTTTGCCTTGCCATCTCTTTGAATCATCTACAATTTTGATAACTTCTTCTGCAATAGTTTTTTCTTCTTCATTTTGAAAGAATATGGCAGATCTATAACTGGAGCCTCTGTCATTACCCTGTTGATCTAACGTTGTTGGGTTGTGAACTCTAAAGAAATAATCCAAAATTTCTTTAAAATTCGTTTCATTTGGATCATATGTTATCTCTATTCCTTCCGCATGTCCAGGGTGATTTTGGTATGTTGGATTATCATTTCCTCCACCTTGATAACCAACTTCGGTATCTTTAATTCCTGGTCTTATTCTGAACAAATCTTCCATACCCCAGAAGCAACCTCCCGCGATGTATGCTTTTTTATAGTTTTCCATATTACTGTTGTTTTGTTTCTTGTTATAAAATAATTGCTCGTTGGATTTAATTTTAAAATTGCAAAATAGGCTATTGAACTTAATACTGTTAGTAGGATTAAAAATTAAATTATTGTTTTCCAGACTTCTTTTATTTCTGATGAGGATTGTGACATTTAGGAATTCTAGTTTGATATAAATTCAACAGTTTGGCTAAACTACTTTTATTGCAGTTTAAGTTTTGTTAGAGTCATTGTGCTTTTTAAGTGCACCCTAATTTATGGGTTCTAATTATTTCGTTAATCTTTTCAATTTCATCTTGTAAGAAATAGCTACTTGAAGTATCCGAGACACTGTAGTTCAATTGATATAGAAAGTATCCACCTAATTTTTGGCAAATCAAACTGTACTGTACATTCATGTCCTGGTCAATGGCATATTTCAAGTGCTTGAACATGGCTTTATCTTTCTTTCTTATCAAGCCCTTCACACCAATTACTTTTAATCCAACATTAGGATAATCATACAATAACTTCTCAAAATCTTGTGATTTACCATTATTTAATATCCATTCCATAGTACTATTATCCTCAGATTCTAGAGCCGTAACTTTTGAAATTGATATTGGAATGAGCCCGGATTCATGGAGAGAAATTAAAGAATCTTTTATTTCAGGGGATATCATTTCAAATCCAAATTCCTGACTTGGTGCCATATAATCATCGGTATTCGAACCACCACCACATGAGCAAAGACAAATTATGCAAATTATGTAGGTTGAATGGAGAAGCTTCATTTTTTATTTTTCAAATGGTTAACGACTGGCTAGGTTCGGTTGCTGTATCATACTAAGCTGCTATGAAATTTAAGTCTGTAAAGTAACGTTTTCTTTAATTCCTTCACCAAATTAGTTCTTACTTTCCCTATTTTAAGAAGTTTTGACCATGAAATTAAAATTGCGCCATAACCTCCCCAAAGCTCTTTTTCTTCTTTCGTCAAAACCAGTAATTGAGTATGGCCAGCTAGCAATTGATGAACGTCTTTATCACTATAATTTGAGTTTTTGTGGCCCTTGAAATAATTTTGTTGATTAATCTTATCTCCACTGTGTTGTTCACATTTTTGGACATATTACAATTGAGAAAAATTATTTTAGGGGTCGAAGATTCAGGCAGAGTTTCTGAGATATTCTTCTTTTGAACGTTACAACCGTTAAATAATATCAGTAAAATGATGTAAACGTATTTCATTGATTTCAGATTTAATACAATAAGATATATTGGAAATGTAACACTTTAAGTTGATTAATTAGGCAATATCGATAGAAGGATGTGTGAAATTAGTACTTGATACACATTTAATTGATCATTCAGAGATTCGTCAAATTGCACCCTGAATAAAAATATTCTGTATGCTGGGTTTAAGTCAATCTGGAAATTTATTTGGTCAATTAGATTTTCAACCGCGATCAAATAAATGTCTGGGCGATCATTTTCTTCTTTAGACCTAAATTTTAGGCACAAAAAAAAGCCCATCAATAAAGATGGGCTTTTTATTACAATTTTGTTGAATTAGTTTATTAAGCTAATTTCACGTTTTTTGCATTAGTTCCTTTAGGACCTTCTTCAGTTTCAAAGCTAACTTTGTCACCTTCTTTGATTTCATCTATTAGACCATTTACATGGACGAATACGTCCTTGTCACCTGATTCTGGAGTAATGAAACCAAATCCTTTAGCATCATTGAAAAATTTTACTGTACCGTTATTCATATTAAAATATATTTTATTTAAGCCGCGAAGATAGTCTTTTATATTGATAGTGTGTAATTTATCTAATGTTTCTATCGAAAATAATTGCGGATAACTCCTGAATGGAGAGTATTTGCCCTATTGTAGCTGGTTTGAGGTGTTATGTGATGTTGTAAATCTCTTGCTAAACATTGGTGAATCAGCCTAAAAGAACTTGATTTCGTGCGTGATTCATCATAAAAGAGCCATTAATAGCATGATTTAGATAGAGATCTTACTTTACTCATAAAAAACTGTGACTTCGTCTAATGCCTTTCTTTTTATATCGGGCACGTAGGTTGGGAATTTTGGATATCCCACTGGAAGTAACAGAAACGCTCTTTCATTACTTGGTCTGTTCAGGACTTTCGCCAGGAAATTCATTGGACTTGGGGTGTGGGTTAAAGTAACTAAGCCAGCATCGTGAATAGCAGCGATCAGCATTCCACATGCAATGCCAACAGATTCATTGACATAGTAGTTATTATGCTTCTCCCCATCATCTCCTAATTCATAAACTTTTTTAAATGCAATAATCAACCAAGGAGCATTTTCCAAAAAGGGTTTATTCATATCCGTAGCTAATGGTTCCAAATCCTTTTTCCAACGTTCACTCATTCTACTATCGTAGCTTTTTTTTTCTTCAATTTCAGCGGCAATACGAATCTTTGATTTTAACAATGGGTTGGATACAGCACAAAACGTCCAAGGTTGTTTGTGGGCTCCTGAGGGAGCGGTGGAGGCACTCTTAATTAAGTTTTCGATCACGTCTTTTGGTATAGGGTCGTCAGAAAAATCTCGAACTGATCTT
Organism: Gammaproteobacteria bacterium; assembly: GCA_047638815.1. Lineage (GTDB taxonomy): Bacteria > Bacteroidota > Bacteroidia > Flavobacteriales_D > JABDKJ01 > JAJRRH01. The sequence goes on from JBLIMR010000009.1 coordinate 45,153, forward strand.
CGCGTGTCCAACCAACTATGGAAAGATTTACTTTTTTGGATTACTTGATTCTCCGGTAGTATTTCAGACTCAAAAGAATTGTGTTTGTGTCCGTTGATCAATATATGCTTTGGTGACTCCATAAATTAGTTTAAATCTAAATAAATATTGCATTCATACCAGAACAAATAGTTTGAATAAACGCTCTATTTATTTGTGTTTATTTCTTTTAGGCAACAGTTATAATTTTATTGCTTTTTTGACAATCAGCTGTCCGTTACGTAATGCTATGTGTATCGTATATAAACCAGATGCAATAGCACTCAACTCAACGCCTTCGTCCGTAATATTAATATTTTGTTTTACACCAGCAAGATTAAATAATTGAATATCTAAAATGTCGTCATTCCCATCGAGGAATTGAACAATCAAAAGGTCATTTACAGGATTGGGGAAAATTTCAATCTTATTTTCTAAAGAAGAATCATCTATTCCGGTTGGTTCATTAATAGTGATGCTAAATGGGATTTGGCAGTTGTTAAAACTATTATTGAAATTATCGACAACAAGATTACCTGCTAATTCAAAATTTAAAGGAAAGTTGAAGTCCTGAAAAACATAATGGACAAAATGGGAGGAGGGACCAAATATTGAGGTGAACTCCATTGTTTCATCAAGGAACATTATACTATCTATTGACGGACAGACATGCAAATTAGGCGCATAGATAAAATCATGATCAACGGATACCTGCATGGCTAACCATTCATCATCACCAAAAGATGTTAGGAAAATAGAATCAATAAATACTGAGTCACAAACCATGTATGTTGAATCACAAATCGATTGCGACCTAAACTCATTTAACATAATTAATTAAAGAAGGAGAAGTAATATTTTCTTCATGGTTCGAAGTTTATCATCTCAAGACCAACTTTTGTTTAACTGTCGAACCATTAGAATTTATGATCAATGTATAGACAGATTTTGATAGATGAGACAAGTCAATTGTGGTCGTATAATGCCCATTTACTTTTCCTATGTTTTTATATGAAACCAACTCACCAATTGAATTGTACACGGACAAGGTCATATCTTTGGAACCATCAGCTAAATAATTTAGATTGAAAATACCTGATGAAGGATTTGGGGAAACTGTCAAATAACGGTCAGCATCCAATTCTTCTGTGCCAACAGCAGTTATAAAATTGGCCGTAAAAATATCATCTTGAAACAAGTTCAAATCCAATGTCTGTTGTGTTGAGACATCTCCTAGAATGACATTCTGACTCCAAGAGTCGAAGACATAACCTTCATTTGCAATCGCTTGCAATCGAACCATGCAGCCGTCAAAATAAACACCTGTCCATGGATAGTTCGGAGGAGTGATGGTACTAATCTTTATTTTTCCCGCACCTGGAGGATTGACGTCCAATGTGATGTCCACCTGACCGCCCAAGTTTAGATTACTGTTTACATGTGAGCGCGCATGAGGTAGTCTATCTTCAACAAATTCACTTTTAGTATTTGTCCAAAACTCCCATTCAAACACAGAGTTAGGGACTCCCCATCTTGATATATGGTTGGGCATTGCCCCAGCCATATCATCAACAATGTCATCGATGTGTGCCTGCACGCTGTCAACTTGAAAAATAGTATTCATCAAATCTGCGTAACGGCTTGAGAACTCGCATTTTATTTTTTCATTATCTAAAAATTTGTCGAGTATTTCCGAATGAAAACTTGGTACTGATGGGTTTCTGGCTTGGGCCAAATAGTTTTCGTTTACCGAAGAGCCAAAAGAACTCATGCCTCCATCCGTATCATATAATACATATCGCCATTTTCCATTATCTGTTTGCGGGTGCCACATTTTTATATTATTAAGACCCCAAGCGATGCCCATCCAATCTGTATTTTGAATGAAGGTCTCTACTATGAAATAATCCATGTAATTTTTCAAATCAAATCGACTGTCGGCTAATCCATAAAATTCGTCACTAGTAGCGGGCTCGGCTATTATCGCAAGGTAACTTTCAATAATGTGCTCATCCGTACCAGCCAGCACACCGTTTGGGTTGAGAAGATCAACTTCATTGGAAGGGAAACCATGGTTGCTCTCGACATAGTGTTCGTCTATTTTCTCTCGAATGCCATATACACCCCAATACACACCATTTAAATATACGATACAGGATTGAAAGGCCATATTATCTATATGGGTCTGGTTTACCATTCTTGAGATTAGCCCATCCTGGATTTTATCAGAGTCTAAATGCTGTCCACCATTCCTCAGATTTAGATTATTGAAATCTGTTATTTCAGGCTTCTGAGAAAATAAAGGAACTTCTAATCTACCAGTGTAGCTTGATTTGAAATCCAAGCGAAAAGATTTTTGAGGTTCTGCCCTAGACCAGCCTCCATGAATTTCTAAATCGAGATGTTCCTCTGCAAGTTTCACTTTATCACCATTGAAATATTCTATCCTAGCATACTTAGACCAAGGCTCCCAAAAGTTACTGCCATAGAATGGATAATTGTTGTCGGGATTTGGCCCCGATACATAAATGCCTTCATTAAAACCCCATAGATTTATGGAATCAGTTTTTATACTAAAGACAGGTAGATCATGATTGTCCTGTCCGAAAATATATGTTCGATCCACTATTGCACTCGGCAGTAAATTATCGTTTGAAAATGCTCTTGCTGAGATGATGCTTGTCTCATCTAAATTAATCAGGTTGGAATAAATTTGATCATTCTCGTCAGGAATATTTCCATTGGTCGTAAAGTGGACAGTACTATTGTTTCCAACCAAACTGGTTGACTGTGATCCATCATACCATCCAGACTCCAAGGAGAATTCTGGGGCCGCTGTTACTCCCTCGAAGCACCAGCTTGAACCATTCGTTGCATCTGGTGAAGGGATGTCAAAAAAGCACCATGGTCCTGTACCATCTGGTGATCGACCTCTTGTAATTCCAAGTCCAATGTCATCCGTTATTGGATCCAAATCTATGGTCGTAGCAGCATCACTAATGATAACATATTCACCAACGTCCAGTTTGAAGTTGGTATGGTAATATTGGTTTGATTGTTCCGAGTTGAACCAAGCTGGTATTGGGAAATTATTCACTGTGGAGGAAATAATTCCTGTCGAAAGATAAAAAATACCTGTCATATCAGAGGAGAAGGCATTGGCATTATGCAGCTGAATGGAAAGTACATTTGTACCTTCATTGACAACAGCGATAAAATCATCTTGATCAAATTGAATGGGCTGGGGGATCATGCCCTGATAAAATCCAGCCTCATGATCTGTCTCCGTATATTGATCATATGCAGGTGGATTACCCAATAAATTTTCAGATCTCGAAATCTCTATGCCGTTCATATAGGCCACATATCCATCATCATAGTCCGCATGTAAAACGATCGAATTAATATCATTTATGTCATTGATCATAAACTCTTGCCTGAGATATATTGATGAAACGGGATTAATGATTGTGTTATCATCTGCATCTCCATAACCGAAACCGCCAAAGCCCGTCATCCAGCCGGTATCATCAAAATTAAGCACATTCCAATCTGCTGGAGGCTCTGAATCTCCTAGAAAGTACTGCCAATTATTTTCCGCTAAGACAACAGATTCCCAATGATCAACAGTATTTGTTATGTTTTTATTGGAGGCACAGATTAATAAGATTTCATTGGGTAGCATTATTCGCTCTGGGAAGTTCCATTGATACACATTGTTAATGTCGTCAGATAAATAGTAGTCAGATAACTGAATATCAGATGCTCCAGTGTTTATGATCTCTATCCAGTCAGTTTCATCTCCGTCATCTATCACCCCTTTATGGGCAGAATATTCGTTGATTTTTAATTGACATAATGCTATCTGTGTAGTTAGCATCATTAAAATAATTCCTAATAACTTCATTTTTATGGCTGAACCTTAAAGGTATAGAATTATTTATTTTAATTTGAATTGTTTTGTTGTGATTAATGAACAGGATGGCTTTTATTTTTTAGAGGCTTATGATTGTGGTTAATTACTTCGTAAAATGCTGATATAGTGTGGGTTGAAGCAATCTTCATGCCGAGATTTTCTTTTTATTTTATCCAATAATTTTCGCCTCTATTCTTCATGTAAAATCATATTTTGATGTACAGTAGATACGAATAATATGTAATCATAGATATCACCGTTGATTTTACAGTTTCTCTCTATTTCATAAAAGGTAGTAGGGAAGAACCAGCTGCTTTCTTTTGGAACTTCACTCTTAGAGATGATTTTGTTTTTGTAATAGTACAAGATGTTTTTCCTTTTGAGTCAATTGCTTCAATATCAATTTGGATAGCAAAACCTGTGTATTAGCATTTGTTAATTTTCTTCGCCAAAAAACGAGCTCAAATTAGTGCCCAAAACTTTCCAGATACTCTAAATACCTGGTCTTATCCAACTCTAATGCAATCCAAGTATCCACGACTAGATAGCCAGCACTATTATCTATGGTATTTTGAACACTTGCTCTGTATCTTTGGTAGTCATTGTAATGAGTCTCTGACAAATCATTAATTTTATTTTGAAAGAAGGTTATAGGATTAAACCAATAGGTATTTCTTACCATCTGGTTTCTTATGTTGTTTTCTTCTTCAATTTGCTGACCTTGATTTTTTAATTCTTCATTAAATAAAGCGTTCACAGAAAAATATTTGATGTCATCCGTCAAAAAAGCGTCTCTGTTGTTTTCTGGGAATTTCAAGTCTGGAAATAATTTCACTATCTTTTGACCAATATTCTCATTAGTATCTTCATAGATTTCATCCAGGCCATCTCTCTTAAAATCTAGAAATTCTGTCAATAGGTTTGTTGGCTTTTTAATACTAACCCATTGTAACACAGTGGCTGGGATTATAAATGCAAAAAGAAGCCAAACGCCTACCATTTGCAAGGTGTTAGAAACCGTGCTTTTACCATATTTCAAGATTAATAAATAGACAAGAAACCACATCAGTAGATAAGCAATCAAATAAAGAAAAATACTTGAAAAAACTTCAGTTTCGTTAAATACATTGGTCAGCATTGCACCATAGATCATAAGGCCCAATAAAACAGTGATCATCATAAATGCATAAAAACTGGTTCGCATCAATAGCCACCAGTCTTTAGCACCAGTCTGGACATAAATGAGTGATAAAAAGCCTTCTTCCTCCTCGGTGGATTTGATATTGTACATTAATACCAAGAGCAGCAGTGGCAAGAGAAATAGTATTACAAATGAAAAATCTAATGTCCCCGACTGAATACGTTCAGGATTAGCGATTTCTTCTGACAGATCCGCGTCATACGGATTACTCCAAAATTCTACTTTTTTGTAAAAACCAAATTGTTCTGTTTGTCCAATCGAATAAACGATGGCTGGTGACGGTCTTTTAAAACTGTAGGTTGGTGTACTAATGATCGCACCATATGCCGTAGTAATATCTATCCAAGGCGTCTCTGACGATCCAGTTTCTCCTTTATCATAATGAGCTAAGGTCCTTTGAATTTCTTCATCCGCTTGTTTAGCTAATTTTTCTATTTCGCTTGTTTGCTTATCATATAAACTTGCACCATTATGCAAACCGTATACACCGGCCAATATAAAAAGCAAAAGCGCAACAACCTTGAAGGGGCTTCTTAAGAAATGTTTGCCTTCATACAGAAATAGCGTTACGTTTTTCATACCAATCGAATTTTTTTAGTACCAAGTAGGATTAGCATAAATACTGCAACAGACCACGCAAGTAGCATCGACAAGTCTATAAAATAATGATGTAAGTAGGATGATATTCGGATCGTTTGATAATCGAAGTGTGGAACGGACTTAAAAAAGTCACCGTTCGCTTCATAGTCCCAATCACCCGTTTTAGATCCGCCATAGGCAAAATCATCATTTAGCATTTTGATAAAAAGTCTTCTGTAATTTTCCACTTCCAATAGAAACTCTTGATGGTGCAGATTATCGCTGGCCATAAAACCCATACTTGTATTTTGAAGAGATATAAAAGGATTCAGAATTCCACCCAACTGAAAACTTTGTTTCTGTTGTTCAAGAATCTCTCGGTTTTTGCCAAAATGTTTGTCCCAAACACTGTTGCCGAAATCTTCATCAGCTTGCATTCTTATTCCGGCAAAATTAATTGGTAGCTGATGTAAGCTATCAACACCATATTCCTCCAATGTTCGATTTTCAAGTTCAATACTACGTGCATCTTCCTCATCGTGTCCATCTATACCTTTGGAACGATCTTCATTCATGGCGGTTTTAAAGTCATTTCTGCTTGGAAGCGGATGCCATTTTTCTACAGAAGTCATCAGGATATTAGGTAAAAATATGGTCCAAAGTATCCAGATACCCAGCATTGAAGTTAAGGCAACGGTAGCGTTTTGCCACCTTGCCGAAAAGAAAACAGTCAAGCCGGTAATGATGAAGTAGTACAGCGTGTAAGACAAAAAGAAGAGTGCCGTTCTCATCAGAATTTCACCATCCATTGTTCGGAAATTTAATATCGTATAGATGATAACCACAAGGCTCAATAGCAAGACTCCATATAACCATACAGAAATTGTTTTTGAAGCGATTATCCGTAGTGGCTTTGTACCTTGTAGGACGAGTAGTTTTAGCCTGCCGCTTTGTTTTTCGCTGCTCATTACGTTGAAAGCTAAAAACACCAGCAGCAACGGCACCATGTACTGTAACAGCAGGGAAGATTTTAGTTTGCCAAACCGAGAGACTGATTGAATTTGTGAGGCATCCGAAAGCATGGTTTCGTTTTGCACATGTCCTTCTATTCGCAGTACATTACCTGTAATGCTATTAACCCCTTCATCGAGGTTATTAAGTAAGTTGGCTGGTTTAAAAATGTAGGTTCCGTAATGGGCGGCACTATGCGGGTTCATACTATCGATGCTTTCCCATTTTTGACGCACGTGTTCAGTGGCATCAGAATGATTTTGTTTTTGCATTTGCGTTTGATAGTTCCCGAGTATTATTGAGCCCAGTAAAATGAGCACAAAAGCAATCGTTATCCCCAGAAATATGCGACTGCGAATTAAGAATCGCCATTCGTTTTTGATGATCAGTAACATGAAGCTTCGCTAGTTTTGCATAAATTGAAGATACAATGTTTCTAGGTCGCTTGCACTGATATCCTTGCTGTGAAGTTCTTTTACCAAAACGCCTTTTTTCAGAATCCCAATTCGATGGCAAACTTCTCGCACACGAAAAATATCATGAGAGGCCATTAAAATACTGGCCCCTTCCGAGGCTAACTTTTTCAAAAGATCCGAAAGCTCGTTGCTTGCGAGTGGATCCAAACCACTAGCTGGTTCATCCAATAGATATACCTTTGCTTTTTTGGCATAGGCGATCGCAATGCCTACTTTTTGTCTCATTCCTTTGGAGTAACCAGACATCTTCTCATGGTGCGCGTCATCTTGCAGTCCACAATTTATAAGATAATCTGTTAGTTCATTTTTGGAATAAACGGATCCCGCCAAGCGACAGAAATAATCTAAGTTTTCTAAACCTGTGAGGTAAGGATAGAGTTTGACATTTTCAGGAATATAGCCAATAAGTTTCCTTGTCTTAGAAGCATTTTGACTAACATCCATGTCACCTACTGTCACTTTTCCTGAATCTGGCTTTAAAAAACCCAATATCATATTAATGGTGGTCGATTTACCAGAACCATTGGCCCCAAGCAAACCAAGAATCTCTCCTTCTTTAATTTCCAAGTTCAATTTCTTGACAGCTGGATTTCCATTAAATGACTTACTTACCTCATTTATGTTTATCATAATGATTCGATGTTATGTCCATAATTACACGCGAAGCTAATAAAATATCTCAATTTAATGCAGCCATGTTGCATCTGGATAAATACGCTTAACATTCCTTTGGTTGTGCGTTGTGCTGGAATTTGAATAGTACATGTTAGGCATGCATTCTAATGGAAGAAAATTATATTCCGGCAAGGAAAAATCAAATACACGACAGTAGATCATTTCGACTAGGGTTGGTTGCGATAGTTTCAACGAATCAAATGTATTCAGAATGGTAGGTGAATGTTAAATTCAATCTGTTGAGGATTGATATCTCACGTGTCTGTTAACTTTTTGATATGCAATAAGTTATCCTCTTTTCTATTTGTGATTATGTCCGTAATGTGGATGACCAGGAGGTCTGCCAAACTTATCAGGCTTACCAACTGCTGGTATTAGAGTCGAATCAACAGTTTCCTTGGCGTGCTCACCTGTGGCATGTTTATGTCCATAATGCGGATGACCCGGACTTCTTCCATATTGATCAACCTTTATAGACTCTGTTTTTTGTTGTTTAGGGACTTTTACTTGTTCCTTCTTAGCCGATGGTATTTTTACTTTGGTACTCTTTGGCTTTGATTGGTCACAACTTACACTAAATAAAGTAATTAAAAGTAAAATACATATACATTTAAAGATCTTCATATACTTCGATTATTTATACAGTTATTTATTAATGGCTGACAAATTCAGGCGCAAAAGTAGGAAACTTATTGTTTTTATGCAGCTTTAATGCTTGTAAATACAACAAAGCATGCAAGGCACTTTATGATCGAATAGTAGCTAAAGGAAAAAGTAAGAAATTAGCCCTGCTGGCGGTATGTAATAAATTACTAAAACAGGCCTTCGCAGTAGCAAAATCAAGAATACCGTATGATGAAAATTACAGAGGTACTTTGAGGGTAAATTAGTGAGTTTTCACTTGATTATTGCCTCAGTTCTTCTTAATTCATTTAAAGCCAATGAGAAACGAAAAAACTGCACACGATTTATGAAATATTTTTTATCTGTTGAATAAACATTTATGAACGTTTGGAAATGCTTCGTTGATGGCTCATTGCTTGTGCAATATCTTAATAAAAAAGAAGAGTTGGTGATATTAAGAAGGCTAATCAAGAGTTTTTAGATCTAATGTCATTGGTGCCGATTCTATTTCAATGCCGTTGACAAATGTCCAAAACAACTCTATTCTTTAGGAAACCCCCTAAAGTCTGATGGATCAACTTTACAATCAATAAGTTTAATTTTATCTCCATTCCATTTATAGCCCTTGTTGTTTTGGAATGTACAATTCTCAAAAACAATTTTGTCATCAAATTCTTTCCAATTATCCATAAAGTTAAAAGCTGGATTACCTGGCATGTTTGGTGTGTTGTTGATGAACTTGCAATGGGAGAAAGTTACATCCTTTGTGGAATTTGTAAAGCCACCTAAAACAGAGACCCCAAGTTTGTTGTCATGAAACTTAGCATTTTCGAATGTGATATTTTGACTTTTTTCAAGTTCAAATAGTATCACTGAGCAATCAGTTATTTCGGAATTGGTAAATTCCATGTTCGTGACATCGAATGTTACTAGACCAAAAGTTTCCCCGGGAATAAGTTTGCAATTGGAAACAGCAATATTCGAAGAATACTTAATTTGAAGAATGCCTGGTTCGCCATCAAGTACTTTACTTTCGGAATGCCCAATGATCATATTGTCCAATTGAATATTATTACAATTGAGCAGCGCTATTACGGTCTTATTTTGTTCAGTAACCTTCAAATGTGAAGAGCCAGCACCCATTATTTTCAGGTTGCTTATGCCATCAAGCACTAGGGTAGAGGAGAGGTTGAAATTCCCATTGGCAAGTTTTATTATTCTATTGCTCTGAATGTTCTCAATTAGTTCTTCACTTGTGGAAACCTTAACTGTATCCAGGAAACTGTTTTGCAGTCTCATGTTTTTCGAAGGGTTAAATTTCTCATAGGTCTCACCATTAAATTTTAGGACACCAACATTATCTGTTCCCAACCAAAAAACACCTTTGTCATCTTGATAGATGGATATTAGAAGAATTTCAGTTTCTCCATCCATGATTGGAATATTAAAGAGCTGCTTTCCGTCATATTTCCATACGCCACCTCCATAGGTCGTCATCCATAAGTTGCCCTCATCATCTACAAGCCCAGAATTAAAATATCCAATTCGACCTTTTAAATGTTTCTTGGTCATATCAACACCTTTAAATTTTTCATAGCTAGGAACAGTGTCAGCATCGCTAACGTCATACTTGCTTTTGAAATTACTCAACCAGTAATACCCATTCTTGTCTTGTAACATGCTGCGTACTCCTGGTACCCGTCCATCTGGCAAAGTAGTAAGTTCTTTTTCAGTAATGTGCATAAAGGACTCTCCATTGTATCGGTACGCTCCAGCCGTAATTGTACCGATCCAGAGATTCCCTTCTTTGTCTTTGTCCAGGCCAAAAACAGCATAAGGACTATGGTTCATGTCCTCAAAGTCTAGACCTTTTATTTCTATACCGAATGCCTTTTGTAGATCCGTTCTTGGCAATTCAAGTTCAAATAGAGATTCCCCATCATACCGGTATACTTCTTGTGCATTGCTATTACAATTAAACCATAAATCATTTGGTTCTAATTTCCATTCATTAGTAGCCGCAGTAATGGGTTTTAAGGAGCTAAATTTCTTACCGTCATACTTGCTTATGCCTTTTGGTGTTTCAATAAAAACATTCCCGAAATTGTCTCCTTGTATTCCACGAATTTGCATGTCAATCAATCCGTCATTTGTTGTGAAATTTTTTATGATTTTGCCATCGTAGTGATATACACCACTGCCATTGCTTCCATACCAATAGTTGCCATTATGGTCTTGGTAGACTGTCCATATTTTGGAATCTATTTCTGTGACTGTGCTACCTAGAGATTTAGATTGGATGACATTCTTTTCAGTGTTGACTTGGCCACTGCATGATAGGAAAGCAGTTAGAATGACAGTTAATAATGTTATGATTGGTGTTTTAAGTGTCATTTACATTGACGTTCTATATTCTGTGTTAAATTAGTTATTTATAATTTGACATTTATTTAAACGACTTATCTATTAAAGCAAACTTAGTATTTTGATGTTCGCTTAGCTTTTTAATTTTTCCATGCCAATCCATTCATGCTCGATGTCCTTCATTAATAATGCATTGTCAAATTTCACAGAACCTTCAGGGAATATTGACCTATCCTCGAAAAAGCTTGATTTAACCTCTGTGACTTCTAGGAGTGAAACTTTCCAGGTATAAGCCTTTAATTTATTGCAATACTCCATTTTGTAGAAAGGGTTAATGGTTTTTTATGATCGCAGATCAAATCACAATAGGATTGTTCATCAAAGATCATTCACCAACAAATCAATATTTCAACAGTTCTCTTTAATCTCTTAAGATAAAGTGACCACGTATAACTCGATCTGAATTTTGCATTGTCAATATATACTTTCCTGCAGCGAAGTCATCAACGGCTATAGTTGTCAACTCTTGATTAATTTGCCCTATACTAATAAGTTTTCCCTCCATGTTTACAATCGTGTAATTGTACGTGCCAAGAATGTCCAATGGCATTTCGACATTCAGAACATGAGTACTTGGATTAGGATAAATTTGAATCTGACCCTCTCCATTCAATTCTAATATATTGACATTTACATCATCACATTCATTGAGTAAGGTGTAATCCTGATCTTCACCATCCGTATGAAATAGATAAAAGCAGCCCAGTTCAAACTGTAAGGCTTCCATAAAACCATCTTCAAAATTATCGACATGATACATGTCGATAGCAATGACCCTATCCTCATAAAGTGATCGTATGTTGTCGTCTTTTGTGTGTCCTAATATAACCCGGCCAATACCAAAGTCATCCAAAATATTATCCACCTGTACTTGAGTCAGTTCCTCTTCAACCATTCCTCTGTACCAATAAATTCCATCCGATCCGTTTACGGTTGAACAAGGTGAGAAGCTGCATGGTAAGCCATTCATCTCCTGTCTTCCATAATCGTTTATTTCATCGTAAGTCAGATTCAGTGCCGCTACTTGTGGACTAATGCCACCGTGCATAAAGGCATGGCCTCCAATTTCTTCGATGATATTTTTTGACCGCAACCACCTTCCAAGTTCGGTGTCCAGGTCATACATTTCGGACATTCTTTTTCCCATAAGATGGGCATCATTGAAATACTTCACTTCCACATATCTCCAATCGTCCGTCATGTTGAACATTTCATGATTTCCAATGATTAAATGAAGTTTGCCTCCCTGAGCAACAGCTTCATTTTCTAATTTATAAAGTAGCCACATACATTCTGTAATATGAAATCCACGATCAAATATATCTCCGCTAATAATTAGATGGCCATCACCGTAAGTCCAGTTAAAGTTTTCATCAATAATTCCTTCTCCTTGAAGTACCATAGTAAGTCCTTCAATATGGCCATCGAAATCAGATATCGCTAAAAATTTAGAAGGTATTTCAGGGTAGGTTGATGGTTCTATTTCAATTTCATCCTTAAGAGTGAATGAAAAACTTGTACCCATGTGCGGAAGTTCACAGGTTAATTCTAAGCCGTCAGTTGAAGTATAAGTATTGCTAATCAACCCTGAAGGCGTCACTTCTTCAACAATGATATTGTCTCCTTCATAATAAACATATGGTCCATCTTGGTCATAGATGTATTGGTTACTTATAAAACAATCAAAAGCGACATCTCCATCCGTTGAATTTACATTTCGAACTGAAATAGCAATGGTGTTCTCTCCAGTTACAAAATAGCTGGGATCAATACCGTAGGTGTAAAAATCATTTTGAGTAAAATCATTTATTCTTTGTCTCGCGGAAGTACTGTGACTAATTGTAGTTAGCGGCATTAATTCCGTTCGCATGACCTCTTGGCCATTTACATAAACTATTGCTGCATCATCATGAATCATATGGAAGTATACTTCCGACAATTCATCAGCATCAATGACGTCCACTTTTTTTCTAAAATAGTAACTTATATATCCATTGTTCAACATCGTCTCTTCATCGCCCAATCCGAAACCAAAGTTGCCAAGCCCTACTGGCCAATCTGAATCATCATGTTCGACCGTGATCCATGTACTAATTGGATCCGATATGTTATCCCAATATCGCCATGAACTTCCTTCTACAAATAAAAGTGGATCCACTTCATCGATAACGTTTATGGTTTTTTCTAGAATATTATTAATCGGATTTTCATCATCGTTAATCACCAACTCGATACTTAAATCATAGGTTCCGAGAGCACTTAGATCCGCAGTTTCTGCAAATGTGAATTCTAGCGTTTCTCCAAAGTTAATTGGTTCTGCCCCTGCTTCAGTAGCTATTAAAGTCCCATCAACGGAATAAGAGAGGGTGTAGTCAGTAGCTTCTATATTGCCAAAGGATGTAATTTCTACTACTACACTTGATGTAACATCAGGATAGTCTGTAGAAGTTGGTGTTGTGCATACAGCCAAGGCTAAATCAACATCAGAATTTGAGGTGTATTCAACGATTAGTTTTGCTGCCTTTGTTGAGTTTTCGTCAAAGGAATATGCTCTTCTACGTGCAGTTTCACTTCCTGTTCCTGTAATTATGAACGTGACTGGATTACCACTCTGCCATCCGTTTGAACTGAGTACCTCTGTCACAATAGCAGACAAATCTGGCGTTCTTTGCGTTAGTCCAGCTTGTTCATCATTCCAGGATGTTGTCAAGGTCCAAAGCACATTTTCCGTTGTCGGTATACGGTTGGAAATATTACTAAAAGAACTTGAGAATGAATTGGAAATCGCAATGTCTTCTCCAGAAATGGTCATGGTTAAGTTTCCAGAATAATCGCCATCCGCGGTAAATTGGATATAGGCGTTAGAAACGGTTGCATTTGCAGGTATTGTTACATCATCAAACCGGAGACCGATAGTCTGTAAGCCTTGATCATTCCATGTGTCATAGACAAGCTCAATGTCCGAACTAGATGTCGTTACGGTAGTTCCATTGAATTTTTCTTCTGCATCATCAGATGAAGACAGAATTTGTCCTTGAAATGTTTGAGCTGAAGCAACCGAACCAAAAAAAATAGAAATAATCAATAAATAGTAACACAGCTTATTCATAGTAGTGATTTTGAGTCATTCAAATGTAGACATTTTCATGATTTTCTCAACAGAACTAACCATAGCTTAAGTTGAACAAAGGACTACTAAAAATGGGATTGCTATTTTTATAAAAACACTATGTTGATTGCTTATTCAATGTTATTTACTTTCCATCCATATCTTCAATAAAAACTGGAACCTGTGTTACAATCGGCTTGTTTTCGGAATCACATCCTGTTAAAAAAGCAAAAGGATACTTCGCTAAAAATTCATTTATTACCGTTTCATCTTGTTCTTTATGGTATTGGAGATTGTACATTGCGTCTCTATCTTGATAATTTTTTTTTATCGATTAATTCACCGCTCAGAAGAACATCAGGAATATTCATTCACTCACGGATTTAAGAATGTTTGATACTTCTCTATACGCTGTCTCGACTGCTCCGTGCACAGTTTGATGGTGGCCATTGAGATTCATGGCTTCCCCTGCAAAAAACAATTTATTGCTGACAGTCTGGGCTGAAATGCTTCTTGAATTTCCTATGCCGATTGTACTGTAGGAATAGGCACCTCGAACAAACGGCTTCGAAGTCCAATCCTCAACATGCGCATCTAAGAAAAATTGTGAAGCCTGACCCTTATACATTTCATCTAGCTCAGCTAAAAGAGCTTGTGCGATTGCTTCGTCACTTCCAAGAGCTGTTAAATTTTCTGCCTGATGGCCCATTACAAAGGCAAGGAGTATATTGTCATTGCCATCTTTTCCTTCCTTCTCATCTGTGTATGCCGCGCAAACCTCTCCACCAATTATATTCTCATCGTAGAATGATTCACTGAATTTCAAGAATACTTTCATGCCTGCACCCATGCCTATTTTATCAAAAGCTTGTTTTTTGGAGGGATGTAACGGTGGAATAAATTCGATATCACCATCCTGAAGAATAGTGATTGGTACCGTGATAATTACCTTGTTCCCTCGATATGTATTTCCTTGATTATCTGATGCTGAAATTTGGTTGGCACTGTAATCTATCTTTGAAATAGGGGCATTTAGTATTACATTTTCGACAACCTCAGGGACTATATGATCGGTAAATAGATCGCTATATGTCTTATGAAATTTATAGTCGTGTTCACCCGATGTCCAGTGCTTTTCCTCTCGAAAGTTCTCCGCGACAGACAGTAGATTCGCATCAGCGCCTTGATCACCAGCTATACCTTCGACAATGAAATCGTATTTGGTTCCGAATCCATTTTGAGTAGCATAATCCTTGAATGAAACATCTGGAAGTCCATCTCCTTCTTGAAAAAGAGATTCAACATCTTGCGGTAAAGAATCAACCAGTTTATTCTGATACCAAAAAACTACATCTGAGTTATCCTTACTGATTTTTGTCTTTGTCTTCTGAATGAGTTCACCCACGATGCTGTTTTTACCATGCAACCATTGTGCGCCAGTATCCAGAGGAAGATCAGAGAAACTTGATAATTTTCCAATTCGTCCACCAATTTTATTAGATGCTTCAATGATCTTGAAATCTATTCCTCTAGATTTTAATATGTAACCAGCATAAAGTCCAGCTGCACCTGCGCCTATTATTAGAACCGTACCCTTGAAGTTTGACTCTTCAAAAAGTTCCCTGTTTCCACAAGACGATAAAAGCATTGATGGTGATAAGAATATGCCTAAGGATACTCCCGCACTATCCAGTATGAACTTTCGTCTTTTCATTTTTTGAGATTGAGGTTAACGTATGTGAAATACATTTTAATCCTCTTTAATTGGTGTTATATCATATTATTTAATCTTTGTAAAGCTGCCCGTTGCTTTAAGATCCTCTCCAAGCAATTGGAATCGATACAGCCCTGATTGAATCTTCTCTGTGTCTATCACAATCTGATTTTCACCGGGCACAAGATAAACTTGTTCTTCACTAATTAGTTTGCTAGTCATGTTAAAAACCCTTAACCATACATCGGTTCCTGCTTCAGTGTTAATTAGAATGTTCAGAGGACCGTCCGTGGGGTTGGGATACACGCTAACTTCTATGTTTGTTGTGATTTCATCAACACCAACTCCTCCTAGTTCAACGTCTGTAAAATTCTGGGCATAGATTTTATTTCCATTTCCTTTATCCTCAATGAAGACAGTAGTCGCCTGACCATTTGATGGTTCGGTCAAGTGGACTCTTGATTTACTCGCTTCAAAAGTAGCAACTGAGAATGCATCTTCAAACCAAAAGAACTCTCCAATCTCATCCAAAAGAACAACGCTTAAGGTAGTAGGGGTGGCCCCATTATCGAATCCATTACTCGTTAGAAAAAATGGTCTGTCATCTGCAAGGAAAAGATCGCCTGCATGTTTGTTATGATCCGCAGAAATAGGATAAACCACTTTTGCATTATCCGTTAAGAACCTGTTGCCTGTTTCCTTGTCGAATTTCTGAACCCGTTCGCCCAACTCACCCTGTGACGTATTCGAATAGGTGCAAATGGCCCAGACAAAGTCAGATCCAGATTCGAATGCAATTCTGGTGTCCATCTCATAATCGGTCTCATTGGTGTCGAAGTCAGTTCCGTTTATTCCCCACGGGATTACGCCATCCGGATTGATACGCTGTACGTAGGCATCAAACCGGTTCGCGGTGGAAGAGAAGTAGCCATAGTAAACGATGTCACCATCTTGAACACCTCCGTACTCACGATTGAAAGCCGTGGTACCATTAGATATTTGTAGAGGACCTGTCCATAAAGTATTACCATCCCCATCGTAACGTTGTGCATATAGGGTGCTGCTAATTCCAAAACTTAAAGAGTGATATACGGCCAAGTACGTGCCAAATGGTTGTTCGAACATGTCTGCTACTACAGTACTACCCGATCCAGATTCAACTGGCTTGGGAGCTGGCCAAACGGCTATGCCATTCTCATCGTATTTCTGCATGAGACCAGGGCCATTTGGGAGCCAAGAAACGATGGTCTCATAGGTGTCTAGTGGAAGCATTTTTAGAGAGTATCCTGTACCAACGTTTATGCCAGCGGGACTCCAAATGTGATTGCCATTGGCATCCAGTTTATAAACATGGCCAGACTCATTCCCGGTGCCAGTAACACCGACAAGGATATTATCATCCTGGTCTAATGTAATAGACCAAATTACCGTAAAAGTAGACATTGGTATTTCATTACTGATAAGGATGCCGTCCGGACCCAATTGCTGTACGCCTTGATTGTCTATTCTTTGAAGTCTAAGTTCATAATTGGTCGGGCCGGGAACTGTCTTCCAGAATACGACAAACGTGCTGCCGTCAGAAGTTGCAATTGCCTTCATGTCTCCACCTTCAGATTCTGTAACCAAGGTGTTGACTGCAGTTTCGTTGGTCCATTGAGCGCTAATCAACACGGGTAATAGAAATGTTATGCTGAAGATTAGCAGGGTATTTAGCTTTCTCATGACTTTGTTTTTTAGGATTGAATTATACTTGAAATTACTCCAATATGAAGATAATTAATTTAACCGAACACTCTATAATTTCATTGTGTAAGTCTAGAACATATTATAAAACATAACCCGTTCCGCATTATACACTTTCAACTTCATTCAATTGGTTCAGTATATCGGTAATATTATTTAACGGTGAAACTATTGCCTTTGTGTATTGAAAATTGCCATCGCGTTTGCTTCTAATTGAAAGTTGGACTGGACAAGCTTCACTTTGTATTCCAAAAATGGAAGCTGCTTTTGTTTCTTGATTGTACGTGATATATGGTGCCCCAGAAGATCCAAATCTAAAGTAACCCATCATCAAATACCTCATTCCTTCGTGGATATAAGTTGGCTTAAATTTGTTTTGCATGCTGTAATGGTCACTTACCCCCTCAATCCTTGCTTCATTAAGTAATTTGCCCATGGACGATGTTGGAGAACTTTGTAAGCAATAAATTTTTGAATTTTCTGTACCATCATAGAGGGTGGTATCAACGGACAATGATGGTAAAGCGTTTATAATGGCTGGGTCTCGATCGACAAGTTTATATACACATATATCATCCTCCCAAGAAGTATGATAGATCTCCAGTTCCAAAATATAAGTATGTCTATTCAATTTCTTTTCATGCATATAATTCTTAGACCTTAGCTGTTCAGTTAAGGGGACGGAGTTATAAAATTGATCATTCCTGAATTGAATGACTACGTATGGTTTAGCTATTTCGTTATTATATGATTCAAGAAAAGTTGTGGTGTAAGAACAAGTGTTTAATTTATTTTTGAGGCTAATCGCATCTTTCTTACTATTAGTATTTTTATAAATCCATTTATCTCTACCAGCATCATAGTTGAATTTATTTTCTATATCCGTCCTTTCGTCACCGTCAAAACATTGTAAAAATTTCTCTTGAAAAACGTCATTTGGAATCGAGGCAGGAATACCATGGTCTACCCTTAAATTATGTGCCACACTTAGGAAATATCCATTGCCAATGTGCGAACAAATGATGTTGTTTTGAAATGTCTTTTTGGGCAAATCGTAATTAAACACAGACATTATCCTAAATAGAGGAGAAGTTTGTTCACTTACCAATTCGATTAATTTACTCATTTGTTAATTTATTGTATTTCGGGCTAAGCCAAATTTTTGGCCATTGGGACAAGATACAATATTCGTTTGTGTTACAAATTTAGACTAAGAGAATAGTGTCTTTAGGATTTAACTAATTCTTTCTTACTCTATTTTTTTTAGGTAATTGTAAGCTTCCCCCAAAACATCACTGTTTGAATTTGGAACAATAATCTTAAATTTAAACAATAATTATGAGAAGGAGTGAATTTTCACCCACGCAGATAGCCAAGATTTTGAAAGAGTTTGACAACGGAAAAAGCGTTGAAGAGTTTATTAGAGAACATGGCGTAAGTACCGCTACATTTTATAA
>JBLIMR010000010.1:0-63901 GCA_047638815.1 Gammaproteobacteria bacterium
ATCAATGTGTTTTTGAGACCGAACCCATTAAGGTATGCTGAGATAATAATGCCACTAAGTCTTTCACCATAGCTCTGTAATTGATCTTTTGTTTTCAAAGACAATTCCTTAAGAAGGTAGACACCATATGCTAATTCCTCAAATTCCGATAGCATTTCCTTAACCTCGGATTGTATAGAATCTTGACTCACAGGATCAACCAACTCAAGGATAACCTGCATATGGTTATTCCTAATGTCTTGACAGACTTGTCGATACTTTACATTGCCCGCAGCTGCTAATTCTCCACTCGCTATAAGAGCATTGGTAATACCTTTAAATGCTGAAAAGATGATCAATAATTGTTCATTCTTTCGAGATTTTAATATGTCTGCTACACTTCTAATGGTTTCAGGATTTTCCACTGACGAACCACCAAACTTAATTATTCTCATTACTCTTAATTATCTGAACCTTCATAAAAGGCATTAAATATCTATAAATTATTGACATGAATTTGCATCATTTCTTCAAAGAATACCAACTCATATAATAGGTGTAATTATGTACGATCTATTATGAAGAAAGTTATAGAAATACAGACTTAATTAGGCCACATGTATAAATGGAGTTAATCTATCTACCTCTATTTGAAACTCTCATGTATTTTGTAAAGAAATATATCAAATTAGCCAATGAGCCCAACGCGGCAACAACATAGGTTCTGGCAGCCCATTTAAGTGCATCTTCTGCGCCAGAGAGTTCTTGCGTTGTCACCACATTTTTTTGTTTCATCCATGCAAGAGCTCTATTGCTTGCATCAAATTCTACAGGAAGAGTTATTAATGAAAAAACTGTGGTCATAGCAAACAGTGCTAATCCAGCGAACAAAACATAGGGATTGCCCGTGGAGCCTACAATTGCAAAGCCTGCCATTATTACCCAATTCATAAGTTTGGATGAAATATTAACCATGGGCACTAGTTTTGATCGCATTACAAGCCAGGAATATGAATTAGCATGTTGAACAGCATGGCCTACTTCATGAGCTGCTACCGCTGCTGCCGAAGCATTACGTTCATCATAGACAACTTGACTTAAGTTTACGGTTTTGTTGCTTGGGTTGTAATGATCCGTTAATTGTCCCTTAACAGAGATTACATCAACATCGGTTATATCATTGTCAAGAAGCATTTTTTCTGCGATTTCTTTTCCGCTCATTCCATTCTCCAAACTAATTTTAGAGTAATGCCCAAATTTAGATTTGAGTTTTCTACTAACCAACATGCTGATCAACATAAAAACACCGCCAATTATAATGGCCGTTGTATCCATTCCCATCATTATTTTAATAGTTTACGTATTGAGTAAATATAAAAATTAATTTGAGCAGAAATAATACTCATCAATCATTATATCAACTGGTTGTCTATGAAAAATACTTTAGAATCTTCAGCCAATTCAGTATTCTCAAACACCGAAACTGCTTCTTCAAGAAATCCATCAGTATTAGTATATCTGGCAGAATAATGGCCTAGAATTAAACGACCTACTTTAGCGTCCTTGGCAATAGTTGCAGCATCTTTGGCGGTTGAATGAAATGTTTTAATTGCCCGATCCTTTAGATCCTCAAGGAAGGTTGATTCGTGGTAAAGTAGATCCACTTCTTTAATGTAATTTACAATATTTGGTTCATATATTGTGTCACTGCAGAAGGCGTATGAACGAGGTTTTGGCGCAGGAATGACTAAGTTTTTATTGGGGATTACTTTTCCTTCGTTATCAATAAAATCTGCTCCTGCTTTTATTTGCTTTATTTGCTTAACGGGAATATTGTAAAATGCAATTTTTGATTTTATAATATTGGCCTTCTTTTGTTTTTCAATAAACTTGAAGCCAGTACAAGGCACACGATGGCGGAGAGGAAAACTGTATACTGAAATGGATTTATCTTCAAACACTAGGTAATCCTTATCGTCTTTGGTAGGTAAAAAAGTGAGTTCGAATTGGACTTTAGCTTTTGAGACGGAAAAATGTAATTGTAATATTTTCTCTAGTTGTGGAGGTCCAATAATGGTAAGTGGATTCGTTCTACCCAATAGGTTTAATGAGGAGACTAAACCCATCAAGCCCAAATAGTGATCTCCATGCAAATGACTAATGAAAATGGCACTCATCTTTTGCAATTTAGCGTGATTATTACGTAGGGCCAATTGAGTTCCCTCTCCGCAGTCAACCAGATAATTTTTATTTGCTATACTGATGAGCTGTGCTGTCGGATTACGATGGACTACAGGTAGTGCCGAACCGCAACCAAGTATTGTTATTTCAAAGTTCAATTTGATAAAGTAATTAGATATAAAAAAAGCCACCACTAATTAAAGGGTGGCTTTCAATCATTTAGTTAAAAATTATTTTTGCACCATTAACCTTTTGGTTTGTGTAAAACCATTGTTGGTTAGATTGTAAAGGTAAATTCCATTATTTAAGTTTTCTGCAAAGTATTTATACTCATTAATACCGGCAATAGCATTGAAAGTTTCTTGAAACAGCCTCTCGCCCATCATATTGAATATTTCAAAAGTCACTACGCCAGATTCTTTCAGAATGTATGGAATAGTAGTTACCTCTGCCATTGGATTGGGTGCATTCTGTCCAAGATTAATGGTTATTGGTTCTAGCTCATCAATTCCATTAGGATCCAAAACATCCAATGAGTAACTATTATCACTGTATGGCAATGGAATACCTATAGGTCCCACACTTGCATAAATTGTAAGATTAATAGTTAACGGATATTCACCAATCACAAATGTCGAACCCTCGATAAGAATGCAAGCTTGTTCACCACCTAAAACAACGCACCCAGCAGTATTGCAATCAAATGAATATCCATCAGGTAGTCCAACAATACTTGACACTTCTACAGAGTCAATATTATATGCAGAGTATGCTGGATCTATTTCACCACCATTAATTGGTGCTTTGATATTAACAACTGTAGAATACATAAGTCCTTCAAATGAAGGTGGCAATCCCTCTGTTGGACTTGGCCAAAAACCAAAAGTTTCACCAGCATATGCAGGGTCGGGTGTACATTGACCGAAAGAAGCCAGACCTATTAATAAAGCCCCAGCAAAAAGTATAATTTTTTTCATATCTATAAATTCTTCCCCAACTCCTCCATCATTAACAGATCCTCTGCTTCTGACAATGTGTGGGTAATGTTTAATACTGAATCCAGCTGTGAGATTACAATTAATTTTTTCACTGGATCATTTAGTCCTGTAAGTACAAAAGTTCCATTTTGTTCCTTACACATTCTATTCGCTATTAACAGCGCACTCAGACCTGATGAATCACAGTAACGTGTTTCGCTTAAGTCAATAATGATACTCTTAACACCATTTTTATTAAGATAAACCAGCTCTGACTTAAGATCAGGAGCTACTTGTGCATCTAACTTCTCCAGTTTAGAGGCAACAATACTGTAATTATCTTTATTTTCTATTTTGAAATTCATAACTAAAATTTGATTGTCTCTAAAGTTACAATTCATTTAATCCCAATTAAGGTAGAGAAAAATATTTATTTCTACCCCCTATGTTAATAATGTAAATCTACTATAAAATTAGTTCCGGTGCACCTTTTGAGCCAAAAGATATAGGATAGCCATTCGGATAGCAACCCCATTTTCAACCTGATTTAAGATGATTGCATGTTCTGAGTCTGCTAGCTCACTTGTTATTTCTACGCCTCTATTTATTGGGCCTGGATGCAATATTAGCGGTGAAGCATCACATTTCCTCAGAATACTCTCATTAAGTTGATATTGCATGGCATACTCTCTAATACTAGGATAATATGACTCTCCTTGCCTTTCCTTTTGTATTCTGAGCATGTTTAAAACCTCATTATTCCTTACAGTCTCTTCCAAGTTAAAAGAAACAGTTACCCCCAAATCACCAATATATTTCGGTATTAAGGTTGCTGGCCCGCAAACGGTGACTTTTGCACCAAGTTTTTGAAGGCAATATATATTAGACAAAGCCACTCTAGAGTGCATTATGTCTCCAATAATTGCCACTTTTTTATTCTTTAGATCACCTAACTTTTCTTGCATCGAATAAGCATCAAGAAGGGCCTGTGTCGGGTGGGCATGTGTACCATCACCGGCATTTACTATTTTGGCGTCCACATGTTCTGAGAGAAATTGTGCAGCTCCAGGAGTTGGGTGACGCATGACTATCATATCAACTTTCATTGAAAGAATATTATTTGCCGTATCGATGAGGGTCTCCCCTTTCTTAACCGAAGATTGTCCAGCAGAGAAGTTAATGACATCAGCGGATAATCTTTTTTCAGCCAACTCAAATGATAATTTTGTTCTCGTGGAATTTTCGAAAAATAGATTTGCAATGGTTACGTCCCTTAGAGTAGGCACTTTTTTGATTGGACGATTAATGACTTCCTTGAAAAAATCTGCAGTTTCAAAGATTAATTGAATATCACTTACTTTAAGTTCTTTAATACCTATTAAATTGTCAACAGAGAGTTCTTTCATTTAAATTGAATAAATAAGTTTGACAAGTTTTGGCCCCTGATTTTTACCCCATTCAACTTTCACCTTTTGTGTATCAATAGCGTCTACTTCCTTTCCAACAAAATCAGGGTTGATCGGTAATTCTCTAGAAAAACGTCTATCTATAAGAACAAGGAGTTCCACTTTGTTTGGACGTCCGTATGTCCCAATTGCATCAAGAGCAGCCCTTATGGTTCTACCAGTATAAAGGACATCATCAACCAATACAATGTTTTTTCCCTCGACTTCAAAATCAAGTTGCGTGCTATTCGCTTCTAATGGAACGGACCTTCTACCAAAATCATCTCGAAAGAATGTGATATCCAACTTCCCTTCTTGAACCGCAATCTCTGGGACTATTTCATTGAGCTTTCTTACGATTAAACTGGCCAAAATGGAACCTCTGGGTTGGATGCCAATGACAACTGTTTTAGAGAAATCACCATGGCGTTCAGCGATTTCGTAACACAATCGATTTATCGTTAATTCTATTTGCTTTTTACTCAGTAAGGTAATTGGCTCCATACCACAAATGTATCTTTTTTTGTTGTAAGCATAATTGAAAATTACATTCAAAAAAAAGACCCTCATGTAATTTTACATGAGGGTCTCAATCTGTTTTTACGACTTAGGATTACTCCTTGCCACCTTCCATTTTAGCTTTAAGGTCTGATAAAACATCAAGATCACCTAGCGTAGACTTCTCTTGAGACTTATTCATTTTCTTAATTGCTTTTTCATTATTGGCATTGTCAGTAGATTTTTGTTTTCTTTCTTGATCTTTAACCTCCTCAGGACTATCTTCAAATGTTCTTAGATGAGAAACAACAATTTTCTTGGCATTCTTATTGAATTCAAGAATTTTGAAATTCAATTGTTCTCCTTCTCTAGCATTCGTTCCGTCTTCTTTTCTAAGATGTTTCTTAGGGCAAACAGCTTCCATACCGTATTGAAGACTTACAATAGCAGAGTTTTGATTCAGTTTTACAACAGTACCTTCATAGTTTTCATCTTCTTTGAAAACTGTTTCGAACACATCCCACGGGTTTTCTTCCAATTGTTTGTGGCCTAGACTTAATCTTCTATTTTCTGCATCTACTTCAATCACCATTACTTCTAGTTCATCGCCAATGGCACAGAATTCAGACGGGTGCTTGATTCTTTTTTGCCAAGACAAATCAGAAATGTGAATTAATCCATCAACACCTTCTTCCAATTCCACGAAAATTCCGAAGTGTGTGAAGTTTCTTACTATTGAAGTATGTTTAGAGTCAACAGGATATTTCTTGTCAATGTTTTTCCAAGGATCCTCTGAAAGTTGTTTCATACCGAGAGACATTTTCTTGTCATCTCTATCTAAGGTAAGAATCTGAGCATTTATCTTCTCTCCTACTTTTAGGAAGTCTTTCGAGCTTCTTAAGTGTTGAGACCAGCTCATTTCTGAAGCATGAAGTAACCCTTCAATTCCTGGTTGAATTTCAACAAAAGCTCCGTAGTCAGCAAGAACAACAACTGTTCCTTCAACAACATCACCTTCCTTAACTTCATCACCAAGTTTATCCCAAGGATGATCAGACAATTGTTTGTATCCAAGAGCAATTCTTTTCTTCTCATTATCGAAGTCAAGAATAACAACGTTGATTTTTTGATCCAATTCAACAACTTCTTCAGGGTGAGAAATTCTTCCCCAAGAAAGATCAGTAATGTGAATCAATCCATCAACACCACCTAGATCAACAAAGACTCCATAAGAAGTAATGTTTTTAACAACACCCTCCAATACTTGTCCCTGCTCCAATTGAGCCATGATCTTATCTTTTTGAACTTCAAGTTCTGCTTCGATAAGGGCTTTGTGTGATACAACTACGTTCTTATATTCTTGATTGATTTTCACAACCTTTAGTTCCATGTTTTTACCAACGTATTCATCGTAGTCACGAATTGGCTTAACATCAATTTGAGATCCTGGAAGGAAAACCTCCAAGCCAAACAAATCAACAATAAGTCCACCACGTGTTCTGCATAATACATGTCCCATAACCACTTCTCCTGTTTCCAGTACAGCGTTTACTTTATTCCATGCACCATATACTCTGGCCATTTTGTGTGAAAGAACCAATTGACCATTATGATCTTCAGTACTTACAACATATACTTTAACATCATCTCCAGCTTTAAGATCTGGATTGTATCTAAACTCATTAAGTGAAATAACACCTTCTGACTTGTAATTGATATCAATGATTGCATTCTTTTTGGTAACACTAGTAATTTTACCGTCAAGTAATTCAGTTTCGGCAATAGAAGTTAAAGTTCTTCCGTATGCTTCGTGTAGATCTTCATCATCCTGTCCTACACTTGCAGAGTCACCTTGTTCAAATGCATCCCAATCAAAATCAAGATCTGGTTCAGCAGTAGTGTCCTCACCTCTTTCAACGTATTTAGGTTTACTATCCTCGTTTTCGCCTTCTTCAGGAGTTGCTGTTGCAACTGGTTCGGTTTTCACTTCTTCTTTGGTTTCTGCAGCTTCAGGAGTTGAAGTCTCAGATGCTTCAGGTGTTGAAGTATCCGCAGATTCTGGAGTTGTACTTTCAGTACTTTCGGTATTGGTGTTTTCAACGTTGTTAGTTGCTTTATCCAATTCCTCGTTTTTGTTTTCTTCTGACATTATCAGATTAAAAATTTGTATCTCGCATTTAAAAAAGGGTGTGTTGCGAAAGATTGTTTAATATAAAGAACCACACCCAGGCTCCTATTTTCGGGGTGCAAAAGTAACATTTATATCCTATATATACAAGCCGATTAAAAAGCCATTAATTATGGCTGAAACATAGGCGCAGCAAACGTTTGGGGGTTTGCTGATAGGAAGCCGCTTATTTTCACTTTTCTTCTTTATCCACAATATCTACTTATTAATCAGCAATCTGATCTAAAAGGATATTTGTAATATTGGATAATGTTCACAAAATAATTACTAACAACTCTAGATTTAAGGTCAATTCCTTAGTCGTTCAAAAAAGATCATTTAAAGAACCGAATTGAATCGATAATACAACCATAAATATAGAATCATTCAGCTGGTATTGATCAGAATGACTGATATTTTAAACACGAATAAAACCAGTATAACTACTTCCCGTTATTCCTATTTCTCATCACGTATCAGCAAATATATCGAGTGCCGATCAATATAACATAATCTTTTTAAAAAAACTATACGATTTTTATTTTTTTGTTCAGATTATATATTGAATATTTGTGACCAGAGAATAAAGGATTATTCACATTGACATGTTGACTAATCTATTTGGTTTTCTGTTAAACAATTTAACCACACATACACTAATATCAAGCACAGAATATGAAAAATAAGCACGATGAAATTTGGTCGAGTTGTCTAAAAGTTATTAAAGACAATGTTACCATGCAGGGTTACAAGACCTGGTTCGAGCCTATAAAACCTATCAGCCTTGAAAATGAAGTTTTAACGATTCAAGTACCTTCTCAATTTTTTTACGAATGGCTAGAAGAGCATTATATTGAATTACTACGAAGTACGCTTAAAAAAGAAATGGGAAAGAATGCCAGTTTGGAGTACAGTATTATTATGGAGAATACCCGTAAGAATTCTGCCCCTTATACGGTGAAATTACCTACATCAAATCTTAAGTCTACAAGAAATAGAACAAGAGACCTTTCTTTAGAGAATGGTTCCAAAGTAATTCAAAATCCTTTTGTAGTTCCTGGACTGAAAAAACTAAACATTGATTCCAACCTAAACCCAAATTATACTTTTGAGAATTTTATTGAGGGAGATTGTAATCGACTTGCTCGTTCAGCGGGATATGCTGTAGCGAACAAACCTGGAGGAACATCATTTAATCCATTATTAATATATGGAGCTGTAGGATTAGGAAAGACCCATTTGGCACATTCAATAGGTTTATCAATTAAGGAAAAGGATCCTTCGAAGACGGTACTATATGTTTCGTCCGAAAAGTTTACCCACCAATTTATAGACGCAATAAAAAACAACAATCAAAATGACTTCGTTCATTTTTACCAAATGTTGGATGTCTTGATAATTGATGATGTACAATTCTTTTCAGGAAAAGAAAAAACACAAGATGTGTTTTTCACAGTCTTTAATCATTTACACCAGGCAGGAAAACAGATAATTTTAACTTCTGACAAACCGCCAGTAGAGATGCAAGGAATGGAACAAAGACTACTCTCGAGATTTAAGTGGGGATTGTCTGCAGATTTACAAGTTCCTGGTTTAGAAACGAGATTAGCAATAATTGAGAAGAAGGCATACACAGAGGGGATAGAATTACCGAAGGATGTTGTTGAGTACATTGGCTATAGTATTTCTACTAACATAAGAGAAATCGAAGGCGCCCTAATTTCTTTGATGGCTCAGGCCTCTTTAAATAGAAAAGAGCTAAACATTGATCTTGCGAAGAATATGATTGACAAATTTGTCAAGAATACCGCAAGAGAAGTGTCTATTGATTACATTCAAAAAGTTGTTTGTGACTACTTTGACTTACCAATAGAGCTTTTGAAATCGAAAACTAGAAAAAGAGAAGTTGTTCAGGCAAGACAAATAGCAATGTACTTTTCTAAAAAGATGACAAAAAGCAGTTTGGCAAATATTGGAATGCACTGTGGAGGAAAAGATCACGCTACTGTGTTGCATGCATGTAGAACGGTAAACAATCTCAACGATACAGATAAGCAATTCAAAAAGTATTTGGATGAGTTAGAAAAGAAACTGAGCATTCAATAATCTACCTAATAAAATTTTATAACCCATCAGACGCTGTGCTGATGGGTTATTTTTTTATCTTGTTTTTATGAAAATACTAATGGTTTGTTTAGGCAACATTTGCCGGTCTCCTGTTGCTGAAGGAATTTTAAGAAAGAAAATTCAGGAAAATAATTTAGAAGACATACTTTCAGTTGATTCCTGTGGAACCTCAGGTTATCATGATGGAGAGTTACCTGATGAACGATCTAGAGAGAATGCCCTTAAAAATGGATTGGATATCTCCTACCAAAGATCTCGCAAACTGACATTGAGTGACTTCGAGCGATTTGATAAAATTTATTGTATGGATCAATCTAATTACAATGACATTAAAAAAGCATGTCCCAACTCAAATCTATTATCCAAAGTTGATCTGCTTTTAAATCTAAGCTTTCCAGGAGAGAATAGAAAGGTGCCAGACCCATATTTTGGTGGCGGAAATGGTTTTCAAGAAGTATACGAGTTAGTAGATCATGCTTGTGAAATATTTATTAATGCATATAAAAAAGGAAATTGATGAATGGCATTCTATATTTAATCCCAACGGTATTGGATGAAAATGGATTTTCTAATAGTATACCAAAGGATGTTGCGGAAATCGCATTGACATTAACAAAGTACATAGTCGAAAATGAAAAAGTTGCTCGCAGATTTTTGAAAAAACTCGATCCTAAAAAAGACATTAATGAATGCCGTTTTTTACCTATGGGTAAGCATGCCAACGTTGATGAATTCCCATCATATCTGAAAGATTTATTAGATGGAAAAGATATGGGCTTACTCTCAGATGCTGGTTGTCCTGCAATAGCAGATCCAGGGAATGTTATTGTAAAATTAGCACATAAGAAGGACATCAAAGTAGTCCCATTGACTGGCCCCTCCTCCATCCTATTATCCTTAATGGCATCGGGAATGAATGGACAATCATTCGCATTTCATGGCTATCTCCCTCATGATCAAAAAGAACGAGAAGCAAAAATCAAGGCCTTTGAACGTGCTTTGAAAAATGATCGGCAGACACAAATATTTATGGAAACACCCTTTAGAAATAATAAATTAATACAGGATATTATAAAAATTTGTCAGCCTTCTACTAGACTTTGTGTTGCATCTTCTTTGACGGGAGATTCTGAAAAGATAATCTCAAAATCAATAGAGGAGTGGAAATCCGAAAAATATGATTTTCACAAGATTCCAGCAATGATTTGCATGGGTCTATAACTAATACTTCTCTGCAGTAGTATCTTCCATTATTTCCATCTCGTACCTAAGTGGTGTGTTGGGTGGGACAATACCTGAACTTGAACCCTCATCTCCAAAAGCAAGTGATGATGGTATTATTACCTCGACATTAGATCCAATGCCCGTTTTAGATATCACAAGCAACAACCCCTCAATAACCTGAGAGGATTCACCAAATGAAAATCTAATAATGGAGGAGTCAGTAGCCTCATCGAATAATTCACCATTTAAGAAGAAGGCTTTGTATTTTAGCATCAAAGGATCATTCTTCTTAACCTTTCTTGTAGCTTCAGTATTAGTCTTTATGAAGAGATTTTTCCAAAACAGAAACTCGGCCTTTTTGCCATTAGAAGAAAAATATTCATCGATTAATACGTCCTCATTCAATTTAGCATAATTAAAGAAACTCTCAAGTCTGTTCTTTCTGTCTTCGTCATCTTCAAGATGAAAAATTCTAAGATTTACTTGAAAATATTTGGAATTATCAGGCTCTTTTATTTCCGGGAATTGCTCATTAAGCAATTCAGCAGACAGCATAAAGCTTAAGCTATCTCCTTCGTGAAATTCACTTAGATTCCTTTGAATTACTCCTGATTTATTATGGGTGTAATAAAGATGTTCAAGTTTGTCAATCCCTTTTTTATTGGTGTGATAAATTTCAATTTTTGACTCATTTAAAATTCTTAATTGATAACTAAGATGTTGCCCAATAACCGGTGAAAACTCCCCGTTACCAACCTCCAGAACTTTCATGAATGCTCCTTTTTCTACTTTAGAGTATCCTGGGAAATTTGTTCCGCAAGACATCATGACTAAAATAAGTGCGACTGCTAGAAATTTAAAAACCTTCGAGAACATTTATATCATATATAACAGGTGTCTTAGGGGGAATTTTATTCATATCACCAAGTAAACCATGTGCTAAGTGAGAGGGTACAATAAAAGTAGCAGCCCCACCAACATTAAGAAATTTCACTCCTTCTTGTATTCCTGATTCAATGTCCGACATACCCAGTATGAACTTGTTAGGTCCAGCAACTTCGGAGCTATAACATAGAGAATCATTCAACATATATACTTTGAAGTCCAAAGAGATCATCTGACCATCTTCCAATTTCGAGCCTTCTCCTTGATTTTTTATCAAGTACCATAAACCGGTGCCAGTTCTTTCCATTACAAGATTATGGTCCGCAATATACTTCTTGATCACCTCTTCTTCAAATACCGCTGAGTTCTTATTGTACTCAATAAGATCTTCCTGAATTTGATCAATACTTTTTGTGTTGTTCTTTCTTCTTTCCCCGGCACAAGAAAATAAAAGGCTAACAGCAATTATGGCAAATAAGATCTTAAGCTTTAAGTTGAGTGCCATAATCATCCATAATCGTTAAAATAATTTTTTCGGTTTCCTCCAATGAAACCTGACTTCTTGCACCCGCAGCGTTTTTATGACCTCCTCCCCCAAAGTATTTCGATGCTATTTCATTAACATCAAAGTCACCCACGGACCTGAATGAAATTCTAACTTCACCTTCTTTCTCTGAAAACAACACTGCCATTTTCACTCCTTTAATACCTAATATTTCATTTACCAGACCTTCAGTATCTCCCGAGTTATAATTATAAGTCTCCAAGTCGTCCTTAGAAAGGAAAATATATCCTGCATTGTATTCATCCAGATAACGCAATTTCTCTGACAAAGCGTATCCTCTTAACTTGAGACTTTCAAATGTTTTGACATTGAATATTTTATTCTGAAGCTTGGAATTATCAACCCCTGCTTCAATTAGTTTTGAGGCTGCGGCTAAAGTTTGAACAGTTGTAGAATACCTAAATGATCCGGTATCAGTTATAAGACCTGTATATAAACATTCAGCCATGTCCAAAGATATTTCGCCTTCCAATAGCTCAATAATATTAAAAACTAGCTCACATGCGGAACTCGCTTCAACATCATGAAACCTGAGTGTGAAAGTACTGTCAGGTTCACGGTGATGATCAACCAAGACCTTTGCAGCTTTAGAAGCTGAAATAAATCGTCCCATCTTACCAGTTCTAGAAAAACTATTAAAATCTAAACAGAAAATTAATTCAGCTTCCTTTAATTCTTCACGAGCTTGCTCTCTCGAATCTTCAAAATTATTGATAAGAGAAATGCCGGGCATCCAATCAAATGTTGTTGGGAAGGCATCAGGCACCCACATAGAGACCTTTTTGCCTACAGATACCAGATAGTGGTACCAACCCAACATGCTTCCCAAAGCATCACCATCAGGTGATCTATGAACCACAATTAGAATTTTGCTCCGCTTATTGATGAAATCTTGAAGTTTATTTTTCTTTGCACTAAATCTCTCTTTCCTCATAGAAATAATTGAGGCTCTAAATTACTATTTGAATTGTAATTAAATCTTTATTTATTTTCTTTTTATACAGTATTAATTGGATTAGATTTGCACCTCAAAAAAAAATACAAAATGTCGGGAAACAGAACGTTAACTATGATAAAGCCTGATGGCATTGAAAGCAATAACGCTGGAAATATCATTCAAGCTATTACGGATGCAGGATTTGCTATTAAAGCGATGAAATTGACCAAATTGAGCAAAGATCAAGCAGAAGAATTTTATGCTGTACATAAGGAAAGACCGTTTTACGGTGAACTAGTAGACTATATGACTTCAGGCCCTATCGTTGCGGCAATACTAGAAAAGGATAATGCGGTTGCTGACTTCAGAACATTGATTGGTGCTACTGATCCTGCTGATGCAGATGCTGGTACAATCAGAGCAAAGTACGCTGAATCTAAAGCTAAGAATGCTGTACACGGTTCAGATAGTGATGAAAATGCTGATCTAGAATCAAACTTTCATTTTACAGCAGCGGAAAGAGTTTAATATCAACTCTTCCATTCAGAATCGAACAGAACGGGAGTCCATTTAAGGATGTCCCCGTCCACACTAAATTCCAAAATACCTTGATGGCTTATTAGGGGCTTATAGCCCCTACTAGCCAAAAGGTTTAGTGTTAAGGCGTATTTTCCTTTGGACAAATTTAGGCGTGGAATTGTTATAGTCAATTCACGATATTCTCCATCATTGTCATATCCATAGTCCATGTCTTGATTTAGACATGTTGCTACAGGCCTAAATTCTTTATCTTGAAAGATAACAACCACATCGGGTTTTGGATACTTTGATGATATTTGTATGCCTAGTGATATTGTTAAATCGTCTAGATATTGATGTATATAGTTTTCCTCTTGGCCATCACCTAGTTTGATATAGTCAATTTTCGCATCATCAGATGAGTATGTCAAACCTCTTTTTAAATCAAATTTTTGATAGTAAAGATCAATTCCCTTGGAAACGTCCTCACCATAATATTTAATTTCACCTTTATCGAGCAGTAGTATATGTGTACATATTCTAGCGACTTGGGGCATATTATGAGAAACAAACACGACTGCAGTATCTTGCAATAACGAATCGATTTTGTTATAGCATTTTAAAACAAATCCTGTATCCCCTACTGCTAACACTTCATCTATCAATAACACATCTGGCTTTAGACTTACGGCAACAGCAAACCCCAATCGGACTTTCATTCCAGAACTATAATTTTGCACTGGGGAGTCAATGAACTCTTCAAGTTCAGAGAATGTAATTATTTCGTCAAGTCGATTCTCAATTTCATTTTTCGTAAATCCCAATACCGCTCCATTGTTGAAAATATTCTCACGACCTGTTAGAATGGGATTGAAACCGGCACCCAATTCTATTAATGCACCAATTTTCCCTCTCATCGTAATTTCACCATCATCTGGTTTGATTATACCATTTAGCATTTTCAACAATGTAGATTTCCCTGCACCATTATGGCCAATTAACCCAAGACATTCACCTTTTTTCAATTCAAAGTTCAAATTGGTCAAAGCCCAGAATTCGTCCTTTCTTAAGTCAGTCCCAGATTCTTTTCCTATAAGTGCTTTTAGTATATCTTGATATCCGTACCAAAGTGATCGCTTTAGATCCTTACAAAACTTTTTAGAAGTATTAACGGCCGCTATGAAATTATTTGTATCCATACTAAGCACCAATTCGCTCAATAATAATTGGCATTGAAATTTTATATATTAAAGAAGAAATCAAGAATAACACTACTATACCACCAAGTATCCAATAAAATGGAATCAATGACTCTATGGCCTGTCCAGTCATCCAATTACGGGTACAATCCAGAAGAATGCCTATGGGATTGAATTTGTTTACTAAGCCTAAAATTCCATCTGAAGATGAGAGATAGATAACAGGTGTTAAAAAGAAAAATAGACGTATGAAGGTCTGTAAAAATTGTTGAACATCATTGTATAAAACCCCCAATGGTGTTATCAAAATTCCAATGGATAGGCCCAGGAGCATGATGGAAAACATCCCAATGGGGATAAGATAAAATTGATTGCCAGGTATAACTTTGAAATAGGCGAACACCGCCAAAAGCACTAGTAATTTTATAATTAAATTAAAGATAATCTTATAAGCCCCAGCCAAAATCAACGCTTCTCGTGGGAAATTAATTTTAGTTAACATGCTCTTTGACTGTTTGAACATATTTAACGGGCTATTGAGAGAATCCACAAATAATTGCCATAATACAACACCTGTAAGCGCGAAAACAGCGTATGGAATATCGAGACCTTCCACAGAAATGATTCCCTGTTTTTGCAACAAAACCCATAATAATGTACTGGCAATTGGGACGATAAGCACCCATGAAAACCCTAATAACGATTGTCTATATTGTGCTCTCAAGTCACGCACAGCAATGCGACTTGCAAGTTGTGACCCTTCTGTGTATGATTTGAAAATTTCACCTAACGTCTGAAAGAGAGGATACTTTAGCTTGGATGTATATCTTGTAACTTTCATAGAGACAAAGTTTATTCATCATCATCGCCATCACCTACGACCTTATTGTAGTCATAAGATTGACCATAGCCGTATCCGTAGCCATATCCATAACCATATTTACTATAGTAGTATTTCCACTTTTTGTGTTTGATACTATTCAGTAGGATACTAGAATATTTGAGCTTATTGTTGTCAATAATCTCTTGTAAAAACTTAAGGCCTTGTTTTGTTGTTGTTGCAGTATTCATTACAAAAATACCACTATCAGCGTATTTACGTAAAACAAGAGCATCACTAATTAATAGTATGGGAGGTGTATCAATAATTACATAATCATACTCGGCACGTAATTCTTCAATGATATCATCCATCTTTTTACTAATGATCAATTCAGAGGGGTTAGGTGGCACAGGCCCTGAAGGTAGCACCCATAAATTAGGCACTACGTCACTTTCCATCACACCTTCACGATATCCAGTTTTCCCTGTCAAATATGTCGACATTCCTAGTTTATTCTCCATGCCGAAAGTCTTATGAACTTTT
The DNA here is from genome assembly GCA_047638815.1 of Gammaproteobacteria bacterium. Classification (GTDB taxonomy): domain Bacteria; phylum Bacteroidota; class Bacteroidia; order Flavobacteriales_D; family JABDKJ01; genus JAJRRH01. The sequence goes on from JBLIMR010000010.1 coordinate 16,070, forward strand.
GGCTTATGCATGTCAAGATCAATGATTATGACTTTTTTATTGGCTTTGGCAATTATTGTTGCCAAGTTTGTCGAGTTAAATGTTTTACCCTCTCCTGGATGCATTGAGGTTAATAATATCACTTGATTCTCCTTGTCAGGATTTAAGAACTGAAGGTTGGTTCTAATTGTTCTGAAAGATTCCGCGACATTAGATTTAGGATTTTCATGCACAACCAATTTTCGTTCACCAGCTTTATCAGTGTAGGGCATCCCGCCAATCACAGGGATATTAGTAGCAAGTTTTAGCTCACGAACGTTTTCTATTCTTTCATAGAATAGGAATCTGAAAAAGGCTAGAACAAGAGAGAAAACAAGGCCCGCACCAACAAAAACCAGAGTTAATCTTTTCTTATTGGGTTCGACAATTCCAATTGATTTAGATCTTTCAATAATACTCGTTTGTGGAACAATTCCAGCTTTTGCTATGACAGCACTCGCTCGTTTTTCTAATAAGAACAAATACATTTGTTCATTGGCTTTTAGTTTTCGATCGATATGCAAAATATCACGTTCTGATGCAGGAATCAATCGTATTTTTGCCGCATATTCACCAATGTGCCTTTCGATTCCTCTGATATTGTCTTTAATTGCAAGGTCAGAATTATCAATGTAAAGAAGAATGTCGCTTCTCAATGAGTCTATAGCTTGTTGAGAACGCCTGTAGCTTTCACTCTCAGGCGTTATATCCTGAAGATTTCTATTTCTTTGGAGTTGAATTTCATATAATTCGTTGAGCGATGATTGCAAAAAGACATCCTCCAATATATATACAGACGGTGGGATTAGATTATCATCTGAATTACTAAGTAAGTAACGCTTCAGAGATGAGACGGATTCAAGTCCTAATTCTAATTTCTTTTTATCACCTTCAAATTTCACAAGGGAATTGAAATATTCCTCCTCCTCTTTATTTAGATCGAGAATAGATTTGTCTCTTTTGTAAGTCTCCATTTCCGTTTCATAAACATCCAAAATCTTCTTTAACTCTTCAAGTTGTTTATCAATATATTCAATGGTGTTTTCATTTTGACGAATTTGTCTTTCAATGGTATAATTAATGTAGACTGCGGCTAATGTATCGAGGAACATTTTGGATCTACTTACAAGTTCATTTTTTTCAGTAATTGATAGAATACTGGTGAAATCAATGTTTCTGATTTCCATATTATTTCGATATTCACTTATCAGATGAATATGCTTCTTAACCATGAACTGGTAATTGTAAGTTAAAAAGGTATTAACAGTATTCTCATTTAACCTATTGCGTTTTTCTACCGTCAAATTGAAATAGTCATTAGAAATTTTTTCATCCAAAGGATATGTTTCCAATTTTCGAACGCCATCAACTTCATATCCCAATTCAAAGTGTCCTAGATCAATAATTTTTATATCAAACCTTTTGCGGTATAATGAATGTTTCTTTAGCTTTATTTCAATTTTTACGGGTTCCAAATGTGGGGTTTGGACCGTTTTCACCCTTCCAACAATATAATAGCTCAATTGAAAATCAAGCCTTCTTAAGGCTTTTGAGATAAGGTCATAGGAACGAAGGACTCTCTGTTGATTCGTAATGTCTGCATAGTTGGAATAAAAACCAGAAAGAGAAGAATAGACTTCTGCTTGGTACTCATAATCTTGGCCTGACTGCAATAAAATTTCAGTGTTTGCAGCATAAATGTCTGGCAAACGATGTGTGTACACGTATGCCAAGAAGAAGGCAATAAGAGGGAATAGTATAAAGAAAAACCAGTTCTTAGAAATAAACTTCTGGACAATCTTAATATCATCTATGCTAATGATACTTGTTTTAGGCGAATTCACTCAGTATTTAGTTTTAGGCAAATATAGTACAATAGGCACGATAGTGCTGCTTTTTAACAACCCATATTAATCTACATAGGGGTGTGTATAATTATTAAAAGCAAGTAAATTATTTCTACGAAGATTGGCAACTTTTGTTGCCGTATTACGCAGGAGCTTAAACCTAAAGTGAAATAAAATGAAATTAGTAAAAAAAACAATACTTCTGGCCGCTCTTATTGGGTCTCCCTTTTTCACAGGAAGTGTTTTTGGCCAATTGCCTCCTACTGCAGGTACACCAGGGCCAACGGGATGCTTTCCCCCTCCATGTATACCAATCGATGGTGGTCTCAGTTTGCTGATTGCAGCGGGTATAGGACTAGCTGGAAAGAAGGCTTACGATTTCTCTAAAGAAATCAGCCCTGACGATGTCGCTTAAGCAGCTAGTTAATAATCCCTTTATCCGTTTCATTCTTTTTGCGAGTTTACTTTGTGTACTGTGGTATGCACTCTATCTTGGTTATATCAATCCAGAAACAAACTTGGATAGATTTGTTATTGACAGTCTTATTTCAATAACGCGAACAATATTAAGTTTCTTAGGATATGACCTAATTCCGGTACCGGCAGCCGCAGCTCAAATACGAACAGTAGGTATTGATGGTACATTAGGTCTATGGATAGGAGATCCTTGCAATGGACTAAATCTATTTGCACTATTCTCTATATTCATTGCATGTTATCCTGGTAAATGGAAAAATAAACTTTGGTTCATACCTTTGGGCATTCTTAGCATTCATTTAATCAATGTTATACGAATTGTGGCACTTTGCATCATTGTCAGTATTGACTATGCTTACCTCGATTTCCAACATGACTATACATTTACCGTAATAGTTTATGGCTTTATGTTCTTATTATGGATTTGGTGGGCCAATAGATTCTCCGGAATGAACAGAAAGGAGATTAATAAAACGGCTTTTGATAAATAAAAAGACTTTAACCATATTCCTAATCATCGTGATAATTATTATCACTGGTGCATTCAGGCAGGTCGCTTTTGTAAATACCAATGCTCAAATAGCCTATTTAGCAGGTTTCATAGCAGATAGTGGTTTGGTTAGTAACATGGCCTTTATTGCAAACTGGGATATGACAACGCTCATTAGATTTAAGTGGGTAATGACCATTGGATTTACATTGTTCTATCTGATGATTTCCGCATGGGCACTATGGACTGTATTCAAGGATAAAAAAGTTTTGATTTGGCTTGTCTATGTTTACTTAGGAATATTTGTTCTAGCAGGTGTTTTCTTCTTCTTTGGCAAGTTTATTGAAAATTTTGAAATCGGCTATATCATGTCTAGAAAATGTATGGGAGCGCTTCAATCACCATTTCCACTTATGATGTTGGCGCCTGCCAATTATCTGTTACATAGCCAAGAAAAGTAAATACAATAAACAATAGAATGATTTTATTTCCTTATCAATTCCTAGACTTAAAGACTTTCATGAACCTCACAAGTGGAAGCTATACAATGGGAAATTCAGTAGTGCATTGCCGGTAATATATCTTATAGAAAATGGAGTTATTAAATATAAGGCCAATTTTAGAAGCTTGTCGTAAGAAGCTATTTTGGATTTCTTTACGAAATAGTTTTTAGCAAAAAAAAAAAAAGAAATAAAAAAAAAACCACTCTAATCCGAGTGGTTTTTTTTGTGGCGAGAGAGAGATTCGAACTCTCGACCTCACGATTATGAGTCGTGCGCTCTAACCAACTGAGCTACCTCGCCAAAGGATATTTTCGTTAAAACAATTCTTAAAGTGAACTTTTATTTTTTAACGGGGCGCAAATATAGGAATAACTCAAATTCAGACAAAATATTAAACTTTAATTTAATTAAATTGATGTTAAATAGTGGTATTCAGCGCTTTAAGCAGTAATTGCTGAAGCTAACCCAATATGCCAGGGTGTTGAAATCACCAGAGTGAACAACAAATGGAACGTTTTTTGATTATAAAATGATTAAATTTGCCAGTGACTGATATGTCTTTTGATATTTCAAAGGAATTGCATTTGATGCAGGCATATTTATCAGAATGCAAATGACCTAAATAAAGTATGGAAGAAAAAATTAAATACGAGATGGAATTCAATTTACGAACATCCGTTTCAATCCTTTACAGTAAGTTGAGCACCCCTAGTGGATTGGCTGACTGGTTTTCGGATGATGTTAATGTAAGTCGTGACGGTAAGATATTTTCATTCATTTGGGAACAAAGTGAAGAAAATGCACATTTGCTGAGTAAAAACAGAGATTCTTCAGTGCGATTCAAGTGGGAAGAAGATGAGGAAGAAGAATCGTATTTTGAATTTGTAATTAAAGCAGACCCGATAACAAGCTCTGTGGCATTATTCATAACAGATTTCGCTGAGGAAGACGAAATAGAAGATGGCAAAAAGCTGTGGGCAAGTCAAATTGAAAGTCTAAAAAATGCAATAGGCGCATAAAAGTAGCGTTCTAAAATCCAGTATGAAAAAGATAAATGCATTAGTAATAAAGTCATTTATTGGTCCTTTTATTCTTACCTTTTTACTAATATTATTCATACTTCTAATGCAGTTCGTCTGGAAGTATTTAGATGATTTGATGGGGAAAGGTCTAGATTTCACGTTGATCATGGAATTACTTGCCTTTAAATCCACTAATTTGGTTGGTATTGCTCTACCCCTAGCCGTACTTCTTTCGTCCATTATGACAATGGGAAGTTTAGCGGAAAATTATGAGTTGGTTGCCCTGAAGTCAGCTGGACTTTCGTTGATTAAGATAACACGTGGGCTTATCATACTTATTTTTTGCATATCCATTGGCACATTTCTTTTTTCCAATTATGTGACGCCAATCGCAAACCTCAAATTTAAGTCATTGCTATATGACATTATTCATCAAAAGCCTTTGTTGGAGATAAAAGAGGGGAATTTTTACGGGGAACTGGGCGGTATAGTTCTTAGGGTTGATGAGAAGGATGAAAATGATAGGATGTATGATGTACTTATCTATGATCATCGACCGCCTAATTTCGGTAATGGAAATGTTATACGGGCCAAAGAAGCTGATATGGGTAAGACAATTTCTGGACGACATCTGATTATGAAATTATATGATGGTGTCATGTATCGTGAGATGCCTGAAGAAAAGAACACCCGAAATAAAGATAAAAACTATACTCATCTTACTACCGAATTTGAGACCATGACAATGCGTATGGATCTATCTGGATTTGAATTTCAGGAAACGGATGAAGAGAGATGGAGTAACAACAGAGAGATGCTCAATATGCGGCAACTGAGGTTGACTGCGGATTCCTTAGAGGTAATGGCCGCGAATAAGGAGGCTAAGATCATAGAATATATGAGTAATTCATTCAGCATTAATAAAGACACAAATTCCTATGAGAATATTGAGATATTGAATTTTGATAGTGCTTTTAGTGCCTTAAGTCTAAATAAAAAGACTAAAGCTATTGCCACCGCACGTAATTTAAAGGGTAATATTGGTTCGTACCTCACTAGGGGGTCAATGGAAATAAGTAGTAGGAAAGATTTTATTGTGAAGTATTGGAACGAATGGCATCGTAAAATCACATTATCAGTAGCATGTTTGATATTGTTTTTTATCGGAGCTCCTCTTGGGGCTATAATAAAAAAAGGCGGCCTTGGCCTCCCCTTCTTAATATCTGTAGCTATTTTTTTAGTCTTTCATATTTCATCGATGTCAGGTGAGAAAATGGCTCGGACGGGAGTTCTTTCGTCAGCTGAGGGAATGTGGTTAAGCTCAGTGATTCTATTACCCTTTGCAATATTCTTTAGTGTTCAAGCTACACGAGAATCCTCCTTAATGGATCGAGAAACTTATATAAAATTCTTCTCGAAACTATTTAAGAAGAAGTTCTAAAAGACCATATTATCCATCAAGGCTTCCGAATACTTTTTTCAATAGATCTGTTACTCTAGCTGCAGGATTAACCCGAATTTGTTTTTCTTCCTTCGCCATCATAACGAATAGACCATCTATAGCTCTTTCTGTAACGTATTCCTCCAGATTAGGATTTACCTGGTTACCTCCTGTTAGCAGTGTTGCGGTATTGTAGGCTGTTGCCAAAGGCTCCCATGTGTTGGTTAATTTCACTTTCTCAATTGCTGCTTGCACTCTTGGAGCAAAGGCACTTTTAAGAGAGGCATATGTGTTTTGCTTTAAAAAGTTTGTTGCGGCATTATCGCTTCCCTTTAATATATTAAAGCCATCAGTAATACTCATGCCTTTAATAGCATCTAAAAATATTGGTACTGCTGCTTTTGTTGCTTCTTCCGCTGATCTGTTTAGTGTAGTCACGAATTTATTGATTTGTCCATCCATACCCAACTGTTCCAGTTTGGTTTTCACCTTAATCGCTTCTTCTGGAAAAGGAATGAAAATTTCAGCATTCTTAAAAAAACCATCAGTTTTAGATGTTGAGTTTGTTGCATTTTCGATTCCGACATCCAAAGCCTTTTTAAGTCCGGCAATAACATCATCATTGGATAAACTAGTACTTTCATTACTTCCCAATGCATCTGAAACAGTGCTTACGGTTCTCATTAATTCTGCGTCAGTGCAAGAAAAACTTATTAGTAATAAGGACAAAGCAAGGATCTTTTTCATAGTTATAATTTTATATATGATAGTACTTAGCAAATTGAATGCCAAATGTATACTACTAACAATTGTGATTCTAAAGGCGAATGGATAAGTTATGGCCAATTCCTTTTTATTAAGTCATTGGCCATAAGTTCTAAATCTTGCTATACCAAATTATTTAAGCCTATATCTTAAACCAGCATAAGTGTTTCTTCCAAATATTGGACCCCAAACCAAGGAAGCATCGAAGTTCTCTCCGAAAGGGTTACTACTGGAAATAATAGGGTCATCCTGTCTGTAATCCAGAATGTTTTCCATTCCAAGATAGACCTCCAAATTATTTTTCCACTTCTTACTTATTTGCGCATTTACATTTACAAAATCAGGAGAGGTTTCTGGTCTTTGATCCTCTACAGGATTTGTGCTGGTATTGGGTATACGTTTCTTGTCCTGCCAATTTACTGTAAGATCAGCCTTCCAATCGTTATTTGTTTTATAGGCAAGATTAATAAATGCTCTATTTTTAGAGACAAATATTTTATCTAGTAGTTCCCCATGATAGGTGGTTTTCACATCATACCAACGATATGCCATCCTGATATCAAAATTTTTGAAAAGTTCATAGTCTAATTGAGTACTTATACTATTTGAGTACGACTCACCATCAAGATTGTAAAACTGTGCTTGATGCACATCCGCATCGAGATCAAGTACAATTTGATTTTCAAATATGGTTTTATAAAAATCTACAATAATAGTTGCCTTTCGGCCCAATAATTCAAATCCATTACTATAACTCAATCCACTATTCCACGCCACCTCTGGATTAAGTCCGTATGGGTTTTCAGTATCATCGCTGTAGATTACTACATCTCTATCACTAGCCAATATACCAGTGTTTTCTGAAATTATATTTGCTGTTCTTTGCCCTCGCCCTGCAAAAGCTCTCAACACACTTTTTTCCGCCAAGGCATATCTCATATGTAACCTAGGCGTTACAAAAGCACCATAAAAATTATGATGGTCTCCTCTAATACCCGCCACCAGATTAAATTTCTCCAACTTTTTAAAAGTATATTCAAAAAATGCTCCTGGTACTACTTCCGTTCTGTCGAAAATTCTATCTCCTAAGTTCTCCGTATACTCATCGTAATATAGACTCATGCCAGTACTAAACTTATGGTTGGTATTACTTAAAATGCTTTGATAAATTCCATTGGCGTAAGCTGAATTTTGACCAGCATTATATTGTGTCGCACCAAAAGTACTTTGCTGATCATGCAATGAACCTGAAAGTTGAAGTCCAATTGATTTCCAAGGAATATCTTCAAATACCTTTCCAATTTTCGACCAAACTTCCACTCTATTTATAGTGTTCATCATCCCCCAAGAATTAATGGGATCTTCTATATTATCAGGGTCAAAATCAATTTCTCCTCCTTGCCTATCAATATAACTTGCCTTCACACCGAATTGAAATCTTAATCCATTCTCTCCTGCATACTTCCATCTATTGAGTCCAATAATATTGTTCCCAATAGTCATATCGAGAAAACCATCATCGTTCCTATCAAACTTCTGATTATTTGTTCGACCATGGAGTAATACTGCTGAAGACCAATTAGAATTAAGTCTTTTGGACATATGAACATTAGCTTCCATACGTCCACCTTGATTACCGTATAGATTGAGATAAAGTTTATCTGTATCCTCTGGTTTTCTCAGTTCCACATTAATTTGACCAGCGATACTCTCAAATCCATGAACCACAGATCCAGTTCCTTTATTTACATGGATACTCTCAATCCATGTCCCTGGGATCATCTCCATACCAACTATTGCATTAAATCCTCTTACGGCAGGCATAGCCTCTCTGGTAATCTGAATATTTGGTCCAGCCAAACCTAGCATTTGTATTTGTCGAGTACCTGTTACTGCATCGGTAAACGACACATCTATTGTAGGACTAGTATCAAAACTTTCAGATAAAGAACAACACGCAGCCTTTTGAAGTTCCTTTTCATTAATGTTTTGTACCAACATAGGGTTAATAAATGATGTCTCCGTTGATCCTCTTTCATACACCACTTCAACTTGATCGAGGTTGCCAGTACTGATTAATAGTATTTCAAGAGGCATTTCAAAACCAGTAGTAATAGTATCATTATGAAAACCATATGAACTTATTACAAGGCCAGATTTACCTGACGAATATGCCATTTCAAAAACACCTTGTGCATCTGTGACAGTACCGTCACTATTGTCCATCCAATATAAGGTCGCTCCAACGAGTGACTCCACAACTCCATTCACATTTTCACCTTTTACGGATCCACTAATTTTGCTGATTTGAGACAACAAAATAATGGGCGATAAAAGGAAAACTATCGATATGCTAAATAACTTTTTCATATCTCAAGAATTAATTTTGATTTTCCTCAGGTCTATAGGAGCAACAACCAGGCAATTGGTCATATACTTCATCACTTGATTTGACTTCCTCCGAGTCATGCCCTACCCCTGCAATGGACTCCTTTACCGCTTTTGGGTTAGTTTTACGACCATTATATATGATTTTGAGCACTTGAGTTTCTCTATTCCAATCAGCCAATTTCACACCTTTTATCAAAGCAGCTTTTTCTATTCGTTTTTCACAATTTCCACACTGTCCGTAAATTGCAAACTCTGTCTTGATGTTTTTGCTTATTTTTTTTTCTGTTTCCTGTGCTGAAACAAATGATACTATTGTAAAGATAAATAGTATCATGATTGATAATTTTTTCATGATGTATAATGTATTTATGTTTTTAAATAAAAGAATTGTGCTGTAGAGCACCTATTGTAAAAACACAGTTTACCCGTAAAGAGTCAGCGAGCAATTTAGAATAATTGGAGATATCTTATGTGGTGGTGGCAAATCTTGAAATACACCCTCTGGCTTGGATTCGAAATCTATGGTCGATAACAAATCATCAGTCAGAACAGTGAAAAGATCAACACTCTCAACAGTGAATCCACTAAAAAGATTTTGTTTTTGTTGTTCATGATCGAAAAAGATAACCTCTTCATTATTCGTACAACAACCAGCCTCATCTCCCATGTCACCACAACAGCTTTCGGCTGTGGACATGAACTCAAGACTAATGAGCTTATCACCACAGTAATGCGCACTGATTAAAAAACCATTGGCGAACACCAGGTAAAACACTAAAAAGAATATGCTTAGGGCTTTTTTCATATCGTTAATAAATACAAAAATATGGAAATAAGCAATATGATGTTGCAATTTCACATTTCATTAACAACTGTCATATTGCAGCCCTAAAGTTTAATCCAATCTATTATACGCGATCACCTCAATAGAATTGGCTCTTTTTCGCCTATAAACTTAGGTTTCTTATGCAAAATATATACCTCCAACACAGCCTTCACACGTGCAAATTTTTCACGAAATTTTACTTTTTTTGAGTACGATACGGGATCTGCATCAAAGGCAATGGCATTAATACCTGATTTTTCGCTAAAAAAAGTGCTCTTGGTGTATGAAATGCCTGAGAAATAATAGTGACGTTTTCTACGCCAAAGATTTCTTTACACCTTAAAAAAGAGTCAAAAGTTTTAAAACCCCCAAAATCCAAGGCAATATCAACATCAGATATACCTAAAGTCATCAAATAGTTCTTCATATCAGTGCTTTCATCGTAATCTGTTCGTCCATTATCCCCACTTACTAGTACATGTTTTATCTTCTTTGCATGATACAATTCTGCTACAGCTTTCATTCGTGAGTAGAAAAAAGGATTGATCTTTCCGCGCACAGTCTTATAACTTGCACCAAGGACAAGTGCTACATCATTACTGGTATCCAGTTTTATATCATTGAATCTATTGAATTCCGAATCAGCAATCATTCGTTAGTTAATTAGGAGAAATGAGAGAATTCCTAGGACTACTATGAGAATAGTCATCCCTAATAATTTCCATATATTTCGTTTCAAACTCATACTTGTCAGTTTCATATTGAACGGGGTTTATATGCAAATTATTAGCGTTGACCATGCAGGTTGTATCCTTGAAATTGTTGATGTATCTTAGGACCATACAATTTAACCTAAAATTATATGATTTCCTTCAAAAGATGGATAGTAATAGGCCTATCTATTATCCTAGTATCTAGTGCATTCGCACAATTCAAAACAGAAAAGGTTCATCGAGCCAGAATTTTCTATACTGATAGTCAAGAGAACCAATTGGGTCAATTGGGTATTGAATTAGACCATGGACTGCTGAAAAAAGGTGTTTTCATTGAATGTGACTTTTCTGATACAGAGTTAAAAACAGTTAGTCAAGCTGGATTTGAATATGAGATTCTCATTAATGATGTTACTAAATTCTATGTTGAACAAAATAATGAGACAAATAAGGTTGTTGATGCAAATAAGAATTTGACATGTAATCAAGGATCATCTGAATATTTACAACCTTCAAATTTCAATTTGGGTAGTATGGGTGGATTTTTCACCTACGAGGAAATCCAAACTCAATTGGACCTGATGGCTACGTTATATCCAAATTTGGTTAAGGCCAAGTCACCTATCAGTACTTTCCAGACTTTTGAAAATAGATCAATTTTTTGGTTAAAAATTTCTGACAATCCGAATATTGATGAAGCTGAACCTGAGATGATGTATAGCGCTATTCACCATGCCAGAGAACCTGCTTCTGTTTCTAGTTTACTTTATTACATGTGGTATCTCCTAGAAAACTATGCAACTAACCCGGAAGTTGCAGCTATCGTTGACAATAGTGAATTATACTTTGTCCCTCTTGTAAATCCTGATGGTTATAGGTATAATCAAGTAACTAACCCTAGTGGTGGTGGATTCTGGAGAAAGAACAGAAGGGATCACGGTGATGGGAATTTTGGTGTAGATAACAATAGAAATTACGGTATCGAATGGGGAACTACTGGGATTTCATTTAATACAAGCAGTGATGTCTACTGTGGATCAGCTGCATTTTCAGAACCTGAGAATCAAGCGATGAAATGGTTTTGTGAGAACCACGAGTTTACAATGGCATTCAACAATCATTCATACGGTAATTTACTTTTATATCCTTATGGTTATCAAGTGGGGCAACCTACTCCTGATGATGGTCTGTTCCAATCAATTTCTGGTGAAATGGTTTCGCAAAATGGATTTACAAATCAACTTTCTGCTGAATTATATCCTGCTTCCGGAGATTCAGATGACTGGATGTATGTAGCTACAGCTAACAAACCAAAAATATTTGCATTTACTCCTGAAATTGGAGCTACAAGTTTTTGGCCAGCCTCGAATCAAATTATTCCAGTTTGTCAAAGCACGATGTATATGAACCTCACTGCAGCACATATGGTATCCCGATATGCGAACGTTAGCGAGAATAGTGGCCCTGTTTTGGCTAACTTATCAGGAACTATTGATATTGATGTTCAAAGACTTGGTTTGGAGGGAGGAAGCTTTAGCGTTGATCTTCAACCAGCATTCGGAGAAACTCAAGTTCTTACTACTTCAGGAGCTCAAGTAATAAACCTTACGCAATTGCAATCTCAGACTGTAACTGCAACATATGATTTGAACCCTTCAACATCACCAGGGACTACAATTGAATTTGAAGTACTTGTAGATAATGGAGATTACGTTCAAGTTCTTGCGCTCAGTAAAACATATGGTGCTCAAAATGTTATTTTTTCTGATGCTGGAAGCAATTTGAGCAATTGGAATGCAGGATCATGGAATACAACAACATCAAGTTTCCAAACTGCTCCAACATCAATTACGGACTCGCCAGGAGGGGAATATTCAAGTAATACGAACAGCTCAATCAGTTTGCTAAATAATGTGGATTTAAGTAGCGCCCTGGATGCCAATTTAAGTTTCTACGCAAGATGGGATATTGAAGATAATTGGGATTATGTTCAGGTAGAAGTTTCGACTGACAACGGTGGTAATTGGATCCCTCAATGTGGACAATTTACCAATGCCGGAGGAGATAATCAGGCTATTGGAGAACCATTATATGATGGGACTCAAAATACATGGGTCCAAGAATTCATTTCGCTTAGTGATTATGTTGGTCAGACTATCCAAGTTAGATTTCAACTTGTGACTGATGGTTTTGTAACTGCGGATGGGTTTTATTTTGATGATGTTGAAATATCTACATTAGAAGCACCGAGCGGTGGTTTGTTTCTATCCGCTAAGGCTTTACTTCAGGGAGCGTATGATTCAGCGACCGACTTGATGACAGATAACCTAAGAAGTAATAATCATTTGCCATTGACAGAGCCATATGCTGGTTTTGGTTATACTCATACTGGCGGAGGTTCAGAAACGACAACTAATGCAACATTTGCAGTTACAGGAAATAATGCAATTGTGGATTGGATTATTGTTGAATTGAGAGACGTTGCTACGCCAAGCATTGTGATTGTTTCCCAATCAGCGTTGATTCAAAGAGATGGTGACATTGTAGGTATGGATGGTGTATCCCCCCTATTTTTTAACGATCCAGGATTCAATGACATCGTAGTTGCTCTGCGACATAGAAACCATTATGGTGTTCGAAACCTAAACGGAATCACTAGTAGTGGTAATCAAAGTTTGGATTTTACAAATCTAGCATTAGCTGCATACGGATTAGACCCAATGATTACCGTTAATGGTAAAAACGTTCTATTCGCTGCCGATGCAAATGGTGATGGTCAAGTGAACTCTGTAGATAAAAATGGATTCTGGAGAGTAGAAAATGGATTTCCATTTACTTACTCTTCTAACAAAGCTGATTTTAATTTAGACGGTGTCATCAATTCTGTTGATAAGAACGCTATTTGGAGAATTAATAATTCCACAAAGAATGAACAGTTGGATTAGAATTTTCTTTACGGTAGGATAGCTAATAAAATCGACCTAGATAATTCCATTTCTTCCACATAACTCATATGGCCCGATTTCTCTAACCAGAAACTATCGTTTGGACCTAAAAAATTCATTTGCTTTTGTGAGTCTTCTTCTCGAACAACTGGATCCTTTCTGCCAGCAATAATAAATGTCGGTCTGTTGTAGTATAATACTTCACCAAGGTCTTTTCTATTGGCCATCCCTATGTTACATGATTTATATGCCTCAAAATCTCCCTTGAGTGCTTCACTTATGTAAAAAGTTATGTGCTCTTCAAATCCCTCATGACTATGAAATAATTTAGCAAACGAAGCTTTAATAGCAGTCTTAGGTGCTTCCTCTAATAGTTTTATTCCAATTTTCCGTCTATTCATTATTTGTTCTGAATCCGAAAAAGCAGTTGAGTGATACAGCACAAGTTTGGAAACCAATTTTGGATACAAATCTGCTAATGACAATGCCACATATCCTCCCATACTATGGCCACAAACTGAGACAGAATCTATTTGTAAATTATCAAGAAGAGCTTTGACCATCATTGCCATGTTCTCCATGGACAATTCCTGCTCCAACATTTCTGATCCACCATGGCCAGGTAGATCAATGGCTAAAACCTGTCCGTGTTCACTGAGCTGTGGAGTCAGGAAATCCCACATCGTGACAGTTTCCATATAGCCATGAAGAAGAAGAGTGGTTTGCCCCCTCCCTCTTAGTTCATAAAATATCGATTTATTTTGATACAGAAACTCCATTATTTCATTCTCCTTTCTTTTTTGACTTCTTCATATGCTGCCTGAATCTTTTGAAATTTCTCCTTGGCGGCATTTTGATGTTCTTCTCCCAGATGCGTAACTTTATCAGGATGGTACTTTCGAGCCATCTTTCGATAGGCTTTTTTTACTTCATCATTAGTTACCGATTTTTCGATCTCAAGTATCTTGTAGGAGCTTTCTTTATTTTTGACGAACATATTTTTTATCGACTCAAAGTCCACTCGGCTTATTCTTAAGTATGTAGCTATCCTTCTTATTACATCAAGCTCTCTAGAATGAATATGATTGTTTGCATTTGCTATTCCAAACAAATAGTGAATCAATTGTAATCTCAATGGATGCTGCATATTTGTTTGAATCTGAATACAAATAGATCTCAATTCAAGATTTTTCTGAAGAATTTCGCGCAGCATCTTTACGTATTCAGTAGCTTTGGCCTTTCCAAACTGTCCGATCAGGTATTTTTTTACATAATCCAATTCAGATTTTAAAGGTGCTCCATCTGCTTTCATAACAGCAGCTGATAATATTAATAGACTTATATTAAAGTCATCTCGACTAGTAAACCTAGTTCTTGCATTTGGTCTAGCTCCTCTCCTACTGCCACTACCACCAATTTGCTTTGCTCCCTCATCAAGTGTGAAACTATCAAAAAGACCGCCTAGCATCATACCCATAAACGCACCAATCGGTCCTCCCGCAGCCCATCCTATTGCTCCTCCAATAAACTTTCCTATCGACATGTTTTCTTTAATTTAAAACAAATGTATCATTTATGTTTTGATGATTTCAATATGGCTTTAGCACATAATAAAAAAGGTCGCTCCAACATTAATTAGAACGACCTTTTGAAAATTTTATTTAATATTACTTAATCACTTCAATTTTATCAGACATGAATTTACCTTCTGCATTAGTCACTACATAGTGATACAATCCAGCATTTAAATTCGCTAAATCTAATCTGTAATTGGATGTTCCTTTAGATATAACATCTTCAAAAACAACTTTCCCTTGAGCATCCATCAAAGTAATTGCTACTTCTTCCGTTAATTCTTGAATTGGTATAATCGTGAAGTTTATAGCAGGGTTAGGATAATGTGTTCCGAATACTTGTGCGAATGCTTCATCAGCTTCAAGACCACTTATAATTCCATGGAACCAATCGTGAGATATCTGAATTACTTTATTTCGAACATCTTCATCAGCAATCATTGCTTGATCAACACCTACATAAACTATTTTATGATTATTTTCTTCAACTCTAACGCCACCAACAGTATTTTCATTGTTTCCATAATGAAACAATGCTATCGCTGGGGCAATAGCATCAAATTCGTCAGGGTAGATATTTCCACCATGAATATCAACTATCGCTGAACTTACTGCACCGCCAGCAATGAATAAATTTTGATCTTGCCAATTCAATTGATTGTTTGATCCACTTCCATCACCTTGATAATCTGCACTTAGATAATCCGTGTAGAACGCTTGTGTCTGTGGAGTTCCATTCGCAGCAGCATTCGCATCCCATGTGTCCCATCCGATGTCTTGTCCTGAAACATAAAAGTTAACACCGTTATCAATCATAGCCGTTAATTCTTCAACTACATCATTTGTAAATGAAGGAAACGTCCATGCCATATTATAATACATGTGGCCTATTTCATTCAGTTGATCACTTGTAGCAGCATCCATAAATTTATCAACGCCCATTACAGCATATGAAGTGTTCCCTGCTAGCTCAAGACCATTTGTAAAATCAATGTTTTGTGAAGTAGCAACTCCACCATTATCTATTACTAAATCAGTAACACCTGAAAGAACATTGTATTCTAAAGAATATGTTGGACTATCAGGATATGTCACAGAAGATAATGTTACCGTATAAGTTGCAAAAGCCGCAGTTGGACCTGCCATAACACTTAAAGTGACATTTTCAGTAACTAGAGCAGCTCCTGTAAATTCAACTTCATTTGAACCAGAAACTCCGGCCGCTGATAATGTATTCGTCCAATCAGATGGTGCATCAGTAACCACTGACGCCATAAATACTTCATCAATATCATTGGTGTTTTCTGCAATAAAAACAAAATCATTTCCATCATCAGATGCTGCTTGAACAGAAGAAGTTGATATGTCATAAGACTCCAATGCACAAGTGCCAACATTGGCATAATGTGCTTCTACAGGATCTTGTCCAGCTCTATTAACTATCCCGTTTGGACATATCGTGTATAATGTAGGCCAAGCATCGACCCATGCAGATGTCAAACTTGCATCATCAATTATCGGATATGGTGTGCCAGCAACCCAATCACCTTGAGAGCCAGCTGCACCATTCAACTGTGCATCCGTGGTTGAAGCATCTCCTTCTATCATGAAAACCATAATGTCATTGGTAGTCGTCTCTGAGACATTCGCCATTCCTGCAGGTCCATGATTAATGTATAAATCTTCTAATTCACCAGATGTATGATAATCCCAACATGGTCCACACCAAGTAGCTGAAAAGTCCAAAACTACTGTATATCCATCATCCAGATAGTCATATAATGTATGCGAATCCCCATTTATGTCAGTTAATGTCCAATTTGGTGCGATTGTCCCGTCAGCCAGCTGTGCAAAGGATACACAAGTTAACAGCGCAACAAAAGCAAAAAGTGATAATATTTTTTTCATAATATATTTTTTGATGGTTTAAAATTATTTCTTTCAAATATACTGAATAGAGCAATTATAGAAATCAACACATTCCTGTTTCAGTTGGAATCCTATAAATTTAACGGCTTCGCAATAATTTGTTCCTATTTTTCGAGTTATGAAATATATTATTGGCCTTCTATCATGTCTTATTTTTTGTTCCTGCTCTCATCCTCACGATAATCATGCTAAAAAGCACGTGCAAAGTGGACCAAGTCTACTTGTGCTTTAGTCAAATAGATATAATGTTGCACTTCTGATAATCGAAGGCACATTTAATACTGAACTTACAGCTCCAATGGACATTTTTCATCATACTATTTTTCGAGAAAACAACAAACCAATGAATGTTTTTACTATCTCCAATACCTATGATGCCGTTAGAACGTTTGAAGGATTAAATATTCTTCCTGATTTCAATTATCTTGATACAATTCCTCAAATTGACATTTTAGTAATTCCAGCTGCTGAACACAATTTGGATACTTATCTTGAAGACACTGCGCTCATCGATTTTGTAAAAACAACATCAATCTCTGCTAAATATGTTATGTCTCATTGTGATGGTGCATTCGTTCTTGCCAAAACAGGATTACTAGATAAACGAAAAGCGACAACCTTTCCAGGAGACGTTGAATCATTTCGTCTTATGTTTCCTGAAATTGAAGTAATGGAAGATGTTGTGTTTGCATGTGATGATAAATTTATTACTTCTGCAGGTGGTGCTAAATCCTTAGAACCATCCCTTTATTTATGTCAAAACTATACGGTAAAAAAGTAGCCGACCAGCTGGCTATGGGCATGGTAATAGATTGGAACCTGGATGTCATTAATGCTATTTATCCATAATTTAGACGATTCTGTTTAGAATGGATGATTTTAATGATCTCTATATATCCTAATATTGATTTATTTAATCCTACTTTTACCTTCCAAAAATTAAATAAAAAGTCAATTGTATGTCCAAAAGTGAATTTGCTTCCGTCCACTATTCAAAATATTTACAATTAGATAAAATATTAGGAGGTCAAGAATTACGAAGCGTCCAAGTTGGTAAACCCGCTCATGATGAAATGTTATTTATCATCGTGCATCAAGCGTATGAACTTTGGTTCAAACAGCTTATTCATGAACTTGATTCAGTAACAGACATGTTTCGTGACAATATTGTGGATGAAAAAGAAGCCTTTGTTGCCGTTTCAAGACTACAACGCTGTATTGAGATATTAAAACTTTTGGTAGATCAGGTGAGAATAATTGAAACTCTGACACCACTAGATTTTCTTGATTTTAGAAATTACTTAATACCAGCTTCTGGATTTCAATCCTTTCAATTTAGAAAGTTCGAAGTCATGTTGGGTTTGAAAATGGCTAAGCGAACCACATATGGCCAGAAAGATTACAGAGGTCCTTTCACAAAGGAGCAATATGATGAATTAACAGTTTTGGAAGGGCAAGAATCTATGCTCCAACATGTAGAAAATTGGTTAGAACGTATTCCTTTTTTAGCTTTCAGTGAATTTGATTTTCTCAGTGAATACAAAAAGTCTATTGATAAAATGTACGCCCTTGAAGAAGAAGCAATCAAGAACACTAATATAGATGAGAAACATAAGAATTTCAGATTGGATATGCTTAAATCAAACAGATCTTACTTTGACCATGTGCTTAATGAGGACAAACATGTAGATGCAATTAAGGAAGGAAAAGTGAAATTGTCCTATAAGGCAACTATGGGGGCCTTACTGATTAATTTGTATAGAGAAGAACCAATCCTTCAATTGCCTTATCAACTTCTATCTTCCTTGGTGGAGATAGATGAATTAATAACTTCTTGGAGACAAAGACATGTTCAGATGGTTATGAAAACAATCGGCATGAAAATGGGTACTGGTGGATCATCAGGACATTCATATTTAAAAAAGACCGCAGATACCCATGGGATTTTTGGAGATCTTGCCAATATTGCCACATTAATGATTCCTAGATCCGAGTTACCAGTTCTTCCTCCTGACCTGAAAAAACAATTGGGTTTCTATTTTACAACCAAATAGCAAAGTTTAAAACCGTTTTGTGGGTTCAAATTTCCTATTTTATTTTCTTAGACTTACATTTGAAGCAAAGGAAATAAATTGATAATAATTCAGAACTATATTAATGGAAATATGTGTCCTCCTGATAATGGAGCGTACATTGATAATGTGGAACCTGCCACAGGAAAAGTATACAGTCATATTCCAAATTCAAATGCTCAGGATATTCAACTTGCCACAGATGCTGCGGAAAAGGCATTTCCGATATGGTCTGGAATGAGTAATGAAGAGCGGTACAAAATTTTAAATAAAATAGCTGATCTTATCGAAAGGGATCTTGATAAGCTTGCTCAAGCTGAGAGTATTGATAATGGCAAACCATTCTGGCTCGCAAAAAATGTAGACATCCCAAGGGCATCAAGCAATTTTAGATTTTTCGCTACCTCTATTCTTCATTTTTCTTCGGAATCTCATGAGATGGTCGGTAATGCGATTAACTACACATTAAGAAATCCGCTAGGTATAGTGGGCTGTATATCTCCATGGAATTTGCCTCTATATCTTTTCTCATGGAAAATAGCTCCGGCACTAGCAACTGGTAATTGTGTTATTGCCAAACCTTCGGAAGTTACTCCGATGACGGCTTATCTACTTTCTGAAATTTGTATTGAAGCTGGTTTACCTCCAGGCGTATTAAACATTGTTCATGGTTTGGGACAAAATGCCGGTGAAGCAATGGTTAAGCATCCAAAAATAAAGGCAATATCGTTTACAGGTGGAACAGCAACTGGAAAGAAAATTGCTAGTATAGCCGCCCCAATGTTTAAAAAACTATCCTTGGAACTTGGTGGAAAAAACCCAAATATTATATTTGATGATTGCGATTATGACTTGGCCTTAAAAACTAGTGTCCTATCTTCTTTTTCTAATCAAGGTCAGATATGCCTTTGTGGATCAAGAATTTTTATACAGAGAAACATTTATGAGAAATTCAGAAATGACTTTGTCTCTAAAACAAAAGAGCTAAAAATTGGTGACCCTAATGAAAAAGGCAATCGAATTGGGGCCCTCGTTTCTGAGGCTCACATGGAGAAAGTTCTTGAGCACATTAAAGTAGCCAAAGAAGAAGGCGGTAAGATTTTAGCTGGTGGCGAGCGTGTTATAGTTCAAGGTCGTTGTGAAGATGGATATTTTGTTTCTCCAACGATTATTGAGGGGCTTGATGCAAGATGCAGGACCAATACCGAAGAAATATTTGGACCCGTTGTAACCTTGATTCCATTTGATACCGAGGATGAAGTTATAGAGTATTCTAATTGCGTGGAATATGGACTTTCATGTACTATTTGGTCAAATGATATAAACAAGGTGACTAGAGTCAGTAGGAAAGTTCAAGCTGGCATCGTTTGGGTGAACTGCTGGCTTCTTCGTGATCTAAGGACACCATTCGGTGGAATGAAAAATTCTGGAGTCGGCCGAGAAGGTGGACTTGAAGCTTTAAGGTTTTTTACAGAACCAAAGAATGTATGCATTAAGTATTTATAACTTGTATGGGATAATGGTAATCAATAGTGATTCTCAAAGTCGAAGAAAATTACAAATAACGAAACAAAGACAATATTAAATGGCGGAATTATTTAACACAGACAAAGCACCTGAACCAGTAGGAATGTATCCTCACGCCCGTAAAGTAGGGAATTTACTCTTTTTATCTGGTGTTGGTCCAAGAGAAAGAGGCACTAAAAAAATACCTGGTGTTGAACTTGATGATGATGGGAACATTATGTCATATGATATTGAAAAGCAGTGTCACTCAGTTTTTAACAACATAAAAAATATATTAGAAGCTTCTGGATCATCTTGGGATAATATAGTAGATGTCACAGTGTTTTTAACAAATATGAAGGACGATTTCAAAATATACAACAAGGTATATGCCGACTATTTCAAAGACAATATGCCCTGTAGAACAACATTAGAAATCAATTGCTTGCCAACTCCAATCGGTATTGAATTGAAGGTGATAGCTACAATCTAATATGATAAACTTTATAAAGAACTTAGACTTTTCTTAAATTAGTCTCCTAATATTAGGTGATTCAATTAATAATCTAAAATTAAAACACAATGTCAAAACTAGTAAGTCCACTAAATTTCATGAAATGGATCGAGGAAAATCGAGATTCACTTAAGCCGCCAGTTTGTAATAAAGCCGTATGGGATGATGGAGATTTCATCATTATGGTTGTGGGAGGTCCTAACAGTAGAAAGGATTATCACTATAACGAAACGCCTGAATTCTTCTACCAATTAGAGGGCGACATGGTATTGAAAATAATTGATGATGGAAAATTTGTTGATGTGAATATCAAAGAAGGAGATATCTATTTACTTCCTCCAGGTGTGCCGCATTCACCGCAACGATTTGAGAATACTGTTGGTTTAGTCATAGAGCAAAAGCGTCCTGAAGGTATGATGGATGCACTTGAATGGTACTGTGAAAACTGTGCAAATCAATTACACCGTTACAAATTTCCGGTGACGGATATTGTAGCTAGTTTACCAATTGCCTTTGAAACGTATTATAGTGATCTGGATAAAAGAACTTGTGATAATTGTAATACTGTAATGCAGGAACCAAAATAGATGGATAACGAAAAGAAATCAGTTTTTACGATAGATATTCATACGCACATTATGCCTGAGCGTATGCCAAACTTCAAAAGTCAGTTTGGCTATGGAGGGTTTATCAGTCTCGATCATCACAAACCTTGTTGCGCAAGAATGATGATGGATGATAAATTTTTCAGAGAAGTGGAAAGTAATTGTTGGGATCCAGTTGCAAGAATTTATGATGCTGATAGACAGCATGTAGATGTGCAAGTTCTTTCTACTATTCCTGTGCTTTTTAGTTATTGGGCAAAAGCAGATGACGCTTTGGATGTTTCCATGTTTCTAAATGATCATATCGCTGGTATTTGCAATGATTACTCTGACAGGTTTGTTGGTTTGGGAACCGTCCCTCTGCAAAACCCAGATATGGCTATAAAGGAGATGGAACGTTGCATAAACGAACTAGGACTTGAAGGAATTGAAATTGGTTCACATGTCAATGACTGGAATTTGGACAATGAAAGATTGTTCCCTTTTTTCCAAGCAGCTGAAGAATTAGGCGTAAGCCTTTTTGTACACCCATGGGATATGATGGGCAAATCAAGAATGGAAAAGTACTGGTTGCCATGGTTGGTAGGAATGCCTGCTGAAACAAGCCTGGCAATTTGCTCAATGATATTTGGTGGTATATTTGAAAGATTACCTAATCTAAAAGTAGCCTTCGCACATGGTGGCGGCTCCTTCCCCACTACTATTGGGAGAATCGAGCACGGTTTTAACGTACGCCCTGATCTGTGTGCTGTGGACAATAACATTAACCCAAGAGATTATTTAGGAAAATTTTATTTGGATTCATTGGTGCATGACCCCAAGGTGCTTCAAGGGCTTATTGATCTTATTGGTGCGGATAAAGTGGCGTTGGGTACAGATTATCCTTTTCCACTTGGAGAACTTGAACCCGGCTCACTTATCCACTCTATGGACAATGTAGACTTAAAAACAAAAGAACGTTTGTTAAGCGGAACGGCATTAGAGTGGCTTGGAATTGACATGAATCATTTTAAAAAATCATGATAATGAAACTAACTGTTAATATTTCCGATCAGGATTACGAGGTAGATTACAGGAATGGTCTACATATCTCCATTCCATTAAATTTTAATGGTGATCAACCCAATACGTATGAAGTAAAGAGAGCATTTTCAGAACCATATAAAGCTGGTGAATTCATTGGAAGTGTTGCTCTAGGTGGTGCATGTAATTTTGAGACCTATCAACTTGTTCCTCATTGTAATGGGACACACACGGAATGTATCGGTCATATAAGTGAAGACAGAATAGAGGTTCATAAGGATATTGAAGACAGTCTTATCCCAGCCTGCGTTATATCTGTAAAACCAGAAAATGCTCTTGAATCCGGAGATTCATACACACCTGAATTAGAAGAACGTGACTACTTAATATCTGCGGCATCATTGGAAAAAGCATTGCAAAATACGCATCAACATTTTTGTGAAGCATTGGTTATTCGTACGCTACCCAATGAAAATCTCAAAAAAAGCATCAGTTATATGAATGATCTTCCTGCTTTTTTTAGTCATGAAGCCATTCGGTTTATTCAACAAAAAGGTGTCAAGCATTTACTGGTAGATTTACCATCTGTAGATAGAACTTTCGATGACGGCCTTTTAAGTAATCATAGAATATATTGGAATGTAGCACCTGGTGTCAAGAAAATTGATTCGAATAAAACGGAAGGGAAGAGCATCACCGAAATGATATATGTTGAGGATAAAATATCAGATGGCAATTACCTTTTGAATCTTCAAATGGCAGCATTTATGGGAGATGCCTCTCCTAGCAGACCAATTTTGTATAAAATTAAACCGGTATAAATGATAAGAATAAACACCCGAGAATACGCCTTAGGTTTAGACAAAGAGGATCCATTAAAAGGATTTAGAGAGAGATTTTACATCCCTATGCAAAAGACTGGTGATGACTACATTTATTTCTGTGGAAATTCTCTTGGACTGCAATCCAAACAGCTTAAGACATATGTTGATCAGGAACTAGAAGACTGGAAACAATTTGGTGTAGAAGGTCATTTTCATGCAAGAAATCCATGGATGCCTTATCATGAGTTTCTAACCGAAAAAATGGCACGTGTTGTTGGCGCAAGGGATATTGAGGTAGTAGTAATGAATGGTTTAACTGTCAATCTCAACTTGATGATGGTTTCATTTTACAGACCTACTAAAACTAGATATAAGATAATGATAGAAGCGGATGCCTTCCCTTCAGATAAATATGCAGTAAAAGCGCAATTGGCGTATCATGGTTTTGATCCCGAAGAAGCACTAATTACGCTTAAACCTAAAGGAGATTCTGCTATAGTTGAACGAGAAGATGTTTTAGCTGCCATTGAGGAGCACGGTGAAGACATTGCTCTCATTATGATTGGCGGTGTAAATTACTACTCTGGGCAAGTTTTTGATATGAAAACAATCACTAAGGCTGGACATGATAAAGGTTGTGTCGTGGGATTTGATTTGGCGCATGCCGTGGGTAATGTAAAACTAGATCTTCATGATTGGGATGTGGACTTTGCAGTATGGTGTAATTATAAATACATGAATGCAGGTCCTGGTGCAGTAGCTGGATGTTTCGTTCATGAAAAACATTCTGAAAATTTCTCAATTCCTAGATTCTCAGGATGGTGGGGTCATGAAAAGGATAGCAGATTCAAGATGCCGGATGATTTCATCCCAATTCCTGGTGCAGAAGGATGGCAAATGAGTAATGCTCCTATCCTATCCATGGCTGCTTTACGTTCCTCGCTTGACATATTCGATGAAGTTGGAATGGTTGCATTGGTTAGCAAATCGAAAAAACTTAGCACTTACTTCGTTGATTTAATTAACGAAATTGGAGATGAAAGAGTGTCAATAATAAGTCCAGCTGATATTGAACAGAGAGGTTGTCAAATTTCTATTCGCGTGAAAGAAATTGGTCGAAAAGTGTTTGCTGAACTTGAAGAAAATGGGGTTATTCTTGATTGGCGTGAACCGGATGTTATTCGATTGGCAGCAGTCCCACTTTATAACAGCTTCTTGGATGTTTTCAAATTCGCTGATATTTTCAAAAAAATAATACAAAGTCATACATGAATTCGATAGATAAAATAATAGTTGTTGGCGCTGGTCTAACTGGACCTCTCATTGCTATAATGATGAAGCAACGTGGTTACGATGTTGACTTGTATGAAAGTCGACCAGACATGCGTGAAATTGAAATGTCTGCTGGTAGATCAATAAATCTTGCACTATCAAATAGAGGAATAAAAGCATTAGAAGAAGTTGATTGTAAAACCGCTGTTATGGCTCTGACGGTTCCAATGTATGGTCGAATGCTTCATGATCTCGAGGGCAATCAAAGAATGAGTCCTTATAGTGGTCGTGACGGAGAAGCCATTAACTCTGTGCCTAGAGGAGAACTAAACATTCTTCTAATGAATAAGGCAGAAGCTATTGGCGTTAAAATATTCTTCAACATGAAATGTACTTCATGTGATTTATTGAATGGGTCAGTGACATTCAAAAGCTATGTTGATAGACAAGAAGCAACCGTTCATGCAGATTTAATACTAGGTGCTGATGGACTGAACTCTGCTGTTCGCGATGCCATGTATCAAGAGCATAGAAAACTCAAATTTTCATTTTCTCAAGACTATCTAACACACGGCTATAAAGAACTTAGAATCCCACCTGGTCCGAATAACGAGTTCCAACTTGATAATGGAGCATTACATATTTGGCCAAGAGGCGGACATATGATTATTGCCTTACCCAATGAAGATAAATCTTTCACGGTAACATTATTTCATAGTTTCAATGGTGATGAAGGGTTTGATAATTTGAATACGGACGATAAGATTTTAATCTTCTTCAAAAAGTATTACAAGTCTGCATTTGATCTTATGCCAGATCTATTGGAAGACTTTAAAGACAATCCAACTGGTTCATTGACGACCATCAAATGTTATCCATGGCAAGCCTATGGGAAAACTGTTCTCATTGGTGATAGTGCCCATGCCATTGTCCCATTTTATGGACAAGGTATGAATGCATCTTTCGAAGACTGCTCCGTTTTTGCAAGAATCCACGACAAACATAAAGGTGATTGGACTGTTATTCTGGATAAATATCAAGAGGAAAGGAAGGTCGATGCTGATGCCATTGCTGAGCTTGCTTTGCAAAACTATATTGAGATGAGAGACTCGGTTGCTCATCCTGATTTTAAAGAGAAAAGAGAATTAGAAATGAAGTTAGAAGCGACTTATCCCGATTTTAACTCAAAGTACTCAATGGTGACATTCAAACCAGAAATCCCCTACTCTACAGCTCTTAGTCTTGGAAAGAAACAAGATCAGTTTTTGTTGAATTTTTGTGGGGAAATCGATGATACATCGAAAGTGGATATTGCTTCTTTATTGAAGAATTTGAAAAATCTTCACGACTAGAAGAACCTTTTAAAAATAGAAACGGGAAGTAAACTTAATTACTTCCCGGATCTGAGCTATTGAAATACAAACCTCATTAACAATCCTCTTCACTTTATCACTCTCAATAGCATTTTCTTTTTGAGTAGAAAATTGAGGTTTGTTCTTAATGAAAAGATATGTTGGTTTAACGGGTGTTTCCTTGATTTGGTTACGTTTTTTTGATTATTTTGTTATGAAATGGGCTAAAGAGCTGGTTAACAGCAATAATCATTTCATATATTTCATGTCTATAGTCTTTGAATCACTAGCATATTAGCCCATTAGGAGCAATCTTCGCTTATTTACGCGTTCGATCTAATGATTCATAATATGACAAGCTTGGTGATTTGCAGTCTTTAACCCTCTGGAGCATTAAAATAGGCATATTTCGCCATAATTTCATTTCTTAAATTTATGCTGATAGCATATACCAATTCGATTAGAAAGATATTATTAAAAAATTTGATACTTTACACGAATAGTCAAGTTAGCCATTAATCCTGAACTACGGCTATGAATCCACGATTTAGAACCACTCGGAATTGAATGAACGACTTCAATGTCGCCCTTCTTTTTTAGATAAATAGCCTGTAAACTACTAACCACTACTAAACTTACACCTGGATATAACTTGAAATCATATTTCGTAGATGTTATCCATCCATGAAATTCCTCATTAAAACTTAAACTTTGAGTAAATGGATCGAAAAAATCATCTCCAATTTCCACTATCCCAGATTCCGCAGTTCTACATATGACAAACCAAAACCATAGGAAACTCTGGCATTATCGATATCCATTAAAATTCCATTAATAATAAATTGCAAATATCTTGAATCATATTTGTAGTCAGTGAAGTTTGACCTAACCAACACCGATTCAAGATGATCTTTCCCAAAGACCAATTCAAGATCTACTTATTTAAAGTATGAATATTCAACCACACCCATTAGTCGGTAATGACTAGTCTCATGTTTAATCAATATTGTGGAAAGTGGTAAAAAAGTAATGCCGGTTAAATCTCCAGATAAAAAAAGTTCATGTCGACTTTCTTCATCTGATAAAACTTCTATTTGAGCATTTGTTGGAACACTTATTAGGACTAGACTAATAATATAAAACAGCCGTGTAATCATCGCTTGATCTAGGTGAGTCAAAATGTATTTCTACGTTTGAAAATGTGGTCATCCCTATTATCCTTTCGTTGCCAAGTAAAATACAATAGCCGCTTCCATTGTTACCAACATTCAAATCTCTATCATATCCAAATGCCAATGTATCAAGTTCGCCTTGAAGATCAAATATTAGCACTGTACTATCTCGAGATAAGTCAATAGGAATCTTATCAACCTTTGAGTTTTCAACTAAATTGCCATCAGCATATAAGGAGTAAACACGATTGAAAGTAGGCTCAAAACTTTGTCCAGTTTCACTTATGAACCTCAATTCCAAATCAAACGATGTGCTCTCACATCTTCGACAACTCGTCAGAACCACGGAGACCAATAAAAGTATTATACAATAGCGAAATAACACATTAACAGATTTTATTTTTCATAAGGTAGCAATAAATAAAAAGACTTTAACTTTTCATCTATTGTATTTAGAAACTGACAGTTCTATTCAATGAAAATTCTATGAAGATCCAAAACTTGCTTTAACAGTGAATGCTCCTCATCATTATAAACGATATGATTGGCAAGCTCAACCTTCTTCTCTTCTGCCCACTGATTGGCCATTCTTGATAATACATCCTCCTTCGATACATTATCTCTTGCCATGACTCTTGATATTCTAAGCGCTAATGGACAAGAAACCACAATTACTGAATCCATATGTTTAGCAGATCCTGATTCATATAGAATTGCAGCTTCTTTAATTGAATATGGAGAACTATCTTTTAGATCCTCAACCCAATTTGTGTAATCAATGGCAACACGAGGATGGATCAATTTATTTAGCTCCTCTAACTTAGTTTTATCTAAAAATACAATATCCGCCAATTCCTTTTTATCAATAAGTCCATTAGGAAGTTTTGATATTTCGAAGGAATTACAAATTGAATCTTTTAGGTTTTCATCCGAATCCAGAATTAACTTTGCACGATCATCCGAAAAGTAAATCGGAACACCAAGGTGCTCGAATAACTTGGCAACAGTTGTTTTACCACTGCCAATACCTCCGGTAAGGCCAATCTGAATCATTTGAAAATTATGACTTGTTGTTTGTCACTTCAATTTCACTGGCACTTCCCTCAGCTGAAATTGCTGATTTTTCGACAACTAGTTTACCACCACCTTTTGTGCTTATGGTCACAGTAGTATCTGCCACTGATTCTATTTTACCGTGAATTCCACCAATTGTTACGATGTTGACACCTTTGTCAATACTGGATCTAAATTCTTTTGCTTTTTTCGCTTTTTGCTGCTGCGGACGTAGCATGAAGAAGTAAAAGATTACAAATATGGCCAATGGAAATATCCAGGCCGTAATGGGACTTTGGCCCTCCGCAGGAGGAGCCATCAAAATAATATAATTGTGTAGCATGATTGTTAATTAGGTGAAACGACCTCGCCCTCTAGGTATAATACAGAGGTTGATGGATCGGTGTTAGAAACGATATTAATACTTTTAGATTGAAGACCACTTTTACCTTCAGAATTGAACTCTACTTCGATTAGTCCTTCATCCCCAGGCATTATAGGATCCTTTGGCCAATCCTTTGGGGTCGTGCAACCACACGATGGTTTTACGGCACCAATAACCAAAGGGCCTTCACCAGAACTTTTGAACTTGAAAGTGAAAGTTATTTTTTCTCCTTGCGATATCTTTCCGAAATTAAATACTTCTTTTTCAAAAGTAATTCCAGCGACACTTAACCCAGCATTTTCTGGAGTAATTTTATTAGTAACCATATTGGTATTCAGAGATTCGTTGCCCGAATTAGTAACACGGCAACCAAGCATGGAAATAGCAAAGAATAATAAAAAAATGGATTTAGTCATTCATTTTAATTTGATCACAAAAGTAATCAAATAACATGATTTTATAATCCTAAGAAAATTAATTGAATGTTAAAATTACGGACGTAAACTATCCCGTAGGATTTGAGGAATTTTAATTAAGTGTTTTCTTTTCCTCCTTATTCCCTCCGAATGTAATTGGTTTTTTAACTCCAAAACCGTATTGGAATCTACCGATAGCAAATCCGTCTTGACCCGTTCCTTGAACCCATGCAAAGTTGTATCCAAAATTCATGGATAATTTGATCTTCTTTCCAATTTCCACTCCATATGTATTTGCTAAAGTATAGCTAGAAGCATCGGAATTATATAAAACAATTCCCTTAAGGGCTGAAGTAACTGCTAATTCCTTACTAAAGTGATATGATCCAACTAAACCTAATTCCTCGTGCAACATCCCATATTTGATAGACTGATCAAAGATGTCATCTGTTTCAAAGTCAAAATCATCATCTAAAAAATCAAAACTATTAATAACTGTATAGTACCCTTCTGCATCTCTCAAGGTTAAATCATCCGAAATGGTATAGCCATAACCCAACTTGTGGGTTACCGCGAAAGCAAGTTTTGTGTCAATATCTCCAACAAATTGATATTTTAAATTTAATGTTGCGGAATTAAAGAGTTGAGTCTGTATTCCTATATCCAATCTTTCATGAAACCCTCTTTTGAACTCGATGGATGGAGATAACCATGGCGTTGAATATTCTTCATCTGATATAGAGTTTGCCGCAGTTGCCGAAACAATTAATTCATTGTTTCCCACTCCTAAAGTTTTAGCCGTCTGAAAATCTAGGACAGAAGTACATGAATTTAATATCATCACTGATATTAAGCCCAAGAGTAAAGCAGATTTGTTCATATTTCGAAATTACAGATAAAGTTCTATTTCCATAAATTGATTGAAAACCAATATTTTATCCCGTTTGTTAATACCTAAATACGATGATTTCTGTTATTGGGTTTCATTTATCACTACTAATTTATCTATAGGTTGAACATTAAGTAGATTCTATAAAGATCTTTCTATCAGCTCTTTATAATGCTTTTGAGATTCTTTCAATAGAGAAGTTAAATGATTCGGAATACCTTCATTTTTCGGTTTATAGGCCATGAAACCTGTTGATGTATGGACGTTTCGATACCAATATTCCGCCCAAATACCATCTTCTGTTCTCGCTCCAGCAGTCCATGAGAGCATGGTGTCGGAGAAAGGAATTCCTATCTCTTTACAAAGCCTATCAATCGTGTTTTTAGGATCAACAAGTACCTTTATGGAGTCTAAGATTATGGATTTTGCCTTTATGCTATCTAGGTAATTTAGTAGCTTTATATGATCTTCATACCCAACATCACTCATTTTCGGATTTTTTATAACCTTCGCAAATGAGGTGATCATCTCCAATGGATCCCTAGTTAGGATAACATTTACAACATCTTTCATAAATGCCTTGGGTAAATCCAAAAGATGATGCGTCATGTTTTTGTAAAAAATCACTGGTTTATCCTGAGGTCCCATCATCATTTCAAGAACTTTTAGTCCGTCAAGTTCCATCGTTCTAAGAATATCATTTGCCCCAGGATGGTATTCTTTCGCATCAGTATTTGCTAGATAATATCCATATAATGGTTCATCGTAAACCTTAGTATCATTTCTTTGGGCGAAAGAGTACATAAGGGCTGTGGAAATATTTCTCGGGCCAGACCAAAGGCATATTCTCTTGACATTTTCCATTATCCTCTCGTTATTTCATTAGCAACCATATCATCATATAATGTATCAAGCTTCTTCGTCATTGATCCCATAAGACCATTACCAATCACTCGACCGTCTATTTTAACAACAGGTGTCAATCCACCAAATGTACCCGTAACGAAAGCTTCATCTGCCCCATAAACATCAAATAATGAGAAATTTTTCTGACGGCAAATAATCCCATGATCATCACATACTCTTATCACATTTCCTCGAGTTATCCCATTCATGCAATATTGCCCTGTAGAAGTCCATACCTCCTTTTCTTTCACAATAAAAAAGTTGGTGGCATTACACGTTGAGACGAATCCATGAATGTCTAACATTAATGCTTCATCCGCCCCAGCTTCTATGGCTTGAACCAATGCCTGGACTTCATGTAACTTACTATGACAGTTTAACCTTGGATCAAGATAATCTGGTGACCCTCTTCTTATTGTACTGGTGAAAAGCGTAATACCTTTGTTTTTACTTTCACTTGAAGCCTTCTTGTGTTCCGCAATTATCACAACATTAGGACCTGATATTGTTAACCTTGGATCTTGTGAAGGTGTTTTTTTAATACCACGAGTAACCATGACCCTCACGTGAACGTTATCCACCATTTTATTGGCCTCCAGCACTTCAAAAAGGTTCTCCGCTAGTTCATCTTGTGTAAAAGGTAGTTTCATCCCTATCGCGGCTGCGCCATCCCATAATCGCTTAAAGTGTAAATCTTTGAATGCCAGTTTACCATGATGTAATCTTAGGGCTTCCCATACGCCATCTCCTACCAAATAACCACTATCAAAAACAGAAATTTTAGCATCCTGTCTATGAAAAAGTTCTCCGTTAATTGATATTAAAACATCATCATTTCTAGTGTCCTCTAGCGCATTATGCGTTCCATGTACCATATCATATATATTTTTTAGTCCTTTTTACTCTCTGCTGGGTCATTAAACTTCATCATTGAAGACAAACATTCCTAGTCCCCCTGGATCTTGAAGTATAACATTATCAACCTTTCCTTCCTTGTTAAAAACCGTTACTTCTTCGGCTATTCTAATTTCAACCTTTCTTATTTCTTCTATTATTCTAGGATTATTCTTGCCATTGAAGTAGGTCAATGAAGGATTAATGAATAGATGAGGACAATTAAAAGCACTTATTAAGCTTATTACATCTCCATTTTCATTAGCTAGACTGACCCATCCTGCTTCAGCACTACCCATCGTAACTTTAAAACTTAGTTTCTCCCAAACTTTAATACTGTTGACAATGTTAGTTGTCTCAATACTAACACCGTCATAATTACCCAAAACGGATGGTTTCGCATTATTTTCTTTCTCCAGATCAGTACCGTTACCTTCAATTAAATAAACCCAAACCCCGGAGTAATCTGTGAGTAGATGACCTCCTTCAATTGGTATGACATTGGCTATTTGTTTTAGCCCATCAATATCAAACGCTCCACCGAATAACTGGATTCCTGGCCGAGCTTTACTCTCCTCATTAACATGGATATTAACTTTTCCATCCGTGTATATACACTTTCCGTCCAAAATTAATTTGGTGAAATTAAGACGGTCATAAAAGGAATTACTATCCTCAATATTACCGCACACCGTTTGAACTATCATTTTCATTCTATAAAAATACAATTTCTTTTACTTAAGCTTTCTAGGGCTAAATAAGGGCTCATAAAGTCCATATATCCATGGGTTCCCATCTCTTCTATCAACCTTGATGTTATCCAGTAACACAAGACTTTTATCTTTATTCCACACTGAAATAATAATCTCGATATCCTTATAGTTCTGATAGACATCTGACAATTTTAAACTGTGGTGAATTTTGCTCCATTTAGAATTATCTTCCGCGTTGCTTGAATAAAACTTTTTCCCAGCCCAATGGATACTTTTACCATCAGCTTTCAATTGAGTTACTAAAACTATTTCTCCCTTATCTTCAATAACTCGGCAATCCAGAGAGACATCGATGAAATTATTTTCATGAGTTGTAATTGACCTTAAGTCTCCCTTATAGATATTAAAATACTCATTATTATAATCCAATTCAAAACTCGAGTTACTAGGATCGTCATCTCTTTCAAAATCTTCGTAAGATATATGAGACGTGGCTAAAAGACCCTTGCAAAACATATAAGACTCCCCTTCCACGTAGTTCTTCTGATATATTTTACTAGGATAATGTTCTTTTATCATCGCCACAGCCTCAGGATGTATGTTATGCATTGCCGAGAGAAACAAAGTGTCATAATTTATAGATATACTATCCATAAACAACTGAAACTGCATCTCCGAGTTGAACTGGTTGTAATCAATAAAGGATTGATCAATTCCTAATTTCTCAAAATACTGTGACGAAATCTCATCATCAAGATCAATGATCGATATGATCTTTTCGTTATTCATCGCACGATCTTTGAAGTCAATTAAAAGTTCATCAAAATGACCTTGATAGAAGACCTGATAATGATTCCTAACGAATACTAAGGAGTATACGTTCACGGCCAAGATTAGAATAACTAGAAGCAGATTTACGATCTCTTTTTGCCTTTTGTAAAAACTCATAAAGCCTAAGACTAAAAAGGGGAAACTGAATATAAGTATGGAGTACTGTAGGACAGTGTTTACATATACAGAATAGAGAAACCCAATACTAAATGGAATTAAAAACCAGCTGAACGACAATATGATAAACTTATAATTTAATGTGCCAACTTTACTTTTCACTACACCAAAAACGATGACTGCACAAATCGCAAAATAACCTAAGTATGAAAAATTTAAAGCGTACTTAAGGTACTCGATAAGAAAGTCACTCTTCGGCTCAGCCAGCCATGAGATACCTCCAACAGATAATTGATGAAAAAATATACTTAGGTGTGGGATATAAAGTGCAAATATTGAAACGCCAATTATTACATATCGAAGTACAAAGTCTTTTTTGACGAAAAATAGTCCACTCAAGCCGACAATTGCAGCGAGTAACAAACCAAAGTGATGATTGTAAGTATTCGCAGCAGCAAAAAGGATAAAGCCAATCTCATTGATATCCAATTTTGTGTTTTGCTTCCTAATCACTTTCGTCCAGAAGAAAACCATTGCCAAACTCAGAAAAATTCCGCTACCGTATGGTCTTGCAATTTGACTATACATAACGGTGTATTGGATGCTTGCTATTACTGCGGCTGATAGAAGACCTACAGTTTCATTGAACCACATTTCTCCTATTCTATAAATCAAGTAAATAGAACAAATGCCCGCTAGAATAAAAGGCAGTTTTACGCCCCATTCCGAATAACCAAACGCTTTCACCCAGTAATATGTAAAAACCTGAAGGCCTGCCGGGTGTCCGTCTACCTTGACTCCGCCTTCTATTAACGCTGAAAAACTATCGAAGTTTGTTCTGAATAATGCGCTAAACTCATCATGGGTGAAGGGAATTTCTAAAACATTGTAAAAGCGCAATATTGAACCAATAAGTATGATGAAATAGAGAATGTATGTATTTTTCAGCTTCATATCTAAATCAATTGGTCATTAAAGATGAAGCCTTCCTCTTTGTACTGAACAGGCCTTTTAGCTCTGCGTCATTGAGGAATATTATATATGATACTATCATTATGAGGCCAAAAACAGGGATTCCCATGATAACTATTGTGGCAACATGAAAGCATACACCAAGAATTAAATAAGGAATTTTAATCTTTTTGAACCACACTAACATTGGGAAAAACAACTGATATCCCAGGGATAAATAGGTTCCTAAAGTTAAAAGCCAATCCATATTCCCCATATTTCCCACCATGAATGGCAAGCTAAATTCTTGCATATTAAGCAGATATTTCAATGCCGAACCATTCATCCATGTTTCTCCCGTTAACTTGTATATAGAAGCAAAGAAATAAACATATATAACTTGAATTCGGCAGGCCCAAATAAAAGCATTAGAAAGAAATGCGTTAATTCCTGCTCTCTTTCCGTTTTCATTGACAAAAATCAGGTAGAATAGGAAGATGTGAATCAAGTAGTTCCCACCAGTAATTACAAGATACACTCTATTGAAAAGTAGAACCGTTGTGACATACACCAGTATTGACGATATTCTTGTGAATTTCCTCATTATGCCCAATATTAACCCTACTAGCTGAACGGCAATGAGATAAGGATAATAGCTTGCAAAATTACCGTGGTGCAGCGCCATATAGAAATTATACGTCCATGTGTTGGGGTAACGAACAGACTTTACTAATGAATCCACTCCCCAAATCAAATCAGCCACTGGCAGACACAATACTATTGTCTGAAAGAGTAAGATTGCAAATATTCCAAATCGGAACCATCTAATTGCTTGAACATTATATATGTCCTTGGACCAATAATTTAAGAATGAGTGGAACATCTCCTTCATCTCTCCAACAATTTAGCAGGAAACTCATAGATGATAGTATCCATTTCAGTCTTACCCTCTTCTACATAAGGATCTTTAAGAATCAACCTTATATCCAAGGAGTCAACATTATTAATGTCTATTACGTGCTGTGATTTTAAAAGTCCCTCAGTCAAATGCATACAGGTTGTATATCCAAAAGAATCCCGAAGGTAAGCGATAGAATCACCTTCATATTCTTCGAAAAATTGATTGGCCATTTGACCGGATTTCCATGCTTCACCCCAAAGATGAGCCGCAGAATTCTGAACAATATGTTGCATTTTCAGATGATGTGTGACTCTGTATCTGTGAAATTCATCTTGAAAAATGGTATCCGCTCTATGCCAATTATTCCATTCACCATTTTCTGCCCATCTATATTCCATCCATTTCTCTTTCAGTGGAGGATTTGGTGCGAACATTGTCCAACCCTGATTAAATGCAGGGTTAATATACTTTTTTGACCATATATTCAGAACATTAGGAAAAAAACGATCGGGCATACAATAGACAAAGCTGGCTGTAAAATGACCTATTAAAAACAATAGGACAAACGTGTAAATAATATTTTTTAACCTTCTAGACAAATTAGATATCAATGATGCATAATATGTTATTGCAATCGATTATTTTTGGCGCGTAATTATATATAAAATAAAGCATGATAGAAGCGAACGATCCAAAGCATAATTCATGGGTAAATGTACCCGAAAATTCTCATTTTCCAATTCAAAATTTACCCTTTGGAATCTTCAGTACCGATAAAAAATCAGCTAGAGTTGGTGTCGCTTTGGGTGAAGAAATTATTGACTTGCTCGCATTGTCAAAATCAAAGATGCTGAATGACTTGCACATAGACTCTCAAGTTTTTGCGGCTAACGACTTGAATGCCTTGATGAAATATGGCAAGTTCAAACTCAGAAGTCTAAGAAATGCACTCTCTCGAATTTTTCGAGATGACAACGTGGCCATTAAGTTGGATAAAGAATTGAGAAGAAAAATCTTGGTGAAACAGTCTGATGCTACATTGCATCTACCAGTTACTATTGGTGACTATACGGACTTCTACTCAAGTATTGAACATGCAACTAACGTGGGCAAAATGTTCCGTGATCCTGAAAATGCATTATTGCCAAATTGGAAACATATACCCGTGGGATATCATGGAAGATCATCTTCTGTCGTTGTTTCTGGAGTTGACTTTCATCGTCCAAAAGGTCAAATGAAAGCAAATGATGCTGACGTTCCAAGTTATGGACCTTGCAGGTTGATGGATTTTGAGCTTGAAATGGGATTCATAACATTTGATGGGAAACCAATGGGACAGAGCATTAAAACTTCTGAGGCGGATGATCACATTTTCGGGATGTGTTTATTTAATGATTGGTCTGCCCGAGACATTCAGAAATGGGAATATGTGCCGTTGGGACCTTTCTTAGGGAAAAACTTTGCATCTCATGTATCTCCATGGATTGTAACTTTGGATGCTCTAGAACCTTTCAGAGTTGCTGGTCCGAAACAAGATGTTAAAGTATTGCCTTATCTAGAGTTCGAAGGAGAAAAGAACATCGATATCGACCTTGAGGTTTTCATTCAACCTCCAAATCAAGATCCAGTTTCTGTTTCGAAATCAAATTATAAATACATGTATTGGAATATGAATCAACAATTGGCACACCATAGTGTTAACGGTTGTAATATTCGATGTGGTGATTTGTTGGCTTCGGGAACTATTAGCGGTAAGGAGCCAGGTTCATATGGTTCAATGTTAGAAATATCATGGCAAGGAACTAAACCAGTTGCTATGCCCGATGGGACAGAAAGAAAGTTTATAAATGACAATGACACTGTAATAATGACGGGTTCGGCTTCAAAAGATGGTATAACCATAGGATTTGGAGATGTCACGGCAAAAGTGTTACCTTCCATATAGGTTTGGCAAAAAAAGACAGTACATATAATTTAAGTCTTGAAGACGAGAACAAAGAAATCAAGAAGCAGTACAGGAAACTCCTGCGCTCTTTTCAGCGCGAACCGTCCAAAGAAGAAAAGAAGAAAATAAAGAAGGCTTTTTTAGTTGCGGTTGATGCACACAAAGACGATCGAAGAAAAACGGGTGAGCCTTATATATACCATCCACTCGCTGTCGCACAGATTGTTGTAGAAGAAATGTCTTTGGATGCCATTTCGGCCATCGCTGCACTTTTACACGACACTGTTGAGGATACTTACATCACTCTTGATGATATTGAAAATCTATTTGGTAAAAAGGAACGTTACTTAATTGATGGCCTAACCAAGATTTCAACGACCAATCTACAAACTGAGTCTAGACAAGCTGAGAACTTTCGAAAGATGCTTCTGACACTTAGTGATGATGTTAGAGTTATTCTTGTGAAATTGGCTGACAGATTACATAACATGAGGACGTTGGATGCCATGCGACCTGACAAACAACTTCAGATTGCCTCTGAAACGCTCTTCATGTATGCTCCCCTAGCCTATCGCTTAGGTCTAAATTCTATTAAAGATGAAATGGAAGATCTGGCCCTCAAGTATACTGAGGCAGATGCTTACAAAGCTATTGAGCAAAAGCTAAAAGATACAGAGGCGAAAAGATCTAAACTTATTGCAAGTTTTACAAAACCAATTATACAGGATTTAAAAAGGAACAATCTCAATTTCAAGGTTAAAACTAGGATTAAGTCTATTTACTCCATTTGGAATAAAATGCAGAAGCAAAAAATTCCTTTCGAGGAGGTCTATGATCTTTTTGCTATACGTATTATACTTGGCTCAGAAATAGAAAGAGAAAAAGCTGACTGTTGGCATGCATACTCTATTGTTACCGACTTTTGGAAACCTAATACACAGCGATTAAGAGATTGGATCTCACAACCAAAGGCCAATGGTTATGAATCATTGCATACGACTGTCATGGGTCCACAGGGAAATTGGACTGAGGTTCAAATCCGTACGGCTAGAATGGATGATATCTCAGAGAAGGGCTATGCCGCTCACTGGAAATACAAAAGTAGTAAGGGTGAAGATACAGGGTTGGATCAATGGATTGCTCAGGTTAGAGAAATGTTGGAAAGTCCTGACTCCAATGCGATTGACTTCATTGATGACTTCAAGTCCAACCTATTTTCAGAAGAGATCTTTGTATTCTCTCCAAAAGGTGAACTT
Organism: Gammaproteobacteria bacterium; assembly: GCA_047638815.1. Lineage (GTDB taxonomy): Bacteria > Bacteroidota > Bacteroidia > Flavobacteriales_D > JABDKJ01 > JAJRRH01. Next base: position 54,608 of record JBLIMR010000010.1, read on the forward strand.
ATAAAATTACCTGCCGGTGCTTCTGCTTTAGATTTTGCGTTTGAAATTCATTCACAAGTTGGTGCTCGATGTACAGGTGCAAAAGTGAATAACAAGTTGGTTCCGATAAGCCATGTCATTAAAAGTGGTGATCAAGTAGAAATAATTACAAGCAAGAATCAAAAGCCAAAAGAAAACTGGCTGAGTATTGTTATTACTGGAAAGGCAAAAGCGAAAATCAAGTCCTCATTGAAAGAGGATAAGAGAACAATAGCTGTTGATGGAAAGGAAATGCTACAGAGAAAATTCAATCATATAAAAGTTGAATTTGAGAGTAGAAATATCACTGCTTTGGAAAAGCATTATCAAATAGACTCTGCCACAGAGCTTTATTATCAGATCGCTACTGGAAAAATAGATCTCAAAAAACTTACGGGATACGAGGTTGATAATCACACGATATCCTTTGTAAAAGACAAGATTATTCCCGCACCTAGAAAGAAAAAATCTTTTAGCAAGGCGGAAAAGATTGAGGGGATCATGTTGGATGATAAAGGCGCCAACCTGAAGTATAAACTTGCTGCATGTTGCAGTCCGATAGCAGGAGATCAAGTCTTTGGTTTTTTAACCATTAGTGAGGGGATCAAAATTCATCGTACGAATTGTCCAAATGCGTCACAGTTGATGTCTCATTACGGATATAGGGTCATAAAGGCAACCTGGTCCGGATATAAAGAAAAGGAGTTTTTAGCGACCATAGAATTTACAGGAATTGATGATTTGGGCTTGGTAAACAAAATCACCTCTGCCCTATCAAAAGGACATTCTGTAAATATGAAGGCTATTAGCTTTGAGAGTAAGGAAGGTATTTTTGAAGGAGAAATTCGATTGTATGTGCAAAACACTGAACATTTGCAGACCCTAATTGATAGCTTAAAAGAACTTGATGGTATTATTACCGTGGACCGAATCACTGAAGCAAATTAAAGTCATCTCTTATTTTAGATTTATTATCTTTGAATCTCAAACATGTCAAAAGAAAAAATAACACAAAACGCAACTGAGATATATGAGAAGTATATCGAAGATAATGGACAAAGAAAAACACCAGAGCGGATCGCCATTCTTCAGGAAATATATTCTTTGAATGGACACTTTGATGTAGAATCACTCTACAACAGAATGAAGGATAAAAAGTATATGGTCAGTAGAGCGACTCTATACAATACTATCGAACACCTTTTGTTGTGCAATCTTGTAAGAAAGCACCAATTTGGCGGAAATCAAGCGAGCTATGAGAAATCTTTGGATTCCAACCAGCATGACCACGTTATTATCTCAGAAACAGGTGAAGTTCTAGAATTTTGCGATCCAAGAATTGAAAATATCAAATCGACTATTGAAGAAGTATTTGGCGTTGAAGTTACTGGGCATTCGTTGTATTTCTTTGCAAAAAAGAAAGAGGAGTGATTGGAGAGTGATTGTTGCGTTTAAAATTTATTGTTTCACCTTCATTATGCATTATCGCATTAAAGATCTACAATCTATCCAACACGGTCTCAATCAAACCATCGACAGTTTTTTTATAATCGGCACTAAACTCCCCTCTCAATCTATTTGCAATAATTGCACAAACGGTTACAGCATTATGCCCAAGCAAACTACTTAGTCCATATAGAGCAGAGGTCTCCATTTCAAAATTAGTGATCCTCTCCCCTTTCCATTCGAAACTTGTGTATGCACTATTTAGTTCTTCATATTTTAAAGGTAATCTTAGAATCCTACCTTGAGGGCCATAAAAACCACTAGCAGTCGCTGTTATGCCCATGGTCATACCATAGGCTATTTTTAGTCTCAAATCTTGATTGCTTTCAACGATGTACGGTTTTGTTAGTCTTTCCGGATAAGCGCTGTGATAAATAAATGCATCCCTCAAAGAGATTTCCTCTTTATCGTATTTAACATCGTAAAAGTTTAATAACCCATCGAACCCCAAGCCATATTTACCAGCAACGAAACTATCTACTTCTATATCTTCTTGCAAAGCACCCGAAGTTCCAATTCTTATAATATTTAAAGACCTTTTCTTCTCACGAAATTCTCTTTTAATCGGATCGATATTCACCGCAACATCCAATTCATGAACTGCAATATCAATATTGTCTGTACCAATACCGGTTGACATTACTGTAATCTCTTTACCCTTATAAACTCCAATTTTGGTAAAGAACTCTCTGTTATGAATAGTATCAGTTACAGTGTCAAAATGTTTAGAGACTCTCTCAACACGGCCCATATCACCAACAACAATAACGTTTTCCTTTACATGTTCATCCCGAAGAGAGATATGATAGGCAGATCCATCTTTGTTCAGAATTAGTTCTGATTTAGCCAATTCTCCAATCCTATTATAGTTACTTGCTTGCATAATTCTAAAGTAGACAATTTTTAAAGATAGTCATACGTTCCCTTGATTTTTGAATTATCCATCACCTTTGAAAATTTCTCAGATTTTAGACGGAATTGATTTGTTCAGATAACACGGAATTGATTCAAATGCTATCTTTGTATCACATTTATACTAAAACATTGAAAGTACTTCAGCTTTGTCATAAGCCACCATATCCACCTATTGACGGTGGTTGCATTGCTATTAACAATATTAGTACAGGTCTAGTAAAGGAAAATATTGACCTAAAGTTACTAACCGTTAGCACACACAAGCATCCATTCAACCCAAAAAACATTCCAGAAGAATGGTTAAGTTCTACAAAAGCTCAAGGTGTTTTTGTTGATACGAAACTAAATATTGTTGATGCGTTTTCTAGTTTAGTTACGAATGACTCTTACAATATCAGTCGTTTTTTCTCTGCCGATTTCGACATCCTGTTGACCAATACATTGCGCGGTGAAAAATTTGATATTGTTCATCTAGAGAGTCTATTTATGGCACCGTACATCGGTACTATAAAAAGATTATCCAAAGCTAAAATCGTATTGCGATCTCATAATTTGGAATATATGATTTGGCAAAGAATGGCCAATGCTTCAAAGAACTCCATGAAAACGGTTTATCTAAATCATTTAGCAAGACAGTTAAAAGATTACGAAATATCTGTCATTAAACAGGTAGATGGAATTGCATCTATCAGTCCAAAAGATGCAGAACGTTATATGGAAATTGAAAAGGCAGAACACATTGTCACTATCCCTTTTGGATTAAACTTGGATGAATATAAACCTGAGAATAATAAAACTGACGCCAAAGGATTGTTTCACCTGGGCGCTATGGATTGGATGCCTAATATTGAAGGGGTAAATTGGTTTCTGAAAAATTCTTGGGGACAAATTAACGAGATGTTTCCAGACCTTCAGCTGTATCTTGCTGGTAAATCATCTGAGTCATATAGTCCTCCTTGTAAATTGAAGAACATAAATCTTTTGGGAGAAGTTAAAGATGCCAAAGAATTTATGAATTCGCATAAAGTAATGCTTGTGCCTTTGCTTTCCGGTGGAGGTATTAGAATTAAAATAATTGAAGGAATGGCATTGGGTAAAACTGTTATCTCTACAACCATTGGTGCGGAAGGAATAAAATATGAGGATGGTGTGAATATTATTATTGCGGATACAGAGAAAGAGTTCCTTGATGCCATTACAAAATTGAATAACAACCCCGAACTAATTGATATCATTGGAAGAAATGCCCGAATCAATGTGGAGAAACACTATGATAATAGTGTACTTAGTAAAAACCTCGTGTCATTCTACAAATCTTTGTAATATAATTGCACTGAAGCGTCAATCGCTTATTTCACTCTGATTCATCCGTTTTTGTTGCCATGCCCCTTCTCTTTTCTTCCCTGAGTCAAAAGATGATGTCTAGTTGAATGAAAATTGTCTAATTTTACCACATGGCAGAAGAACAGTTAACCCGTATCAATAAGTTTCTTAGTGAAGCTGGATTCTGCTCTAGACGTGCAGCGGATAAATTTATCGATCAGGGAAGAGTTACAATCAATGGTAAGGTTCCTGAATTAGGGACTAAGATCTCTTCTAGTGATGAAGTTCGTGTTGATGGCAAACTAATTACTTCTTCCAATGAAAAGCCTGTTTATATTGCTCTGAATAAACCTGTGGGTATTGTTTGCACCACAGATACTGGTGTTGAGAAAGATAATATTATTGATTTCATCAATTATCCCACACGTATTTTTCCAATCGGAAGATTAGATAAACCAAGTGAAGGACTTATATTTTTGACCAATGATGGCGATATAGTAAATAAGATATTACGTGCCAGAAACAATCATGAGAAAGAATATGTCGTAACCGTAAATAAAGTAATTACCCATGAATTCATGCAGAAAATGGGTTCAGGGGTCCCAATTCTTGATACAGTTACAAGGCCGTGCAAAATAGAACAATTGAATAAATTCATGTTCAAAATCACATTAACTCAAGGTCTGAACAGACAGATTAGAAGGATGTGTGAGTATCTAACTTATCGAGTTGAAAAGCTTAAGAGGGTTAGAATTATGAATGTTAAGCTTGATGTACCTGTTGGCGAATGGAGAGATCTTACTCAAAAAGAACTTGATGAGATCAATCGATTGGTTAATGATTCTGCGAAAACGTTTGATTAATAATTTAGTGCGCCTTTTTAAAATATTGCTGCTATTTCCCGCCTTTCATTTTAACACGATAACCCTCTTTGATTAAAAGATCATTTATCTTTAATTTAAAATCACCCTGGACAAGAATATTTCCCTCCTTCACTGCTCCACCAGTACCGCACTTGTTCTTCAGCATCTTCGCTAATTTTGAAAAATCATCATCAGACCCAATGAATCCTTCAATTAGTGTCACAGTCTTTCCCTTTCTCATTTTTCTATCCAACGAAACATAGAGATTTTGGCTCTCTGGGTTAAGCGATAGTTCACCCTCAGTCTCCTCAGTAAAATCGAAATGTTCATTTGTAGAGTATATCATACCCCCACCTTTCTTCTTGCTCATATCTACTCCTCTATTTTTATTAATTTACCAATGGGTTTCTGATCCAAAATCAATGCTTCAAATGCATAACCATGTTTATCAACTTCGCCAATTTTAACATGAATCGTATCAAATTTTGAAAGAGGCATTCTTGCTGGGTTATCTGTAGATTCCAAAACTAGTTTATAAAAACAATCATCTGTCCAAATAACTTTATAGACATCTTTATAGTTCAATGAATCACTAGTTTCTGTGTGATGTGTTTCTGTTCTCACAATAATAGCATCGAATTGCTTATCCTCATACTTGAAGGTTCCTACTTGATAATCTTTACAAATGGGTGTAGAACAGGAGTCCATTAATCCGATTATGAAAATCAGACCAACGGCAATAAGAATATGACGAAGAGTTTCAGGCATTTTATCGCGTCTAATATTTTGTGACAAAGTTAATGAATTTACGGTGATAGAGACTTATTATATGATTCGAGCACAAAGCGGAATCATCTTGAAAGCATATAATAATCGATACTATTACTTTGCCTAAATAACTTCTAACTCAGAAAGCGCAATAATAGTCGTCAATGAATTATTGAATATATGCAGTAAAATAGGTGTCCAAATAGATTTGGTATACATCCTAGAGTATCCCATAACCAGGGCCATTGGAATAATTAAAATAACGATGGAAAGGCTATACTGCGTATGAATTATGGCAAATAAGATTGATGTAATCCAGACCGCAGCATGAGGACCTAATCGCGATTGTTCCAAACCTTTATAAAGAAAACCACGAAAAATAAGTTCTTCAAAAATTGGAGCGATTATACCGATTGAAATTAAAAGCATGACGGGCTTCGTTGTACTCTCCATAACTTTTTGCATAAAGTCCGATTCCAGATCAGGAAAAAACTTAGCTGCATATTCAAAAGAAAATAAAAATAAAATCATGATCCCAATCCAAAGCAATACTTGCTTTATATCAGGAATATTTAAGGCCAAATAATCTTTAATCTTACTTCCCTTTTTAAAACGAACACATAAAAAGACTGCTGAGATTCCGAAGATCCCACCCACCAGAGCAGTGGGCCATACAACCTCACCATTAAATGCAAGTGCTTCTATTCTTTCGGGATTCCCGGAAAGAACATCTGCGAAAAATCCAGATAATTCAGGGTTTAGATATACTGCACCAACGAATCCAATAAGCTGACCAATACACCACAAACCTGCGATAAGAAATAAAAAAAGAAAGGAATACGGAATATTCCAAATACCATTATTACCGTATCCAGTAATAAATAAATCTACAGGTTTTTCTCCTTTAGTATGGGGCATGATCGTATACGTCCAAGATCATTAAAGCTTCAGCAATTTGACCTTCAATTTCCACCATATTTTGTTTCCTAGCCATGATCAAACCTTTTTGGTAGTTCTTCACGGCTTTAGATTTTTTACCTTTCTCATCGTACAATTTACCCAGAGGATAATATGCGTAAACGAATTCTCTATCATCCTTAGTGATGCCTTCCAACATACTCATTCCCTCCGACTCTTTTCCAGTAAGAAGTAACTCCTGTGCCATTGCATAACGCAAATAAGAATCTTGTGGATTCTTGGTCAACATCTCGTCAATAAATTCAATTTTATCCTCTATTATATTCATAGATTAATTCCGTTTGAGTGTTTTCTTTTGTTTAGTTGTTTACAAACCTATCCCATTTAAACGGACGCATTTTTACGACTTTGAATACTTTTCAACAGATAAATTAACTTTATTATTTTTCGTAATTATTGACGTCCTTCGTAGTATAAATATTTTGTAAAATGAATGCGGAAATAATCAATATCGGAGATGAATTATTGATCGGTCAAACTGTAAACACCAATGCCGCTTGGATGGGCGAAAAGCTTGCCACCATTGGTGTCGCTGTTAAAAGAACTGTCGTGATTCCAGATGAAAGGGAGGATATTATATCTGCGTTAGACTCGGCACTATCTCGGGTGGATTTGATCATACTTTCCGGTGGTCTAGGTCCTACGAATGATGACATAACCAAAAGTGTTCTTGCTGAATACTTCAATTCCCCGATGGAGATGAACCAAGAAGTTCTGGATCGTGTCAGTAGTTATTTCGCAAAATGGAATCGTCCGATGTTAGAGAGTAATACTCTGCAAGCAATGTTGCCAACAAAAGCGGAAGTTTTACAAAATAATATGGGGACTGCAAGCGGAATGTGGTTCGATGAAAACAACAAAGTTGTGATTTCGGTACCAGGAGTCCCATTTGAGGTAAAGCATCTTATGACAGAAATGATTTTACCTAAAATAAAAACAAGATTTAAAACTCAAGCGGTCTATCACAGAACTGTTTTAACTTGTGGTATGGGAGAATCTTTTTTAGCTGACAAACTCGAAGATTGGGAAAAATCACTCTCTGTAGAAAATATTAAATTGGCTTACCTCCCATCCTCTGATGGCAGATTGAAATTAAGATTAAGTAGTGAAGGAGAAACAATAGAGCCACTCAAAACTAAAACCAAAATTAAAGTTGAAGAACTAAAATTAATTATTCCTGAATTGATCTACGGGTATGACAATGATCGAATGGAAGATATTGTTGGGAAGCTCTTATTAAAAAACAACAAAAGGATTGCAACTGCGGAGAGTTGTAGTGGAGGATATATCGCCCATCTATTAACTTCTATTGCCGGCAGTTCCGAATATTATCAAGGATCTGCAATTACTTATAGTTACCAGTCAAAATCTCACCTACTAAAGGTGCCGCACGAAATGATTTTAGAAAAGGGAGTTGTAAGTGAAGAGGTAGTTCGTCAAATGGCTTTGGGAATATTTGATGTATTTGACGTTGATTATTCCATAGCAGTCTCAGGAATAGCCGGACCTGGTGGTGGCATCGTGGGAAAGCCTGTCGGAACAGTTTGGATGGCTGTTGGAACGAAAGATAAGATGGTAACCAAGAAGTTTAAATTTGGAAACCACAGAGAGTACAACATTAAGAGAACAGGAATAATGGCTTTAAATATACTGAGGCAACAGTTGATGGAGATTTAAACTCATTCGGCAAATTTCACAATTAAAGAGGGTCTTTTTTTTTGGATGCCCTAATACATTTCGAAATTGAGAATGGATAATTGAGAATTGAATATGAGTTGGTCTCTATGGGGTTGAATTGTCCTTAACTTCTACATTGTACTTACCTTAGAAATGATTCGATTAGAAATATAATCATCACCTCAGAGTAATATAAGTGATAAGGAATTAATCAACGACTATTTTCACGGTTGCATCATTTTGTAATGACACCACATAAATTCCTTTAGCCCAGTCGTTTGTTTCAATAGTTGTAGATTGTCCATTCAGAATTCTTCTATCCATTTCTGAACCCAAGACATTATAAATTGCAACCACTTTATTACTCGATTCGTTTGTCACATCTATCTTTATTGATTGCGATAGTGCATCGTAAGATGCGTTAAAACTATTCAATTCAAAATCTGAAATCCCAAGTGGTTCGGTATTGACGAATAGGTTGTATTCAAAAGAATTGGAAGAATCTTGAGTGTTGATAAAACGAACTCGCGTCATGCCAGAACCCACAGATGAAGCATAAAAATATACTGAGACTTCATCCGTAGCCATTTCATCCAAGAAGAAAACAGCTTCTGTCACTTCCGGAGGAAAACATGCCTCTGTACAAAGTGATATCTCCCATCCATTTGGGACATCCGTTTCCTCTCGAAACATATCTACTAAGTAAGTTTCATCTCCAAGGTTCACAGCATCGAAATGAAAAATGATTGGAATTTCGGGATCTGCTAATCCTGTTAAGATTGTATCTGTCAATAACTCCATTTCAAATTCTTGGGTGTATCCAATTAGGCTTGAAACAATTACACAAACAGAAAGGAATAGAATCTTCACGAGGACACTTGTTATTGTTTTGTGAAAATACGAAATTCCACGCTTAATGTATAGGTGTTGGACATATGAACAGGGCAAATGTCATACGGGTGGCAATTGGTAGAATGTTGATGCAAACTCAAATCCTGGCGCTCGTTTGAGTGCAACGGAAACGAGTGTCTTTTGAACTGGGCGTTTGTAACGCCCTTGTTAGATATTCCATTTTTGGTACCGTTGTTCAATTTCCAAGCCCAAATTAACACACCTCAAACTCAATCATAACTCCTCCTATCCCGAATCCTACCATCCTTTCCATGAATGATAACATCTGACTTATAATTCACAGCGATATCTCTGGCTCTATCAATAGCATCATCTTGATATTTGTAACTAGCGG
>JBLIMR010000011.1:0-63499 GCA_047638815.1 Gammaproteobacteria bacterium
CAAAATAAATAGCACCTACGTTGTTGGCATCATGATAGTTAGTCACCACAGCGTGTCTTTTCTTGTGGTTCATACGTTTTAATGCACGAAGGCCTACGGTATGTTTTAATACTTTAAGCACGGTTCTGGATTATGCTAACGAAGATAAGAATTATTCATCTCTAGTTATATTTTTGATTTTAGAATATATCCAGATCATTTGTTGGAGTCTGCAACAACTATCATCTGACTAAATTCCTCCTCCGTAATAACATTTATCTTTAGTTTCTCAGCCTTCACCTTTTTGCTTGGACCCATTTTATCTCCGGCAATTAAGTAATCTGTTTTACTGGATAAACTACCAACGTTTTTACCTCCATTTTTTTCGATTTCAGCCTTCAATTCATCCCTCGAGTAGTTTTCAAAAACGCCTGAAACCACAAAAGATTTTCCTTCAAGAATGTTGGAAGTTGGTTCATCGCTTTCAATCGATTCAAATTGTAAGCCCTTGGATTGAAGCGTCTCAATAATATTTCGATTTCGATCATGACTAAAAAACTCCAAAACACTTTTAGCTATACTCCCGCCTATTTCCTCAACCTCAATCAATTCTTCTTCATTGGCTAGCATCAAGGCCTCTATCGTCTTGAAGTGGGCCGCTAGTTTCTTGGCCACTGTTTCGCCAACGAAACGTATTCCTAAGGCAAAAAGAACTGTTTCAAATGGTATCTCCTTTGACTTTTCCAATCCCAAAAGAAGATTGTCAACTGATCTTTCTGCCATACGTTCGAGCTTGAGCAGTTCATCTCTTTGTAAAAAATAAAGATCCGCATAGTTACTTATAAGGTCATTCGCATACATTAGTTCTATGGTCTCCGATCCAAGACCATCGATATCCATCGCCCTTCTACCGATGAAATGATCCATCTTTGATTTTATTTGAGCCGGGCAGCCATACTCATTCGGACAATAATGTTGAGCCTCACCATCTTTCCTTACTAGAGGAGTCTGACAATCTGGGCAAGTCTCTTGAAAAACAACCTTTACGGACATCAGGGGACGCTCATCTTGATTCACACCTACTATCTTTGGTATGATCTCCCCTCCCTTCTCCACATATACCATATCGTCAAGGTGGATTCCCAGCCTCTCTATCTGATCTGCGTTATGCAATGATGCTCTTTTGACCATGGTTCCGCCCAAAAGAATCGGCTCCAAATTTGCCACTGGTGTAATTGCTCCTGTTCTTCCCACTTGATAGGTAACGTCAATAAGTTTGGTTGAAACTCTTTCCGTTTTGAACTTATATGCGATCGCCCAGCGAGGAGATTTGGCAGTATATCCGAGCATTTCTTGTCGATCGTAATTATTCACCTTTATCACAACACCATCAATCTCAAAGGGTAAGTTTTTTCTTTCTTCATCCCAGTAATTGATGAACTCCATGATTTCATCAATTGATTTGCAATGTCTGATATAGTTCTTCTTGGGATCCGGTGTATTGAACCCCCATTCCGAAGCTTTCATTACGGATTCATAGTGCCCATCCGCTATTTTATCTCCACTATAAACACCGTACAAAAAAGTCTCCAAGCCTCTTGCCGCAACCATCGAAGAGTTCTGTTGTTTCAGGGTTCCTGATGCGGTATTCCTAGGATTCATATATGCCGCTTCGCCTTGTGCTACTCTCTCTTCATTTATCTTATCGAACTTTGCTTTAGGCAATACTATTTCACCCCTAATTTCAAATTCATTTGGGTATCCCTCTCCTAATAATTTGAGTGGTACAGTTTTGATGGTTCTAACATTATTCGTAATTACTTCTCCCTTTGAGCCATCACCTCGAGTAACTGCTGTTTTTAAATTACCGTTTTCATAGGCTATACCTATAGCCACCCCATCGTATTTCAACTCACAGACATATGTAACTTCATCTTCTAGCAGTTTCATTACCCTGTTTTCAAAATCCACTATTTCCTCTTTTGAGTATGTATTACTCAAGGAGAGCATTGGGTATTTATGTTTTTGCGATGGGAAATTTTTCGTGATGTCACCCCCTACTCTTTTCGTTGGTGAATTTTCATCTTTGAGTTCCGGAAAATCTTTTTCAATTGCCTCGAGCTCTTTCAACTTGATATCAAAATCCTGATCGCTGATCGTTGGATTACTTAAAACATAGTATTTATGATTATGTTCATTCAACTCAACTGTGAGCTTTTCAACTAGCTTATACGCTTCAGTAATGTCCATTGATTCTATGCAATTTTTGACCTCAAATATACCTCTTTGCCCGTATTCGAAAAAGGTAAGATATCCACGAAAAAGGATTGGATTAACTATAATTCTGCGCGTATCATTCGATCGTTGTTATTGAGGTCTTTTCTCAACTCAATATTTCTGAAGCCATGACTCTCTAAAAGCTCTTTGGTCTCTTTACCTAAATATTGATTAATTTCAAAATACAATTTTCCATTTCCCTTTAGTGATCGTTTTGCGAACAAAGAGATAGCCCTATAAAATATCAATGGATCGTTATCCTCAACAAACAAAGCCAAGTCAGGCTCATAGACTTTCACCTTACTCTCTATATGTTCTGACTCACTTAATTTAACGTAGGGAGGATTACTGACGATCACATCATATTTTTCCAGCTCTACATCAGCATTTAAAATATCTTCTTTTATAAAATTGACATCAGCTTGTAATACAACATTGTTCTTTTGCGCAACCGTTAATGCCTCTTCACTTACATCCAGAGCTGTGACCTTCGCATTGTGCAATTCCCTATCCAAAGTGATAGCAATGCACGCACTGCCAGTGCCAATGTCCAATATGTTTATTGCCTCATCCTCTTTGTTATCATCCAAAATCCAACGAACAAGTTCTTCTGTTTCTGGTCTAGGAATAAGCACATTTGAATTCACATAAAAATCTCTTCCGTAAAATTCCTGTTCCTGAGTAATGTGCTGAATGGGCTCTCCATTTATCAAACGTTTCGCGGCAGTGTTGAATGATAATAGCTCCGACTCTGACAATAAAGAATGGGGTTCGATCAAGAGTTGAACTTTTGTTTTCTTCAGAAGGTAACCTGCTAAAACTTCGAATACACTTTTTGCCTCGTTTTGCTCATAACCTGCAGCCAACATTTTCTCTACAACATACTGCTTACAAGTCGACAAACGATTATCCGTAACAAACATTTCGGCAAGATGCGGAAAAAATTACTTTTGTATCAATGAATCAAGATCAAATCTTCATGAAGCGCTGTTTGGAATTAGCAGCGCTAGGTTGGCCCAAATGTCGCCCTAATCCTATGGTAGGATGCGTAATCGTGCATAAAGGCAAGATTATAGGTGAAGGGTATCATCAAAAATATGGAGGTCCACATGCCGAGGTAAACGCTATAAACGCTGTTGTAGACAAAGCTATTTTGGCCAAATCAACACTCTATGTTAGTTTAGAGCCATGTGCACATCATGGTAAAACACCACCTTGTAGTGATTTCATAGTACAGCATAAGTTAGAGCGTGTTGTCATTGCTACTACGGACACATTCTCAGAAGTACGAGGGAAGGGTATAAAAAGACTTAAAGACGCGGGTATAAAAGTAGATGTTGGCTTTTTGGAAAATGAAGCAAGGAATTTGAACAAACGGTTTTTTTGTATTCATGAGAAGAATCGTCCCTATGTAATCTTGAAGTGGGCTGAATCTAAAGATGGCTTTATTGACAAATTGAGAACTTCAAATGAATCAAGTTCCGAAAAAATAACAGGACCGATTGTTCAACAACTGGTCCATCAATGGCGTGCAGAAGAGCAAAGCATATTGGTTGGTGGCAATACCGTTCGCTTGGATAACCCTCAACTAAACGTTAGACAAGCCCATGGCCCTAATCCTTTGAGAATAATAATTAGTGCGGAAAACAACATCCCTGAATCTTCCTTAATTCTTATTGACGGTCAAGCAACCCTAATTTTTAATTCAAAACTCAATTTACAAAAGGATAATTTGGAGTGGATCAAGTGGGAATTCAATGAGAATTGGATAGAAAAAATATTGATCCATTTGGCCGAACGGGATGTCCAATCCATTTTTATTGAAGGTGGGAAAAACATCCTTGATCAATTTATTGCTTCAAGTCAATGGGATGAAATCAGAAGATTCATTGCCGACAAACCTCTTATCAATGGTATCACGGCACCGAAAATCGAACACCATTGCTCTAAAGAAAAAACAATTGGAAGTACTTCGCTTAAGATGTACTACAATAAATATGACTAGTGGTGGTGGTGTGCCATCGCTGGATTATCGTGCGAACCAAAATCCTTCAACATCTTAGCGTGAGCTTGCAATGCAGATAAAAATGTCTTTTCGCAATAGTAAGGCACGTTAAATTCCTGTGCAGTTTCTTTAACTATTTTAGCAAGTTTTTTGTAGTGAACATGGCATACTCCTGGGAATAGATGATGTTCAACTTGAAAGTTTAATCCTCCTACAAACCATGAGAAAATTTTGCTCTTTGGTGCAAAATCTGACGTTGTCAACATTTGACTAACCTCAAAATTTGTTTTCATGTCTTTGATTGTTTCCTCATCATAATAATCTGTCGATGGCACAACATGAGCTGGTTGAAAAACCATACCTAAAGTTACCCCCGAAATGAAGTGCATCATTAAATACAATAGTAATGTCTGAAACCAAGGAATTGGCAAGAAATACATTGGTAAGAAAAGTACGACAATGTAGTAGAATACCTTAAGAATAACCATCTCTACCATGAAGCTAGCGTAACTTCTTTCTTGACTTTTCAGCAGACCCTGTTTTTTATATTTTGCCATGCTCTTGAAGTCTTTAGTGGTCGTCCACAATAAAGTCATCATACCGTAAAAGAACCATGCGAATAAATGCTGTAACCTATGATGGTTCATTAATTTCTTAAAAGGAGAGAATCTTAATACTGGCGCTGGAGAAATATCTTCATCAAGGCCTTCCATGTTGGTATATGTATGATGTAAAACATTGTGCTGATAATACCAGTTTATTGGAAATCCACCACAGAGACTAATCGTGTAACCCATTATTGTATTTACCTTTTTGCTCTTGGAATATGCCCCATGAATCGCATCATGCATTACATTCATTCCAATTCCAGCAATACCAAATCCCATAACGACATAGCAAGCAAAAGCTCCCCAAAAAGAAGCCGCTACACCAGTCATAAGAAGCGCCAAAGGAATAACATACATCGACAACATGGTTATTGTCTTAATGATCATGTTGGCATTGGCATTTTTAGAAATATTATTTTCTTTGAAATAACCTCTTACTCTTTTCTTTAACGTTTTGCTAAAATCTGCGTTGACCGTTCTTGCATATTTTACACTGCCTATTTCCATGTGACCCCCAATGTTTATTTAATAAGTTGCAAATATAAATGAAATGCTGTTGCATTCACGCCATAATCGTGTTTTTTGTCCATGGCTCCATGTTTGCTTAAAACCCTGATTACTCGCCTTTAAACCATACATCAAGAATAGATAACGTTGAAAAGGTTTATTAATTATCTTACAGAAAGACTTTCGTTGAGTTCAACATTGCTCTTTGCAGTGCCTCCATGTCAATATTATGAGGAATTTTAACGTCATCAAGGCATTGAATAATATTCTCGGTAGCCATATTCCCGGTTAACTCGTCCTTAGCCATTGGACAACCTCCATAACCTTTTAGCGCCCCATCAAATCGCTGACAACCAGAGTCAAGAGCAGCTTTCACCTTTTCCTCCCATAAATCAGGAGTGGTATGTAAATGAGCCCCAAACTCAACATCAGTTAGTTCGGGAATGAGATTACTAAAAAGATATTTAATCGATTCAGGATTGGAAGTGCCAATAGTATCTGAGAGGGAGATGATTTTTATTCCTAAGTCCTTATATAATTCACGGCAAGCATCTGCTACGATCTCAACATTCCAATCTTCTCCGTAAGGATTGCCAAACCCCATCGAAATGTATACGACCAGTTCCTTATTGGATCTAACACATATTTCTTGAATTTTCTCAATACGCTGAAGCGAATCCTTTTTACTTGAATTGATGTTACGCCTCAGAAATTCTTCAGATATAGAGTATGGAAAACCAAGATATTTTATTTCATCAAAGTCCGCTGCTCGATTCGCACCTCTCAGGTTTCCGACTATTGCGAGGAGTTTAGTTTCAGTGTCATCAAGATTTAGTTTAGACAGCACCTCAACAGTATCGCGTAATTGAGGAATGGCTCGTGGTGATACAAAACTACCGAAGTCCAATGTATCAAATCCACATTGCAGCAGCAAGTTGATATAATCAATCTTAACTTCAGTGGGAATGAAATCATGGATGCCTTGCATGGCATCTCTCGGGCATTCAATAATCTTTGGTGCGTTCACGATGTAAAATTAATTAAAATATCGCATGAGAAAAGTTTCTAAAAAAACCTAGTCTTATTTCTTAACCCAATTGATAGCTCCAGCCACTCTTGCATCATTCATAAGGATCATAGTATATGTTCCGTTACTCAATTCCTGAACATCTATTCTTCTATCTCCAGATAGAGAACCAAATTGCACAACCTTTCCCTCAATATTTAACATCTTATAGCTTGAAATCACTTGAAGATCATCTCCATTTAGGTTAAGATATTCGGATGTTGGATTTGGAAATATATCCAAGTTAAGACTACTTAACTCTTCAATGCCAACAATAGAAGGCACACTCATGAAACTTTCTTTTTGAAGAAAAACACCTGAGTCAAAAGCCGAATCTAAAACATCCGCAATAACTATCTTAACATGGTAAGTTCCACTCGGTTGACATTCAATAATCCCAGGCAAATTTGTAGTAAGTCCATCGTACGCACAGGCACTCGAATCCGAACTAAATTCATTATCAATATAATATTCAGCGTTGAGGCCAATGTTCACATTGTTTATTGCAACAGGTAAATCCGTTCCTGGCACATTAGAATAATTTGCTGCTCCATTCGTAAACGTCCCTGTAATTCCTGGTCCACTTACAAAGAATCCAAAAATATCGTTGAAGGAAGATCCGACCCATTCAGGATATTCTTCCGAACCAAAAACATAGTCAAATAACATGTATTCAAAAAGAGGAACAACATCAAATTCAATCCTACATACATCATTCATCTCAAATCCAGGTAAAGACATTTCTAGATCTGGATCCCCTGAATAAGGATTTTCTAAATAGCCTAATTGCCCTCCAAGAACAGCATTTGACGCCAAACCAGTCGCAAATAACACGCCTTCTACAACTTCTAAATTACTGTCAGTATATGGATTGAGAAAGGTACCATATGCAGCTGAGTCACATTCCACAATTAAGTTTGAGACAATTACATCGGTGCCCTCAATCCAATCTTCGAGAGTTTCGTCAGATATACTCGGGGTAACCTGCATTTGTGCAGAGTATGTTGAGGCGAGAAAGATTGCTAAAGCTAAGGAGTAGAATTTTTTCATATTGGTAAGAATAAGTGGTTAATGTTTTATAAATATATGAAATTCAATAGATTATCATTATTGAGAAATGCAAATTATTGAAATCCTGAATTACGTTTTAAAGACTATTTAGCCACTTATCTTCTTTCTAATTTTGGATACCAACGATGGTCCTTCATAAATAAAGCCAGTGTATACCTGAACAAGTGCCGCTCCTGCTTCTATTTTCTGCTGAGCATCCTCTGCTGAGCTTATTCCACCCACACCAATTATTGGAAACCCTTTGTTCGATTTTTCTGACAAATACTTTATAACCTCGGTGGATCTTTGTTTTACTGGCTTCCCACTAAGCCCTCCTGCTCCTATTTCTTCAACTTTTTCAGCATTCGTCAATAAAGATGATCGATCAATGGTTGTGTTGGTTGCAATAAGACCATCCAATTTTGTGATCGCCATAATGTCAATAATATCATCCAATTGCTCATTGCTCAAATCCGGAGCGATCTTCAATAAAATTGGTTTCTTTTTGGCCTTAGATTGATTAGCATTTTGTAATCCTTGAATCAACTTTGTTAACGGTTCCTTTTCTTGAAGTGCCCGTAGGTTTGGCGTATTTGGAGAACTAACGTTAATCGCTATATAATCTACCTGATCGTATAGCTTATGGAAGCACAACAGATAATCCTCCATTGCATTTTCATTTGGCGTAAGTTTATTTTTACCAATATTACCACCAACAATTATATTAGACTTTCTCTTCTTTAAATTTTCATAGGCGACATCCATGCCCTTGCTATTAAAGCCCATTCGATTGATAATCGCTTCATCTTTTTTTAACCTAAAAAGTCTCGGTTGAGGGTTGCCGTCTTGTTCCTTTGGTGTAACAGTTCCAATCTCTACAAATCCAAACCCAATAGCAGCTAAAGCATCAATATTTACGCCTTCCTTATCAAAACCAGCTGCAACCCCCAGTCTATTTTTGAATTTTAGGCCAAAGAGCTCTACTTCTTCCCCGCTATTTTTACCCGAATCGAATAAAAACTTTGCCCCTGGAAATTTCAAAATAGTTCTTAATCCCCACATGGCGGTGTAATGCGCTCGCTCTGGCGATAGGAAAAATAAAAGTTGTCGGAAAATTAATTTGTACATGGTCAGCAAAGGTAACAAAATGACATATCGATTCATCTGTGTTTTATAAATGGAAAAAGTTGTTTTATTAAAAATTATTCTCAGAAAAAAGTATCTTCGAGAGTTCGTATCACCTACTGAAATAATTACAAAAGTGAACCGTTTTTTATTTAAAAATCTCCCTAAATCATAATGCGTTTTTTAGAAAGAGTTGTCGATGGTTGTTTATCGCACTTTGGTGATTTGAGCGAAGTGACCTTCGTTCTCCCAGGTAGAAGAACGGCTACATTTTTAAAAAAATATATTTTAGAAAAAAGCCCTCAGACACAGTGGGCTCCGAAAATAATCAGCTTCAATGAAATGGCTGAAGAATATACCGACCTGGAGGTTGCTGATAGCATTACCCTTCGGTTTGAACTTTTCAAGGCTTACCTAGAAGTTGTAAATGACACTGAAGAATTTGCTTTATTCGACTCTTGGGCAAATATCATTCTCAGTGATTATAATGCTATTGACAATTACCTTGTTGACTCAAAAGCAGCCTATGATGATTTAAGAAATATTAAAGATATAGAGGCATGGAGTTTCAATCTGGATCCTTTGAGTAAGGATCAACTGGACTTCTTAGAATTTTGGTCGGACCTTGGAAAATTACATCATATGTTCAAACAGAATGTTTTGGCTAAAAAAATAGCTTATCCTGGTTTGATAATGCGTCAATTTTCTGATCAATTGGAAACGTTGTTTACTAGCGAAAAAAAGATGAACTTGTGTTTTGCGGGCTTCAATGCACTTTCAAAAGCAGAAGAAAAAATCATTTCATACTTTCAGAATAAGCATAACACACAAATCTACTGGGACGTGGACCCTTTCTACGGTCAGATGCCAGATCATCCCGCAGGTCATTTCACCAGAAAAATGATCGCGAAACTGGGTAACTCTGAAACTACAGAGCTTGAAAGCAAGATTAATAATGAGTCGAAAAATATTAAGCTCATTTCCGTTCCAAATCCTCTATCCCAGAGTCGCGTTATCGGAAATCTTTTAAAAGAACGGATATATAATGATCATACCGCAATAGTTCTTGCCGATGAAAGTCTCCTTCTTCCAACACTTGAATCACTCCCTTCATATATAGACAAAGTGAACATTACCATGGGAATGAGTGCCAACTTGAGCCCTTTGTTTAAGATATATGACAGCCTCATTTCTCTTCATGTATATGCGTCTAAAAGAAAAGATAGACAAGGAGATCATGGGTACTATCATAAAGATTTTTTGGTTTTTTTACAACAAGTAAGAAGTCACAATGACGCTTTAATTTCTTCGGATGATCTATTTAAAATTAAAAAAATCATTAGTGACCAAAATCAAATACATGTTGACAGTTCTTTTATACAAGACCCCTCTTTAATCAACGCATTCAAAGGTGTGATGTTTTTACTAGAGCCTTTATCAAATGGGGTGAATCAATTGGTTGAGATTTTGCTGAAATTGACAACCTCAATATTTAACAGTAAGAATCTGAATGTCATTAATCGAGAAATGGCCTTGCAGTTTGAACATATGTTGACGAAATTCAAGGAGGTTAATTTGGCATATGGATTCTTAACCAATCTCAGTAATTTTCATGCTGTTTTTCGTCAAATATCCTCATCCGAGAAATTATCTTTTTTAGGTGAACCACTTGGCGGCATACAAATAATGGGTATGCTTGAAACCAGGGCTATTGATTTTGATAGGGTTATAATATTAGGTGCTAACGAGGGTATTTTGCCTTCTGGAAGAAAACCCAATAGCTTTTTCCCTCATGAGCTTAAGAAATTTTATGGTTTGCCCAATCATAATGATCATGAGTCCGTCTATGCTTATTACTTTTATAGATTGATACAACATCCAAAGGAAGTGTCTATAGTCCATGGATTGGAAAGGGATGATTTCGGGGGTGGCGGTGAAAAAAGCAGATTTATTAGTCAGCTTCAATATGAAAAAACTAGAGGCAGACTGAAATGTTCTCTAAACACTGAAAACTATAGCGCTAACATTTCGAAAAGCCAGGAGAATCACCTGGGAATTAAAAAAACAGAAGAAATAGTCTCCCATTTACTTAATCTAATGAGCAAAAGCGGCTTGTCCCCTTCTGCTTTGGAAAAATATCTTTCATGTCCTCTTGACTACTACTACAGATACGTTCTCGATCTAAGAGAGGAAAATGAAATGGAGGATGAAATAAACAATGCTGTTATGGGTACATGCATCCATGACGCACTTGAAGATCTCTATAAACCATTGATTGGACAATGGCTGGATGAGGAAAAAATCAAAAACCTTAAAACACAGTCATCTTCAATTTTAAATGCACAATTTGCCAAAGCCAATCTTACAGACGCCATAAAATCTGGACCAAATCATTTGATCTATCTCATTTCAGAGAAGATGATTAAAAGGGTGCTCGATTTTGATCTCAAGCGATTACAGGATGGTCATAAAATTAAAATTTTGTCTTTAGAGCAAGAATACAAAGCCCCATTTACAATTGAGAGAAATGAAGAAAAGACAACTATTATTCTACGAGGGAAAGCCGACAGAGTAGAAGTTCTGGATGATAATATTCACATCATTGATTATAAAAGTGGAAATGTGAAAAGTGGAGATGTTCAGATAACTAATGAAGACTCTTTGATATCAAAAACAAAGACCTTGCAGCTAGCGCAGTATATGTGGTTATTCAAAAAGTGTAACCCGGAAATAGACAAAAATATTATCTCATCTATAATTTCATTGCCCAAGAATGCAGAAATGTTGCTCAGCCTCAATTATAAAAGCGCTGGAAATGATGAAGAACAAGCCATTATGGATCTCTTTGAAATGCAAGTTAAAAAGGTGGTATCAGAAATTCTAGATATTTCTGTAGATTTTGAACATCATGAAAAGGCTATTTACTGTGGGTTTTGTGAAGTCACCGCTGAAAATTATTTTTAATCTAGGATTAAATACCTGTTAATCTACACTTTACAATCATGAACAATATATTTTCCATCAAAATTTAGACCTCCTTAAAATATAAGTTACAAATAAATTGAATTTTGTCAATCAAATAGCTGAATGACAGCGTAATACAAATATTCTTTCGTAATATTTATTTAACATAAAAATCCCATTGCAAAAGACCATCGTAACCAGAATTAAATTTAATTTGCGTTAGATTTTAATAGCAATTAGCATCATGGAGAGTTTATATTTATTTTTCGTAATAGTCTTGGTAGTTCTAGCGGTTTCGGACCTTATTGTTGGGGTCAGTAATGATGCTGTAAACTTTCTAAATTCGGCAATCGGTGCCAGAGTAACCAGTTTAAAAGTGATTATGGTGATTGCAGGACTAGGGGTACTCGCTGGAGCAACAATTTCCGGAGGTATGATGGAAGTTGCTCGGAAGGGAATTTTCCATCCAGAGATGTTCCGCTTCTCAGAAATCATGTTCATTTTCATGGCTGTGATGATTACAGATGTCATATTGCTGGATATGTTTAATTCCTTTGGAATGCCAACATCTACCACGGTATCTATTGTTTTTGAGCTTCTTGGAGCGGCTGTGGGTATGGCAGTAATTAAGGTTTACTCAGGAGATTACTTCATGGGCGAAAATGGAGAAATTGCTAGACAAGTAGGTGATTATATCAACTCCGCAACTGCATTGAAAATTATAGGTGGGATACTCTTATCCGTGGCAGTGGCCTTCAGTGTGGGGATGATTATTCAATTTCTAACTAGGCTACTTTTCTCCTTTGATTTTAAAAAGAAAGTTAAGTACTATGGAGCCCTTTGGGGAGGTTTCGCACTAACAGCAATCATGTTCTTTATACTTATTAAAGGCGCTAAAAATGTTCCATTTATGGACAAAGATGTTAAAGCATATATTGCAACGAATACAATGCAAATTTTATTTATCAGCTTTGTGAGTTGGACTATATTGCTGCAGTTAATAAATTGGTTTACTAAAATTAATATCTTCAAGGTAATTGTTCTTACTGGTACATTTGCACTCGCCATGGCATTTGCAGGTAATGATCTAGTAAACTTTATTGGTGTTCCAATTGCAGGTTATGAAGCCTACGATTTATTTGTTAGTCAAGGAGGAACCAATACTGATTTTCTGATGAATGGCTTAGCAACCAAAGAGAAAGCCCCAGTTTTGTTTCTTGTCTTAGCTGGACTGGTAATGGTACTGACTTTATGGTTATCTAAAAAAGCGAGAAATGTTATTAAAACCTCTTTGGATCTTGGTAGACAAGATGATGGTTTTGAAAGATTTGGTTCATCATTAATGGCTAGATCAATTGTTAGAGCAACTTCTACAACCAGCAAGAGAATTGAAGATATTTTACCCAACAGAGTGAATAGTTTTATTGAGAAAAGGTTTGATCAAACACCCTTTAATCATTGGGTCAATCAATTTGAAAAAGATGAAGCCCCTGCGTTTGATTTGGTACGAGCTTCAGTAACACTTGTTGTTGCGAGTATATTGATATCCATTGGAACAACTTTAAAGCTTCCACTATCTACAACTTATGTGACATTTATGGTTGCAATGGGGACTTCCTTAGCTGATGGTGCATGGGGTCGAGAAAGTGCTGTTTACAGAGTGTCTGGAGTTTTATCAGTAATAGGCGGGTGGTTCTTCACGGCATTTTCCGCTTTTACGGCTGCTTTCTTTTTAGTCATTGCATTCACTCAATTTGGATCAATAGCCATATTCGCCATGCTGCTTTTAGTAATATTCTTACTTTACAAGTCGCATGTGAAACAAAAACATCTTGAGGCTATCATGGCAGATGATTTTGAATTAGGTGATGAAGATTCTATTGACGCCCAATATGCCTATGATAAAGGTGTTAAATACACGAATAGATTATTTCAATCAGTTAGTGAAACATTAACGAAATCTGTAGGCGCCCTTTCGAAAGAGAATGTGAAATTATTGCAAGAGAGCAAGAGAGAATTCAAAATCGTTTTTGATAAAATCAAAAGGGTCAATAACAAGGTGAACACAACCATTTCAAGACTTGATGATGATTCAGAAGATGTCGGAATAAATTACATCAAAAGCATGTACTTTTTACATGAAATCGGACTCAGTAATGATCGTATCGTTAAACCACTTTATGATTATGTTGCCAATAGCCACAAACAGATATTAGATGAACAACAAAATGACTTATATTCTGCAGTTGGAATGGTTGAAAATTCTTATAAAAAAGCACTAGAAATTGTTAATACCAATGACTATGCTAAACTTGATGAATTCCTTGTCGATAGAGATGAAATGGTCGCAGAACTCGATCTTCTTAGAAAAGTGCAAGTAAAAAGAATAAAGAACAAAACTGTTGGAACAAGGAATAGTGTCTTGTTCTTCGATACTGTATCTGAAATCAGACACCTCCTTATTTACGTTGGAAATTTCTTGGTTTCATACAAAGACTTTGATGCTCGTGTTAAGAACGGACCGTCCGAAACTGAAGAGTAAACTTCCTGACCCTATTTGGTTTGTTTATCACGAGGTGTGACAAGCAAACCCTAAATGTTTTGGATTGCACAGCTTCCCTTCTTGAAAGGGGAAATAATTACTTTTTAATTGTGTCAGGGAATTATATTGGACACTTAATGCTTCCCCTCTTGAGAGGGGACTGAGGGGTGTGTCTAGTAGCACATGAACACCATTTTAATAGTTAAGTCTGATTTGATTTTCTACATGAATTATGTTCGATTCTCTTTCATAAGGATAAACACACCCCTGGCCCCTCTCAAGAGGGGAAATCATATTGGAAACGTATTGATTTTGGTCGGGTGTGGAGGGATCTACCCTCTTTTAAAATCGGATAAACGTACCGTCATACTAATGTGATTAGTACTCCCAGCCTGATTGTATGTTGCTCGGCCATAGTTCAACTTAAACTTACTTATCCTCAGACCTAGTCCCCATGAAATACCCGAAGTAGCTGGTTTTTGCTCGAGTCTGAGTTCAGCTCTTCTTCTGAAGTTGTATCCAAATCGCAAATGAAAATTTTCAGATAGTATAAATTCAGAGCCAAGGATTACATGTCTCATTCCTTTTTCCAATGTACTTTCTTCTGGTAATTCTATCACTTGGCCAGTGAGAGGATCAACCTGATTTAAATCCGCAGGATCGGTGAATGTCAGATCCCATTTTTGTAAGTTTTCAAAGTTCACGCTAAATCTCAGAGGCGATTTCGCCAACTTCCTTGTCAGTCCTAAATCAATACCAAACGGTACACTTAGATCTCCATTTTCAGTATAATTTGAGATATTAAACCCAATATTACGAACCAATAATCCTGCACTGAAAAAGGTATCCTTACTTCTATAAGCACCAGAAAGGTCCAATGCAACTGCAGAAGCATTGTATTCTGCTAAATTCGAAAGGATTACTTTTACATTAGATCCAACGCTAAAAGCTTCGTCCAACTGTCTACCCGCTCCAAGACTGAGCATATATTCTCCACTTGACAGCGAACCTATCTCCTGTCCCGAAACATCGGTTTCTGCAATTTCTCCATATGAAATATATTGAAGTGATGCCGCAAATGTGGCGACTTCGGGAATATATTTTGCGTATCCAACAGTGCCATAATTGATGTCAGAAAGATATCCAGTATAATTAAAAACCACTTGATCATGATCCGTACTATCCAGCATGGCTGGCATACTCAAAGCTAGATTGAGATCATTGTCCATGATGGAGATAATCCTACCTCCAAGGGCCGCATTTCTCGCAGAATTGGGTAAGTTGATAAATTGATATCCTGCTGTACCACCGTATTGTGCAATAGATGGGAGGGCAAGAAGTAATAGAAAAGTAACCGCAAATAACTTTCTCATTGTAATAATCTTTCGTTGCTCAGAACGTTTTATGTGCATAGTTATTTTGTCCATAAGCCATTATTTCATTTTAAATTCAACAACGATCGGCAAATGGTCCGAATATCCCCCAAAGTATTTATGTCCAAAGGTTCTATTGGGTTTGTGTTCTTTGTATTTCTTATCGTAATACATCATGAAATCTTCTTGATAAATTTCCAATCCTTCCATAGTCGTACTTAGGCCTTCACCATCCATAAACCCACTCGAAACGATCGCTTGATCTAGCATCCCCCAATCACCTCTGTAGTTATAACTTCCCTTATCGTTTTCATTAAGTGTGTATGCCAAATTATATAACTCACTTTTCTGCTTTCCATTTCCGGTTGCATTCAGCACTTGTGAAATACTCTTGTTGTCCGGATAATCATTAAAGTCACCCATAATGATGATTTTACTTTGATCATCTTGGCTTAACAAATCATCCACTTTTGATTTAAGTGTTTTAGCCGCGGCCAACCTTCTTGGCTCTGACACTTCAGCACCTTCCCTTCTCGAAGGCCAATGATTTAGAAAAACGTTAACCGTTTCTCCGTTAAACAATTCACCCTGAAAATATAAAATATCTCTGGATCTATAATTCATATTTGCAAACTTTATTCTAAAAGCTTTATGGCTTTTTTCAGAAAAGATGTCTTTACGATACATCATGGCGACATCAATTCCCCTTCGATCTGCACTTTCTTCATGAACAACTGCATATTCCTTTCCACTCACAGAAAGTGCTTCTGCTAAATCTTCTACAACAGCTTTATTTTCTACCTCAGCCAATCCAATAACTGCTGGGAGATAATCATGTTTATCAGTCATCGATTTTAAAACTTTTGCAAGCTGCGAAATTTTCTTTTCGTATCTATCCTCCGTCCAATTGTTTTTACCCTCAGGTGTAAAATCATCATCCAACTTTTTGGGATCGTCCATAACATCGAATAAATTTTCAACGTTGTAAAAAACAAAATGCAACTCGTCTGGTCCATCACCTGATTTTAAAGAACTCTCAATTTTCAGATTGGAATTATTATCGGAACAGGAAAAGCAAAGAAATATGAATGACAGGAAAAGAAAGTTTCTCATTATCTTCTTCGGGATGACCTATTGATTCCCAACATACCAAGCAAACCTCTCGATATCTCACGCATGACTGTTCTCCCCATTTGTCGGACCATTGTATTTTTAGTCAACTCTTCAAACATTCCCTTTTCTTTGACAACCTTTTTAGCCTTTTTCTTTTGCTCTTCAATTTCGGCTTTGTGGTCATCAGCACTAGAATCCTCAAGCTTCTTTTTCAAGAGTTCGTATGCACTTTCACGATCTATTTCATCATTGTACTTGGTTGTCAATTCCGATCTACGTACAACCTCATCTATTTCCTTGTCCGTGAGTATATCCATTCTACTCATTGGCGCTCTCATTAATGTAGCAACCAATGGTGTTGGAATTCCCTTTTCATTTAAGCCTGTAATCAGGGCCTCTCCAATTCCCAGATTTGTAAGGATAGAATCCGTCTTATAAAATTTTGAGTCCGGATAATTCTCCGATGTCCTTTTAATATTTCTTCGATCCTTAGCCGTAAATGCTCGCAATGCATGTTGCACCTTTAGTCCAAGTTGACTTAACACAGCTTCTGGTACATCCGATGGATTTTGAGTGACAAAAAATACACCCACCCCTTTTGAACGAATCAGTTTTACTATCGCTTCCAACTGTTGCAATAAAGCAGATGAAGCATTATTAAAAATTAAATGAGCCTCATCAATAAAAACACACAACTTTGGCTTATCCAAATCTCCTTCTTCAGGAAATGTCGCATAGATCTCAGCCAAAAGACTTAGCATAAATGTTGAAAACAACTTTGGTCTATCCTGAATATCCGTCAGTCTCAATACAGAAACCTTGCCTTTTCCTTCAGCTGTTAATTTGGTGAAATCTTCCACTTCAAAAGATTTTTCACCGAAGAATGTTTCCGCACCTTGTTGCTCGAGCTCAATAATTTTTCTCAGAATCGTTGATACAGATGCGGTAGAAACTCGACCAAACTCTTCCTGAATTTCTTTTTTACCATCATTGGTAATATAGTGCAAGACCTTTTTCATATCCTTAAGATCTATCAAAGGCAATTTGCTATCATCACAATACTTAAACACCAAAGAAATTATTCCTTGTTGGGTATCATTAAGTTCTAATATTTTAGAAAATAAAACTGGTCCGAATTCTGTAACAGTTGCTCTCAGTTTTACCCCTTTCCCGTTTGAAATAGTTAAAAACTCCAGTGGCATTGCCTTCGACTCCCATGGCGTTTGGATAATTCCATGACGCTTTTCAATATGTTTATTGTTAGATCCACCCATAGCCAACCCACTGAGATCACCTTTGAGATCCATTAGTAAGCAAGGTACACCACTCTCAGATAATTGTTCCGCAATTACCTGCATTGATTTGGTCTTTCCGGTTCCAGTGGCGCCAGCAATCAACCCATGTCTATTGAATGATTTTAACGGTAATTTTACGCGGAGGCCCTCTACACCCTCACCATCTAGCATGCCCGCACCCAAGATAAAATCTTGTCCCTTGAATGTGTATCCTTCTTCTATGTGTGATTTAAATTCTTCTGTAGACCCCATTCGTTTTATTCTATTGTATAGTTTTAAAGTGTAATGCGATGCGAAATTAACATATTTAGTTTAGTGCTAAGTAGTCAGTAATCAGGGGTCAGGGGTCAGTAGTCAGTAGTCAGATAGCAGTAGTCAGTAAATGAGTGTCACTAGACTGTCATATAAGGGGTAGGAATCAGTATGTAGATCCATGGAGAAAATTATTTTGTTTCCATTTATCAATAATTAGATTCCGATCCTTGTAGATTGACAAAACAAAGCGAAATACCATGCCCTCCATAAAACTGATTACTGACTACTGATCCCTGACTACTATTAAATCCTTACTGATAAATACCAAAAGTGATCTTTACATTCACTCGATACTCATCTATTTTACCGTCAGTAACAGTACAACTTTGACTTTCAACAAATACTGATCTGATATCCTTTACAGTTTTCGAAGCTTCCTTTACTGCGTTGTTAGTTGCATCCTCCCAACTGGTCTTAGAATTAGCCAGTATTTCGATAACTTTTAATATTGCCATTTTAATATTCTTATTAATTTATCAATGTCCCTACTCAGGATATTCTCGGAATAAAGCTAGCGAATTTCAAGTTAATGGCGTGCAATTCATCTCATTATCGAAAAAAAAGATATTGCTTACCTTTGTCATATTACCAAATGTGATCTAGAACAAAAATGAAAGGATTTATTATAAAATTGATGGTTGCAGCAATTGTTATTGTGACTTTACTATGCGTTTTCAACTATTACTTTCCTTACAGCAAGGGGTTTCGTGCAGGTGAATTGGTCAAGTTTAGTAATAAAGGTGTCATTTTCAAAACTTGGGAAGGTGAAATGAGCCAGGGGGTTTCAGAATCAACACGGTTCTTTTTCTCAGTTGAAAAAAGCAATAAAACCATCATCGATCAATTATCAAATTTTCAAGGTAAAAAAGTAAAACTCACTTATAGCGAAAGATATTTTACTTTTCCCTGGGTTAGTGAAACCAATTATTTCATTGAGAAGGTTGAGGATGAAAAAATGCTTGAGAAGGACTCGCAAGAGGTTATTCAGGAGTAGTAGTTTATTTTTATGAAGGCGTCATTCTGTATTCTATGATTAAAACAAATAAAAAGTCATAATTTTTTAAGCAGCAAATTTCAAGACATCTACATATGGTGAATTTCTCTTTATCACGGCAAAAGCTCCATCATAGTTAAAGCCTTTAATCTGTATAGGTTTTCAGATTTCATAATTAATCATTTTCACAAACTTAATTGATTTTATATAATAATGAATTCATATAATTCAACTAGTCAAAATTAGCCTCATATTATTATGGGCTAATTCCATAAAAAGATTCCTCCATCAACACCAGTAAAAAACCAACCTAGATGAGTCATACAGACAATATTGATTGACTATAACGATTGGAATCTGAATTTATTAAGAATGGATCAATACACCGAAAATCAGAATTGTTTTACCCATGTTTTACCTAAAAGAAAAAAGGCAGCTACATAATAATGTAACTGCCTAATCTTCAAGTAGCGGGGACTGGACTCGAACCAGTGACCTTCGGGTTATGAGCCCGACGAGCTACCAACTGCTCCACCCCGCGATATGTCTTTCTCACGAAATTAATTCATCGTGATTTTTGTTGCTCCATTATTATTCGGATGAGCTATTCCCGAAGTTTCGAGATTTCAACTCGAGATATAACTTTGGTATGGAAAAATGTCCAATTGTTATACTTATTTTTGGGATGACAAAAGTATGTAATAATATTTAACGAGCAATCAAATAATCAATAAATGTCACATCGATCAGGATTTGTAAATATAATAGGGAGCCCTAACGTGGGGAAGTCAACTTTAATGAATGCTTTAATTGGTGAAAAGCTCTCCATAACAACCTCCAAGGCTCAGACTACAAGGCATCTTATACATGGTATGATCAATGGTGATGATTATCAAATTGTGTTCTCTGACACTCCTGGAGTTGTGAATTCTGCATACGAATTGCATGATCACATGATGAAGTTCGTGCAAACTGCATTACAGGATGCCGATGTGATCCTTTTTATTACTGATATTTTTGAGCAAACGATGAACCATGTGCCCACACTTGAGATCATTCAAAAAATGGAGGTCCCTGTTCTTTTGCTCATCAACAAAATTGATCTAAAGGACCAAGCGATATTAGAAAAACAAGTTGCCCATTGGCAGGAGATCATTCCTCGTGCTGAGGTATTTCCTATTTCCGCTTTGCATGAATTTAATCTGGAGCCATTAGTTAATAGGATAAAAGAGGTCATTCCTGAAGGTCCTGCCTATTATCCAAAAGATGAACTGACGGATAGAAATACCAGATTCTTTGTTGCTGAAATAATAAGAGAGAAGATTTTCGAGAACTTTGATAAGGAAGTGCCCTACTCCTGTGAAGTAAAGGTCGAAGAGTATAAGGAAGAAATAAATCTTACAAGGATTCGTGCCATCATATATGTTGAGCGTGAAAGTCAAAAAGCAATCTTAATTGGACACAAAGGTGCTGGACTTAAAAAAATAGGAACCCAAGCCAGGAAGGACATTGAGAAATTCATTGATCAAAAGGTTTTCCTCGAAACATATATTAAGGTTGACAAAGACTGGAGAAAAGATGGGAAGAAATTGAAGAGTTTTGGGTATTGATATTGATTTGAAAATTATTCGATTTGAAAATTTGAAAATGAGCGTCATCAGCTTTTCTTCTTCTCGATAATATCGGGAACTCACTACAAGACTCCTACTATTCTGTTCATTATCGCATTGCTACATTATAGCATTTTTCCATTATCGCATTAAAGCATTATTGCATTAAAGCATTTTTCTATTATCGCATTCAATCATTGTTTAATTATTTCATTTTATCATTAAATCATGACCCAAATGCAACCTTTCAGGATTCCGGTGTCTTAGAAGTAAGAAACTTAAAAAACCCAATAAAATCATGAAAGTCAATTTATCAATATTTATCGTTACACTTTTTTTAGGATTAACCTCTTGCGTTAAAGACCATGTCGAAAGCGGTGATATAGAAACTGAGTTCAGAGAAGTCGCTGAGTTCGAAAAAGTAATTTTGGAAGGATCTATGGATATCGTGATCACACAAGACGAAACGTATGACCTAAAAGTTGTTGCCGGAGAAAACAAAATGCCTTTTATAAAAACCAAAGTGACAGGAAACACACTCAGAGTTTATGAAAAGAATAATCATGTTCACAGCACAAATCACGATAAGGTATACATCTCTAAATCTTACCTGAGTTCGGTCACTTTAGATGGCTCTGGAGACATTGACGGGGGAGGTCTTTTTGGAGATGATATTGACATTTCTATTGATGGATCAGGAGATATTACCCTTGATCTGGAGATGGAGGATAAAGTATATTGTGAGATCGATGGCTCCGGAGATATGCTCCTTACAGGTACAGCAGAAGAATTGGAGCTAGAACTAAACGGCAGCGGAAGTCTTGATGCAAGACATTTTCCTGTAAACTTTGCCTACATAATGATCCATGGCAGTGGAGAAGCTAGAGTTCATGCTCTTGAATTACTAGATGTAAGCATTCAAGGTAGCGGTGATGTATATTATGTGGGAAGTCCTGGCACCTTAACTGTGGACATAAACGGTAGCGGAGGCATCGGGCCTTTGTAAATAACACCCTAAAATATTGGGGAAAAAGAAAGGCGAGTGGACCAATTATGGACTACTCGCCTTTTAATATTATATACTGATTAAACAGGTTTACATCACTTCGATTAACGTTTTTAAAATATACGATGATATAAAAAACATCGTTATTAATAAAAGGTCTGCATATTGATTTAGCTCCCTAGCTTTTGCTCTTTCCATTTCTCACTCACTTTAAATTCAACTTCACTATCCCGAAAGACTCTTTGCTGTCTACGCGACTATTCCCAAAAAGATTCAATTTGCCTAAAGAAATATACCACGTAATTACGTAATTGCCTGATTATCTGTTAATTTAATCATATACTAGAAATGGCTGTGAATGTATGGCATCATACAAATTAGCAAGAGATATGCCTCAAAAATCTTGATTATCGTTGTCTCATTAAGGCAAATAATAGTTATTGGACAAAAAAAGGCCCTTTCCGCCAGAAGCGAAAAGGGCCTTAAATAAATTTAGTTTCTTAGGATTAAGCCTTTTTCTTTGTGAATTGCTTTCTTTCCTTGATTCTTGCAGCCTTACCCGTCAATTCTCTCAAGTAGAATATTCTAGCTCTTCTAGTCTTACCTTCCTTATTTACAGTAATACCGCCAATAAATGGTGATCTCACAGGGAAGATTCTCTCAACACCTACTCCACCAGACATTTTTCTCATTGTAAATGTCTCAGTAGCTCCACTTCCTCTTCTTTGAATAACGATTCCCTTGAACTCCTGGATTCTCTCTTTATCGCCTTCTTTTATCTTATAGCTAACTGTAACAGTATCTCCCGATTGAAAATTTGGGATATCATTTGCTTCTACAAGCGCGTTTTCTATTTCTGTTATCTTGTTCATGACCGTTATTTTTGGGGGTGCAATATTACAACTAATTTTTTATTTGATCAATTAGTTAACCCTATTTTTCTTATATTTTTTACTTCCAGTGGTAGTTAGCTGTACTCAAATATCACCATCACACGTAACCATCTGCTTTCCAACGAACTATTCCACAATCAGAACACCATCTGCCTCAAAGGCTAAGCTAGTTTCCGGCTCTGTAATTGCTTCAATCTCCTCTGTTGATTTGCCTGCATCCTCCGCATAATGTCTCAATTCGGCTACAGTTGTAGTTTCAACTGAGGCTTTTCCTCTCATAATGGCTGTTTTACCTTCTTGTTCACTGGTTGGCACAAAGAATCCATAATCCTTAAAAGTCACCCTCATTTCATCTCCCTCCGGTGTATTGATGGTCATCCAACATCCTTTCTTGATGCATGTACCAGTAATTTCTCCTTTTACTTTACACTCCATGACATCTGCGTCACTCATTTTGGCAAGCAAAGTGTTCATATCCATTACGTCATCGGTAGTAATCATTTCTCCGTAACTGATCGTATTGTCCTCAACGATTTTCTCAATTTTTTCCTCAACCGCATCAACAGTTGCTTCTGGTGCTTCTGAGCAAGAATAGATAAGTAGCGCAGTTGCTATTATAATAAATGTTCTCATTTTTGTAATATGTTCTAGATTAATAGTGGGACAAAGATAAATAAAAAGCTTTATTCAGATTCAATAACGAACTCAGTTCGTCTATTTTTGGCTCTATTTACTTCACTATCATTTTTCACTATGGGATTGCTTGGCCCAAATCCTTGAAAATTCATTCGTCCGGGAGCTACCTTTCTTTCGATAAGATATGCCATCACTTGTGCTGCCCGCTGTGTACTTAGTTTCTGATTACTGGTGGCATCACCTACATCATCTGTATGTCCCTGGATCGTAATCTTAAGATTCTTCTTTTTCGCCAAATACTCTGCAAATTCATTCAAGATTAGCTTAGAGTCCTTGCTTATTTCTGCAGAATTAGTTGTGTAATTAATATCATTGATCCGATATGGTTTACCAACTACCACTTTTTCAATCTTTATTTCACTCTTGACCACAGGTGTTTCATCTAACAGTTCCTCTGAAAAGACTCTTGCTTGAAACGCAAATCCTTCTTTTTCCACCTTCATTACGACCGGCTCTTTTTCCACATTGATTATTTTGGCATACCCTCCTTCTTCATTTACCTCAATTTTTTCTACCTTCTTCGAATTGATATATTTTAGTTCAATCTTAGCATCAGTAACAGCCTTGCCATTTTCATCTTTTAATTCTCCTTTTAGTAAGACTACTTTATCCGGTCGAGCCACTTCAGGCATTGGGAAAGTGAATATATCATATCCTTGTGCCCCCTCTAACTTGTTTGAGGCGTAATATGCTTGCTTCCCATCTGTGCTTACAATCATGCCATGCTCATCATCTTCCGTGTTAATTGGAGATCCAAGATTCACTGGCTTGGACCACGTTCCATCTTCCGAAAGTCTTGAAAAATAAATGTCATACTTACCTATACCTGCGTACGAATCAGAAGAGAAGTAAAGGGTTTTACTATCTCCATGCATAAAGGGAGATTTTTCATTTCCATTGGAATTGATGTCATTCCCTAAAGATTCTGCCTCTCCCCATGTACCATCTCCCTTCTTAGTACTGTAATAGATATCCATACCAGGGACGCCACTTTTATTCTTAATGGTCGTTGCTCTTGCTGTAGCAAAATATAAAATGTCACCTTCAGCATTCAATGATGGTTGCGACTCCCAACCGTCAACCGTGTTAACAGATGGTCCCAAATTTTTAAATTCAGACCAGCGCTGTTCTTGTTTACCGTTTTTCGGATTGGTATACTTTTCAATTCTTGAGAAATAGATATCGCAATTGTTGTACCCACCCTTGACTGGTTTGCAAATGGTAATATACATTTCCTTGTTATCAATCGATATTGTTGCTCCACCGTAGTTATCACCAAGGTTGAATGGTGATGGCAATGAACTGCCTTTATCAAACTCGTCATTTACTCCCAATCGAGAGCTCATGCTAAACTCTTCCACCATTTTGGAAACAAAATCCCCTTTGGCCTTTTTCTCGAATTTTCTAGTGTAGAACATTAATTCATTGTCCAAAGATAATGTAGGTAAATACTCATCTACTGATGATGACACACCCAACACTTTGCTTTTCGTAATTTCAATGTCCCCACTATTCATTGCTATTTTAAACTGCAACTCCAATAAAACATCAGAGACATCATTCTTTTTCCTATCATAGTCTCTTGATAATTCCGATCCTTCTTGTAGGTTCTGATGTTCCAAAAATGCTTCTTGCGATGCGGCCCAAGATTCCATACCATAGTTCATCAAACCCAAATAAAAATACACATCTGAATTATAAGTTGGGCATTGATTTTTCACAAACATCATCTCTTCAATCGCCTCCAGATATGAGGATCCATTTGCTTTCGACTTTCTGTACAATCTTAAGCCCAATTGATAATGGCACTCAACACAATCCTCTTCCATATCAATCGCGTCTCTCATCGCTGCGATTTTTGCTCCAAGCTCCATCTTGCCAGTTCTCACTTTATCAATCAGTTTCTGGACCTTTTTATCTTCTGATCCTTTACAATCATCCTGTGCCATCAAGGCTATTGGAAAAAATAATATGACAAATAAAAATCTCTTCACTACTTCAATTTTTCATCTGCTTTTATACGTGCGTCCGATATTATTTTATCAGCCTTTGCATTAGCTTCTTGTTCGATTCTGTCTGCCTTTTTATTGGCTTGCTTTACTATTTTCTCAGAAGCTTTTTTAGCCGCAATTTTTGCTATTGGGTTCTTAGCTTCACTGACTAGTTTGTCACCGGCCGATTGCCCTTCTGCCCTAATCCTGTTCGCCAATTTACTTGCTTCCGACTTTACGGTATTTACGTGTTTTTGAGCAGCGGCAATAATTTTATCAGCCTCTTCTCTAGCTTTAATTTTAGCATCTTCAACAGCTTCATCCTTTACCTCGTTTATTTCTTTGACAATCACATCCTTCACTTCTTCTTTGATAGATTGACCACCCTCTGTACCGAGAACAGAAACATTAACCTTTGGTTCCAACATAGTTCCTGTAAGTAAGACATTCATATTAACAAATTGTCCAACCGATAAATTAAGACCAAGGTTATTGACATTGCCGACTAATCCAGTCAAGTAAGAATTGACATTGTTCCCTAATTTAGAAACTGGCACTTTCATCTTTACTACATAGTCAATGTCTCCAGTTATGGCCGTACTTCCACTTACATTAGATGCAATGCCATCCAAAATCACATCAAAGGGATCAATAATCATTTTGCCGTCCTTTAACGCATAGGTGAAATTGATATTCTCAATATTCTGCGATGCCAGTTTGGACATATTCAACTTCTCAGCCACCTTGTTTAATGGCTCAAATCCATTGATGAATATTTGTTGAGATACCAAATCGCCATCTCCTTGGATTGATGAGATTGTAGGGTTCATGTTTTTATCCATTGACATTGTCATCTTCAGGTCAGATGAAAAATTACCTGTACATTTTGACAGCAATGGCGAAAATCTTTCCAAAGTGTTAAATGTTTGTGCGGAGTTAGTAATATCCATACGATCGATGTCATAATCGAAATTTACTTCCGGCAGACCCGATTTTGTAGTGTATAATCCTGAAAGTTTAACGTCACCACCCAAAACTTTCATTCGAACGTTTTCCAAGTTTGCCTCACCGTTTTTGACGACTATCAATCCACTAGCATTATCTATATCTATCTTGTCATAATATATTTTCTTAATATTTGAATGTAGCTCAAAATCAATATTTTTCGGGATTTCTAACATTTCCATGGATGCAGAATCATCAGGTGCCTCAGCCACATCTTCTGTTGTAGTGCCAGGCTCAGAACTCATAAATTCGTTGAGATCAATTAATTTTGAATTTAAATTGAATGATCCTTTTAAATCTTCATCCTTAAGGTAATACGCCAGGTAATTATCTATCTGACCTTTAGCATCAAAATCACTTCTTCCAACTTTAGCTACAAAATTATTTAGTGTTAATCTCTGTGGAGAAAAATCTAAGCTCGCAATGTTTATAATCATCTCAGGCATTGAATCTGATTTCACAAGCATATCTTGGAGTATGACCTTCCCCTTCGCAAGAAAATTGTCATATTGCTGATTTTCAATCGCACTCATTCTTCCCTTTAGATCAATATCAGCCGTAATTATTCCTGAAAGATCTTCTATACTCTCAAGGTCTAAAGCTTTTTTCAAATCGGCTAGATTGACTTGTGCATCAATAGCCGCATCAATAAATGGATCAGTAAGCGGATCACTTAACTTAAGCCTTCCGTTTATTGGGCTCTCAGCTATAGACATATTGAAACTACTGACATCAACAGTCATTGCATTAAAATCATCCCCTCCAGGAAATACAATACCAGCTTTGGTTGCTATGTCCTCAATAGACTCGGGTAAATCAGGATATTGGACACTTCCATCCTGCACATCAAAATTCACAGAAAAGCCTGGTAAATTGACATCATCATATTTCCCGAAAACCTTTCCGAAAAGTTTAATACTCCCTGTCGTCTTCAACCCTTCAAGGTCTTCCATATAATCCTTTGGAATCAGAGATAGAACATTCTTAAGATCAGTTTTCGTTGCAGAATAATCAAGGTCAAAGATCATCCCGTCTTTTGGCTTTTCAATGGCTCCTTCAGCAACCAGAAAAAGATTGTTCAATCTTATTTCGTTTGCTTTCAAAGCGAAGTGTCCAAAGTTTTCGGTTATATCGAAGTCAGCATTAATTTGCGCATTCGCTTTTGATAGATATCCTACATCTTCATAAACAACATCAACTATTCCTGCACTGGTTTCAGTTACAAGTGCATACAGATCGTTACTAAAATCTCCAGAACCACCATGATTTAACTCTTGTAACTCCATGTACATATCCAACGATCTATTGTCATAAATTATGCTTGAGTTTGTCAGAGAATATGAATCAAGTAACAGTTGATACGGTGCTGCATCAACATTTTCCTCTATAACAGCCTCTTCACCTGCATTGGCAATATCATAATTGGCTTTTCCATCTTCAAGGACTATGGCGTTTAGATCCATCTTGTCGATTTGAATTTCATTGATCTTTATCGCATCACTACTTATAACGGACATAATATCAAGATCAAAGGAAGCTCGATCCATTGATAGCAGTTGAGTGCCTTCAAAAGGTTCGTTGCCAATAATTTTGAGATCATTAATATTAAACGTCAGATCTGGAAATGAAGAAAAGAGAGACATATCAAAATCGCCAAAACTAACTTTAGCATTGACCGAATTGTTAATTTCCTCCTTAGCCAACTCTACTATTTTCCCCTTAAAAATAATAGGGAGAACAAAAAGTAGGATTAAAATTACAAGGATAAATATCCCAAAAAATTTTAGCAGCTTTTTCATTAAGTGTATAGTTTTGACAAAATTGGCATCATTAAGTATCAATTATACCAAATACCGTGCTCAATTTTATGTCCTTACAAAGATTCGAAGAATAATTTTAAGGCTCTTGTTCTAATCCAATAACATTCACCATTGTGTTGTGCATTGGATAGAACGTGAAAAGACATTAATTATTCTTTCAAATTAACTCCTTTGACCCCTGCATTGATGCTTACTTTTAGCATGTTTTCTTGTGGTGGTTTAGGGCAAGAATAATCGTGGTTGTACGCACACAGTGGGTTGTATGATTGATTGAAGTCCAAATTAACAATATCCGTGTCTGGAATTCTAAAATCAATAAACCTGCCAGCCCCATATGTTTCAAGTCCGTTTGATGCGTCACCAAAGGGCAAGAATAGATAATCTGCATACTCTTCATTTTTTATCAATTCGGGATTTTGATAGAGTGCTAATTTGAGTTTAGTGCCATTTAGCTCAAAGTGCAATTCCCCAAACTTTACGTATACAGGCCTACGATCGGTTGATGTTTCCATCTCAAAGGGCTCTTCATTAGGAGTATGGACAAACGTTGCCTGCACGCAATAATCCTCTTGATAGTCGAAATAATCCAGAGATTCAAATATTGTGCGATCACTCTCTGTCAATGGCGATTTTTCTACGCTCAAAAACTCTTGTGTTTGTTTCTCAAAAAAAGCTTCGAAATCCTTTTTGCATTCCTGAGCGCTGAAGCTCATAGTGATTAAAGTGAAGAATAAAAGATTAAGTTGTTTCATAGACTATGTTTCTCGGTATTACTTGATCATTAAATACCTTTTAATTGAGGCGAATCTCCTGTCTTAAATTTTGCTTCATAAATAAGGTAACCTAAAAATAGACAATATTCAATTGCAATCAACCAGAAAGGTATTTGTAGTTTTTGATAGAAATAATAACTTAAAATTACTGTGAACGACCAAACCACAACATATCTTTTGGTGGTAAAAACGGCCAGAACTAGGATGTTTATGATGTACCAAGGATGCACTGTCGTAGAGAAAAGCAGATGTGCGGTCATAACCATCATTGCTGTTGTAAAAAACATCTCCCAACTTGTGATTTTTCTTCGAAGCGACAATATCAGTATAACAAAAACATTGGTCAATGCGAGAGCCGGTCCAACAAACTTAATCTCCTGCCAACCAACGAATTTCTCGTAAATACCATTGGTGATAAAGTAGATACTGGCATTGAATTCGAATTTTCTGAAATATAAGTCTAAGCTATTTGAAAAGTTCTGAATGACCTGCGGATCTGCAAACGGAAGGAAGGCAAGAACCGTAAATACCAAAACCATAAGTCCAAAGTAAATGGAATTTTTCAATCCTAATTTACGAATTAATATGGGCAGAAGTAGTAATGATACAATCTTGGTAAGAACACCCAAGGAGAAAACAAATGCCGTTAAAATAAAAAAGGAATGTTTTTTGTTTTTCTCCCATCTAATAAGCAAAAATATTGACCAAACAGTGAAACACATCATCATGGACTCAAAATGCAAATTGCCCACAACCTCCATAATTAGCAGAGGATTTAGGGCTAAAAAAATCACTGGTTTAATCTTCTTTCCTAGCATTTTCAATACCCTAATCACGCCATAAATTAATCCTAGATCTGCAATGAGTAAAAAACCTTTTAAAACAATAATATTCAGGGCTATGTTATCTCCAGCAATTAAAGATGAAAGCCAAAATACGAATTGCATAACCGGAGGATATACTGAAAAGTACTCTTTTGAATTGAGTCCATTGTATATCTCTGCCAAGAAGGTGTTGACCTCAATACTACCAGGTAAAAACTCGAATGGATTAATCCCTTGAACCTGTATATGCCCATCCCAAATGAATCGAAAATAATCATCGGATAGCAGAGGGACAGAAAAAAGCAATATTAATCTCGAGATTATTACTAGAGCCCAGATTGTCTTTTCTTCTTGAAATGAATGACTCTTGTACCAATAAATCATTATTGTAAAAACAAGAAAGAATGCAACTATTAATGTCGTGAAATCCTCCCTTTCAACTTGGAAACCAATAAAGGCGATAATCAGTAGAAAAACGGCAAAAGAAAGGGACAATAAATAACTATTGCTCCGCCAATTCATAACTTATGTTCTTGAATGCTTGATGGAGAAAAAAGTCACAAATCCGAAACCTATCGTCAGCATGAGGTGAAATGGGACAAGCCCAAAATCTTTGGTGTAAAAAGCCAAGCCGATCCCTCCAATAAAATAAATGGTAAGAAGGAATTCAACAAGAGTTAATGGCTTAATTTTATGACTTGCGTATTTGTTGTTTTTAATAGAGTTTCCTGAAAGGGCAAGATTAAACTTAGGGGTTCTTACAAAAGGTGTTTTTCGTCCAATATATCCTTCGATTACGGCTATTGCATTATGAAGAGACATCCCCATGCTTACTGATAAAAACATAGGGAACAACATCAGAAATTGCGCGAAAGATTCTTTCTTATTAACCTTACTATGAGACATGGAAACCCAATAAAAATAGGCCAGAATAAAAAAGCTTAAAAGGAAGATTGATGCCAATTGAAAAACAAGTGCATAATCATCATGTTTGTACTTAACCCAAATCATTGGAACACTTAAAACCGCGGTTGTAAGAATGCATATAAAAATGAAACTGTTCATCAAGTGAAAAATCGCATGAATCTTGGTTCCTAAACCTAGTTTCTTAGTCTTCAAAACCTTTGGTAGGTTTTTAACAGCACATTCTGCTGCTCCTTTCGTCCATCGATATTGTTGATTTTTTAGCGCGTTCATAGCCACTGGCAATTCTGCTGGCGCACCTGTCTTTTCTAGGTATTGAAACTTCCACTTTTTCAGTTGCGCTCTATATGACAGATCAAGGTCTTCGGTTAAGGTATCAGATTGCCAACCACCTGCATCATCAATACAATCATTTCGCCAAACACCTGCTGTTCCATTGAAATTGATAAAATGGTTTCCTGCGTTTCTTCCTTTTTGCTCAACTGAAAAGTGTGCATCCAACCCGAAAGCCTGCAACCTAGTTAGCATTGAATAATGCTCGTTTAAATGTTCCCATTTAGTCTGAACAAGACCAACTTTTGGATCACTAAAATGAGGCATGGTTCTATAAAGAAAATCGGAATTCGGTATAAAATCTGCATCAAATATTGCTGTGAAGTCTCCTTTGGCTATTTTCAATCCATAAGCCAATGCCCCCGCTTTAAATCCAATTCTCTCCGGTCGTTTAACATGGACAATATCCACACCTTTGTCCTTCCACTCTTGCACTTTTTTGGCAGCTATTTCGAATGACTCATCTGTGGAATCGTCCAGCACTTGAATCTCCATTCTGTTTGATGGATAATCAAGATTACAGACACAATCAATAAGTCTTTCTACCACATATAATTCATTGAAAACAGGTAGTTGAATAGTTACAAAAGGATATTCACTTTCTGATGAAAACTGCCCTTCTAGAGGCATAGATGGAACAACTTCTCCAATGGACTTTTTAAATCTATATACTAAGTTGAGTTGTACCAGACTGTACATAAAAATGAACAACAGGCATATCCCGTATATAATGATTAACGCTAAGGCCAAGTCTATAGGTATTTAAATATGGAAGTTAAAATCTTATATCCGGCCATTACCGTCCCTTTTACCGTGCCTGAAACTTTTGATGTTCCAATTCTTACTCTATAATCTACAGGCACTTCCACAAAGGTAAAATTATTTTTAACAGCTTTAATTTGCATTTCAATTGTCCAACCATAGTTTTTATCTTGCATGCCAAGTGCCATTAGCTTGTCAAACTTAATCGCTCGAAATGGTCCTAAATCAGTAAACTTGGCTTTGTAAAAAACATGCATTAGTGAAGTAGCTAGCCAGTTTCCAAAGATTTGTTGTGGCATCATTGCCCCTGATTCTTTTTCCCCAATTGCTCTTGATCCGATGACAAAATCAATATCATTTTCGACAATAGGCTTGATAATATCTGAAATTTGCTCCGGATAGTCTGAATAATCACCATCAATAAACACCAAAATGTCAGGTGGATTGCTTTTGTTAGCGATGTATTCGATTCCCTTTAAACAGGCACTACCATATCCCATTTGCTCTTGTAAGATTACATGTGCTCCAGCAGAACCAGCGACTTCAGCAGTTTTGTCTGTAGATCTATTATTCACCACAACAATTTCTCGAACGAAAGTGGGTATATCTTTTATGACATGACCTATGGATTTCTCCTCGTTGAAGGCAGGAATAAGAACATCTATCGTCTTGCTCAAAGCTTGATTTTAAATTGAAGAATATTGTTGCAAATTAAGCATTCAATCTCACTTCGTTAGACCCAATCATTATTGGGTTATCCACTATTCTATCTTCTTCCGGTCCGTTCTCTAATTTTAGAACTCCACGAGGACAAACCGCGCTGCAAATACCACAGCCAACACAAGATGATCGTACAATGTTCTCTCCTCTTTGTGCATACCATCTCACATCAATACCCTGCTCACAGTATGTAGAACAGTTTCCACAAGAAATACACTGAGCTCCATTGGTTGTAATTCTGAATCGTGACTTAAATCTCTGAACCAATCCCATATAGGCTGCGAGAGGACAGCCAAAACGACACCAAACTCTATTACCCATTACAGGGTAAAACCCAGTCCCAATAACACCTGAAAAAATAGATCCTATAAGGAACCCGTATGTTGTCCTTAATGTTTCTGTTTTTAAACCTAAGATCTCTGTCTCCTGAGTGAAAAATGAATACAACGCTCCTGCGGTCATGATTATGGCGAAAATTAAAACGCCATGAATTAAAGGTCGTTCAATCTTCCAAGCCTTCAATGATTTATCAGAATGTTGTCTAAAGGGATCACCTAGAGTCTCAGCCAATCCACCACACCCACAAACCCAAGAACAATACCATCTTTTACCGAAAAAGTAAACCATGACCGGAACTATGATTAAAGTGAGAATAACACCCCAAATCAACATAAACATTCCTAAATTTCCACTGGCCATTAGGGTATCTATATTCCAATCGAAAAAGAAATCGTAATCTAAAGGCCAAGCATTTTTAAAATCCATTGCCGGCTGATTGAACTTTGTCAATATTTCTGGGATTAAGAAGGCGAACGCTATTTGGAAAAACAACACAACAGCAGTCCTCAACATTTGATATGCATTGTGACGGTATTTCACAAACATACGCACGGCCATCACCGTCATTACTGTGCAATAAAGAAATCCATATAGAAACCATTGAGATGCTGGATTACCACTTAAGAAGGTACTAATTGGATCCAAAAGCAGCACCCAATTCACAACATAATCTGCGAAAAAATACAATAGAATATAAAATCCAACCAAATAGACGAATGCTATAAATGCAAGCCAACCCTTATTGGTTATAGCATTATGATAAATCCCATGATGCTTTATTCCTTTTGGCCCAAGCAGAACAACATCTGGGACGATGTAAATCAGTGCTCCAATAATACCAAAACCAAAGGTCAGAAAAAACCAAAGGCCTCTATTTCCCTTGGCTGGAGATTGACTCGCCTCCTTTACAATATCAAAAGCAAAAGCATGAGGCTTATCCCAAACTATTTTGCCCCACTCTTCATTCTGACGGTGAATTTCATTTGCCCCTTCCAAAGCTCCTCTTATCGCTGAAGAGAGTTCAAATTGGGAAGAAAATGTTTTATCAACCAAAGCATCAGAGACGGTGTTTTTAACCAATTCACTTTGAATGTTTTTAGTTGTGAAAAAATTATCTAAAAGTGATTTATCAACTTTATAACTTCCCGTAAATAATAGACTAGTGAATAATACAAGTCCAACGAACAGCAATAACAATCCTATACTTTTAATACTCTTCATCTTAATCTGTTTTTTGAAAAATTCTTCTCCAACTCTTTTTTGCTGCGCTTAAACTCGTTCCGTTTTCACGATTGAATTTGCTTATAATCTCCACTTCATAATGCTTGTAAAATTCAGGATCAAAGTTGGCGTCTTTGAGATGTTCAAGGATATAGTAAACATCTTTCCCCGCGGTCAACCAACGATCCATTATCTCATGTCTTATTCTTATACCAAAAACATTGAGCCCAATAAATTTCTTGCTGCTCTTGTTATAAATTATCTTGAGACAAATCTTACCTTCTTCATCCTCCCAATAGAATTTGTCTTCGTCTTCGCCCGGCATATTCATAACCCAACCGTAAGTTTGATATTCAATATCAAAGAACTTTGCGGAGTTGAACCAATTTCCAGGATTGTACTCCACAGGGTTGCCTGTAAGCGTTGATGCTAATGCCATTCCCATATTTTTACCGGTATACCAAACCTGTTCCAATGGTCGTCTTCGGCCAATCCCTTGCCTCTGTTCAGCACAATCACCAAGGGCATATACATCAGGAATATTTGTCTGTAAAAAACGGTCTACAAGAATACCTCTATTGCACTCCAACTTACCGCCCTTAAGAAAATCAATATTGGGACTAACTCCCGCTGTTAAGCCTACAAATTCGCAATCAATAATGTCGCCTGATTTGGTTTTTATCGCTTTCACACGACCTTCACTATCTGGTATAATTTCCTCCAGTTCTGATTGCAATCTCATGTCTACATGATGTTCAATCAAATGCCTCATAACTAATTTACCCTCTTCCGCAGGGAGTACATTACCCCAAAAAGCATTTTCTCTCACTAAGAATGTGACATCGATGTTTCTTGAATGTAACATTTCGGCCAACTCAACACCAATAAGCCCTCCTCCTACTATAACCCCTCGCTTAACTCTTCCTTTACCTTCTGGGGTGTTCGGTGGGTTTGTGTTTTTCTCTAAAAGTTCTAAATCTTGATAATTATATAGTCCTTGAACCCCATCAAGATCTTGGCCTTTCCATCCAAATTTATTGGATTTTGAACCTACCGCAAGCACCAATTTATCATAAGACATATCACCACCTTCTTGAAAAGAAAGCTTCTTATTATCATAATCGATATTTGATACGTACCCTCTTTTAAGTTCAATATTATTTTTTTCCCAAAACCAATCTTCGTATGGCTTGGTGTGCTCATACTTCATATGTCCCATATAGATGTACATGAGTGCCGTTCTAGAGTAAAAGTGGTCTGTTTCAGAAGAAATA
Organism: Gammaproteobacteria bacterium; assembly: GCA_047638815.1. GTDB lineage: Bacteria > Bacteroidota > Bacteroidia > Flavobacteriales_D > JABDKJ01 > JAJRRH01. The sequence continues at coordinate 35,405 of JBLIMR010000011.1, forward strand.
ACCGTTATGCGATCATCACTCTTCTTTCTTACATATCGAGCGGTTGTAATTCCGGATATACCGTTTCCTATGATAACTATATGGGCCATAAAAAGTGAATTAATTGTTCTATTGGAGCTTCATTTTTTGAAACTGCAAGTGGTTGATTTTAATATTACAAGTTTACACATCTAGAATTTAAACTAAGTTCAAATGAAAATTTACAGCACGAAATTTCCAAGTCATAATTTGAAATATTCAAGATATTCTGATTTTAACATTCCAAAATCAAAACCATCAGACCATCCTGTTTTTAGTGGCAATCTCTGACGAGTTCTCCCCTCCTTAATCATTCCTGCCTTTTCAAGAACTTTTAAGGAACCAAGATTCCCAACTGCACATCCCGCTTCAATTCTATGAAGATCTAAATCATTAAACCCAAAGGACAATAATCTTTTTACTGATTCAGTAGCATATCCATTCTTCCAAAATTTGCTGTCTAGTTTATACCACACTTCCGCCCTAGAGAATTTTTCTGCAGCTAAATTCATGGCTATCAACCCTATGAAATCATGTTCATCTTTTGATTCAATGGCCCAAGTGAAATTACCACGAAGCTCGCTTTCATTTACTCGAACCAATGGCGTAATTACTTTCTCGGTTTCATCTATGTCTTTTGGAATCCCCAAGGTGTTAAATTCATCTGTTTCAGGTAAAGAATGTAAATTGTGTACCGCTGACAAATCTTCTATTGATAATGGTCTTAAGATTAGTCTTTCTGAAAGTAAGGTTGGACAATTCAAAACAAAATTATTTTAGGCAAAGCTATTCTTTAAAATGAAAAAGTTAGCCCTAGATAAATTTAAAAATATATTCTGTCTCAATTGTGACATGAGATCTTAAATATCGAGCTGGCTTGTAATAGTGAGAATTACTATCTTTGATCTGACATGAGAATTACACATTATAGAACATTTATTTTTGCCATAATTCTTGGGCTTTCTTCATGCCACTTCACCAGTAAGAATGCTATTAGCGATTCAACAAATAAAATTTGCGGAGTAAGTCTCGAAGGCTCAAGATCTCCTGTTGGTTCTGAGTGTTTTATTGATATTCAGAGTATCAACTCCAACTACGTGAGTCTCATGCCTTATGCCTATGTTGATGAAGGCCAAAGTGAGTTGATTTTTGAAAACCTTGATTGGCAATGGTGGGGAGAAAGGAAAGAAGGAACAAGAGCCTGTATTCGCCTTGCTCATGAACAAGGTATAGGCGTAATGTTAAAACCTCATGTTTGGATAAAACATGGAGAATTCACAGGAGAGATGGATATGGCTTCGGAGCAAGATTGGCTGCAATGGGAGGATGATTATAAAAACTACATTATGCAATATGTCGAAATTGCGGAATCACTTGATGTAGAACTTTTTTGTCTTGGGACAGAATTGGAGACGTTCGTGCTCAAAAGAACTGCCTTTTGGGATGAGCTTATCGCAGAAATAAAAACCAAATACAAGGGCAAATTAACTTATGCCGCGAACTGGAATGAATATACTAAAGTTCCTTTTTGGGATGAGATGGATTTTATCGGCATTGATGCCTATTTTCCAGTTTCAGAAATTAAAAATCCAACCGTGAATTCATTGATCCATAATTGGGAGAAATGGAAATCCGAAATAAAATCGATTCATGATCAATACAATAAACCCGTGTTATTTACGGAGTACGGTTATCAAAGTATTGAAGGAAGCACAGTAACCCCTTGGCATGTGGATCGCATCGGAGAGGTTAGCAATCAGGAACAAAAGGATGCTTATGAGGCGTTATACAATGCTTGTTGGAATGAAGATTGGATGGCCGGTGGATTTTTGTGGAAATGGCATGTGAAAGACCATCAGCCTGAAAAAAAAATCAAGCGATTTACACCTCAACATAAACCAGCGCTCGAAATAGTTAAACAGTACTACGGGAAAGAATGAGGCAGATGGCAATAATTTATTGAACAGTAAACCTTTGGCTATAAGGTTGGCCTTGCTGAATAATTCTCAGATAATAAACACCACTTTTCAGTTCACCAACATCTATGGTGATTACTTTGGAATCCAACGACATGGAACAATTTACAATCTGGCCCATGGTGTTTAATACCTCAATATCCTGTCGATCAATTTTCTGTTCGGTATTAACTTTTACAAACGAATTTGTAGGATTAGGGTAAAGAGTAAGATCCTGATTCCCTATCTCATCGATACCCACTTGAATTAATTCATCTTTATATCTTGCGTTTAAAGTTTGACCCAAACTGGTTGTTATTTCCAAAACTGGAGCCGACTCGTTTTCAGCCAACCATTGATATATTATACGCTCAGGCTGGTTAAATGAGAACCCCAAACCGATGGCTTCATTATAGACTGAATCAACCTCTGTGACAATTTTCTTTACTCTTATTGTCTCAAAAGTACCTATTGGCAATATGAGTTGTCCCCAACCATCAACCTCCGTCACCGTATATTTATCTTGAGCGATAAATCCAATACCAGGCACACTAAACTCTAAATATGAATTGCCCTCAAATTGATTTCCAAAGCCAAGTGGAAATTCATAAACCCAGTCAATTGGGTCATATCGTATGGAATTGGGTAAGCCACTAATTGTAGCTCCGATTCCTACAACTCGGTATCCATCTTCATCATTCTTGTAGTAACTATAAACATTGGTAGCAGCAACGGGCCCAATAGTAATATCCTCAATGCCAAGGGCAACATCTGCCTCATAATCAGGATATAAAAACCCATTATTAAAAAAGAATTGATATAGAAATGGCGTATCTCCGACACTTACAAAAGTATCTGTCTCTTGGGTCAAAATTGTCAAATCATTATAATTCCATAAGAGATTTTCTCCTGTCTCAGCAGGATCATTTACGACAGTGGTACCAACAGAAAAAGTAAGAACATCACCTACCTGAGGCATATCTTCTTGATTAATAACTATTTGACCATAATTAGGAATGGCAATTATCAACATGAACACCAACAATACCCTCATTAGAAATATATTTTATCGTCAAATTTACAGAATATAAGCGACTAGCTGTTTGGAACACTAGTTTTGTTTCTTTTATACCAATCTATATCCCTTACCCAGCCTGTATTAGCTTCATTTAGCATTCCGAACAATGTGCTACAAAGTAATTTTGACTTTCTTTGCATCTTAGAACTACTAGATCACAATATATAGAGGTTGTAATAGTTATTAGAAGCAGTTTGCGGTTTATGAAAATTAATTTAAAAAAATCTCTCGGGCATATGTCTAAAATATGGACATTTTTATTCGCGCTCGCCTTGATTTCAACAGGATCTGTTTATAGTCAAGAAAAGTTAGTGCAATTTTCGGGTATCATCGTGACTGGTGATAGTCTTATGCCTGTTCCCTATGCCAAAGTGATTATAAAGGAATCAAGACGTGGTACCATCGCTGATTATTTTGGTTACTTCTCCATTGTTGTTGCTGAGGGAGATAGTCTAGAGTTTGCTTCTGTTGGATTCAATACTTCATCTTTTGTTGTTCCAGATAGCCTTAATGACACCAGATATTCTTACATACAAATATTATCTCAATCGGTTACAGAACTTGAAGAGGTTACGGTTACTCCTTGGCCCTCTCGGGAAGCTTTTCGCGAAGCATTTTTAAATCTACCTCCCCCAGATGATGTATTAAATGCAAAGGATAATCTGGCGCCATCTCAGTTGTTGGTTATGCTCGAGACAACTGATTCTGATGGTTATGCAAATTACAAAACCAATACCAACTCGTTTCACAACGAGCTCTATTACGCTGGCCAAGCACCTCCAATCAATTTGCTTAATCCAATGGCATGGGCCGAGTTCATTCAAGCATGGAGGGATGGAAAATATAATTTGAGAAAGAAAGACTAGCGCTGCTCATTACTATCAAAACAAAATATCATTTTTTGACTCCCTTCAAAATACAAATATCTACAGACGTGAATTCCAGGACTAAAAAGTCTCGAACATTCGGGAGAATAATTTTATTTCTTATATGCTTCTTCGTGCTAGGCGCGCAAAATTTTAGCGCTCAAGAAACAGCAGAAATTTACGGTGTTGTTAAGGACAATAATGGCGGAACAATACCTTCTGCAACAATAACTATTGAAGGTTTAAATTTACGGACACAATCGGATGTAAACGGTAAATATAGATTTAGCGTACCTGCCGAAACTGAAATAAATTTAGTGGCCTCATTTGCCGACTATGTACCTTTTTCTCGCGCTTTATTCCTTAATGTCAATGAAGAGAAGAAGTTAAACATTAGATTAGTCATAACAGAATTGGAAGCTGTAGATATTAGTCGAACAAGAAAAGATCGAGTGGAAAATATGGATCCCATTAATGCTCGGATAGCCAATAAAGTGCCATCTCCGAATGGAGGAATCGAAGGGGTAATAAAAAGTCAAATCGGAGTAAAATCAAACAATGAATTAAGCTCCAGTTATTCCGTAAGGGGTGGTAATTTCGATGAAAATCTTGTCTACGTAAATGACATTGAAGTGTATCGTCCTTTTCTCGCAAGAAGTGGTCAACAAGAAGGCTTAAGTTTTCCGAATCCCAATCTAACATCATCAATATTGTTTTCTGCTGGGGGATTTGATGCTAAATATGGTGATAAAATGTCCTCTGTTCTGGATATAAAGTATAAACGTCCAATATCTAATGAAGGATCAGTGCTACTGAGTATGCTAGGAGGGTCAGTACATTATGGCTCATCTGCCTTTAACGGGCGTCTAAGACAAATAACCGGATTACGATATAAGACCAATCAATATCTTTTTGGAGCACTGGAAACTCAAGGTGATTATAAACCAAGGTTTGCTGACCTACAAAGTTACTGGAACTATTCTTTCACTGATGAATGGACAGTCAGTTTCTTAGGGAACTATGCCAATAATTTATATCAATTTGCACCAAGAAGCAGGCAGACTAACTTTGGGAGCATTAATCAAGCTTTGCAATTAAATGTTGATTTTGCGGGTCAAGAGAGAACAGCATATGAAACTTTTTTCGGTGCGCTAAGTGCGGATTATGTAAGAAAAAGAATGGTTTTGAAATTTATTACCTCAGCCTTTGAAACTGCAGAAGAAGAAAATTTTGACATATTTGGTCGGTACCGAATAGATGAACTGGAAAGAGATTTTGGCTCTGAAGAATTTGGTGAAGCTGTAAATAATATTGGCATTGGTGCATATCTCAACCATGCTAGAAACACGGTCAATGCTAATGTCTTAAGTGCGGAACACAAGGGATATTACAACACTGATAAAGACGAATGGAAATGGGGGTTAAAATTTCAAAAGGAATTAATTGATGATGTGCTAAATGAATGGCAATATGTAGATTCTGCAGGATTTAACATACCGCCAGTTGTCGACCAAGGTAATGATAGTACAATAATTCTTAACGGTAGGATAAACGTTTCTAACAGTCTTGAGAGCGACAGGATTGTTGCTTTTTTACAAGATAGTAGAAAATGGCTTTTAGGAGATAATTCTGATGTAACAGTTACCGCTGGAATAAGAGCTACCCACTGGACATTCAACAACGAGACGCTTTTAAGCCCAAGAGGAAGAATATCTTATGCTCCAAAGTGGATTAAAGTGTTAAATGACAGCACCTTTATTTCGAGAGATCTTATCATTCGTGCTTCTGGGGGATATTACTATCAGCAACCTTTTTACCGTGAAATGAGGAATGTTTTTGGAGAGATAAACCCTAACATTAAGGCTCAGCGATCAATCCACGCCTTGTTCGGGGCCGACATGATTGTCAGGATGTGGGATCGTCCATTTAAATTGGTTGGTGAGGCATACTACAAGAAATATGATCAGCTTATTCCCTATAAGGTTGAGGGTGTAAGATTACGATATTTTGCGACTAATAACTCTAAAGGATATGCACAGGGATTAGACTTTAAAATTAATGGGGAATTTGTTCCAGGGGTAGAATCATGGGCGACTGTTTCATATCTAAAAACAGAAGAAGATCTAACTGATGACTTCTTCAATACAGATTTCAATGCCAGCGGAGAAGCTATAATTCCTGGGTTTACTAGCGACCAAGAAATAGCATACACAGAAACAACTTTTCCAGGCTTTATTCCAAGACCTACCGATCAAAGAATAAGCTTCAGTCTTTTCTTTCAAGATGAATTACCAATGAATCCGAGCTATAAAGTTCAGTTAAATCTCAACTACAATTCTGGTCTTCCATTCGGACCTCCGGGATTTGATAGGTACAAAGATGTGGAGAGAAGTAAGCCATATCAAAGAGTGGATATCGGTTTTACAAAAGAATTAATAAATTCAAAGAATAGAGCGAGCGATTCAGAAAAGTGGTATCGAGGCATTAAGGAAGCATGGGTATCATTGGAAGTGTTTAATCTACTTAACATCAACAATGCTCAGTCCTTCACTTGGTTTAGAGCAACAAATGGTTTGCAATATTCTATTCCGAATAATCTTACGTCTAGGATACTCAATTTAAAAGTGTACGCCCGATTTTAGCACAAAAAAAAAGCGGACCTACGAGTCCGCTTTTTAATCAATGTTTTAGTTTTACTTATTCAAAGAGATCTCCACGCGCCTGTTTTTCTCATTAACATCGCTTCCTCCTTTAACCAGTGGTCGGCTATCACCAAAACCTCTAGTAAATAAATTTGAGGTCACGCCTTTGCTCATCAAATATGCCTTAACAGATTCCGCACGCTCTTTTGATAATGTAAGGTTGGCATTAGAAGAACCTGATTTATCCGTATGACCGTCAATGCTTACACCGACATTATTATGAGATTTAAGCCATTGAGCGAATTTGTCTAATTGAGGGTAAGATTCTGATCTAATGGTTGATTTACCTAGATCAAAATTAAGTTTTGTAAGCACAACATTATCCCCATTAAGAATTCTGTTAAAATCGACCCCTTCATCGGGCAACATTGCTAATCCATCAATGTAGTAGTATGCTCTTTTATAATCGGGAGCATCTGCTTCTGAAAGTTTTTTCTTTTGCATATTATCACTACCAAAAACTCCTATGGTCATGAACTTCTCTCCGCCTTTTGCCGTAAATATTCCCGAAATCTCGCTCCAACCTTCTTTATTTGTTACTACATCAGGATATACAAACGCTGGCTCAACATTGATAAAAGCATTGCTCTTTTGCATTATTTCTTCTGTCGTTACCGCTGCACCTAAATTAGAAACTGCTCTAGTACTTCTATCCGATAGACTTGCTTGATACGAAATTCTATATCTCTTACCAGCAACCAATGGTTGAGTTAATTTGCATTGAATGTATTCAGAATATTTTTGATAACCATCAACGGCAGTCATACTCATATTCATAACACTCTCTTTAAGACTATATACTTTATCATCTTGATAAGCAATAATCCCAGCGTAACTGTTTCCATCATATGCTGCTTGCATTCCTTGATAATTATTAGGTACACCCACCGTTGATTTACTAGCTGACGATGAATATAAATCTACCGTGCCTCCATTGGCGTTATCCCAGCCAGTTGCTAAATGGATTCCGTCAAAATTATTTGGTGCTACCCCATCATGTTCAAAGCTTACATTTTTGACAAGGTCTTGGGCGTTTAAACTTCCCACAAATATTGCGGTTGCGATTAAAATTAATTTGGTTATTTTCATGTGACTTATTGTATCTAGTAGTTTCTCCAAGCTACATTATTTATAATCATCAGAGTGTCGGAAGGAGCAGCTTCAAATGCAAAGCCAACCAAAACACCAACGTTTTGGAGATAAAGATTTTCAAAGGATAATAAATTAAATGAAACCGCTTCCATTTGATTTGTAAGGTCTTCTGTTTTTAGTAACTGCCGATCACTAGCTAAAACATCCATGCATGAGCCAGCCGTTTCCGGTTCTTGACCTCGGATAAATATGTTAATGGTATCTTGTATACTCAAATTAGGAATTCTTGCTTCGAAATAAAGTTTAGAATTTACTGTTGAAAAATACCTCCCTTCATTGACGTTATCAGTTTGGAAGAAACCATAGAAGAATCCATTTTCATCGGTCACTAATGCCATTCCGTTTCCTCCATCACTTAATGGAACAATCTCAAAGCTTCCAAGACATGGTAAAAAAGTCATCCCATACCCATTCCAAGAACCATAGGTGCCATTCTCGAAAATGGATAACTCCGTTTGTTCATATTCGCATGTGCCACTTTCTTCTGCCATACTATCATAATTCACAGCAGCAATGTCCATACAACCTTTATTCTTTTCATCCTTCGCACAGGAAAATGCAATAGTGATGATCAATATAGTAAGTAGCCCAGTAAATATCTTTTGAAAATTTCTCATTAAGTTTTAGTGTTAATTCACTAATCAAAGAAAAAGAAGAGCGCCCCAAGGAACGCTCTTCTTCAATAAAGTTACTAACAGGTGATTTCTACTTAGTTAACATAACCAAATAATTGCTTCCGGCCCAAAACTCGTCCTTGTCCTTTATCATCAGCTCATTCACTATATCATTATCATCTTTAAGCAAATTATATGTAGTGCTAGGATGTTCTGTTAGAATTTCCACTTGCTTGCCCGTTACGGCAATTTTATCCAATTGTCTCAAATCTACTTTTGTAAAGTACTCTTTATTGAAATCTTCCTTTAACACATTAACTGCACCTAAACCCAACACCCCCCCTTTCTTCTGGATGATATTATTTTCAATCAGTTCTGTCTTGGATCCGTAAACAAAGTAAACCTCATTAAGTTCATTTTCTTTTAGTTCAAGCTGCTTATTTTGCAATTCTACAAAAATCTGACTATTCATATGTTCATCCATGAGTTGTGCATACTCTCCTTCCATATTCACAATCTCATCTTTTAGGGACTGAATTTCTTCTCCCTTTAACTTAACTTCTATTTTGAAATTTGCCAACAACTTCCTAACCTGGCTTACTTCACTTCCACTATTTTCCAGATTCTTTTCTAATGAGGCAATTCTATCCAGATTATTCGTCATCAGAAAATCGATCATTTCAATTTCCGATTTCACTTTATCTTCAGGGGTTTCTGAAAACTCTATTTCAGCATTATCATCCATCGTTAATGTCGAGTAAATCCCTTGTCTTTCTCTAATTGACTGTAGATTATCTCCTATATAAACCAATTCATCAAGAAGGTGATTAATTTGGTTGTTCTTGTCTCCCGCTACAACAACACTTGCTGCTCTCTCAGCTTCTAACCTCTTGATTTCTTCCTGACTACAAGATGTCAAAATGAGCATCAATAAACCGGTAAATAATATTAGCTTTTTCATAATTTAATGGATTTGCACGCTATCTAGTTTCACAAAATAACGTTGGTTTCTGATTTAAATAACAAGAAAGTTCTCTGGTATATTTCGCAAATACCCATTTATTAGCTCAATGATCGTTTTCCAACGATGAAACAACATTAAATATCAATGTTTACCACTACAGGCAAGACTTATTAGAATAATCGCATATCCTCTTATTCAATATATTCGGCTTGTAAAAAGTATGATTTACTACGGAAAACATACACTTCGTCTAAAACCTCCGCCTTCTGCGGTCTTTGGCCTGAAATGTGCGTATAATTGTGTGTTAATCTGAACAATTGTATCAATTCAATAATTATGAAAAAGTGCGTAATTCTTATTCTAGCTATATTTCTAGGTAACACTGTTACTTTCGGTCAAATAAAATATGGCAGTTCTTCTGGTAAAATGAAAGCCAAAGAAGCTAAGAAGGAAGCGAAAGCAGCTAAAAATGACACGGCCTATCAATCATTGATGGATGAGGGTCATGAACTATTTAGTGACAATCAATTTGAAGAAGCTATTGAGAAATATGAAACTGCCTCTAACAAACGTCCTATTAATGTGTACCCACGAGTTAAGATCGCAGACGTTCAGTTGGCCATGTTGAATTATGTGGAAGAAGTGGAAGAACCTGAAATTACTGAGTCGGAAGTACCTGAAATTACTGAGTCGGAAGTACCTGAAACACCTGAATTGAAACCTGAAGAAGACACAACCCAAGCTGATCGTGTTGCTGCAGCGTATAGGGAAGAAGAAAAAAAAATAATCGACAGTCTTCCACCTGCCCCTAAATTTGATGAACCGCAAGTGGCCGAAGTTGGATTGGCAGTTGGCAATATTCCTGCAGTTGTTGTTAAGGAAGAAGAAGTACCAAAGATGACGGTTGAGGAATTTTCAGAAGAATTAGCTGATTCTTATCCGGATGGTATAACGGAAGAAATTCTGAATGAAAACGGCAAGAAAATCACCCGAAGAGTAGTTGTCAAAAATGGTAAAGGTTCAGATTACCGTAAGGTTGAACATAGATGGGGAGGCGTATTCTACTTTAAAAATGACGAAGCCATCGCAGCACATACCTGGAACATGGAAACCGTTCTAGATTAATTCCTATCTATTTTTTAGCATAGTTATCATCCCATTCCTTTACTTTAGGATCAGATAATTTACCAATAGAATTTGCCACCAACATTGAAACCGCAGCATCACCTGTTACATTAACAGTGGTTCTGCACATATCCAATGGTCTATCCACAGCAAATATTAAAGCCAATCCAGCCTCAGGAATTCCCGCTTGGGCTAAAACAATAACCAACATAACCATACCTGCGCCTGGTACGGCCGCACTACCAATAGATGCTAAAGTAGCCGTTGCTACTATACCCAATTGTGTTGCAAAACTCAATTCGATACCAAAAGCTTGCGCTATGAAAACTGCCGCAACAGCTTGATAAAGACTTGTCCCATCCATGTTGATAGTAGCTCCAATTGGAAGAACAAAACTACTCACCTCCTCCTCTACTCCTAGATGTTCGGAAACCCTTTCCATCGTAACTGGTAAAGTTGCAGCACTAGAACTTGTTGAGAAAGCTAAAAGTTGAGCGGGGCCAATTCCATTCATAAAAAATTTGGGTTTCTTTTTGGTAAAAACATAAACCAATATATTGTACAAAACGATCATAAGAAACAATCCAAGCACTACTGTAAATGCATACCAGGCTAATGCTTTGAACAGATCAATACTGGGAGACTCAACAACCAAAGAAGCCAAAAGAGCAAAGACCCCAAAAGGTGCAGCTAACATTATGAGGTCGATCATCTTCAGGATGACTTCATTGAATCCATCGAAAAAACCTTTGACGGGAGCCGCTTTTTCTTCTTTTATCAGAATCATACCAATACCAAAAAATATGGCGAAAAATATTACTTGCAACATGTTCCTGTTGTTACTCGCAGCTGAGACGATATTCGAAGGCACAAGATCCTCAAGGGCCTGGAGAGGTCCTGAAGCTTGTTGCGATTTAGCAGATTTCTGATATTTAGCCGCATCATCAGCATAGTTTTGCGTCATTTCGATTCGAGTTTGCTCAGTAATGGAGTTCCCTGGCTTGATGACATTCACCAACACCAACCCGATACTTACCGCCAGTATTGTTGTTAGGATATAAATAACTATTGTCCTCCCTCCCATCTTAGAAAGTTTCGAAATATCTTTTAGATCTGAAACACCTTTAATTAGAGATGCAAGAATAAGTGGGACAGCAATTAATTTCAATGAATTGATAAATATTTTACCAAAGGGTTTGATCCAATCCTGAACAATTTCCTTCCCACCATCTAAATTACTCATCAATAATCCAACAATGATTCCAACAACCATTCCCAATAAAATCTTCCAATGTAATGCTAACTTTTTCATATAATTTCGTGTTAAATCTTTAGATCCATTTAGTTGTTTTGTCTCTTAGAAACATATCAATTAATAACATAGCCGTCATAGCTTCTATGATTGGAACCGCCCTTGGTAACACACAAGGATCGTGCCTTCCTTCAGCTTTAATCACCACAGCCTCCTTACCCATATTGATGGTGTTTTGATCTTTCATTATAGTTGCAACAGGTTTAAAACCAGTCTCAAATATTAAATCCTCACCATTGGAAATTCCTCCCAAAATCCCTCCTGAGTTATTGGTACTTGTTGAGACCTTCTCCCCATCTGAAATAAATTCATCGTTAAGTTGAGAGCCACTTTTGAAGGTCCCAGCCTTTCCAGCGCCAATCTCCATATATTTTACCGCATTGATACTAAAAATAGCTTTTGCCAATTCAGCATTCAATTTATCAAAAACGGGCTCGCCTAAACCTACAGGCATTCCCTTAACCATGCATTTTATAGCTCCTCCCAAACTATCTCCAAGGTCTTTGAACTCCGTAATTTTAGCAATCATCAATTCCGCGGTTTGGGCATCTGGACATCTCACAATATTGCTTTCGATTTTTGATAAATCCAATGAATCATCGCTAACGTTTATGGCAATATCACCAACCCGATGTACCCATGAGTATATGCGAATCCCCTTCTCTTCCAAAAACTGTCTTGCAATTGCACCAGCAACAACACGAACAGCAGTTTCACGAGCGGAGGACCTTCCACCACCTCGATAATCTCTTATCCCATATTTTTCTTGATAGGTGTAATCTGCATGAGAAGGTCTAAAAGTACTTTTGATGTTGCCGTAGTCCTTTGATCTCGCATCTTTATTTTTAATGATAAACGCAATTGGAGTACCCGTTGTTTTACCTTCAAATATCCCTGATTGGATCTCAAAAATATCCTCTTCGTTTCTATCAGTACTTATCTTTGATTGTCCAGGTCTCCTGCGGTCCAATTCATTCTGAATCTTATCAAAATCAATGATGAATCCTGATGGACAACCATCAATTATTCCACCAATAGATTTCCCATGTGATTCTCCAAACGTTGAAAGTCGAAAAACAGTTCCGTAAATGCTCCCTGCCATATTCACAAATATAGTTGAATATTGTTATTGTAGAATGACGAAGCTTGAAGTGCTTAAATATGCATCGAACCCCATAATTAAGTATGTGAATAATTATCGAATCGAGAAATCGAGATTTAGTCTAATCTCGGGAGGATATACAAATAGTTTTACCTTGGATTATGGTTTTATGCCCGAGGAAATTTGTTACTTTGAAATGAAAATTAATTTTAATGAAAAAACTCATCCACAACATTAAGCACTTGGTTCAAGTTCGACAATCAACAATTGGAATTATTGGAGGTAAAGAAATGAAGAAGTTGCCAATTCTGGAAAACGCTTGGTTGAGCATATCGAATGGCTTAATTGAGGAATATGGCAATATGCCTTATGACGAAACAAGATTTGTTGACTACGAAAAAGTAAATGCAAATGGAGGGAGCCTTTATCCTTCATGGGTTGATTCCCATACGCACATTGTTTATGCTGGAAATAGAGAAGGTGAATTTGTGGATAGAATTAATGGCATGTCCTATGAGCAAATTGCTGCTAATGGTGGTGGTATTTTAAATAGTGCAAAAAAATTATCCGTTTCAAGTGAGGATGAGCTATATGATCAAGCATGGCACCGACTGAACCAGGTCATGAATACCGGTACTGGTGCAGTTGAAATCAAGAGTGGATATGGACTTACTCTCGAGGCCGAAATGAAAATGTTAAGAGTCATAAAGAGACTGAAAAAAGATCATCCTTTAACCATTAAATCAACCTTCCTTGGAGCTCATGCCCTACCTAAGGAATATAAAAACCGCAAGACCGATTATATCAAACATGTAATAGACGACATGCTGCCGCTTATTGCTGAAGAAAACTTAGCTGACTACATTGATGTTTTTTGTGAAAAAGGATATTTCGAGGTTGATGATACAAATGCAATCCTAGCAGCTGGTGCCAAATTTGGATTGAGAGGAAAAACTCACGTAAATCAGTTTTATAGCATAGGCGGGATACAAGCCAGCATTGAAAATAATGCCTTATCGGTGGACCACCTAGAAGTTCTTGAAGATTCAGATTTGGAAGCACTCGTTAACAGTAATACCATTCCGGTAGCTCTTCCCGGTTGTTCCCTATTCCTTAGTATACCATATACTCCGGCAAGAAAGATTATTGATGCTGGCTTACCATTGGTTCTAGCTTCTGATTTCAATCCAGGATCTTGCCCTTCAGGAAATATGAGTTTGGTAGTTTCTCTGGGATGTATCAAAATGAATATGACCCCCGAGGAAGCAATCAATGCAGCAACTATAAATGGAGCCTTTGCGTTGGAGCTGGAGAATGAACTCGGTAGTATTACTCCGGGTAAAAAAGCAAATTTCTTTATTACCAAAAACATTCCTTCAGCTTCATATCTACCCTATAGTTTTGGCGAAAACCTTATTGAGAAAATTTTTATAGCTGGAAAAATGATGTGATTATTATCCCGGGCAAACTCTATCTTTGAAAAATGAATAAAAGGACGATTGTATTAGATAACATCAGAATTAATCGAATAATTCAACGTTTCGCACACCAATTAATTGAAGATTTTTACAATGAAAAGTCTCTCGTCATCATAGGTATTTCTGGACGAGGAAAAATATTGGCTGAACGAATTAGCGAAGAATTATCAAAGTGCTCGTCTATTAAAGTTCAAACTGGTCACATCACTATTAACAAAGAAAATCCATACGAAAAAGAACCTTCGCTTTCGTTTGATGAAAAATCATTGCATAATAAAGTGGTCATACTCATCGATGACGTTTTAAATTCTGGCCGCACGCTAATGCATTCCTTATGCCATATAATGAAATCTCAGGTGAAACAAGTGGCCACTATAGTATTGGTTGATCGCATCCATCGCCAATTCCCCGTAAAGGCTGACTATGTTGGTTTAACATTATCAACCAATCTTAAAGAACACGTATCTGTAGAATTTAACAAGAACAATGATATGGCTTACTTAAGCTGAAACTTTTTTTCCGCCCAGTCATCATAGCCTTCTTTGATTTTATCCAGAGTTGCTGCGTTAATTTTATCCGCATCTACTATCATATCCGCTTGGTTGTAAAAAGGAGCTCTTTCTTCTATTTGCTTTTTAACAAAACTCTCTAGTTCCTCATCTCCCTTCTCTTCAATTAATGGTCTTCCAATTTTCGCAAATTTCAATCTCTTGAATGCCAATTTAGGTTCCATTTTTAAGTAAACTGAGAAAGCCCTATCTTTAATTACCGCCATGTTATCATGAAAACAAGGTGTCCCTCCGCCCAACGCAAGAACTTTAAATTCATCATTCAGTACTTTACGTAACATCCTTTGCTCAAGATCTCTAAATACTGACTCGCCAGATTGAGCGAAAATCTCTGAAACTGAAGCCTTTGCAAAGCGTTCAATTTCTAGGTCAAGATCAAATCTTGGCACTTTCAATCTGTTGGCCAAACGCTTGCAGTGACTAGTTTTACCACTGCCCATATATCCCATTAACACTAAAGCCATTAAATACTTAGTTTTGTCCATGACAAATATAACCATTAATCAATTATTACTGTTGTTGTATAAATGAAAATCACTGAAGTAAAAAGCAAGGAAGATGAATCGGATTTCTTCCTAGTACCCAGGGTCGTTTATAAGGATGATTTGAATTGGATCCCTCATATCAAACAGGATATTCAGAAAATTTTTAACCCTCTGAAAAACAAGCTGTTTAAAAATGGAGATGCGACTCGATGGGTACTCTATGATGATACAGGAAATACCGTTGGAAGAATTGCCGCATTCATCAATCCAAAGACAAAATTAAAGTCAGATCAACCCACTGGTGGAGTTGGGTTCTTCGATAGTATCGAGAATAAAGATTTTGCTTTTGCCTTATTAGATACCGCAAAAAAATGGCTCCAAGAGAGAGACATTGAAGCCATGGATGGTCCAATTAACTTTGGAGAAAAAAATCAATTCTGGGGACTGCTCGTGAAAAATTTTACGGACAATCCTTCATACGGAATGAATTATAATCCACACTACTATCAAAAGTACTTTGAAGAATATGGATTTCAAACATATTATGAGCAATATGTTTTCAAAAGAGACATTTATCTTCGACCACAGCCCATCTTTTACAGGAAGTACAATCAAATGATAAAGGATCCTGAGTTTGAAATTACGGATGTGAGGGGGAAAAGCACTAAACAGATTGCCCATGATTTCAGGATTGTGTTAAATGGAGCCTGGCTTGGGCATGCAGATCACAAAGAAATGACGGAAGATGCTGCTTTGAAAATCGCCAAATCTTTGAAGCCAATCATGGATAAACGGATTATTATTTTTATTTATCATAAGAAAATTCCTGTTGCTTTCTATGTCAACATTCCTGAGCTAAATGAAATTTTCAAGCATGTAAATGGCAATCTGAATCTGTGGGGCAAACTGAAGTTTCTCTATCACATAAAGAAAGGAACGCCTAAAACTATGGTTGGTATTGTTTTCGGTGTTGTTAAAGAATGGCAAGGAAAGGGATTGGAAGGTGGACTAATTGCTTGGTTCGGAGAAAATGTAGTTCCATTAAAACGGTATGATTCTATCATCTTAACATGGATTGGAGATTTTAATCCGAAGATGATAATGGTTTCTGAACGATTGGGTGCTGAGGTTGATAGAACTTTTATTACATATAGATACCTCTTTGACAGAACTAAGCCATTTAAACGGTATCCTATCGTTGAATAAAAAGATAACGTTTTCACCAAAAAAAGACAAGTTTTAAAGATTATAAAAAAAATAATTTGAATCAGTTGGTAATATTCAAATTGCCTGTATATTTGCACTCCCAAAAACGGAATTAGATCCGATAGCTCAGTTGGTAGAGCATCTCCCTTTTAAGGAGAGGGTCCTGGGTTCGAGCCCCAGTCGGGTCACAAAAAGTGTCATCTTTATTGGTGACACTTTTTTTTCATTTAGACCTTTTTTAAAGCAGAGGTCTGTAACTCAACTTAAGTTGAGCATGCTGTCTTGATAATAGATAGACGGATTTAATCACGATGCTTTTTTGCATCTTCTCGAAAAGGAGAACCCTGCCCAGGTGGTGAAATTGGTAGACACGCAGCCTTGAGGGGGCTGTGCTCGCAAGGGCGTGCTGGTTCGAGTCCAGTTCTGGGCACTCTTTCTTTTAGTCTATTTATGGACGAGAGGTTTATGCTGAGCGTAAGTAAGTGAAATTGAATAAGTCCAATTCTGGGCATCCTTTTAATACAAAATGTTCAACGAGAAAAAGTTTTAAACCTAACCCTTCGACTTTCACATTAATGGTATTATAACGATTCTAATAAGTCCCCTTTCGGACACTTTCATTTTCTATTATGGTTATGATTTGATTCAGACAATCAATCGATTTTGCTTAAGGCTTCTTCTCTAGGACTTAAGTTTCTAAATTACATGAAAATTGAAAACCTAAAACGTATTATATAAATCCAGAATCTTACTTATTTTGGTGCTTGGAAACAATGGTTTATGGAAAATTGAATTATATTTGTAGTAATAAGTTAAACTCTAAATATTCTAAATATGAAAAAATCTATACTCTTTTTAGGTCTCATGCTATGTGTGGCCGCTATTACAAATGCTCAAGTATCCTTCTTTGTTGACTCTCCTGCCGACATTACTGGAGGTTATGAGACTCTAGCTGCTGATCCCGGCACGGATTGGTCCGTTCCAGACATGTCTGACCCTGCAAATGTTATTGTTGGTGAAATGTGTATGGGTACTGATTCATTGGCTTGTGAAGCTTTGACAAACGGTGCTGATCTAGTCGGAAAGATTGCTGTTGTTTATAGAGGTGCTTGTGAATTCGGATTCAAAGCTCTTCAAGCTCAAAACGAAGGTGCAATTGCTTGTATTATCGTTAATCATTCTCCAGGAGTTGTTCCAATGGGTGGCGGTGCTGATGGAATCAGTGTTACTATTCCAGTAATTATGGTTTCTAACTCAACAGGTTCAGTAATTCATGATGCAGTTGCTGCATGTAATGGTGCTTCAGCAACAATTGGAAATCTTAACGGATTTTTTGAAAACAATCTACGTCTTACAAAAGGTGGAGTTCTAAGATCATCTTCTTATGGACTAATTGCAGCTTTGAATACTACTAGTGATGAGTTTTCAATCGAAACTGGGGCCTGGGTATATAACTTTGGTCAAAGTGAAGAAACTGCAGGTGTACTAAATCTAAATGTTGACTTCGGTGGAAGTAGTATTTACAGTGAAAATAGTGATGACTTGACTATTCCTGTTGGTGACAGTGTTTTCGTAATGCTACCTACATTTATTCAAGATAACTATAGCGCTGGTGATTACGATATGAACTATACTGTTTCTGGAACAGGCGAAGATGGTTTTACAGCCGATAACATTAGCCCTGCATTGTTTGAACTTGGAGATGTTTTTTCTTACGCAAGATTAAACTCAGCAAATCAAGCAAATCCTACGAATTACACTAGCCCAGCTACTGTTGCTGGAGCTCAGAACTATTGCATTATGTTTGAAGATCCAAATGCATCTGAAATTGCAATTCAAGGTTTTTCAGTAACAGGTACTCATTTCACAGAGACTATTGCAGATTTTGATATTGAAATTTCTGTTAATGAGTGGTTAGATGCTGATGAAGGTCTTGGAACTGGTTTCGAAGATTTTAATCAATTGGATTCTGAGGGTTATACCTTTAGTGATGGTGATGATGATGCTCTTATCATAATAAACTTTGATGAACCAATTGAGTTAGAAGACGATGTAAGATATGCTTTTTGTATAACTCATGAAAATGATGGTTTACAACTAGGTTATGACAATAACACTGATTATACTCAAACAGTTGAATTAAATCAAAGACCTATCTTCCCTTTTTGGGATGATGCTGAATCATTCCCATTACTTTTCGGTGCTGATTTAGCTCCTGCTATCTCAGTTAATACTACTGACTTTGAGGTAGGTGTTGATGAAATATCAAATAAGATTGACATTACTCCTTACCCAAATCCAGCGAATGAGTATGTGAATATTCCTTTCCCTACTGAATATAGAGGTAATGCAACTATTAACATCATGAACCTACAAGGTCAGTTGGTTTCTGCTCAACAAGAGAATGTGTATTCTAGCTTTTTAGAAGTGGATGTTGCGGCAATCGCAAATGGAACTTACGTTTTCAATGTTGTATTTGCTAATGGTAAACAAAGTACTTTCAATGTTGTAGTTAATAGATAATATTAGAAAATAACTTTTTATTATAAAGCCACTTCGTTAATTCGGAGTGGCTTTTTTTATTGATACTGCCCAATTTATATTTAAATTCGCGGATCAAAATCCTATTGGATTGAACTGAAAAATTTCTATAAAATATGACATACGATTTAATTATTATTGGCAGTGGCCCTGGAGGATATGTGGCCGCAATACGCGCTTCACAGTTGGGATTGAAAACAGCTGTGGTCGAAAAGGAATCATTGGGTGGAATATGCCTGAATTGGGGATGTATCCCAACTAAAGCATTACTTAAAAGTGCCAATGTCTTTGAATACGTTAATCATGCTGCTGATTATGGAATTAGCGTTCCGAAAGGTAAAGTCGATTTCTCAGCAGTAGTAAAAAGAAGCAGAGGTGTCGCTGAAGGAATGAGTAAAGGTGTTCAATTCCTTATGAAAAAAAATAAAATCGATGTTTTGATGGGATACGGTAAAGTACTCCCTGGTAAAAAAGTTTCTGTGACAGATGACAAAGACAAAGAGACCACCTACGAAGCAAAGAATGTAATGGTAGCGACTGGTGCTAAATCTCGTTCTTTAGCAAATATACCACAAGACGGAAAAATAGTAATTGGATACCGAGAAGCCATGACACTTCCAAAGGTGCCTAAAAAAATGGTCATCATTGGCTCAGGTGCAATTGGTAGTGAGTTCGCCTATTTTTATAATGCAATGGGTACAGATGTAACGCTTATAGAATTTATGCCAACTATCGTTCCTGTTGAAGACGAGGAAGTAAGTAAGCAACTTGGCCGTTCTTTCAAAAAGCAAGGCATCAAGGTTATGACTGACTCATCTGTTGAGAAAGTTAAAACCAGTAAGACTGGAGCGACTGTAACAGTTAAGACTAAAAAAGGAGAAGAAACGATTGAATGTGATATTGTTCTTTCTGCTGTTGGAATAGAGACTAATCTTGAAAATCTTGGACTTGAAGCTGTAGGAATTGCTCAGGACAGAGGGAAGGTAATCGTTGATGAGTTTTATGAGTCAAACATCCCTGGATATTTTGCTATTGGTGATGTAACAGCTGGACCAGCTCTTGCACACGTAGCTTCTGCGGAAGGTATTATATGTGTAGAAAAAATTGCAGGTCAAGATCCTGAACCACTTGATTATGGTAACATACCAGGGTGTACATATTGTTCTCCTGAAGTAGCTTCTGTAGGTATGACCGAAAAAGCAGCTAAAGAAGCTGGTTTCGATATAAAAGTTGGAAAATTTCCTTTTTCTGCTTCAGGAAAAGCGAGTGCTGCAGGCCATAAAGATGGATTCGTGAAATTAATCTTTGATGCTAAATACGGTGAGCTTTTAGGGGGACACATGATTGGCAGTAATGTCACTGAGATGATCGCTGAGATCGTTGCTTTACGTAAGCTTGAAACTACAGGACACGAATTGATTAAAACAATTCATCCACATCCAACAATGAGTGAAGCCATTATGGAGGCTGCCGCTGCGGCATACGATGAAGTGATCCATCTCTAATTGAATTGAAGATTAGCTTGATTTGAAAATTTGATAACTCAATTTGAAGATTCGTTCAATTTGAAAATGTAGCTATCTCAATTAAAGATTTAACTAGATCGAATTTTCCTTGATCAATAGAAATTAATTCTTGAACGTTGGCTCCTTGAGCTTCTGTAAGTGCGAGGCATAGATTTTCTGACAGATTATTGTAAAAAACAAATGGGTCAATTTGAAAATTAAAAATAATTTTCAAATTGACCCATTTTCAAATCTTTAAATCGAATTAGTTTCCTCCTGTATCCAGAATTACTGGAAGACCTCCTTCTCCACCACCAAAAATAACAACTTTGGCGTTAGGTGATTTCGCCAATTCTTCTGTTGCTTCAACACCCTTCCATTTCAATAACTGTGGAGTGATACTTTTATTTACGATGTTTTGAAATTCTTGAATCCCTTTCGCTTCAATTTTCATTCTTTGTGCTTCTTTCTCAGCTTTCTGAATTCTAAATTCATACTCTTGAGACTCCTGCTCCATTTGAAGTTTCTTTTCAATTGAGGCTCTCAACTTTGCTGGCAACTCAATATTCTGAATTAGGATATCGTTTAGTTGTAGATGATTAATTCCCAGCTTAATTTCCATTTGAGATCTCACCTCCTCTTGAATCAGTTCCCTTTTTGTAGTGTTAATCTCTTCCGGCAAATATTTGGCTATAACTTCTCTTGTTACTGCAAACATTGCAGGTTCAATAATTCGCTTTTCGTATGTCGAACCTCTTGTCGTTTCCAATTCTGCCAACTCTTCCAAGATTGGTTGATAGAAAATAGTCATGTCCAATTTTATATCTAGAAGATTGGATGAAAGGACCGTCATGTTCCTTGTATTTTCTCTTTGTCTTATTTCATAATCTATAACCTTATTCCATGGTGCTATATAGTTAAGGCCTTGTGTTAAGGGTGGTTTTTCGATATCGATACCATTTTTCAATGTCTCGTATACCAATCCAGCATGACCAGGTTGAATATTCTTAAACATTCTACTACCAAAGAATAGTGCCGTTAGTACTATTGCTCCTAAAATAATATATCCCGTTGGGAGTTTAGGTATCTGCTGACCTGTTTGATTAAATTGTGCCATTTGTGTGTTTGTTTTTTAATATTAGATGTGCCCGATATGGTCACAAAGCAAAGGTAAAGAATAATCGCCTATCAATAGGCGCCTTTATATTTTCGGATAAACCACTCTGTTGATAGTAACACAAGCAGAACAAAGAAAATCCATTTTAAATTGATCCAATCTGATAGCTTTTTCGTACTGTAACTTACTGGTGCTATTTCTTTTTTGTTCAATATCTCATCCGTCAATTCCTTAAGTTGATTTGGATAATACATCTTGCCACCTGTGCTCTCAGATAGGTTATATAACAACTGATGATTGGCAGTGGTATTGGTTTGTTCAACCACCACTTCAGTAATGCTAAACTCTCCGGATCTTTTGTAGGCGTTTCTGTTGTAATCTGCTGATGCACTAAAACTGTACTCCCCAGGACCCAACCCATTTACATTCAGAATATATTGTCCATTTCTTCTGCTAAAACTGTATGGAAATTCCGCGCCATCTTCATCTGTGATGACAACATTAACATCGGGATCGTTTACCAATTCATAAGCTTTATTATAAAGTTCGGCCTCGAAATAAATATTATCTCCCTCATCAAACTTGGTTTCATTGTAAACCCTAAAAAAGCTTCTATCCTCCTTGGCGGCCATATACTGAACCATCTTAAGGACAAAGGCATCAAAATTTTCGTGGCTATCATTTTCTAAGAAGTCAAATAATCTCCATCGCCATATCCCCTCTCCCATCAAGACTGCACTCTTATTTCCATTAACTTCATTAAATAGTAATAAAGGATAGTCCGTAGTCACTACTCCAATTTTTTGCTTGAGAAGAATCTCTGCAGAGTTGGCTGGTGTTATTTCTCCAAAAGGGGTTTGTAACGGTGGAAATTTGGGTAATAGTTCTCTTATCTCATCCTCCACTTTGAAAAGCGTGAAGTCATTATTGATTGAAACTTGCGCATCGTTAAGAGCCGTTTGTTTTGAAATGATATTAACTCCTGCATTCAATAAATTGAGATTTTTAAGATTCGTTTCATTTCCAACGATGAAGAAAATAGGCTTTAGTTTCTCTCTGGCTTCTTTCAATAAGTCCGCCATGGATCTTTTCAAAGATGGAAGTTGATGCAAAATAATCAAGCTATAATCTCCAATTTCACCTGAAAATTCATGGGCAAGCTTCACCTCTACTTCATAGTTCGAATTGTTCTCCAAAGAATATCTTATGGCCGCAATATCCGGATGTACCTGATCAGCCAATAGCAGAACATTTTGCTTATTGTCCAGTACTTCAATGTATACAGTCTTATAGTTGTTATCCACACTTAACTCATCCTCTAAGGACTTAATTGATACTGTAAATTTTTGTATCCCTGGTGAAGCAGCGCTCAAAGTAGCCGGAATGGTCGTTAGAAAATTATCATCTGTGATATCTACCGTTTGGCTATAAACAACTGCGCCATTATTCCTTACAGAAACATTCGTTTTCTTCCCTTTAAATTTATTGGCCTTTACGGTAATCTCCATTGGAAAATCATTGCCTAAATATGCCAATCTATTGTGGGCTACATTTTCTAGAATGACGTCTCTACGTATCGTTGTATCTCCCCCAGCTATCGTGTAAAACGGTATCTTCAGTTTGTTACTTGCATACAAAGGATTGGAGCCTTCATTATATATCCCGTCACTAGCCAATATCACCGCTCCAATATTTCTGTTGCTATATCGGTTATAAACTTCTTCGATCATCTGAGACATATTGGTTCTGTCTCCAGCGAAATCAGGATTGAAGTTATCAGAAATAGAACCATCGAATTGATACATTCCGATGTCATATTTTTCGTCAAGATCGCTTTTTAACTTATCGATCTCTATTAAGTATTTCGTCTTGTAATATGCCGAGTCACCATTAAAAATAAAAGAGCTGGAATTATCCTGGGCAAAAACAACAATTGGTTGCTCTACTTTTTTATCAACCGATTGTAAAAGTGGTCCCAGAAGAAAAAATGATAATAAGGCGATACTTGCTCCACGTAAAAAAGCTAAAATTCCTTTTAGCCAAGATGGTACGGCATCAAGTTTTTTTTCTTTATAATATAGGATAAAGGAAATCAGAATACCTGCGGCCAAACAAAAGATTGCCCACCAAAAAGGATATTCTGTAATTATGTCCAAATTATTATTGATTAGGTTAACATTCCACCATCAACATTAATGGTCTGACCCGTAATGTAACTGCTCATATCAGAAGCCAAAAATAATGTCAAGTTTGCCACGTCCTCAGGAGTACCTCCTCTTTTCAAAGGAATTGCACTTCGCCACTCTGCAACAGTTTTTTCATCCAGCTTACCAGTCATTTCCGTTTCAATAAATCCAGGAGCAACTGCGTTACAACGGATATTTCTACTTCCAAGCTCTAGCGCCACAGATTTCGTGAATCCGAGAATTCCCGCCTTTGAAGCAGCATAGTTTGCCTGACCGGCATTTCCTTTTACGCCTACAACAGAACTCATATTGACAATAGAACCAATTCTGGCCTTCATCATTGTTCTCATTACTGCTTTTGTCAAGTTAAAAACACTTTTAAGATTGGCTTGGATTACTTGATCCCATTGATCTTCCCCCATTCTCATCAATAATCCATCACGTGTAATTCCAGCATTATTGATCAATATGTCAACCGTTCCAAAAGCTTCTACAACTTCATCCACAAGTTTTTGCGCTGAGTCAAAGTCAGAAGCATCCGATTTGAATCCTTTAGCCACTCCACCATTTTTAGAAAGCTCCTCTTCCAAAGTTTTAGCTCTTTCTGCTGATGACAAATATGTAAAAGCAACTGTCGCACCTTGTTCCACAAACTTTTCAGCGATGGCTTTTCCTATCCCTCGACTTGCTCCTGTAATGATGGCTACTTTATCCTTGAGTAGTTGCATGATTTATTTTTTTAAGCGTTAACACCCATGGCCTCAGCCATTTTTGATCCAATAGAGGCAGGTGAATCAACAACAAGAATACCACATTCTTTCATGATTCTTTTCTTTGCTGCGGCTGACTCATCTTCTCCAGATACGATCGCTCCAGCATGTCCCATTGTTCTACCTACTGGCGCAGTCTCACCTGCGATAAAACCAACAACTGGTTTTCTGCTATTTTCCTTTACCCATCTTGCAGCTTTCACTTCCAAGTCACCACCGATTTCACCGATAAGTACAATACCATCAGTTTCATCATCGTTCATGAATAATTTCACTGCATCTAATGTAGTGGTTCCAATGATTGGATCTCCACCAATACCAATTGCTGTGCTAATTCCCATTCCCGCTTTCACGATTTGATCTGCTGCTTCATAAGTCAATGTCCCGGACTTAGACACCACTCCTATTCTACCTTTTTTGAATACAAAACCAGGCATAATACCCACTTTCGCTTCACCGGCAGTGATAAGACCAGGACAGTTAGGACCGATAAGTGTACAATCTCTTTCATCGATATAGGCCTTGACTTTTACCATATCATTCACAGGAATACCTTCTGTAATCGCCACAATGACTTTAATTCCGGCATTGGCTGCTTCCATGATCGCATCAGCTGCAAATGCTGGTGGTACGAAGATGATGGATACATCAGCCCCAGTTTTCTGCACAGCTTCTTCCACTGAGTTGTAAACTGGTTTGTCTAAATGTTTTTGCCCCCCTTTACCAGGAGTCACACCACCAACTACATTGGTGCCATATTCAATCATTTGTCCAGCGTGGAATGTCCCTTCACTTCCTGTGAATCCCTGGACTATTACTTTTGAATCTTTATTTACTAGTACACTCATAATATCGTTTTCAGTCTGCGAAAATACTCTATTTAATTACGAATTACGAATTAGGAATTAGGAATTTTCATGTTGTTATCCATGGTGTTAAATATGGCTGAAACGCTGACTGAATCTCAATCAAACATCCGATCACATCCAGAATCCTTATATGTCTTGTGTCATTTTATGTCGCATTGATTCGAAGGGAAGCAATATGACATTAGTTTTTGTTGCGCATAACACCCAAAGTTGAGCGATGTAACTGTAAAGTTTCCTTTTAATTTGTTCACTATACTCATTCAATTCTCATATTCCGATTGTCCCCAAATACATTATGTGACTAGCTTAAATCAGGGATATACAATTCGTAATTCCTAATTCGTAATTCGTAATTATAAACTCTAGCTTTGTACGTTCAATTTATCGTTAATGAATCTACCCGATGTAAAAGATACCATCTGTGCCCTTTCTACCCCATCTGGAATGGGCGCTTTGGCCATTATTCGTCTTTCTGGAAAAGAGAGCTTTAATATTTTTTCTAAAATATTCTCGAATAAAAGAATATCGGAGACCAAGAGTCATACGGCACATTTTGGATTGATTAAAAAAGATGACGTTATCATTGATGAAGTGGTGGCTGTAATTTTCAAAGGCCCCAATTCGTTTACAGGTGAGGATACCGTGGAAATTAGCTGTCATGGATCTACATATGTTCAAAGAGAAATTTTCAATCTACTCATCGAAAATGGTGCACGACTCGCTCAAGCAGGTGAATACACCATGCGTGCCTACCTCAACGGAAAGATGGACTTAAGTCGTGCCGAAGCTGTCACCGATCTTATTAGTTCTGAAAGTGCCGCGGCACATCGAGTGGCGATGCATCAAATGAGGGGTGGATTTAGTTCAGAAATTGGCGAATTCAGATCTAAATTGATCGATTTTGCATCACTCATTGAGCTAGAGTTGGATTTTGGAGAAGAGGATGTTGAGTTTGCAGATCGAACACAGCTTATCGAACTCATCGATGCCCTTCAAGCCAAAACCACCGATTTGATAAAATCATTCAGAACCGGAAATGCCATTAAAAACGGAGTTCCTGTTGCTATTATTGGTTCCCCTAATGCTGGTAAATCCACATTGCTCAATGCACTACTTAACGATGACAAAGCTTTGGTATCAGATATAGCCGGAACAACAAGAGATAGTATTGAGGACATCATCGATATTGACGGTGTTTTGTTCCGATTTATAGATACTGCCGGAATTCGTGAAACAGATGATGTGGTCGAAAATTTGGGTATCGAACGTGCGGTGAAAAAAGCAAACGAAGCAAGAATCATTATTCTTCTCGTTGACATTTCTTCAAGTACTAGCGAAGAGATAAATGAGGATATCATGGCTCTAAAAAATATGGTGACAGATGATGAGCAAGAGTACTTTATTGTCCTGAATAAAATAGATCAATTGGATGATGATGCTGAGGTTTCGATTGTTAGTCCAGCTGAGATTCCTGTTTTATCCATCTCCGCGAAAGATGGTGACGGAATTTCAGAACTTAAAAATAGTCTGAGTGATTCAGTGAGCACAAAAATCGGTGACACCAACCAAACTTTGGTGACAAATATTCGACATTTTCAAGTTCTTCAAAAAGTTGATGAGTCTTTAAAGGAAGTGAGATCTGGACTGGATACAAATCTTAGTGGTGATCTTTTGGCTATCGATATTCGCAAGGCGCTCTATCACCTTGGAGAAGTGACCGGGGAAACTACTGCGGATGATTTATTGGGGAATATTTTTTCTCGGTTTTGTATTGGAAAGTAACAATAAGATTCAACATCTCTTGATAATACTATCTGTGCCAAAGCAGTTGCTGTCATCTTCTTCTTCAAAATCAATAGCTTTTCGATTAATAATATCGCGTTTTAAAATAAAGTTTTTGAATAAGCTCTTTAGGTGATTCTTTTCTTCAATAGTTAGGCATTGGTTACTTAAAATAGCTTTGATATCTTTTTTTAAATTTTTCATTCGGTTATGTTTTTAGGCAAATAAATATGATGAGAATTAGTTTTGAAATAATTTTTTTCTTGTTTCGTAATATTTCTTTAAGAATAACGGAAAGATTGTGCCAAAACTTAGATTCACCTTAATTGAAAGATAATGAGTTGTTTACCTTCTTTTGTGTTAAATTAGTTTCCCATTAAGATATTGATTTTCCATATTTGGGAATTTTAAAATTGTATTTTTTAGGGAATATGAATTTAACAAAAGTATTAGTGAGTATAAATACTTATTTTTTTGAGTAGAATAGCTGTTTTATAAAGAGTTTTTATTGAATACTTTTCTAATTTGAAACCGGAGGCAGTTCTCTTTTTGGGAAAAAAAGTCTTATATTCAAACATAATTTCAAATTAACTCGTACAAGCTATCACTGAAAAAATATATACTTGTGAAAGGATTTAAAATATTTATTGTTGAAGATAATACTTGGTATAGTGATTTATTGAAGTATCATTTAGAATT